>NZ_JBIAXM010000009.1:0-332782 GCF_042896695.1 Streptomyces sp. NPDC001270 | reverse complement strand
GCCGGAAGGGCAGTCGTCAGGCGCGCTCGTCGCGTCAAGCCCGCCACCGCAAGGTAGGTAGGAATCTCCCGGCTTCAGCCGGGAGAGCACTTCAAAAGATCAGCCTCACCGGCTGCTGGCTGGGGCTGGATCCTGGTCGTCCTGGGCGTCCTGGCCGCCGTCACCGGTGTGGGCGTCCTGCGGGGCGCCGAGTGGGCGCGGGCCGTCGGTATCGCCCTGGCGGTGCTGAACGTGATCATCCAGTTCCTGTTCCTGCCGTACTCGCCGATCTGGTCGATCATCCTGATCGGCATCGGCGTCTTCGTGATCTGGGCGCTGGCTGTGTATCAGCCCGGTCCCAGAACACCCTGACCGGGCGGTTTTCCCTGGCGCCGGGCGCGGGCCGTCGGCCAGGATGCCGCTGTGACCGATGACATGATCCAGCCTCGCGCTCTGCGCCCTGTCCAGTTCGCGGCCCGCTGCGCGATGGCGACGCTTCTCCTCGCCGGTGCCGCCTGGTTGGTCCGGGCGGTCTGGGAGATCAGACTCGCGATGGCCGGCGAGCCCGCCTCGGGTCCGTTGGACCAGGGCGACGGCGTCCACCGGTTGCCGACCTCGCTGGAGGACTCGTACCACGTCGTCACCAACGCGAACGGCGCCGCCGTACTGCTCTGCGCGCTCGCCTTCATCGTGTGGCTCGACCGGGTGCGGGACAACGCGCTGGCGCTGTCGGGGCAGCCGGCGAAGTACCTCGGGATCTGGGTCTGGCTGAGCTGGATCATGCCGGTCGTGAACCTGTGGTTCCCGCGCGGGCTGGTCGCCGACGTCCACCGCAGGAGCGCGCCGGACAGGCGGCTGCCGGCCGTGGTGAACGTGTGGTGGGCGCTGTGGCTGATCGGCCTGCTGAGCAGTGTCGGCCTGCTCACCGAGAAATCCACCGACGAAATGATCGAACTCGCCTACACGAATGTCTGGCAGCTGATGGTGGCCGACGCGGCCATGGTGGGCGCGGCCGTGGCGGCGGTCTTCATGGTCCGTGCCGTCACCACCGACGGTGCGGTGGCCACCGGCGGTGCGGCGGCCACCGGCGGAATGTGACCGTCCGGCGCGCCGAGTACGGTCGCACCATGACCACGATCGCCATCATCGGGGCGGGCCCCGGCCTGGGGTCCGCCGTCGCGCGCCGGTTCGGCCGCGAGGGCTTCGACGTCGCGCTCGTCGCCCGGGACGCGGCCCGGCTGGACGCGCTGGCCGACGCCCTCGGCACCGAAGGAGTGAACGCGCGGGGCTTCGCCGCCGACGTGCACGATCCGGAGCAGCTGCGGGCCGCCCTGGACCGGGCCGCGACGAGCCTCGGTCCCGTCGAGGTGCTCCAGTACAGCCCGCTGCCGCGACGGGACTTCATGCGGCCGGTGCTGGAGACGACGTACCAGGACCTGATCGCCCCCGTCGAGTTCTCCGTGTACGGGCCCGTCGCCGCGGTGCGGCAGGTGCTGCCCGGCATGCGGGAACTGGGCCGGGGCACGATCCTGTTCGTGAACGGGGGCACCGCGGTGGTCCCGCACCCGGACCGGGCGGGCACCTCGATCGCCTTCGCCGCCGAGAGCGCGTACGCGCATCTGCTGCACGACGCGCTCGTGGCCGAGGGCATCCACGTCGCCCAGCTCGTCATCCCCGGCGCGATCGTCCCGGGACACGAGCGCAAGGACCCGGACGTCCTCGCGGGCACCCTGTGGGAGCTGCACCGGGACCGGCACGGCTTCCGGCACTTCGCCGACGACCTCGACGGCTGACCGTCACCCCGATGCCCCCTCCGTTCCCCGTGCCGCTGTGGGCGGCGCGGGGAACGGGCGTCTCCGGGGGAGGTCCCGGAGGTCCGGGAGGTCCGGGAGGTCCCGGAGGTCCGGGGGAGGCATGGCGTCGTGGGGTCGCCGTGCGTGCGGGTGTGATGCCTCTCCGCAGTGGCATGTGGTGGATCGTGAATTGTGCGCGATCAAGTCGTTACTCATAGTGGTAAAGACTGAAATGTCCCCGCGAGGAGGCCGCATGGCTGTGGAAATCGCTCCCCTGCTCAAACCCTCCGTACTCAGGCGGCGCGGTGGCCTTCTCGGGGAGTGCATGGCGGAGTTCCTCGGGACGCTCGTCCTCGTCGCCTTCGGCTGCGGCTCGGTCGCGGTGGCGGTGGCGGGTCTGCCGGGTACGGGCCGCACGCAGGGCCCCACGATCTTCTTCATCAGCGCGGGGGACTGGCTGCTGATCACCTGGGGCTGGGCCATGGCCGTCGTCTTCGGCGTCTACGTGGCCGGCGGGGTCAGCGGCGCGCACCTCAATCCGGCGTTGACGCTGGCCTTCGCGGTGCGCCGCAGGTTCCCCTGGGCCAAGATCCCGGCGTACTGGCTGTCCCAGGTGATCGGCGGCTTCGCCGGGGCGGCGCTGGTGTACGGGGTCTACCACGACGCGATCAACACCTTCGACAACCTGCTGAAGGCGCCGAAGGTGAACGGGCACACGCTCACCACGTTCTCGATCTTCGGCACGTTCCCGGGCCCGTACTTCCACGGCGCGGTCTGGGGACCCCTGTTCGACCAGATCGTCGGCACCGCGTTCCTGGCCATGTTCGTCGTCGCCCTCATCGACCTGCGCAACACGGCGGTCAAGGCGAACCTCGGACCGCTGCTGATCGGCTTCGCCGTCGCGGCCATCGGCATGTCCTACGGGGCGAACGCGGGGTACGCCGTCAACCCGGCCCGCGACTTCGGGCCGCGCCTGCTCGCCTGGGCGGCCGGCTGGAACGAGCTGGCGTTGCCGGGCTCGCTGGCCGGTTCGTTCAGCGACTACTGGTGGATCCCGATCGTCGGACCGCTGGTCGGCGGGGTCATCGGCGTACTGGTCTACGACCTGTTCGTCGGTGACGTGCTGCACATCCGCTCCCAGGCGGAGGTACCCCCCGAGCCGGGCCGCACCCGGGCGTGAGCCTCGGCCGAGGACGAGGAGGAGGGTGAGCAGGGGAGCGGCGGCGGGTCCGGTGAACGGTGGTGGGGCCGGTGGACGGTGGCGGCCCGGTGGACGGTGGCGGGCCGCTCCGGCGGCGGGTGGCCGCCGGAGCGATGGCACGGAGGCGCCACGCCCGCGGGGTCAGTCGCGTGAGTTGCCGAACAGGATGCGGTAGCCCACGAGCAGGACCAGCGAACCGGCGATGGCCGCGCCCCAGGTGTAGAGGTCGAAGAACTGCTTCTCCACCGGACGGTCGAGGAAGCGCGCGGAGAGCCAGCCGCCGAGGAAGGCGCCGACGATGCCGATCAGGGTGGTGCCGATCAGACCTCCGGGGTCGCGGCCGGGCAGCAGGATCTTGGCGATGCCTCCGGCGAACAGTCCGAGGATGATCCAGCCGATGATGCCCACGTCGTTGTCCTCCAACCGAGGGAATGAGTTGCTTGCTTGCGCAAGCCTAGGGGTGATCAAGGGGGCGTTCGCGAGGGGTCGTGCACCCTTGGAAAAGAGTCGTGGGGATGTCGTCACGTGTTCAGGACATCGCGCCTCCACTTACACTGGTCGGCGCGTGGACGATGGCCGTGGCCTGGGTGGACGGGAGAGAGAGCCGTGGGGCGATTCGTCGGTGGCTTCCAGGACCCCTCCGCCGAGGTGCTCGCGGAGGCGGCTGCCGCGTTCGGCCTGCTCGCCTCGACGGCCCGGCTGCACATCATGTGGGCGCTGTCCGAGGGCGAGAGCGACGTCACCCACCTCGCCGACCGGGTGGGCGGGGCGCTGCCCGCGGTCAGCCAGCACCTGTCCAAGCTGAAACTGGCCGGTCTGGTCCGCTCCCGCCGTGAGGGCCGCCGGCAGGTCTACTACGTCGACGACCCCGACGTCGTCACGGTCGTCCGGCTCATGGTCGGACAGCTCGCCGCGCGCGCCGAATTCCCGACCACGGCGGCCCGCCGGGCGTCCGGATCCGGTGTCTAAGCGCTTCCCCGCAATGCCCGTGCTGCGTCGTCGTCCCTCCTCGGCGCAGCCGCAGCCGGTCGCGCGGTTTCCCACCCCCCTCTGGGGCGCCGTCGAACCGCGGTCCGGGCTGTCCGAGGTCGCCCTGGCCGCCGGGCAGGGCGGGGCCGGGGCGCCGGTCGCGGCCGGCGGGGCGGACATCGCCGTCGGCGCCGGACCGGTGCCCGTGCCGTCCGGCCCGGCCACGACCCTCCAGGTCCTGCGGCGGCTGGACACCGGGCCGCGCGGCCTGACGGACGACGAGGCAGCCGCCCGGCTGGCCCGCGCCGGGGAGAACACCCTGCCGGCCCGGCAGGACGCCTCCTGGCTCCGGCTCGCCGTACGCGGCGTCCGCGACCCGTTCACCGCGGTGCTGCTCTGCCTCGGCGTGGTCTCCGCCGCCGTCTTCGCCTGGGGCACCGCCTGCGTCATCCTGCTGCTGGTCGTGGTCAGCTGCGTGCTGCGCGCCAGTGGGGAGCACCGGGCCGACCGGTCCATGGCCGGGCTGCGCGAACTGGTCGCCACCACCTCCACCGTGCTGCGCCGCGCCGACGCCGCGACGGCGCCCGCCGCCCGGGAGATCCCGGTGGCGGAACTGGTCCCCGGGGACATCCTGAAACTCGGCGCGGGGGACCTGGTCCCGGCGGACGTACGACTGCTGCGCGCGACCGGGTTCACCGTGCACCAGGCCGCGCTGACCGGGGAGTCGGCCCCCGTCGCCAAGACCGCCGCGGACGACCCGTCCCCCCGGGCCGCCGCGGTGTTCGACCAGCCGCAACTGTGCCACCAGGGCAGCAGCGTCGTCTCCGGCAGCGCCACCGCCGTGGTCGTCGCCACCGGGGCGCACACCCGGCTCGCCGCCGCCGAGGGACGGACGGCCCGGCCGCGGGAGCCGAGCGCCTTCGAACAGTCCGTGAACGGCATCTCGTGGATACTGATCCGCTTCATGCTGCTCACCCCGCCGCTGGTGCTGATGGCGGGCGCCGCCCTGCGCGGGCGCGGCCTGGAGACCCTGCCGTTCGCCGTCGCCGTGGCGGTCGGGCTGACCCCGGAGATGCTGCCGGTCGTCGTCACCACCTGTCTGACCCGGGGCGCGGCGCTGCTCGCCCGCAGCCACGGCGTGATCGTCAAACGGCTCCCGGCGCTGCACAACCTGGGCGCCGTCGACACGCTGTGCCTGGACAAGACCGGCACCCTCACCCAGGACCGGCCCCTCGTCGAACGGGGTCTCGACGCGGCCGGCCGGACCGACCCGGGCGTCGGGCGCTGGGCGGCCGTCAACGCCTGGTGGACGCTGCAACTCGCCGACCTGCCGGCCCCGGACGCCCTCGACGAGGCGCTGCTGGACGCGGCGGACGAGGCCGGCCTCATGGCGTACGAGGGGGTGGCCGCCCTGCCGTTCGACCCCGTGCGCCGGCTGTCCACCGCCGTCGTCCGCACCCCGCACCGCCTCGGCACCCACACACTCGTCGTCAAGGGCGCCGTGGAGGCCGTACTGGAGCGCTGCGCGCTGGCGGCGGACGAACGCGACCGGCTCGCGGACCTCGCCGCCCGGACCGCGCGCGCGGGGCTGCGGGTGCTGGCCGTCGCCACCGCGGAACGCCCCGCCCGCACCCGCGACTACACCCCGGCCGACGAACGCGGGCTGACCTTCCAGGGCCTCGTCACCTTCCGCGACGCCCTCGCGCCCACCGCCGCCGACGCGCTGGCCGCGTTCGCCGGACAGGGGGTCGCCGTCAAGATCCTGACCGGCGACCATCCCGGCACCGCGGCCCGTGCCTGCCGCGACCTCGGCATCCCGCTCGGCCCGGACGCCGTGGTGACCGCGGGCCGGACCGACGCCCTCACCGACGCCGAACTCACCGCACTCGCCCGCCGCACCACCGTCTTCGCCCGCTGCACCCCCGAGCACAAGGCGCGCATCGCCGCCGCGCTGCGGGCCGGCGGGCACACCGTGGGCTTCCTCGGCGACGGCGTCAACGACCTGCCCGCGCTGCGCGCCGCGGACGTCGGCATCGCCCCGCGCGACGCGGCGGACGTGACCCGGGAGATCGCCGACGTCGTCCTCGCCGAGAAGGACCTCACCGCGATCGGGCACGCCATCGGCGCCGGCCGGCACAGCGGCGGCAATGTCGCCGGCTATCTGCGCATCACCCTGTCGTCGAACCTCGGCAACGTCATCGCGATGCTCGCGGCGGGGCTGCTGATGCCGTTCCTGCCGATGCTCCCGGCGCAGGTGCTGGTGCAGAACCTGTGCTTCGACACCGTTCAGCTGGCCTTCGCCTACGACCGTCCCCACCCGTCGGTACTGCGCCGCCCCACGGTGCTCAGCGCACGCCAGGTGCTGCGCTTCATCACCGGTTTCGGCGTCCTCAACGCCTTCGCCGACCTGGCCACGTTCGCCGTCCTCGCGCTGTCCCTGCACGGGCCGGGCACGGGGGACGACGAGGCGGTCTTCCACTCCGGCTGGTTCACCGAGAACCTGCTCACCCAGGGCCTGGTGATGGTGCTGCTGCGCACCGGACGGCGGCTCGTCGCGGAGCGTTCGCTCGGCCCGGTCGGCTGGGCCGCGACCGGGCTGGCCGCCATCGGGGTCGCGCTGCCGCTGTCCCCGCTGGGCCCGATGCTCGGCCTGACCACGTTGCCGACGGCGTACTACCTGCTTCTCGCGGTCGTCCTCGCGCTGTACGCGGGGGCGCTGGTCCTCTTCCGGGGTCGTTACGAACGACGCGCGCTGACCGATCCCATGCCGTAGCCCCACCACCCCGTGGTCCGTCCGCGACGGCTCACGGAGCGAGGCGCCCCCGCACGACGGATGGCCCGCCCTGAATGCCTTCCGCGGGGCGGGCCGTCGTCGAGCGTGTGGTTCTTATGCGTCGAACTTCCCGAGCGCCGCCGAGAACGAAGACAGAGCGGCGCGGGTGAACAGCAGCGCGGGTCCGTGCGGGTCCTTGCTGTCCCGTACGGCCACCGTCCCGGCGCCGACGATGCCGTACTCGACGCACTGCGCCCCGCTGTCGCTCTAGGTGGACTTCCACCAGGTCACGGGCAGGGTCGAGGCGTCGTCAACGTGGCTCATGCGATCTTCCTTATCTCGGTGATCAGTTGCATCGATGCTTCAACAGGCAGCGCGGCGGAGGTCGGCCGCTGCCAGGCATCCCCGGACCGGTCAGCGACCTTTACGGCCGGCGGCGTGCCCGAGCGCGGCATGACAGCACTTCGCGCCCAGAGAGCATCGGCCCCCGTCCAGGTGGGACGGGGGCCGATCTCAGTTCCCGGGCACAGGGCCAGGGGTACGGTTCTGGTGTCGACGCAGAACGGAGACCAGTATGCCCCCGCACACTGCCGAGCACACGGGCGCACGCATCGCGCACACGCGCAAGGTCCGCCGGTTGACTCAACGCGAGTTGGCCGACCTCTCGCACGTCTCTTACAGCACCCTGACCAAGGTGGAGCAGGGCGCCCTGCCCGCAAGCCCCTCGGTGATCGGCGCACTCGCCCGCGCCCTGTCCGTACCGGTCACCGAGCTGACCGGTCAGCCCTATCTCGAAGAGTTGAGGCAAGACCAACTCGACGGACTGATCAACCCGATCCGGGAAGCCCTGAACGTCTACGATCTCGGCCCGGACCCGGACGTGACCCCGCGCCCCGTCGAGGAACTGGAGGCACACGCAGAGAAGCTGTGTGCCATGGTCCGCGCGACGAACATCAAGCAGGTTGCCGCCGACCTTCCCGGCCTGATCCACGAGGCCACGACGACGGCGCACACGGACCCGGCAGACCGTAGTTGGCGGCTGCTCGCGAGCACGTACCGGACCGCGTACGACGTGACAACGAAACTCGGGTTTCCCGACCTGTGCACGGTGGCGCTCGACCGTATGGGCTGGGCAGCACAGCGTGCCTCTGACCCCGTACTGGGCGGGATGCGTCAGTACCTGCGAGCACTCGCCTACCTCCGGGCAAGCGACTACCGGACGGGGAAACGGTTGGTCCGGTTGGGCATGGCCGCCCTGGAACAGGCGGAGCCAGGGCGCGTGACCGATGCTGTTACCGGACAGCTCCACCTCGGCGCCGCCGTGCTGGCGGCCCGGGACAAGGACAAGAGCGTCGCGGAGGGACACCTCAGCGAAGCCGAACGCATCGCAGAGCGGACCGGTCCGGCTGAGAAGGTGCATTGGCTGTCCTTCGGTCCGACCAACGTCGGCGTACACCGGGTCGGCGTGCTGACCGAACTGGACCTTTACCCCGAAGCCGTGCACTGCGCGCAGGAGATCACGATCCCGGACGGATGGCCGCCGTCCCGACTCGCACACCATCACGCCGAGGTGGCGCGAGCACAGATGTGGACAGGGCGCACGGACGCAGCGTTCAAAAGCCTGTTGGCGGCACGCAAGCTGGCACCGCAGCAGACGCGGTATCACCCCATGGTGCGCGAGACATTCGCCGGACTGGAGGCAGCCAAGCGCAGGATGCCGGACACCTTCAGCAACTACGGTTCATGGCTGGGAGTCTGACGTAGCGTCAATCGTTGGCCGGAGCTATCAGTGATGTCTGATAGTTCCGGCCTTCACATGTCGGCACGATGCCAGGGTCAGAAGACCCCCGCGACCGTGCGACCGGTCCGGGGGCATGGCCACCAACCGGTAAGAGGTTGACGACATGCCCCATACAACCAGAATGCTTCCGCTGCTCCGGCGAGCGGGGGCCGGCCGATGATCAAGGCGGACACCGACGCCGGGCGGTGGGAGTACACGACGTATGCGCCCAAGGGCGAAACGTGCCCCTCGTGCCTGGAGCCGATCAAGAGCCTTGAGGTCTGCCGCCGGGGCATGCTCGCCCGCCGGGACTCCTCCCGGGTGGTGGCTTACTGGCATTCGGACTGCGCCCAGAAGGAGATGGCACGGTGACCCGGCCGCAGCAGCACAAGGGCGGGCTCCCGCAACTGCCGCAGGGCTGGACCTCCTTCGCCTCGACGCCGGATGGCAAGCACACAGCCCACTGGTACGCGACCTCCCCGTACCCCGTGGATGCCCTCAGGGCGGAATACGGCCAGACCGCGCAGCCGCTGTGCCGCACGGTCACCGCTGCCACGTGGTCCGAACTGGGTAGCACCGTGTGCCGCCGCCCGACTCCGGCCGAGAGGGCCGCCGCGAGGAAAACCGCTCGTGCGGACAGGGAGACGATCACCGCGCGGTACCTGGCGCGGGAACCGGTGAGCAGGATCGCTGACGCATACGGCGTGACCCCCCGCTGGCTGACCCTGCGGCTCGACGAATGGGGCGTCCCGCGTCGTCAGCGCCATGAGGCGCATCTGCATCGGCGCTCTGCGCAGCGGGTGTTCCGGGGACGTATGGTCCGCCGGTCGAAGGACGACGTACGCGCCGCGCAGGCCGAGTTCGTCGACCAACGGACGGATGTGATCGCGCGGTATCGGGACGGTGAGTCCGTCGCGTCCCTCGCCCGGTCCTTCAACCTCAGCCACTCCTGGATCGCGGAACGCCTGACGGAATGGGGCGTACGGCGCCAGGACCCGTAGGCCGCCCGGTTGTCACCGTCGAACGGGCCCTGAAGTGATGACGGAACAAACCGAAGGAACGCCCCAATCCATCTGAGATAGGGGCGTTCCTTTTCTGTGGGGCCAGCAGGCGGTCACTCGTCCTTGCGCGGGATGGTGAATCCCCGCTTCGGACCTGAACCCGGTGTCCCGGGAAACCGGGCGGCCACGAACGCCAGCACGTCGGCGGTCACGTCCCGGCGTGTGACCGGGTCGGCGGTGTCGTACACACGCCACTTTCCGGCCGTGCTCTCCGGGTCATCAGGCGCGACTACACCGGGGATTCCCAACTGCCTTAGTAAGGCGTCCACTTGTCGTGCCTGCTCAGCGTCCATGTTTCCGCCTTCCGTCCACTTGCGGCCAGCCTAGCCACCGCCACCGCCACCGCCACCGCCACCGCCGTCGCCGTCGCCCGAGCAGTGCGAAGCGCAGTTACCCGGATTGATGGGACCGCAGCCGCCGGGTTTGGGCGTGTGCGAGCAGTTGGCTGCCACCGGGACCAGCGCCTTGGCCGGACCGGTCCACAGTTCACCGTCCACGGTGTGACCGGCCTGTTCGAGAAGGGCGATCGTGCGGGTGAGTGCGTGCTCGTCGTGACGACCGGCGTCCGGGCGTTCGGGCCAGTGGTGCACGAACCGCCCGAGGCGGCTGCACAGCTTCTCGTACAGGTTCGTGTGCAGGATCAGGGCGTGCCATCCCTCGTCCACAACATTGGAGGGCGTGATCCTGACGGTCGGGAACTGCACGGCGGCGGCTACGAACTTGAGAGCTTCCTCCACGATCCGCTGCGCCATGGCCTCGTCCGTACCGGGGTTGTTGTCGATGACGGTTGCGACGACACCCCCGAACGCGGCAGGGGTCAGTAATGCGCGTACATCGTGCATGTGCTTTCCTCCCTGTTGTGGAGTTTTCCTGCCTGTCCCGGTCACGACTGTCTACAATCCTGTGCAGCACGTACCGCATCGCCGTTCTGATGCTTCACAGCCCGTCCCCCAGTCTCGATCTTGCATGACCGAGACTAGATGATCAGCCGCCTCAGTCTCGTGTGCCCTGCTGTCGCTCACCATGCGTCTATTTTCGCGCTGTACCACATGCCTGTGGAGCGCTAGTTACGTTGACGCATAAACCCATCTGCGACTTCTTCGAGATAGGCGGAAGCGTCATCGCCAGTGCGGGCATAAGACCAAAAGAGATCGAACAAACTGATGTGCTGCGTTACATCCCTGGGATCACGCAACACCACTTCTCCGGAGAACAGCTCGATGGTGACAAGACGGTCATCGTAGACAACAAAGATATTCATAGGAGTGCCGGGAATCTGTGCATCCTGTTTGACTATCCCGATCTCGACATTGGGTTTCCTGTTGACCTCGGCCATGTGTGCGCACTGCGCTGCCATGGCCCCGGTGCTGGCTCGCTGCCACCTGACGGCCTGTTCAGTCATCAGGAACCGGAATGATCGCGACCCGTCATCCAAGATGGCCTGGCGTTCCAAACGGGCCTGGACCGCCCGCGCAACATCCCGGGCCGGGTCGCTGGCCACCGTAGGAGAAAGCGTCTCGACTGCGTACTCACGAACGTGTAGAAGACCAGTGGGGACAGCAGGCAGAAAGTGTCGCATCAGCCGCGACGACGATTCAAGCGCCCGCAGCTCGGCCTGCTTGTGATAGAGCCCAACGCGCGCGTAGGCACGCCAAGATGCGTAGTCGACGTTAGCCCTTCGGGTCAAGCTGAGAAGCTCGTCGGCGACCTCATCAGGAACTGCAAGCGCCTTGAGGATACGCTCGACATCAATAACGGTCGGCAGTGCCCTCCCGGTTTCAATGCGGCTGATCTTCGTTTGACTCATGTTGCAGCGAATTGCCAGTCGTTCGCCGCTGAGACCGGCGGCCCTGCGGAGACCCCGAAGGGCCTCCGCCAGGTCCTTTCGATCTCGTGCTTGTGTTTCAGGTTCGATAGACACTGAATGGTACGGAACTTTCTAGCGCGAGATCCCGCAACGCAAGATACTTACCGATGTCCGGATCCTGGATCAGCTCCCGATTGATCTGGGTTCCGTCGGATCGGTAGTTGAGATGTACGACGGTCGTCTCATCGAACAACCAAAAATCCTGTTCAGGCAATCCAGGATCGGGGAGGTCGGTCAAATCAACGATCCGGTAGTTCTCCCCTGCCGTGGAGTTTCCGGGGATGCACCATTCGAAGAGATAGCGGCTGTACGGCGTGAGCGGCCCACGGACGATCTTCGCACGAGTCATTGTCCGTCCCGCCGCTGCGTGATCCCTGATGGTCTGGTGCCACGACGCGTTGAACCCTTCCGGCATGGGCCTCCCGGCCAAGAAGGCACCGACTGCCTCCGCCTCAGCGGGCATCGTGTAGGTCTGGTGCACTTCGAGCCGGAACGCCGAGCGCTTGAAGTTGCGGAAGTACGCCTGCCAGTCCTCGCCGTCCAGATACACGGCGTCAGAGCCATCCTCGGGCACGCGCCGCCTCCCTCAGGATGTCTTCCGGGATGAGTACGACAGACTCACCATGCGGCGTCGGGTGGACCACGTCGTAGCCCTGGACGGCCAGCATGCCGGGTTCCTGCGTCGTGTACACGGTCGGACAGTCGCCATTCCCGCACTCGTCGTCCTCGCCGCTCTCGCACGGTCCACCAGCGATGATCCGTAGTTCGTCCACTGAGACCCCCTCCGACGCGTAGTGAGCAAGTTACGGACCGTCCTACCGCAGTCACAAGGCCGGACCACCGTCAAGTCACGAAGTCGCATAGAACGGTGGGCCCGAGTCACAGGTATGTGCGCTCTGAGCAGTGCCGACAGGTAGGTGGTCAGGTGGGCGGCCCGCCCCGAAAGCAGCCGTCCGCCCGGTCAGCCGCCCGCGCCGTACGTGAGGTTGGAGCACAGGTTGTCGTCCGCCGAGCGGGCGCTGTCGGCGACCGAGCTGGGGACCGCGGACGGGGTCGGTGAGGACGCGGCGGAGCCGGCGGGGGCGTAGTCGGTGCCCACGACCACGTTGAGGGCCGAGCCGCCGATGGCCTGGAGCTGGGCGCCGGGGAAGAGTTTGGCGACCGTCTGGGCGTGGCCCTGGAGGCCGGAGCCGTACTGGATGACCGTGGTGGTGTGGTCCTGGCTGTTCGCGTCGCCGGTGCCGGTGACGGTGAAACCGTGCTGGGTCAGCGCCCGCGCCGCGTCGCCGGCCAGGCCGGTGGTGAGGGTGCCGTTGTAGACGGTGACGGATATGCCCGCCCCGGAGACGTTCTGGGCGGGGCTGGGCGAGGCGGACGCGGAGGCCGTCGTCTTCTTGCCGCCGGCGTTCTTGCCGTCCAGCGTGCGGTCGTCCTTGAGCGCGGCCCACAGGGCGGAGGCGTCCGGTTCGACGATCGCGACGCGCGAGCCCTCGTAGCGCCAGGGGATGGTCACGAACTTGGTGTTGTGCAGGTCGATGTCCTTGAGCGACATCGCGAACGAGATGAGCTTGTCGGCCGAGCCCAGGCCCGGGTCGACGGTCATGGACTTGGTGGCGGCGGTCGCCAGCGGCAGCAGTTTGGTCGGGGTCAGGCCGTCGCTCTTGATCTTCTTGAGGAGGCTGGAGACGAATGCCTGCTGGCGCTTGATCCGGCCGATGTCGGAGCCGTCGCCGATGCCGTGCCGCAGCCGGACGTAGTCCAGGGCCTTCTGCCCCGAGACGGTCTGCACGCCCTTCTTGAAGATCAGGTCGCCGCGGGTGGTGCGGCTCGGGCTGAGGTCGTTCTGGTAGATGTCGTTGGGCAGGCACACCTCCACGCCGCCGACCACGTCGGTGAGCGCGGCGAAGCCCTTGAAGTCGACGACCACGGTGTGGTCGACGCGCATCCCGCTGAGCTGTTCCACCGTGTTCTGGGTGCAGGCCGGGTTGCCCTTGTCGGTCTCCCCGACCGAGAACGCCGCGTTGAACATGACGTTGGTCTGGGTCTGGGTCCAACTGCCGTCGGGCAGTTTGCACGGCGGGATGGTGACCAGGGTGTCGCGGGGTATGGAGACGGCTATCGCGTTCTTGTGGTCGGCGTAGACGTGCAGCAGGAACGCGGTGTCGGAGCGGCCTATGTCGTCCTTGCTGCCGCCGCCGAGCGCGTTGTTGCCGTCGGTGCGCGAGTCGGAGCCGATGACGAGCACGTTCACGCCCTTGGACGCGGCGTCGTCGGGGCGGTTCTTGGACAGGCCGCCCGCGTCGAAGGTGCTGATGCTGCCGTTCAGCTTGAAGTAGATCCAGCCGAGGCCCGCCGCGCCGAGCACCACGAGGGCGAGGGTGACCAGGAGCGCGGTCCGCCACGGGCCGCGTTTGCGGCCCCGGGCGGTGCGCCGGCCGTGGGACGTGCGCGGCCCGTCGGGCGCGCCGCGCCGGGGCGGGGCGTCCCGGCGTCGGTGACGCGAGGGGTGGTCCGAGGGGTGGTCCGATGGGTGGTCCGATGGGTGGTCCGATGGGTGGTCAAGGTCCCTGGTGCTGGTCATGCGTCGCGCCCTCATCCGGTCCGGCTCGTACACAGAGGGGACGCCTCGCCCCGTCCTATGGTTGTACAGTTGCGCAATGTGGCAATGATGGCAGATGGTACGCCGGGCCCCGGTCCGTGCCGCTGTCCGGCTGGGAAAGGAAGTGGCCAGATGCTCCGCAACGGACTTGAGCCGTGGCACCTGCTCATCGTGGCGATCGTGATCATCCTGCTGTTCGGCGCGAAGAAGCTGCCCGACACCGCCCGTGCGCTGGGCAAGTCGATGCGCATCCTCAAGAGCGAGGCCAAGGCCATGAAGGACGACGGCGGCGCGTCCGAGGCCGCACCCGCGCAGCCCGAGGACGCGTCCGCCGCAGCGCCGCGGGTCATCAAGTCCGCCCCCGGCGACCCGACGGCCACCCGCCCGGCCGCCGAGGAGCACGCGGCACGCTGAACCCGGCGCTCCCTGCGCCGGTCAGGGGCTGGCGACGTCGAAGCCATAGCGCAGCGGCTCGTTCTTGACCCGGAAGTCACGGCGGTAGACGAACACCGCCTCGGCACGCACCCCCGGCCGGGGCGGCACGTCGTCCACCTCACAGGGGAACGTCACCTGGATCACCCGCGGCCGGCCGGTGACCGTCATCCGCAGCCCGTCCGCGGGTCCCCCGTCGAGTACCGCACTCTCGTACCCCGTCTCGTCGCTCGAATCCACGGCGACAGATTATGGGTTGCGCAAGTATCCGTGGGATGTGATGCCTGTCACGCCCGGGTTTACGAGTGCGACAATCGGTGAATACGGTGCCGGTCGGGGATCTCAGCCGTTCCCGCTCGCAATCGGCGTAAAGACGTAAAGGGGTGTTCCGCTCTGTCCGGGTTCCGTCGGGAAGGGATCATCGAAGGGATCATCACCGACTCGCCGCCCTCGGGCGGCCCCCGTCCGGAACCGGCCGCGCCGCCGGCCCCGGGCGGCCGACGGGACGCGTTCTTCGACAACGCGAAGTACGCGGCGATCGTGCTCGTCTCCGTGGCGCACGCCTGGGAGCCGCTGCGCGCCGACAGCCGTGCCGTCACCGCCCTCTACACGGTCGTCTACGCCTTCCACATGCCGGCCTTCATCGTGATCTCCGGCTACTTCTCGCGGAACTTCGACGCGACCCCGGCCCGGCTCAAGCGGCTGGTCACCGGGCTGGTCGTGCCCTACGTGGTGTTCGAGGTGGCGTACACCCTCTTCACCCGGTGGTCGGACCACGAACCGGACCGGCCGATCAGCCTGCTGGACCCGCTGTATCTCACCTGGTTCCTGGTGGCCCTGTTCATCTGGCGGCTGACCACCCCCCTGTGGAAGCTCGTACGGTGGCCGCTGCCCCTCGCGCTCGTCATCGCGATGCTCGCGACCCTGACCCCGTCCATCGGCAAGGACCTCGACCTGCAACGCGTCCTCCAGTTCCTGCCGTACTTCGTGCTCGGCCTGTCGCTGCGGCCGGAGCACTTCCGGCTGGTGCGGCGGCGCGCCGTGCGGATCGCCGCCGTACCGGTGTTCGCCGCCGCGGTGGCCGTGGCGTACTGGGCGGTGCCGCGCTACAAGTACGCCTGGTTCTTCCACCGGGACAGCGCCGAGCAACTGGGCGCTCCCGGCTGGTACGGGCCGGTGCTGACGCTGGTCGTCCTCGGCATCTCGCTGACCCTGGTGGCCTGCTTCCTGTCCTGGATCCCGGGCCGCCGCCTGTGGTGCACCGCGCTGGGGGCGGGCACCCTGTACGGCTACCTCCTGCACGGATTCTTCCTCCAAGGGGCCAAGCCCGGGGGCTGGTACCACCCCGACTGGATCCACCGGCCGGCCGGCGCGGTCGTGGTGACGCTCGTCGCCGCGGCGGGGATCACCCTGCTGTGCACACCGCCGGTGCAGCGGGTCTTCCGGTTCGTGCTGGAGCCGAGGATGGACTGGGCGTTCCGGCGCGACGCTTCCCGGGACCGGGACCGGGACCGGGAGGCGGACCGGGGCCGGGCCCGCACCGCGGGCGTGGGCTGAGGCCCGCGCGGCGCGGGCCTCACCCGGCGGGCGTCACTTGGTCACTGCCCCCGGCGTGTTCACCAGGTCCACGTCGCTCGCCCGGACGTAGGCGAGCCGGTGGCCGAACTGGATCTCGTAGTACTGCTCACTGCCCTTCACCACCGGACTCGGCGAGTAGGCGAAGGTGGAGCGGTCGGTGTACGAGCCGGTGAGCCGGTCCTGGGTGACATAGCGCTGGCCCGCCCCGATGGAGTAGGGCAGCGGCTCCTCGGTCGCCTCGTCGATGTTCGCCGGGTAGGCGCCGCTCTCCGGCAGGGCCCGCCCGTACACCGGGATCTCGGTCAGCCCCTGCTTCGGCGTCACCATCTGCCCCGCCGCCCCGACTGCCGTCGGGTGGTTCCGGGCGTTCTTGAACCAGGCCCTGCGGCCCAGGTACCAGATCGCCGTCCAGTCGCCCTGCCGCCCGGCGACCGCGTACGACTGGCCGGCGGAGACCCGCGAGCCCAGGTCGTTGACGTCCGTCGTGGAGCCCTCGCCGTCCGGGCGCCGGCCCTGGTCCTGGATCAGCGGCGCGTCCTCGCGCGGCTGGGTGTGCAGCCGTACGGCGCTGGAACCGTGCGGCGCGCACGGCACGCCGGCCCCGGCGCAGCCCGTGAACGTCGGCATGTAGGTGGTGTAGTCCGGGAGGATCGTCACCAGGGCGCTGTCCTCCCCGGCCGTGGCCTTCAGCGGCGCGCCGAGCAGGTCGAAGTAGTGCCGCCAGTCCCAGAACGGGCCCGGGTCGTCGTGCATGTCGGGGATCGTGTCGCTGGTGGGCGCGGGCACGTTGTCGTGTCCGAAGATGTGCTGCCGGTCCAGCGGAACGTGGTACTTCTTCGCCAGGTACTGCACGAGCCGCGCCGAGGACCGGTACATCTGCTCCGTATACCAGGCGTCGGGCTGGGTGAGGAAACCTTCATGCTCGATGCCGATCGAACGGGCGTTCACGAACTGGCTGCCCGAGTGCCAGGCCTCGTCCTTGGTCCTGATGTGCTGGGTGATGTGGCCGTCGCTGGAGCGCACCGAGTAGTGCCAGGACGCCTCCGTCGGATCCTGGATGGTCTTGAGCATGGAGTCCAGGGTCGCCTCGGTGTCGTGGATGACGATGTACTCGATCTTCTCGTCCCGGGGCCGGTCGGCCAGGTCGTGGTTGCCGTACTCGTCCTCGAACTGGACGTACGGCGCGCTGAGCCAGGAGCAGGTCAGCTCCGCCGGGCACTCGACCTGCTTCGGCCGGTCCGGGTCCTTGGCCGACTGGGGACGCGGGCGGACGCTCGGATCGGGGGCCAGGACGATGTGCTGCCCCTCGGCGGTGGTGCGGTCCGCGCCCTTGCGGATCAGCGCGAAGACGTCGTTCGCGTAGGTCGTCGCGGTCGCGGCGTCGGTGGTGCCCGGGAACCGGGCCACCGCCTCCCACCAGTCGGCCGGGCGGGCGCTGAGCGGCTTGCCGAGCTGCCGCTGGGTCGCCGCCAGCACGGCCGCGCCGCCGCGCACGTTGGCGCCGGGGTCCGTGCGCAGCCGCTCCACCGGGACGCCGGTCAGCCGGGCGGCGCGGCGCAGCTCGGCCGGCTGGAGGGACGGCCGGCTCGCGGGCCGCGGCGCCTGCTGCGGACCGGCCAGGGCGCGGTCCCCCTCCTGCGGCGGCGCGGCCGAGGCCGGCGGCGGCATCCGGGAACCGTCCACCAGGTGCATCGGCCCGTACCCGCCGCTGACACTCGCGGCACCCACGTGCGCGTCCCAGCGCGACTGGAGGTAGGAGACGCCCAGGAGCACGCTCTGCGGCACGTGGTACTCCTCCGCGGCGGTCCGGAAGTCGCGCTGGAGGCTCCGGTCGGCCGGTCCGTCGCCGTCACCGGAGGGGACGGCCAGCAGCGGCAGCATGAGGACGGACGAGGCGGCCACACAGACCGTCAGAGGGTGTCCGCGCAGGGCGACGAGGACTCGGGAGGCGACACGTTTTCTCATTGCGGGTGACTCCTACGGGCTCGTCGCAGCACGGACAAGCGCAACCAGGACAAAGGAGTTGCCCTGCACGCCACCTCTCGTACGTTTCCGTGCCCGGCGCGCAGGCGCGCGCCGAGCGTCACCGGCGTGGACCAGCCACCCGGCACAGGCCACCCGGTCGGCGGCAGCGCGTCGCCTCCGCCGGCGGGCCCGCTCAGCCGCCCGCGCCCCCGGTGTTCTCGCCGTCCCCGGCGCCCTCGGCGACCCCGGTGTTCTCGCCGTCCCCGGCGGGCTCGCCGTCCTCGACCGGATTCACCCGCCAGTCGGGGTGTCCGGGCATGGGCGGGGTGTGCTCCCCGTACAGCCACGGCGTCAGAAACGGCGTCAGGTCCCGGCCCGCGACCCGGGAGGCGAGCGCGATGAAGTCCCGGGTGCCCGCCGTCCGGCCCTGGTAGCGCGTCACCCACTCGCGTTCGATCCGCTCGAAGGTCTCCTCGCCGACCTCCTCCCGCAGGGCGTACAGGACCAGCGCCGAGCCGTCGTAGCGGATCTGACGGAACAGCGCGGACGAGGTGGGCTCGGCGGGCGCGCCGTCGTCGTGCCGCCACTGGTCGTGCTGCTCGTACGTCCACCGCATGGCCTCCTCCAGATCGGGGCCGCCGTGCGTGTCCGTGTAGAGCCGCTCGTAGAACCGGGCGTGACCCTCGCTCAGCCACAGATCGGACCAGCGCCGCAGACCGACGCTGTCACCCGTCCACTGGTGCGCCAGCTCGTGCACGAGATCCCGTTCGGCGCCGACCCGGTCGCCCAGCAGGGTGGCGCTCGGTACGACGGACAGCGACTGCGTCTCCAGCGCCACCGGCAGGTCGGTGTCGCCCACCAGCACGCCGTACCGGCCAAAGGGGTACGGGCCGAGCCGCTGCTCCAGCCACTCCAGGTGCTCCGGGGTGAGCGCGCGGTTCGCCGCGGTGCCGTCGACGAGGTCCCGCGGGACCACGTCCCGCACGGGCAGCCCGCGCGGCCCGCGGCCCTCGACGAACGTGAACCTGCCGATCGCCAGTTGCACCAGCTGCGCGGCGACCGGCTGCTCGGAGTCGTACGTCCAGCGGATCCGTCCGTCGGGCCTGCGGACCCGCTCGACGAGCCGGCCGCCCGCCACCGCGCTCAGGTCCGCCGGGGTGGTGATGCGGAAGGTGACGGGGGCGCGCAGGCTCGGGTGGTCGTTGACTGGGAAGACCAGCTTGGCGCCGTCGGGCTGCGGGCACAGCACGGTGCCGTCGGCGGTCGGCACCCAGCCGTACTTCCCGATCGCGTCGTCGCGGTGGCGCTGCTGCGTCGGGTCGGCGGTGTAGGCGACGCGTACGGTGAAGGCGGTGCCGTCGGGGATCGGCCGGGCGGGGGTGACGACGAGTTCGTCGCCGTCGCGCACGGCCCGCGCCGGGACGCCGTCCACGGTGACCGTGTGCAGGGTGTTGCCCGCGAAGTCGAGGTCGAAGCGGGACAGCGCCTGGGTGGCGGTGGCGCTGATGGTGACCGTGGCGGGGAACGGCGTCCGCGGGGCCCGCCAGTCGAGGTCGAGGGTGTAACGGCGCACCGTGTAGCCCCCGTTGCCGTCGAGCGGCGCGAGCGGGTCACCGATGCCGGGGGCGCCGGGCGAGGGCACGGTGCGGGGGGCGAGCGCGCCGGGGCGGGCGACGGGACGGCCACCGTCGTGGCGGAGCGCGCCGAGGAGGAGCGCGGCTCCGGTGATCCCGGCGGCACCGGTGACGACGAGGGACGACACCTTCGTGATCTTCATGGGCGCACTATGGCAGTAAGGGGTATGTATAGCTACTTATGTTCTCTTTAGTGGGTTTTGCTGGGCTGTGCGGGGTTATCTGCGCCAGGGTTGGGTGCGCCGTCGAAGCCCTCGCCCAAGCCGGAACGCGCGAAAGCGGCTCCGCCTGTCCAGTGGGGTCACTGGGCGGGCGGAGCCGCTTTCGCCGATGTACGAACCGATGCACGAACCGACGTACGAACCGACGTAAGAAATGACGTACGAAATGGCGTACGAAATGGCGTACGCACGGGCTGACGTAGGTACTGCCTCGATGCCTCAGCCCAGGCAGAGCACCAGCAGGCACAGCCGCGTCGGGTCGCTCGACGGTGGTGTCGAGGGGGCGGGGGTGCCAGTCTGCGGGTCGCTCGGGGCGGGGGTGCTGGTGGACGGGGCCGGCGTGGGCGTGCCGCTCGGCTGCTGGCTTCCCGTGCTCGGGTGCGCCGTGGCCGGTGCCGCGGTGCTCGGCCGGTGCGCGGTGGAGGTGGTGGCCGGGTGGGGCGCGACGGCGGAGTCCGGACGGGTGATCGAGGCGACCGTGCGCGGCGCGGCCTCGTTCCGCTGCCGCGAGGCGCCGGTGTCCCGGTTCCCGGTCCGGGACGGCGAGGCCGACGTGGCGTCGTCGGTCGGCGCCGCGGGGACGGTCGCCGTCTGTTCCGGCATCTCCCCGGTAAGGGTGATGCGGTGGTTGTCCGGTGCCGTCGCGGCCTGTGGCCGGGCCGAGTGGCGGTCCATCGCCGCGACGGTCAGACCGCCTCCGACGAGCGCGACCGCCGTCGCCACCACGGCCCGGCGCTGGTTCTTCTTCCACCGGGCCCGCTGCCGGCGCCGCGCCGCGCGTCCCTCGCCCGAGGGCGCCGGGCTCGCGACGTCGTCCGCCGGGGGCGGCACGGCCGCGGTGTCGGGCACGTACTCCGGCTCGTCGGCCGGAGGCACGTCGTACCGGCGCAGCCACGCCGCGGGCGGCCGGCCGGCCGGGACGGCGAGTGCGGTGTCCGGGCGCTCCGGAGTCGCGGCGGTGATGCCGGACGCGGAGACGTCGGGGGCGATGTCCGGGGCGTACGCGCCGCACCCGGGACACACCAGGGCACCGTTGAGATGCCGACGGCACGAGGTGCAGTAGTCCATCCGCGGTCTTCCTGGGTCGCTGGCGCCGTGGACCCGTCCGGGCACGGCCTGGTCGTGCTCGCACAACAGAGCGAGCGGCCAGCAACGGTAACGATCCTTTCGCGTGTCTGTGTGCAGCCCGTGTGACTCTCCTGCGCAGATTCCCCGCATCCGCCGTCCACGGGATCAGCCCGTCCGGCCGCCCCAGCGGGTGTCGACGCGCTCCCACTCCTCGGCCCACTGGTTCAGGCGCCGCCGCTCCAGCCGGCCGCGGGCCAGCTGCGCACAGCCCGCCACCGCACCGGCGGTGGCCACCGCCACCAGCGCGCCGGTCCAGACCGACTGGAAGGCCGCGTCGCCGCCGGCCATCGGCCGCGACGTCAGCCGGCCCTGCCCGTCCGTCCAGACCGTGACCTGGGTGCCCTTCGGCGCGGCGGGCGGCACCTCCGTGCGGGCGAGGTGTGTGGAGCCGTCCGGGGCCGTCCAGCGGACGGTGGCCCAGACGTGCCCGCCGTCCGGGGTCCGCGCGGACGGGCCGTGCGGCGCGTCCTCGGTGACGACCGCCGACACCGTGTGCCGCTCCGCCCGCTGCTGCGCCAGATTGCGGTCCACCGTGGACGCCGCCACCAGTCCCGCGAAGATGCTGCCCACGACGGCGATCACCCAGGCCGCGAGCAGGATCCAGGCTTCGACGACGTCGCTGCGGCGGCGCAGCGGACTGCGGCGCCAGCGCCACGTCCGCGCCCGGTCGAGCCGTATCCCTGCCATGGTCGACACCCCCTTTGCGGCACCGACAGGCCCACCTCTCGCCTTTCAGTGTCCTCCATTAGGGGCGTGATGGCAGGTCCTGTCCCGTATGCGGGATGTTCATGGGCTGTGTGGGGGTTCGCGGGGCTGTGCGGGAGGCCGGCGGGCCGCTGTGGGCGAGGTTCTGTGCGCTGCGGGCGAGCCGGGCGGCGGCGGGGCTTCCGTGAACGCTCACCGGACCGTCCACCGGACCGTCGCCATGGCCGTGTCGCACCGATTCGGACGGCCGCCCGGGCGCCGACTGAACCCCCGGAGCCGTCAGTCCGTTGTCAACTCTCGACCACGCACCTGCGCCGAGGAAGGAAGAAGAGATGCCGCGAGGATCACAGCCGGAAACAGATCCACAGCCGAAAACAGGAGATCTCCGGGCGATGCGGGCGGAAAGGGATCAGCGGCTGAGTGATCGGCCAGCGGGTTGGGCCCAGGTGGATCAGCTACTCAAAAAGTACTACCTGGAACTGCAAGCGGGAGGATTGCAGTCTTGGTCCGAAAAGCTGCGCGCGGATCTCTCAAAGGGGTTTTCGGCCGCTAAGGACGCCAAGGAGGAAGTGGATTCCTTGGTCACAAAAACCTTGAAACGTCAGGATGACCTTGACCGCCAAGCCGCCTCCCTGGGTACGTCGAAGGCGGCACCGGAGATGACGTCGCACGAAGCAATTCACGCACGTGCGGCCGATAAAGCTTTCAAGCCGTTCGTCAGCTCACTATTGCGATACGAGCGATCGAAATCCAAAGAAGACGGTGAGCAGATGATCAATCACGGCCTGGTGTGGGCGAGCCTCAAGGAAGTCCAGCAGGACCTGATGCAGAAGAGGCTGGACGATCTGAGCGAGCAAACCCGGGCGGCCCTGTACGCTCCCATGCACCAGGCGGTCGAGGCAATGCAGGGCGTCGCCGCGTGGTTCTCTGGCCAAGCGCGAAACCCCGTCGGTGGGGCCGCCCGTGGAACCCAACCGCCGGTCACCTCCGCGGCGGCCACACGCGGAAGGCCGCAACTCGCCAGCAGCACCGCCGGCCTGCCTTACCGGCCGGCCGACAAACCCAAAGGTCCTACAAGGTAGACAGAGTCCGCCGGCAGCGGATTGCGGGCGGCCGTCATCAAGCACAGGAACGCCCCGTCAAGCACAGGAACGCCCCGTCGCACGCCTTCGCCGGTTCTGGGCGGAGCGTGGCGCGTCAGCCGCCGGAGGGGGGCGGGGTCAGGGGTGCGGGCCAGGACCCCGACTGAACCACCGACGCCGTCTGTCCGTTGTGATTCTCAACGAAGTACACATGGCTGCGCGGAAGGAATGTGGAAGCGATGCCAGAGTCGGGAGATCTCGCGACGTTGTGAGCCGAGCAAGCGGCTTCGAGAGAGCGGCGCGCGCAAGGGGCGCATGTGGTCACGGATCTCTACCGAAATCTCGCAGATGTTCCGGTCACCGGTGATCAAGTGACCGAAGGGCTCGCATGGGCCAGCACGCGCGAGAACGACCTTGCCCGTCGGGCCCAAAGCCTGGGCGTGGGGGAGTTGAGTGAACTGGAAAAGATTTACCACCATGCTTCCGAAATGCTCTTGGCGAACTACACTGCCTCACGCGATACCTACGCGGCCACGCAAACTCCTGCGGACTATCAGCGGATGCTGAAGGACAGGCATATGTCAACGCCAAAGGGGCAGGCCAAGACGCGCTGGAGCAAAGGCTGAACGGCGTGAGCGAGCAGCGCCGCCGGTATGACCCGGTCCGGGAGATGGCAATTAGCACTGCCGGCAGTTCACAAGCCTCCTCCAGCAGCAGTCAGCAGCAACAGGTCTACGCTTTTCAGGGGCAGCAGACGGGTGCGCATCCGGCTAAAAAGGCCAGACGGTAATAGCCGGTGACGGTGGACTGCGGCGACCGTCATCGAGTACGAGAACGCCCCGTCGTCGGCCTGTGCCCGCACCGGACGGGGCGTTCCGCGTGCCGCCGCCACGGCCTCGCCTGCTGCGCCCCTCCCGCCCCGCCGCTCGCTGTCGCTGCCCGCCGTAACGGTTTAGTTATTGCGCAAACATCGGAACCATGGGCGCGGGTTCCGCGTTGGAACCAGTGACGGAACCGACGGACGAACAACGGGAGGACGAGCCGTGGGAATCTCGCTCGCCAAGGGCGGCAACGTATCGCTGAGCAAGGAGGCGCCGGGTCTGAGCGCCGTCGTGGTCGGCCTCGGCTGGGACGTGCGCACCACCACCGGCGCGGACTACGACCTGGATGCCTCCGCGCTGCTGCTGAACACGTCCGGCAAGGTCGCCTCCGACGCGCACTTCGTCTTCTACAACAACCTCAGGAGCCCGGACGGCTCGGTGGAGCACACCGGTGACAACCTGACCGGTGAGGGCGAGGGCGACGACGAGAGCATCAACGTGAACCTCGCGGCCGTGCCCGTGGACATCGACAAGGTCGTCTTCCCGGTCTCCATCCACGAGGCGGAGCTGCGCGGGCAGAACTTCGGCCAGGTCAGCAACGCGTTCATCCGGGTCGTGAACCAGGCGAACGGCCAGGAGATCGCCCGCTACGACCTGTCCGAGGACGCGTCGACCGAGACGGCGATGGTCTTCGGCGAGCTGTACCGGCACGGCGCCGAGTGGAAGTTCCGCGCGGTCGGCCAGGGCTACGCGTCCGGCCTGCGCGGCATCGCCGCCGACTTCGGGGTGAATGTCTGAGACGGCAGCGGCTGGGGCGGCAGCGGCTGGGGCGGCACGGCTGACGGTGCACGGCTGATACGGCACGGCCGGGACGACGGCGCCGTGACGGACGACGACGGCTGCCGCGGCAGCCGTCGTCGTCCTGTCCGTCCTGTCCGTCACAGCGGTCCCGTCCAGTCCCGTTCCGGGTACCGGACGGGACCCTGCCCGTCGGTCGGCTTCCTGCGTTCAGCCCGTCACAGGGCCGCGCACTGGCCCGACTTGGGGCCGAGGACCGTGACCGGCCTGCCCGCGTTCTCCGGGACCGGCTGGTTGGTGGAGCAGGTCAGGGGTCCCATGACGGTGGCGCCGGAGACGGTGACGCCACCGCTGTTGCCGGTGAGCACGACCGGACCGGTGACGGCGGCGACGGTGCAGCCCGTGCCGCCGAGGACGACGGGCCCGCTCGTGCCGGTGACCGACACCGGCCCGGTGACGGTGGTGCCGCACCACTGCACCGTACGGGCCCGGTCCGCGGTCACGGGACCTGTCACCGTGCTGCCGCGGGAGACCAGGGAGGCCCCCGCGCGGACGGTCACGGGGCCGGTCAACCGCGCCCGGTCGAGGCAGGTGACGCCGGTGGCGACGGTCACCGGGCCGCGGTGGGTGCCGGTGAGCGTGGTGGTGCAGGACGGGGCCGGGGTGAGGCCGGCCTTGAAGTCGAGGGCGTAGGCGAGCTTGCCGGGCTTGGCGTCCGTGATCGGCTTGCTCACCTTGGCGAACTCACCGCCGGTCTCCTTCTTGCCGTCGTTCCACTGGGCCATCCTGCCCAGCTCGGCGGCCGTCCGGCCGCCCGCCACCGGATCGTCACCGCCGAGCGCGGCCATGGCCTGGGACGCCTGCTTGACCAGGCTCAAGCTCGGCGACGCTGTCGGCCGTCTCCTGCCCGAGCGGCACGGTGCAGGAGAAGCCGGCCGGGTCGTCGAGGCGGGCACCGGGCCGCACGGACGCGGCCTCGCCCTGCCCGTTGGTCTCGCACCAGTCGTCGAACCGCTTGTTGAAGTCGCCCGCCGCCTCGTCCTTGTCCGAACCGTAACGGCCGAGTTTGTAGGAGACCTCGTCGTAGCCGAGCACCGACTGGGTCGGATGCAGCTCGCCCAGGGTGACGTCCAGCAACTCGCCCGGCTGGGCGCACACGTGAGCCGCCCGTCCGGCACCGCAGCCCTGCGCCTGTGCCGCGCCCGCCCCGGTGACGACCGCCCCGGCCGCCAGCGCGACGGCGGTCAGGGCCGCCGCCGTACGGCGTCCCGGTCTCGGGCCGGTGTCCGACCGGTTTCCGGCACTCTTTGCCCGCATGGGGTCCCTTCCGCTTGAACGGGCGCTGCCCCGCGCCCGGTTTGCCGGGAGAACGCTCGCAGGCGTGCCCGGTCACCGGGTGGAATCGGCGTGAACTCCCGGTGCGCCCACGGCCGAGACCGGCCGACCGTCCCTGGGGTCCGCGGGACCCATCCCCGATGTCCGTGTGAGCGAGGGGATCCATGTGGTCTCGGTCACTGCGGGCGCCACCGGGGTGATGCTTGGCGCATCCTGTGCGCTGGTGATAGCAGCGCACCTGTGTGTCAGGTGTGACTCCTGAACTTTCTGCCGCTGTCCTTCGCGGACCTCAGCGGCCTTCTTTGGGGTGGGATACATAGTGAGTCCTCGTACGTCGCATGCGTACAGACCGTTGACCATGAAACGGCGGGTGTGGCTGACGCTCGGGGCGGTCGTCCTGGGCGGTGGCGGCGTGGTGTCCTATGCCGTCGCCAGCCCGTCGGACGGTCACGCCGAAGGCCAGGCCAAGCGCCCGGCGAGCGTCCACGGCCTGGCGCTGAAAAGCGCCGGAGCCGGCAAGGCGGAGCTGCCGCAGACGGGCACCAAGCAGTTCTCGCTGCTCGGTGTCACCTGGACCGGTGGCTCCAAGCGGTTCGACGGTGCGGCCCAGGTGCGCACCCGCAGCCTCCAGACCGGCGAGTGGAGCGCCTGGCGGAGCCTCGATGTGAACACCGACCCGGCGGAGGACACGGCGGGAAGCGCCACCGCGCGAGGCGCGTCCGAGCCGCTGTGGGTCGGCCCCTCCGACGGCGTCCAGGTACAGGTCACCCGTAAGAACGGCACCACCAGCTCCGTCCTGCCCAAGGGACTCACGGTCGACCTCGTCGACCCCGGGGTGGTGACGGACGCCGAGGCGAAGGCCCAGCCCGCCGCCTACGTGGCAGGGACCGTCGGCGAGACGAGCGCATCGCCCACCGACTCCGTCTCTCCCACCGACAGCACGAGCGACGCACCGACGGGCAGCACAGCGCCGTCTGCGAGCGACTCCGCTTCCGCACCCGTTCCGGCGAGTTCGTCGCCGAGTTCGTCGTCCAGTGCGTCCAATGCGCCCAGTACACCCAGTACGCCCAGTGCGCCGACCACGCCACCGGCGCGGCCGTCCACGGTGCCCGAACCGCCGATCGTCACGCGCGCCCAGTGGGGTGCGGACGAGTCGCGGAGCCCCGACCCGTCGGACTACAACGCCGATGTGAAGGCGGTGTTCGTCCACCACACGGACGGGGTCGACTACACGTGTGACCAGTCGGCGGCGATCGTGCGGGGCATTTACGTGTACCACACGACCGACAAGCCGAATGAGCCGGCCTGGAACGACATCGGCTACAACTTCCTCGTCGACAAGTGCGGCACCATCTTCGAGGGCCGCAAGGGCG
This sequence comes from Streptomyces sp. NPDC001270, assembly GCF_042896695.1. Classification (NCBI taxonomy): domain Bacteria; kingdom Bacillati; phylum Actinomycetota; class Actinomycetes; order Kitasatosporales; family Streptomycetaceae; genus Streptomyces; species Streptomyces sp. NPDC001270. Next base: position 305,688 of record NZ_JBIAXM010000009.1, on the reverse strand, counting down.
GTGTCGACCAGCCGGTGCTCGGCGCGCACACGTACGGCTTCAACCGGGAGTCCACCGGTATCGCGGTGCTCGGCACCTACACCAGCGCCGGCGCCTCCAGCGCCGCGCTGACCTCGGTCGCCCGGATCGCGGCCTGGAAGCTCGGGCAGTACGGCGCCGACCCGGCCGGCACCGTCGACCTGACCGCGGGCGCCACGCAGGCGAACTACTTCCGCAAGAACTTCACCGCGGGCAGCAAGTACACCTTCTCGCGGATCTCCGCTCACCGTGACGGCTTCAACACCGAGTGCCCCGGCGACGGGCTCTACAACCAGCTGCCGACCATCCGCACCCTCGCGGCCGGTCCGGTGCAGGGTCTGAAGGTCGCCTCGGTCACCGGCGCCACCCTGAACGGCTCGACGTACTACACCAAGGGCGCCGTCACCGTGAAGTGGTCGGCCACCACGCCGTCGTCGCTCATCTCCAAGTACGAGCTGGTGGTCGACGGCAAGACCGTCTCCACGCTGGCCGGTTCGGCGACCTCCGCCGCGACCACCCTGGCCGTGGGCAGCCACACGGTGGCCGTGCGGGCCGTGCACCAGTCCGGCAAGACGGCCACCAGCGCCTCGGTGAAGATCGTCGGGGACACCACCGCCCCCACCTTCAGCACCAACCCGAACATCGCCCTGCGCACCGGCACCGTCAGCACCACCTCCGTCCCGGTCACGCTGGGCTGGAAGGCCGCCGACACGACGGCCCTGCGCCAGGTGAACCTGCTGGCCCCGACGGCCGTCACCTTCGGCCCGACCACCACCAGCTCCAGCCGCACCGTCAAGCCCGGCGCCGCCACCACCTGGTCGATGCGGGCGTACGACTGGGCGGGCAACTACCGCACGGTCTCGCCCGCCTACACCCCGGTGATCCTCCAGGAGACCTCCGCCACCAAGACGGGCACGTGGAGCACCCGCTCCAGCTCCAGCTACCTCGGCGGCAAGTCGTACTCCAGCTCGGCCAAGAACGCGAGCCTCACCTGGACCTTCACCGGCCGCTCGGCCGCCCTGGTGGTCTCCCGCGCCGCCACCTCCGGGCAGGTGTACGTGTACGTCGACGGGACGAAGGTCTCGACCGTCGACCTGAAGTCGTCCACCACGCAGTACCGGAACGCGATCTGGACCAAGTCCTGGTCCAGCAGCGCCAAGCACACCGTCAAGCTGGTCGTGGTCGGCACCAGCGGCCGTCCGACCATCACCACCGACGGGCTCGTCTACGTGAAGTAGCGGCCCGGTAGCGGTACACCGGCGGCCCGGCAGCGGTAGACCGACCGGGCCGCCGCACACCGGAACGCGGTACGCAGGTCCCGTGGAGCGAGTTCCCTCAGCTCCGCGGGACCTGCGCGCGTTCGCGGCCGGCTGCCCGGCCAGTTGCCCGGTCGGCTGCCCCGCCCGTTGCTCGGCCGGTTGCCCGGCCAGTTGCCCGGCCGGCCGTGCGGTCAGCGCTTCAGCAGGTCGCGCAGTGCTGCGGCGATCGCGGCAGGGTCCTCCTCGGCCATGAAGTGCCCCGCTCGGGTCAGCCGGTGGTCCAGGTCCGGCGCCCACGCCTGCCACACCCCGGCGGCGTCGTAGCCGAGCTGCGCGCCCCAGTCCTGCTGGACGACCGTCACCGGCATGGCGAACCGCGTCCCGGCGTCCAGGTCCGCCTGGTCGTGCGTGATGTCGATGCCCGCCGAGGCGCGGTAGTCCGCGACGATCGACGTCACCGCCGCGGCGCTCGCCCGCAGGTACTCGGCCCGCACCTCCGTGGGCAGGGCGGCCGGGTCGTTGGCCCAGGCGTCGAGGAACGAGCCGAAGAACGCGTCCGCGCTGCCTGCGATCATCGCTTCCGGCAGGCCCGGCGGCTGGGCCATCAGGAAGAGGTGGTAGCCGACCGCCGCCGAGACGCCGTGCAGGACGTTCCACATGTCGAGCGTCGGCACGATGTCGAGGATGCCCAGGTGCGTGATGGTCTCGGGGTGGTCCAACCCCGCCCGGAAGGCGACCAGGGCACCGCGGTCGTGCCCGGCCAGGGCGAACCGCTCATGGCCGAGCGCACGGGCGAGCGCGACGATGTCGGCGGCCATGGTCCGCTTGGCGTACGCCGTTCCGTCGGCGTTCTCGGCGGGTTTGTCGCTGGCGCCGTAACCTCGCAGGTCGGGGCAGATCACGGTGTGGTCGGCCGCGAGGTCGGCGGCCACGTGCCGCCACATCAGGTGGGTCTGCGGGAAGCCGTGCAGCAGGACGACCGGGCTGCCGCTGCCGCCGACGGCCGTGTGCAGGGCGACGCCGTCCGCGACGGGCACTCGGTGCGATGCGAAACCAGGGATGGTGGAGGGGGCGCGGACGCTGGGGTCATGGGAGAGCATGCTCCGAGGCTGCCGCCCGCGGATCAGCACCCGGTCAGCAAGGCCGGTCAGTCAGGCTGGTCCGTAAGGCTGGTCCGCCGGGCTGGTCAGCCGGGGTGGTCCGTAAGGCCGGTCCGTAAGGCCGGTCCGCGAGACCGGTCCGCGAAGCCGGTCCGCGGGCGCGGGCAGGGAGTACGGCCTGGCGCCCAGCCCGGTGACACGGGCAGGGAGCATGGGCAGGGAGCACGCGCAGGGAGGTCGCATGGAACGGGTGGTGTTCCGGGTGCTCGGGCCGGTCGGGGCCGAGCGCGACGGTGCCGCCCTGGCCCTGAAGGGCCCGCGCCACCGTGCCGTCCTGGCCCGGCTGATCGTGGCCCGCCGCCGGGTCGTCCCGGTCGGCCGGCTCGTCGACGACCTGTGGGAGGAGCCGCCGCCGAACGCCGTCGGCGCCCTGCGGACCTTCGTCGGCGACCTGCGCCGCGCCCTGGAACCGGAGCGCCCGCCGCGGACACCGGCCCGGCTGCTGGTCACCGAGGGCCCCGGGTACGCCCTGCGCGCCGACCCCGGCACCGTCGACGCCCGGCGGTTCGAGGACGCCGTGGCCGAGGCCGCCGCGGCGGCGCCCGAGCGCGCCCTGGCACGGCTCGAAGCGGCGCTCGCGCTGTGGCACGGCCCCGCCTACGCGGACTTCGCGGGCCAGGAGTGGTGCCGGGGCGAACGGGCCCGGCTGAGCGAACTGCGGCTGCACGCGGTGGAACGGCGGGCCGAGGCCCTGCTCGCGCTTGGCCGGCCCGCCGAGGCGGTGCCCGACCTCGACGCGCACGCCACCGCCCACCCCTGGCGCGAGGAGGGCTGGCGGCTGCTGGCGCTGGCCCTGTACCGCACGGGCCGGCAGGCGGACGCGCTCGCCGTGCTGCGCCGCGCCCGCGCGGACCTGGCCGACCGGCTCGGCCTCGACCCCGGCGTGGCGCTGCGCCGCCTGGAGGCGCAGGTCCTCGCCCAGGACCCCGGCCTGGACGGCCCGGCGGAACCGTCCCAGGCGGCGGCCCGGCTGTGGGCGCGGGCGGCCGAGGCGTACGACCGTACGGTGGCCGCCGGTGCCAGGGCCCGCCTGGAGTCGACCGTGGGCCTGCTCCGAAACCTCGCGGTGACCGGCGGCGACGGTCTCGCCGAGTCCCGCGGGCACCGGCTCGCGGCGGTGACCGCGGCCGAGGAGACCGGCGACGCGGAACTGACCGCCCGGGTCATCGGCGCCTTCGACGTGCCCGCGCTGTGGCCGCGCGCCGACGACCCGCAGGCGGCGGAGCGTATCGTCGCCGCGGCCGAACGCACCCTCGCGGCGCTCCCGCCGGACGGGCCGCACGAGGCGGCCCGCTGCCGTCTTCTCGCCACCGTCGCCGTGGAGATGCGCGGCACCCGCTCGCCGCGCGGCCCGGCCGCCGCCCGCGCGGCCGAGGAGAGCGCCCGCCGCCTCGACGACCCCGCGCTGCTCGCCTTCGCCCTCAACGGCGTCTTCATGCAGTCCTGCACCCGCGCCGGCCTCGCCCCCGTCCGGGACGCGACCGGCGAGCAACTCGTCGCCCTCGCGGCCCGGCACGGCCTGGTCACCTACGAGGTGCTCGGCCACCTCGTCCGCGTCCAGGCCCGCGCCGCCCTGGCCGACTTCGCGACCGCCGACGCGCACGCCGCCGCCGCGGACCGGCTGTCCCGACGGCACGAGTTGCCGCTCGTCGGCGTGTTCACCGCCGGCTACGCGGCCCTGCGCGCCGCCGCGACCGGCACCGCGGCGCAGGCCGAGCACGCCTACCGGTCGGCGTACGCGGCGCTCGACGCCTGCGGCATGCCCGGTCTGACGGCGGGGCTGATCCCGCTGACCCGGCTGTCCCTGACCCTGCGGCCGGACCGCCCGGCCCGCGCCGCCGACGTCGATCTCGCCGAGGACTGGGGTCCCTACCGGCCGTGGGCGCGGCCGCTCGCCCTGCTCGGGGCGGGCCGGACCGGGCAGGCCCACGCGGCCGTGCGCGGGCTGCCCGAACCGCCGGCCGACCTCATGTACGAGGCGCTGTGCTGCCTGACGGCCGCCGCCGCCCTGGAACTCGACGACCCCGAACTGCGGTCCGTCCTCGCCGCCCGGCTGCGTCCCGCCACCGGCCAACTGGCGGGCGCCGCCAGCGGATTCCTCACCTTCGGACCGGTCGCCGACTGGACCGAGGCACTGCGGGCCTGACGGCGGCCCCGGCCCCGGCCGGATCCCGCCCGTGCACGGCAGTGGACATGACCGGTTGGGGCTCCCGACACTCTGTCATCTGAGAGACTTCACGCACGCCACAGGCGGTTGACGGATTCCGTACGGTTTCGGGGGACCCATGGACATCGAACTGTCCGATCTGCTCACGTCACTTCGCGCGGAGATCGACCGCGCCCGGCTGGCCGCGGCCGGCCAGGACGTGCGGTTCCAGATCAAATCCATCGACCTGGAACTCCAGGTCGCGGTGGAGAAGACCGCCGAGGCCAACGCCGGGGTGAAGTTCTGGGTGGTGTCGCTGGGCGGCAAGGGCGGCGGCAAGACCGCGCAGACCCACACCGTGAAGCTCAGCCTGGCCGCCGAGACGGAAGACGGCAGGCCCGTCCTCACGGACGACGACGTCTCGAACCTCTTCCCCGCGGGCTGAGGGCTGAATGGCCCCGATCGACAAACGCAGGGTCGCGCAGGTACTCGTCGCACGGGACGGCGGGCACAAGTACGGCTCGGGCTACCGGATCAGCACCCGGCTGATCCTCACGGTGAAGCATCTGCTCGGCCAGGAAGCCGACCCGGCCTGCACGGTGCTGTTGGGACGGGACAAGGATCCACTGCCCGTCACCGTCGCGTGGCGGAGCAAGCGGCAGGACCTGGCCCTGCTGCGCCTCGACGAGGTGCCCGTGGGCCTCGGCTCCGTACCGCGCGTCGACTTCGGCAGCCTGCCGGACGCGGTGGGCAGCGTGCCGTTCAGCGGCGTCGGCTTCCCGGCGTTCGCGCAGCGCGCCGCCTCGGACCGGTTCGAGGGTCTCGACCGGCGCGAGAGCTGCGACTTCGAGGGGAACATCCGGCTCGGCTCCAACCTGAAGTCGGGGCTGCTCGGACTCACCATCACCACGCACCTGCCGCGCGAGCGGGGACCCGACGGCCAGGACGCCTGGCAGGGCGTCTCCGGCACGGCCCTGTTCGCCCACGACCGTTATCTGGTCGGCGTGCAGGCCCACCGGCTGCCGGCCGCCGGGACGGGCAGCGCGGAGGCCGAACCCCTGGCGGAGGCGCTGCGCGACCCGGAGTTCGCCGCCGTGCTCGCCGAGGACTTCGTACCGGCCCGTGCCGTGCCGCTGGACCCGCCCGCCCGTGAGCCCCTGCGCCGGCGGCTGCGGGCCGTCATATCCCAGGCCGAACTCGTCGAGGGCTTCAGCGACTTCGAGAAGAACCTCACCCCCGAGCGGCTGCCGTTCGTCTCACCGGGCAGCGACGACGCCGCCGCCCCGCGGAAACTGCTCACCAGACTGGTGATGTCCGAGGACCGCGGCGTGCTGCTCCTGGGCGCGGCGGGCACCGGAAAGAGCCGCACCGGCCTGGAGGTGGGCCGGCTCGCGCTGGAACAGGGCTGGCGGGTGCTGCACGTCCTGCCCCACAACCAGAGCGAGACGATCACCGAGCAGATAGCCGACCAGGTCTTCGCGGACGTCGGCGACGTCCTGGTGGTGATCGACCTCAACGCGACCAGCCTCGACCTGCTGGCGCTGCGCCACCACCTGCTCCCCGAGGCCCGCCGCCGGGGCATCACCCTGGCCCTGCTCGCCTCCGCGCGGCCCGGCTGGCTGCTGAAGGCCGACCGCGCCCTGGTGCACGAGCTGTTCGACGAGGTGCAGCTGCGCCAGGACGACGCGTTCCAGCGGCAGGTCACCGACAACCTCCTCCAGGTGCTGGCACCCACGGCCGTACGGCAACTGGGCCGGGACCGGATGCTCGCGGTCAGCGGCCACCGCCCCATCGTCGCCCTGCTGATCGCCCGCGAGATCGAACGCCGGGTCAAGGCGGGCCTGACGTCCATGCCCGAGACGGCGGGCCTGCGGATCGGCGGTGAACTGCCCGTCTGGCTGCAAAGACGGCTGTACGAGGACGGACTCACCGTGCCCGGACGCCCCGACACCTACACGCCCGCCCGCGCCTCCCACGACCTGGTGGCCGCGGCCGCCGCCGCCGCGGCCTGCCCGCAGGAACACGCCGAGGTGGTGGCCGCCGCCCGCGCAGCGACGGCCGGGGCCCCGGCCGGGGCGCCCGCGGCCGACGACATCGTGGCGACCCTGGTGTCGCTGGGCTGGCTGGAGACCCGGGACGGGGTGCTGTCGGTCGCCCACGACATCGTCGCCGACCAGCTCGTCGAGTCGGTCATGATCCCCGAATCCGCCGCCACTCCGGACGCCACCGGCACCCACGCGTTGCTCGCCGGCTGCCTCACCAGCGCCCGCACCGTCGGCCGGTACGCCGCCACCGTCGGCCGGATCGTGGGCGACCTCGGCCTTGAGGACCGGGCCGCCGAGAGCACCGCGGTGCTCGACGGCTGGTTCACCGAGCACGCCGCGGCCATCGGCCGGCTCATGCGGCACGACTCGGACGTCGGCGGTTACGCGCTCGGCGCCATCTGCTCAGGACCGCCCTGGTCCGGCTCCGCCGTGCACAACTGGGAACAGGTCGTCAGCCCCTGGCTCGGGGACCACGGCGCCGGCCGCGACGCCCGGCACGTGCTCCACCGCGGACTGCGCCACCTGCCCGGCGACGGAGCCCTGCTGCTCGTGCCCACCGCGCTCGACTGGCTCGACACCCACGGGCTGACCAGCGAGGCCGGTTATGTCACCGGCCCGCTGCTGTCCCGCACGGACGTGCCCGCCGAGGCCGTACGGCAGGTCGTCACCAGCACCCTGGCCTGGCTCGACCAGCACACCACGCACCCCGGCGCCGGCTACGTCATCAGGCCCCTGCTCGCCCGCACCGACCTGCCCGTCGACGACACCCGGCGGGTGCTGGCCGCCGCGTTCGTCTGGCTCGACCGCTACGCCGCCACGCACAGCGCCGGCTACGTCCTCAGCACCCTGCTGCCGCGCTCCGGCCTGACCGCCGCGGACGCCGCACGGGTGGTGACCGTCGCCGTCGGCTGGCTCGACCACCATGCGACGGCCCCCGACGCCGGCTACGTCCTGCGGCCCCTGCTGTCCCGGGGCGACCTGGGCCCGGCCGAGGCCGGCCGCGCGGTCCGCGGCGCGCTCGCCTTCCTCGACCTGCACGGCATCACCGACAAGGCCCCGTTCGTCCTCGGCCCGCTGCTCGTACGCACTGGCCTGGACCCCGACGACACCCGGCGGGTGCTCGCGGCGGCCCTCGGCTGGCTCGACCACCACGCCGGCACCGCGGAGGCCCGCTTCGTCCTCGGCCCGCTGCTCGCCCGCGCCGACCTCGGCGCCGACGACGCCCAGCAGGTGCTCACGGCGGCCCTCGGCTGGCTCGACCTGCACACCGGTGGCATCGAGGCCGAGTCGGTCCTCTCCCGGCTGCTCCAGCACCCCGGCCTGGACCCCGACGACACCCGGCGGGTGCTCGCGGCGGCCCTCGGCTGGCTCGACCTGCACGCCACCGACGTAGACGCCGAGTTCGTCCTGTCCCGGCTGGTCCTGCGGACCGATCTGGCCCCCGCCGACGTCCGCCGGGTCAGCCGTGCCACCCTCGCCTGGCTCGACCGGCACACCGGCGCCGAACGGGCCAAGTTCGCCCTCGGCCGGCTGCTCGCGCTGTCCGACCTGACCGAGGCCGACGTGCGACGGCTGGCCGCCGCCGCCCTCGGCTGGCTCGCCCAGCACGCCGCCGAAGACGCCGGATACGTCCTCAGACCCCTGCTCGCCCGCACCGACCTCACCCCGGACGAGGCACGGCGGGCGGTCTCGGCCGCCCTGGTGTGGCTCGGCCACCACGACGACAGCGACGCCGGCTACGTCCTCAAACCGCTGCTGTCCCGCCCCGACCTGACGGCCGCCGACGCCCAGCAGGCGATCCGCGCCGCGGTGGCCTGGCTCGACCGGTACGAGACCACGTCCGGCGCCGGCTACGTCCTCAACGGCCTGCTCGGCCGCGACGACCTGAACCCCGGCCAGGCCCGGCGGGGGCTCGCGGCGGCCCGCACCTGGCTGGACCGGCACGCCGCCACGTCCGACGCCGGATACGTCTTCGGCCGGCTGCTCGCCCACCCCGACTGCCCGCCGGCCGACGCCCAGCGGCTGCTGCCCGCCGCGCTCGCCTGGCTCGGCGAGCACGCCACCGGACCCGAGGCCCGGCTCGTCCTCGACGCCCTGGACTCCCGCACCGATCTCGGCACCGACGACATCCGGCGGCTCGCCTCGACCTTCCTCACCTGGCTCGAATCCCACGCCACCACCGCGAAGGCCCAGTACGTCCTCAACACCCTGCTCACCCGGAGCGACCTCACCGCCGACCAGGCACAGCGGGCCACCACCGCGGCGCTGACCTGGCTCGACCACCATCTCGTCACGCCCGGTGCCGGTTTCGTCCTCGATCCGCTGCTGGCGCGCGGGGACCTGTCGGCCGTGGCGGCGGCGCGGTCGGTCGCGGCGGGCCTCGGCTGGCTCGACCTGCACGCCGCCACCCCGAGCGCCCAGTTCGTGCTGAACGCGCTGCTCGCCCGCACCGACCTCGGCGCCGCCGACGTCGGGCGGGCCCTCGCCCACACCGTCGTCTGGCTCGACGGGCACGCGGCCACCGCGGAGGCCCGTTTCGTCCTGGACCCGCTGCTCGCCCGCGCCGACCTCGGCCCGGAGACCGCCCGGCAGACGGCCGAGGCGGCGCTTTCCTGGCTGGCCGACCATCTCGTCACGCCCGGTGCCGGTTTCGTCCTCGATCCGCTGCTGGCCCGCGGGGACCTGTCGGCCGTGGCGGCGGCGCGGGCGGTCACCGCGGCCCTCACCTGGCTCGACCACCACGCCACCGCACCGAAGGGCCAGTTCGTCCTCAAGGCGCTGCTCAGCCGGAACGACCTGCGGTCCGCGGACGCCCAGCGGTCGGCCCGCGTCGCCCTCGCCTGGCTCGACGAACGGGCCTGCGGCCTCGGCGCCGGCTACGTCCTCAAACCGCTGCTGGCCCGGTCCGACCTGACCGGCGAGCACGCCCGGCGCGCCGCCGCAGCCGCGTTCACCTGGCTCGACCAGCACGCCCTCACCATCGACGCCGCCTACGTGCTCGGGCGGCTGCTCGCCCGTACCGACCTCACCGACGAGCACGCCGGGCACGCGCTGGCCCACGCCTTCGCCTGGCTTGACGCGCACCCGTCCCTGGCGGAGGCCCGGTTCGTACTCGCCTCGCTGCTCACCCGTCCCGAGCCGGGCGGCGAATCCGGCGGTGTGCCGGCCGCCCAATCCGGCGGTGAGTCGGCCGCTGAACCCGGCGGCGAGTCCGGCGGCGGGTCGGGCGGCGAATCCCGCGCTGTGTCGGGCGGCGAATCCCGCGGTGTGTCGGGCGGTGAGTCCGGCGGCGGGCCGGGCGGCCGGTCCGTCGGCGTGGCCCTCGCCTGGCTGGCGGGGCACGGCGCCTCCTTCGGCGCCGGACACGTCCTCGACCCGCTGCTGTCCCGCCGCGACCTGTCGGCCGACGACGCCCGGCGGACCGTCACCACCACCCTGGCCTGGCTCGACCGCTACGCCGCCGCCGCGAGCGTCGCGCACGTGCTGCGACCGCTGCTGGAACGCACCGACCTCACCCACCCCCAGGCCCAGCGGTCCGCCGTCCTCGCGCTCCGCTGGCTCGCCCACCACGCGGCCGCCCCACGCGCCCGGTTCGTCCTCGGCCCGCTGCTCGCCCGCCCGGACCTCGCCGCCGAGCACACCCGGTCGGCCCGCCCACTGGCCCTGGCCTGGCTGGACGGCCACACCACCGCGGCCGGCGCGCCGATCGTCCTCAGACCGCTGCTGTCCGACGACGTCCTCACCCCCGAGGACGCCCGGCGCACGGTCCTGGCCGCCTTCACCTGGCTCGCCCACCACGCCGCCGCCGCACGCGCCCGGTTCGTCCTCGGCCCGCTGCTGGCCCGGCCCGACCTGCCTGCCGCGGACGCCCGGCGGGCCGTCACCCTCGCCTTCGCCTGGCTGGACGACCACGGGACGACGGAGAAGGCCGCACTCGTCATCACGGCGCTGCAAGCCCGCCCCGACCTGTCGCCCGACGAACTCCGCGCACTCAGCGAACTGGGGGGCGGGCCGACGGCTACCACCGCGCGGGCCGAACGGACAGAGTGAACGTGCCATCCACGTCCGGGACCTGGACGAACAGCGGGTGCCCGCTCTTGATCTGGTCGCGTGCCGCGCGCTGCTCGTCGGGATCCGTGGCCCAGACGCGGAGTTCGGTTGGGCAGTGGGGTACGGGCACGGGTACCTGCCGCATGGCCGGCCGCACCCACGCCGACCGCTCGGGGCCGGGGTCGAGCCGGTCCGCGATCCACAGCGCTGCACTCCGCAGCCAGCGCAGTGTCAATGTGGTCTCCACCCGTGCATTCGCCGGACTGGTCGCTCTCGCCCGGTCTGCCGAACTCTAGAACCGCGCACCCCGGGCCCCGCCGTTCCTCTCCTCCGGACCGGCGGGGCCTTCTCGATGCCCCGTAGCTCGCTCACACCCCGTTCGGACGCGCACCCGGTCCCCGCCACACCCCGCCCAGATCTGACAAGAACCATTCGCTTTCCGCCCGCTTTCGGGGTTTCCCGGAGTAATTCGACCGGGCGGCGGGAAGGGGGCTACACGGCGAACCGCGGGGAGTGAGCGGCCGTGCCCGGGATGCCGGGCCCGACATGCTGGGGGAGGGGCCGGGTATGGGCGGGCAGCCCTTGTATCTCGTACCGCGGTTGGGCGAACGGCTGTCCTCGCTGCTGGACTCACCCGGACTCCTGCACACCCTTGTCGACGCCCTCGGCTCCCCGCTGAACGTGGTCGTGCCCGATCAACTCTCCGCCAATCTGGAACAGTTCCGGTCGGTGTACGGTCGGCATCATCTGTCCGGTCAGGTGCTGTTCGCGCACAAGGCCAATCGGTCCAGCGCCCTGCTGCGGCGGCTCGCGGCCACCGACGCCGGTGTGGACGTCGCCTCGCTCGGGGAGTTGCAGCACGCGCTCGGCGCCGGTTTCACCCCGGACCGGATCACGGCCACCGGCCCGAAGAACCCCGAGTTCCTGTGGCTGGCCGCGCGCACCTCGGTCACCGTCGCGCTCGACGGCCACGGCGAACTGGAGCACCTGGCCGCGCTGGTGCGCGAGCACGCGCTGCCACGGACGCGGATCCTGCTGCGGCTGTCGGGGTTCGAGTCGTCCGGCGTGCGGACGCTGAGCCGGCGCAGCCGGTTCGGAACGCCCGTGCGGGAGCGGCAGGCGCTGCTGGCGGCCGTCGAACGGCACGCCGACGCCGTGGAGCTGACGGGCGTGGCCTACCACCTGGACACCACGAGCCTCGCCGAGAAGGCGACGGCCCTCGAAGGCTGTCTGCAGGTGCTGGAGGAGTGCCGCGACAGGGGCATGCGGCCGTCGGTCGTGGACATCGGCGGCGGCTTCGGCGTCGACTACTTGGCCGACGGCGAGCAGTGGGCGCGGTACACGACCGCGCTCACCGCCGCCGTCCTGGGCACCCGCCCGCCGCTGACCTGGGGCGGGCACGGCTACGGGCTGCGCAACGAGGCCGGCACGATCCGCGGGTCGCTCGGCCTCTACCCCGCCCACCGTCCGGTCGCCGGGCCGCGCTACCTCGACGAACTGCTCACACACCCGGCCGCGTCCTTCGGCGGCCGGACCCTGGCCGCACTGCTCCTCGACCACCTGTACGACCTGCACATCGAGCCGGGCCGCGCCCTGCTGGACCAGTGCGGGGTGACCCTGGCCCGGGTGCTGGAGGTGCGCGAGCCGGAGAGCGCCGGCGGCGAACTCCTCGTACGCCTCGCGGCGAAGGCCGACGACGTGGGCCTTGAGGAGCACGGGGTGCTGATGGACCCCGTCGTCGTCCCCCGGGACCGGGGCAGGGGCCGGGCAGGGGTGGTCATGGGCCCGGTCACCGCCCCTGGGGGCCCGGCCGCGGAACCCGTAGCCGTCCATCTCTTCGGCACGCTGTGCCTGGAAACCGACCTGATCACCCGCCGGACGGTCTTCCTGCCGGTCCGGCCCGCGCCGGGCGACCTGCTGGCCTTCGCCAACACCGCCGGGTACTGCATGGACTTCCACGCCACGCACGCCCAGCGGCAGCCGGTCGCGCGCAAGGCCGCCGCCTGGCAGGAGGACGGCGGATGGCGCTGGTGCCTGGACGACCAGTACTGGCCGACGACGTCCCCGGCCGCGATCGGGTACGACATGGGGGGAGCGCAGTGAGGTACGACAGCATCACCGAGGCCATCGGCAACACACCGCTGGTGCGCATCGACCCGGCCGTGCACGGCCTGCACCACATCGACCTGTACGCCAAACTGGAGCTGTTCAACCCGTTCGGGTCGGTCAAGGACCGGGCCGCCTGGAACATGGCGGGCCCGCGGCTGGCCGACGCGGCGGCACACGGCAGCCAGGTCGTCGAACTGTCCAGCGGCAACACCGCCAAGGCGCTGGCCGTCCTCGCCGGGATGCACGGCCTGACCTTCAAGAGCGTCACCAACCGGATGCGGGTCCCGGAGATCAAGGACCTGCTCCTGCTGCTCGGCGCCGAGATCGAGGAACTGCCCGGCCAGAGCGAGTGCCTGGACCCCACCGCCACCGACGACCCGCTGACCCTCTTCCACCGGACCCTGACCGAGCCCGGCAGCACCTATCTGCACACCGACCAGTACTTCAACCCGCGCAACGTCGAGGCCCACCTCACCGGCACCGGACCGGAGATCGTCAAGGACCTGGACGGCCGCGCCCCGGACTGGTTCATCGCCTGCGTCGGCACCGCCGGTTCCTCCACCGGCGTCGCCCGCGCCCTGCGCGAACACGATCCCGCCGTGCGGGTGGTCGGCCTCGTCGCGGCCAAGTCCGACTTCATCCCCGGCATCCGCACCATCGACGAGGCCCACCAGGTCGGCCTGTTCGACCCCGGCACCTACGACTCGATCGAGCCGGTGAACTCGGACGAGGCGATCGAGGGGATGCTCACCCTGAACCGCCGCTGCGGCATCCTGGCCGGACCCACCTCCGGCGCCGCCTACTTCGGTGCGGTCCGCCGGCTGAGGGCCGTCGACACCGAGTCGGCCGAGCGGCGGACCGCCGTCTTCATCGTCTGCGACCGCGTCGAGAGCTATCTGAGCTACGTACGGCAACGGCGCCCCGACCTGTTCGGGCGGCCCCGCCGGGCCAACTCCGCGGCCGATCTCACCGCGGCCGAGATCCAGGCGGCGCCCGCCGTCGGCGTCCCCGACGCCCAGGCGTGGATCGCCGGCGGCGCCCCCCTCGTGGTCGACCTGCGCAGCCCCTACGCCTTCGCCGCCCTGCACATCGACGGCTCGGTCAACATCGTCGACGAGGTCTTCGCGGAACTCGTGCGCGGCGGCCTGCCCTTCAGCCGCAGCCGTCCGGTGCTGCTGGCCTGCCCGGTCGGCGAGCAGTCGGCCCGCTACGCCGCGCTGCTGACCCGGATGGGCCACCCGGACGTGCGCAGCCTGGCCGGCGGCATCATCGCCTGGCGGGACGCGGGCGCGCCCCTGGTACGGGACTGACCGAATGATGACCACCAACCACGAACTCACATCGGCCGTCGTGGAGTTGACGGAGTGGCAGCGCGCGCTGCGCGCCCAGTTCCCGATCGTCACCGCCCACCCGGACCTGGCCTACCTGGACAGCGCGGCCACCGCCCAGAAGCCCCAGCCGGTCCTCGACGCCGTGCAGACCTACCTCACCACCACCAACGCCAACGCGGGCCGCGGCACCTATCCGTGGGCCAACCGCACCACGGCCCTGGTCGAGCAGACCCGTGACCGCATCCGGGAGTTCCTGGCCGATCCGGCGCCCGGACAGTCGGCCGTGCACTTCACCAGCGGCACCACCGAGGGGCTGCGGACCATTGCCCGCGACTGGCTGCCGGACTTCCTGGCGGACGGCGACGAGATCGTCGTACCGGTCGCCGACCACCGGGCCAACATCGACCCCTGGACGGAGACCCAGCGGCTGCTGGCCCGGCAGGGCGTGCACGTCCGGGTGGTCGAGATGCCCTACCAGCAGGCGTCCGGCGACTACGACCACACCGCCCTCGCCCGTCTCGCCGGGCCGCGGACCCGGTTCGTCGCCGTCACCCACGTCCATCACGTCTACGGCGGCGACATGAACGTGCACCGCATCCGGGAGGCGGTCGGCCCGGACGCGGTGATCTGCCTGGACGCCGCCCAGAGCGTCGGGCACGTGCCGGTGTCCGTGGCGGACCTGGACGTCGACTTCGTCGCCTTCTCCGGGCACAAGGCGCTGGCCCTGCCCGGTACGGGAGCGGTCTGGGCCCGGCAGGCGCGCGGCCCGGCGTTCACCCCGGGCGGCTGGTCCGGGACGCCCAACACCGTCGGCATCGTCTCGCTGGCCGCCGCGCTGGACTGGCTGCGGGCCGCGGGCACGGACCGGATCGAACGGTGGACGGTCGCCCTGGGGGCCCGGCTCACGGACGGGCTGAGCCGTCTGGACGCGTACGAGGTCGTCGGCTGCCGGACCAGCCTGACCGCCGACTCACCCGTCCAGCGGCGCCGGGGCATCGTCACCTTCCGGCACCGCGGGATCAGCTCCGGCGACCTGGGGTTCATCCTCTTCAGCCACGGCTTCATGGTCCGCTGCGACCAGCACTGCCAGGGCAGCGCGGGGGAGCGGAGCGAGTCGGTGCGGGTGAGTCTGCACGTCCACAACACCGTCGAGGAGATCGACCGGCTGCTGTCGGTCCTTGCCACGCTCGGGTGACAGGGCGTCAGCGACGCGGGCGACCGAATGTAATGGAAACCGTTTCCACCTGTAGGGTGCTGGAGAAGAACAGGGCTGCGGGCGCGAGACGGCAAGGTGGCACGACCCGATGGGACTGAGCCTGGCGACGGCCGGGAAATGGGTGGCACGCTGGGAACTCCAGCAGCGGCGGTACGCCGTCGACCGCGAGGACCGCTTCACGGTGATCGCCGACGTCGTCGAGCACGTCACCGCGGGCCGCACGGACCGGCCCGTGGTCGTCGACCTCGGCTGCGGCCCCGGCTCGCTGGCGGCCCGGCTGGCGGACCGGCTGCCGTACGCGGAGATCGTGGCCGTGGACCGCGATCCCCTGCTGCTCGAACTGGCCCGCACCCACCACCCCGACGCGGCCCGCTACGTCGACACGGTGATCGGCGAGGACGGCTGGACGCGGGCGCTGGCCCTCGGCGGCCCGCTGGACGCGGCCGTCTCCACGACCGCCCTGCACTATCTGCGCCCGGCCGCCCTGCACCGCGTCTACCGGGACCTCGCCGCACTGCTGCGGCCCGGCGGCGTCCTCGTCAACGGCGACCACCTCCCGCAGGACGACTCCCTGCTCGCCGAACTGGCGGCCTCCGTGGGGCGGCGCCGGGCCGAGCGGCAGCGGGCCTTCGCCCACGAGGACTGGGGCGCCTGGTGGACGGCCGCCGCCGAGGAGCCCGAACTCGCCGACCTGCTCGCCGAACGCCACGGCCGGCAGCCGGCCGGCGGCACCGACAGCGCGGCCCGCCTCTCCCTGTCCGACCATGTCCGCCTGCTGCGCCGCGCGGGCTTCCGGCGGGCGGGCGCCGTCTGGCAGTACGGCGACAGCTGCGTCGTCGTCGCGCTCCGCTGACCCGCCGTCGGCCGGATCCCGGCCGCGGACGGCCACCACGGTCCCAAAGGGCGGCAACCGGCACACCCGTATGGTGAACTCAGACATCCATCTGGCGCACTCGTTCGAGTCGATACGCTCGAACGAGTTAAATGCGGTCAATTCTGCGATGCGTGATCACTCTTCTCAGGCGGGCCGCCCTCACGGCCGCTCCCCTTCTCCTGTCCCTCGCGGTACCCGCCACGGCCCAGGCGCATGAACGATCCACCGAGCCGCAGACCCTCCCGATGACGGCCGCGGTGCAGATCCTCCCGCTGGCCGCGGAGGCGCGCGACGGCTACCAGCGCACCAGCTTCAAGCACTGGAACGCGGGCGCGAACCCCTCCGACGGCTGCAACACCCGGGCGGAGGTGCTCATCGCCGAGGCGGTCGAGCCGCCCGAGATCCTCCCCGGCTGCAAGCTCTCGGGCGGGCGCTGGTGGTCGTACTACGACGCCAAGTGGATCACCTCGGCCTCCGCCCTCGACATCGACCACATGGTGCCGCTCGCCGAGGCATGGGACTCCGGGGCCTCGCAGTGGACGGCGCAGCGGCGCGAGGCGTACGCCAACGACCTCGGCGCGCCGGCCTCCCTCGTCGCCGTCTCGGCGGCCTCGAACCGCAGCAAGGCCGACCAGGACCCGGCCGAGTGGCTGCCGCCGTCCGCCGACGCCCTGTGCCGCTACACCTCGGAGTGGGTCGCGACCAAGCTCCGCTGGGGCCTGACCGTCGACTCCGTCGAGGCCGACGCGCTCGCCCAGCAGGCGGAAGCCTGTCCGGGCGCCACGGTCACCTACCGGCCCGCGCCGTAGCCGGGCGACCCGGCCCCGCCCGCCTCGGCATCCGACCGGGCGGGGCCGCGTCCCGGGTCACCTCCGCGCCCCGGGTCACCTCCGCGCCTCGGGGCGACCCCGTTCGGCCACCCCGGTCCGGCCACCCCGCCCCGCCCACCGGCACCCGCCGGATGCGAGGATGGGCCGGCGGTCCCGACCGCCATTTCCCCGGCCGTTTTCTGTTATGCCGACGGCGCTGACCGACCCTCCCCTTGCATGAGCGACTTCTCACCCAGCGGACCCGACGCCGAAGCCGCTGTCGTGCGGGCCGCGCAGGCCGGCGACCAGCGGGCGCTCGACACGCTCGTGGCGGACCACCTGCCCCTCGTCTACAACGTCGTGGGGCGCTCCCTGAACGCCTCCTCCGACACCGACGACGTCGTCCAGGACGTCATGCTCCAGATGGTCCGCGACGTGGGCCGGCTGCGCGATCCGGCCGCGTTCCGCTCCTGGCTGGTGGCCATCGCGATGCGGCAGGTGCGCCGGTACTGGCGGATCAGGCGGGCGGCGCCGCCGTCCGGCGGCGGCGAAGGGGAGGTGGAGACGGCCCAGCCGGCCGACCCCGGGGCGGATTTCGCCGACCTCTCCACAGCCGTACTGCACCTGTCGGACCAGCGTCGCGAGACCGCCGGGGCGACGCGCTGGCTGGACGCGGACGACCGTGAACTGCTCGCCGTGTGGTGGATGGAGGTCGCCGGGCAGCTGAGCCGGGCCGAACTGGCCGCCGCACTGGAGATCCCGCCCGCCCAGGCGGGGGTCCGCGTGCAGCGGATGAAGGCGCGTCTGGAGGTCGCGCGCGCGTGGTCCGCGCGCTCGCCGCGGTGCCCCGCTGCCCGGCACTCGACCGGGTGCTGCACGGCTGGGACGGCCGGCCGACGGGACTGTGGCGCAAGCGGGCGGCCCGGCACGTGCGTGAATGCCCGGTGTGCTGCGGGGTGTTCGAGGAAGTGGTGCCGGCCGAGCGGCTGCTCGCGGACCTGGCCCTGGTCCCGGTCCCGCCCGCCCTGATCGCCCTGACGGCGGCCGCGCTCCGGGCCGGTGGCGGCGCCGGTGCGGGGGGCGCCGGCCAGTCGACCCTGGCGTCCGGCCCGGCCCTTCCAGCTCCTCGTCACCTACAGCGAATGGGGCGAGGGCACGGCCGCCGAGTCGGCCACGGACTGGCCCAGCGCGAGCGGCCACGGCGCCTACATGGACGTCCTGCACGACGTGTTCACGGCCCATCCCCGCTGAAGACCCCGTCCACACCCGCACCGCACTCCCGCACCGCACTCCCGCACCGACTCCGAGTGACACCGAGCGGCCTGGTCGCCTTTCGGGTCCGCCGGCCGGCGGGCCACTGGCGACCAGGCCGTACTCCTGGTCCGGGCGCAACAGCTCGGCCACTATCGCCAACTTCCCTTCCTGAAAGTGTCGTTTTCCGAACAGAAGGCTTTATGGTCCACTAATCTCCTTCCACCACATCGGTCACCCCGCTCCCGGGCGGGAGAGCATCCACGAGGGATCCGTGTGTGAAGACCTGGGGTTGGAAAGACTCCTGAGTGAGGAAGGTTTCTTCGCGCGTCTGCTCGGAAGGTCGCCGTCGGGCGGCGGCCGGGAGCCCCTCTACGGCCCCGACCTTCCCGTGGTGCTCCTCACCGGCGGGCCGGGCATGGGCAAGGGACGGCTGCTGCGCGCGGTCCGGGACTCCTTCGCCACCAAGGTGCCGGTGATCCACCTGGACTGCGCCTCGCCGGTGTACGCGGACCACGCGGAGCCGGAGCCGGGCGCCCGTTCGGCCGCCACCGAGGCGCTGGTCGAGGTCGCCCGGCGGCTGTCCACGTGGCAGGGGACGGGCGGTTCGTTCGCCTTCCCGCGGTTCTTCACGGGCCTCGCGATGATCGCGACCGGCGTCACGGGGGGCACCCCGGACGCGGTCGCCGCGGAGGTCGAACGGTACGAGGAACTGCCGCAGAAGCAGCGTTTCCGCGGCCTGGGCGCGGGTGACTTCTGGCGGGGTGTGCTGCGCGGAGCGATCCGGAACCTGCTGACGACCCTGTCCGGGCAGACCCTCGACCCGTACGCGGCCTCGGTGAGCACTGCGCTGCTCGACGCCCTCTTCGCCGGCCTGGCCCCCCGGGGCCGGGCGGAACTGGCCCGGATCTACGGCGCGTATCCCGGCGCCGCCGGCCAGCCGGAACACGGACTGCGCGGCCTCGCCGCCGACTTCCAGGCCGGCGGGGAGGCGCGGGAGCTGGCGGAGAGCTTCCTGTTCCGGGCGCTGCGCCAGGACATCGAGGCGGCGTACGCGTCGGCGACCGGCTGGCTGCGCCGGGTCGGCCGCCCGGCGCTGCTGCTGGACCACGCCGAGACACCGCTGGGGGAGCAACTGCTGCGCGCGGTGCTCACCGACCGCAGGGGCGGGCAGCGCGACCGGGTGGTGATCGTGGGCACGGCGCGCCGGGCGGACGGCGGCGCGTTCCTGTACGGGGGTCTGCCCCCGGGTGAGGTGCCGCCCCCGGCGGAGTTCCGGCCCGCCGACGGCGGGCCGCCCGAGTGGTCGCGGCGCGCCGACGCGGAGGCGGACCGGACGCCGCTGGCCGGCGGGGTGCTCCTGCTGCGGATGCCCTTCCTCACCGGTGACCAGCTCCGCCGGGAGACCGAGCGCGTCCAGCGGCGCGCGGAGCCGGAGCGCGGCGCGAACCGCCGCCGTATCGACGCCGCCGTGGCCCGGCTGAGCGGCGGACGGCCGCACACGGTGATCCGGCTGGCCGCCGCGGCCGCCGCCTTCCGGATGCCGGCGGACGCCAACGACCGGGACATCCTGGACGCCCCGCTGCGGCTCTCGGGTGACGGCGTCCCCGAACGGCCCGTCGCGGACGTCCTGCTCCAGGAGCTGGTGCTGGAGCAACTGCCGGTGCGGCTGCCGACCGAGCACCACGACCAGTGGCTGGACCTGCTCACCCACCTGTCGGTGGCGCACGACAGGGAGTGCGCGGACGTCCTGCTCCGCCATCATCAGTCCGGCCACGTGCACCGGCTGACCGCACACCAGGTCGCGCGGCTGCTCACCGACACCGGATGGCCCAGCTGCGAACGCCACTTCATCGGGGACTTCGGGCTGCGCCAGCTGCTGGTGCACCGGCTGTACGGGCTGCGCCCCGACGGCGCCGCCTGGTACGCCGACCACCACCTGCTGCGGGACCACTACACGGCACGGGTGGCGGCCGCGGGCCGTACGGGGGACGGCGGACCCGCGGCGGACGGGGGGCGTACGGCGGACGGCGGACGGACGGGGGACGGCGGACGGACGGCCGGCACCGGATCCGCGACGCACACCGGATCCGCGGCGGACGCGGAAGCGCCGGACGGCCGGGCGTTCCGCTCGGTCGTCGCCCACCGGATGAACCACCACCTGGTGTCCGGCGGCGCGGACGACGTGGTCCGCTACCTGGCCGCCACGCTGCCCGGCCGGCCCGAGGAGTGGTGCGCGGAACTCCTGGAGATCGCCCAGGCGCCGTATCCGGGCGGCGCGGACACCCGCCGGGAGCGTGCCCGGGGCCTGGTGGCGGTGGCGGGACCGGCGCTGCGCCGCACGGTCGACCAACTGCTGCACGCGGTGTGGCTGTGCGAGGAGCGGACCAGGCCGACCGGGCGGGAGACGGCCCGCACCCTGGCCAAGCTGCTGGACCTTCTCTCGATCATGGAGTTCGACGGCGCCGGACAACTCGGCAGGACGGCCACCGACTGGAGCGGCCTGGCGGAGAACGAGCAGCCGTTGCTGCGCTGCGCCTGCACCGATCAGCTCGGCCGAAGGAGATGACGGGATGCCCAGGTGGAAGAAGTTCCTCTACACGCTGCTGGTCGCGGTGGCGGCCGTGGCCGTGGGCTGGTTCGGCTGGTCCTTCCTGCAACGGCCGGACACCTGCCACAAGGGGGTCGAACGGATCGGCGGTGAGTGCATAGGCGTCGACGGCGCGGGCTACGACTTCGGCACCCCGGAGATCTCCGCCGTGGCCCGGGCCATCGCCCGGCAGAACGAGAAGATCGAGGGCCAGCCCCATGTGACGGTGGCCGTGATGCTGCCGCTCCAGTCGGACCAGGCCGCGCTGCGGCGGCAGATGCGCAGCGACCTCCAGGGCGCCTACCTCGGGCAGTTGGAGGCCAATGAGGGCGAGGGGGAACCGCCGAAGATCCGGCTGGTGCTGGCCAACCCGGGACGGGACTACGCCCACCAGTCCACGGTCGTGGACACCTTGCTGCGCATGGCCGACTCGTCCGAGGACCGGCTGCGCGCCGTCACCGGCTTCAACCTCAGCCTCGACACGACGGAGCAGGCCGTCAGGCGGCTGACCGAACACCGGATTCCGGTGCTCGCCTCCCGGATCAGCGGGGACCGGATAGCGAACGAGGACGGGCCGGACGGCATGGCGAAGCCGCGCTTCCCCGGCCTGGCCCGGATCATCCCCACCAACTACGACGCGTCCCAGGCGCTGGCCAACTTCAACGGGGAACGGGGCCGGGAGAACCGCAGGACGGTGCTGGTCCACGACACACGTCAGGACAGCTACGTCGAATCGCTGGCGAAGGCGTTCGGCGGGATCGAGGAGAAGGGCCCGCCCGGTCCCGCCGCGATGCCGTTCGAGTCCCCGGCGATCGACGAGGCGGGTTCGACCGGCAACCAGTTCACCCAGATAGCCAACAACATCTGCGACTCGCAGGCCGACACCGTCTACTTCGCGGGGCGCACGCTGCACCTGCGGATCTTCGCGCTCAAGCTCGCCGCGGTCGGGTGCGACAACCGGCACTACACCATCATCAGCGGCTCGGACGCGGCCTCGCTCCAGCAGGCCATGACGGACAAGGACTGGGCGCAGCTGCGCGGCGCGGACGGCGCGGCGAAGGTGACGGTGCAGTACGCCGCCCCCGCGCACCCGGACGCCTGGACCACCGAACTGACCGCCTGGAAGACCCAGTGGGAGGCGGACCATCACCGTGAGCCCACCGCGGACGAGCTGCCCCAGTACCTCACCGAGCCCAAGGCGGCCCTGGACCGGCTGGAGAAGCTGATCGAGACCACGCGCCGCGCGGGCACGGACCTCGGGTCCGTCCCGGACCTGAAGGACTCCCGGACGATGCTCGTGTACGACGGCCTGGTCACCATCGGCACGGCACTGCACCAGGTGCAGAGCGGCACCGCCAGGACGGTGCCCACCCTGGCGGACGTCGGCCGGGAGTGGCCGCAGCTCCAGTCCCGGCACCGGGTGCAGGGCACGAGCGGCCTGATCTGCCTGACCAGCGGCGGGAACTCGTACGACAAACCGGTCGCGGTGGTCGAGCTGGATCCGAGTCAGAAGGGCCGGGGCACGCTGAAGTTCGTCGGCCTCGGCTGGCCCACCGGCCGGGCACAGCCAAAGAACTGCGTGATCCCCAGCAGCAACCCCTGAGCGGCACTTCTTGAGCAGCACCCCTTGTGCGCTGCCCCGTGCCGGTCCTCGGTGCCGGTCCTCCCCGCCGCGCGGGCGTGGTGTGCGCCTGCTGCATTGGCAGCACCCGCGTCACCGGGCCGGGTGACTGCGCTGTCGGCTACCGGATTTTCCGGATAAGTGTGATAAATGCACTCGGTGATTCGGCGACTCCGGGCCGTCACCACAGCTGGCAGGAGGACCAATCGATGAACCTCACCCTGAAGCGCCTGCTCGGCGCTGCCGCGGCGGTGGCGACGGGCGCCACGGCCCTGCTCGGCACCGGCGTCGGCACCGCCGACGCCGCCGGCCGCGTCCGTGTGCACTGCGACCGTGCCGAGCGGCCCCTGTGGAGCGAGGGGCCCAGCCGCAACCTGACCGCCCACGGCTGCGACCTGCCGAAGGACAAGCGCCGCTGGTACGTCGTCGAGATCGACAACCTCGCACAGCCCGACTACAAGTCGGACTACCTGGACGGAGGGGTCAGCCGGACCGAGACCCTGCGCAAGAAGACCCTCAGCTGCATGGGCTACACGTCCGAGAAGGGCACGGTGAACTGGTTCGGCTGCCCGCCCCGCTGACCCCCGTACACCGGAGGGGTCCCGTTCCCCGGGGCCCCTACGGGGACGACGGCACCCGGACTCGCGCGGGACGGGGCATTCAGCCGGTGGTGCGCACCGGCACGCCGCACTGCGCGAGCAGAGCGAGCACCGCGCCGGTGAAGTCGGCCCCCAGCGCGGCACGGGACGCCGCCTGCTCCCGCCACACCAGGTCGAACGGCGCGGTCCCGTCGGCCCGCGCTGTGCGCAGGCAGTCGAAGAGGGCGTCCAGGTTGGAGCCGAAGTACCCCCTGGGGCCGTTGGCCGCCTCGCCCAGGGCGCAGTAGAAGGCGTCCCTGCCGGTGATCAGCGAGCCGTCCAGCACCACCGTCCCGCCGCCCCGGTAGCGGGTGGCCCGCCGGCCGGTGGTGAACCACGAGGTCTGTACGACGTGCAGCCAGCTCTCCTGCCAGTCGGCGGGAACGCGCGCCCATTCGCCGGACTCCACCGGGCCCCCGCCCGCCCATCTCTTCCAGATCCGACCGGCCTCGGGAAACTCCTCGGTGAATCCGAAGAAGTCGTACGGCACTTCCGTAGTCCGCTCGTCGTTCATGTCGGGCGTGCGAGAGCGGGCTGCCCTGACCCGGCCGAGGTAGTACGCGCCGATCCGATCGCCGTGCCGGTCGACCACCTGCAATTCGGCTTCCTCCGTTTTTCCACGGCCTGTGCCGAGATGCTGCACACCGGTGAAGGTGACCAGGTCAGGAGGGATCTGATCGGGGGCGACGAAGAAACCGAGAATGTCCTCGGCCGTCAGCAGCACGGTCTGCGACTGCTTGTCGACCAGTCGAAAGGGAAGGTTTTCCGAACCGTTCGCATCCTTGGCTTCCACGTCGTCTTTTCCGATCCCTTCACGGGGCGCCGGTCCTGCGCGAAAGCCCGGACGGGGCGAGCCGAATCCGGTACCGGTATCGCCGAACCACAGACGATACTGCACGCGCATTCAACTCGCCGCCGCCCGAGCCGTGTTGCTACTTCTTCCAGCCCCAGTCAGGGAAGTGCGGGGCCGTGAACCGCTGGATCTTCTTGTAGTGGGTCGACGTCCAGCCGATCATCTCGATCCCGTTCGGCAGGGTCTTCACCAGGATCCGCTCGTTGTCGGCGGCGCCCGGAACCGCGTACTCCCGGGCTCCCGCCCACTTCGGCCACTCGATGCCTTGGTAGACGTCGTGCGAGACGAGCTTGCCCTCCTTGTAGAGGTCGTAGGCCGCGGCGATCTCGTTGCTCATGCCCTTCGGCAGCTTGTCGGACAGCCGGCCGTTGGGGCACCTGTCGTTGTGCACCAGGACGGGCGTGCCGCCCGCCAGCACGTAGTACGAGTGGAGTTCGGCGACCGTCAGGTTGTGGACCCGCTGGTCCGGGGCCGCCCGCTCGCTCACCGCGCCGACCGGCACCCGCGCGCCCTGCGGCGTCCGCAGCCGGGTGCCCGGGGCGAGGTCCGCCGCCTCGGTCCAGGAGCCGGAGTCCGCCGCCCAGAACTGGTGCTTGTCCGTGGCGGTGACGCTCCCGCCCCTGCCCGCGCCGGCCGCGGGAACCGTCACCGTCACCAGGTTCTTCGCCCCGCGGCTGGTGATGGTGTCCGCGACCGGTTCGGCCCGCGTGCGCCCGGTCTCCGGGTCGGTGGCCACCACCCGGTCGCCCACCTGGACGTCCTCGATGGCCTTGGTGCCGCCACCGGCGAGCAGCACCCGGGTGCCCGGGACGAAACTGCTCTTGCCGCAGGGCGAGCGCTTGAGGAACTTGAACTTCAGGGCGCTGAGGGCGAGATCGTCCAGGCAGGTCAGGGACTTGCCGGTGAGGCACTTCTCGATCTCGTCGGCGCCCACGTACCAGGCGATGAGACGGTCGAGGTAGGTGCTGCTGATGCAGCCCATGCCGCCGGCGCCGTCACCGCCGCAGACGAGCAGGACGTCACCGGACTTCCAGTCCTCGTTGCCGATGACGTACTGGCTGCGGTACTCCACGAGCCGCTTCTCCAGCGACCTGCGCAGCTCGTCGTCCGACAGCGGCTTGCTGGTCTGCTGGGCCTCCTCCTCGATCTGCGCCTTCAGCTCCGCCACCAGCTTGTCCGCCGCGATCTTCATGGCGTCCGTGGCCGCCGCCGCGGCGGCCGTGGCGTCCTTGCCCGCGGCCTCCGCGGAGATCCCGGCCTGGTACGCGGAGATGCCCGCCTCGTAGGCGTAGTCACCGGCGACCGCGGCGGAGTGCTCGGCCCGTTCGGCGGAGTGCGCCGCGGACCGCGCGGCGTTCTGCGCCGAGGCCGCCGCGTCCTGGGCGGTGCGGGCCGACTCGGCCGCGTCGGCCGCGGACTTGGCGGCCTGGTCGGCCGAGGCGTCGGCCTGCTTCGCGTAGCCCGCCGCCTGGTCGGCGGACTGCTGGGCCTTGTTCGCCCAGGAGACGGCCTCCGCGGCGTTCTTGCGGGCCTCGGCGGCCAGCTTCTGCGCCAGCGCCGCGTCCTTCTGCGCCAGCGACGCCGACTTGTACGCCGCCTGGAGGAGCGTGTTGACCTCGGCGATGTGGGCCGCCGCGTTGGCGTCCCGCTGCCGCGCCTTGTACAGGCCGATCTCCAGGAAGGTGCGCAGACCGTCCGGCGGGCCGGACAGCGCCGCCTGCGCGGCTGCCTGCACCTCGGGGCCACCGGTGGCCAGCGCCTGGGCGACGGAGACCCGGTCGTCGTCCTCGCGCACCGCGTACTGTCCCCGCTCCAGGAACTCGACGACGTCCGCGGGCGTTCCGTCGAGAGCCTTGCTCGCGGCGGCCTTCACCCCGGGCCCGCCCTCGGAGGCGATCTTCGCCGCCGCGACCCGGTCGTCGTCCTCCTTGCCCGGGTAGGCGCGGGTGCGCAGGAACTCCCGTACCTGCTCGACGGGCTGGTCCAGCACGTCGAGGGCGGCCTGCTGCTGCGCGGGAATCGTGGTGGTGGCCGCGATGTGGGCGACGCCGGCCCGGTCGTCCTGCTCCATGGCCACCGCGAGCCGGGTCCGCACGAACTCGCCGACCTCGGCGTCGTCGCCGGACAGGGCGGTCTCCGCGGCGTCGCTCACCCAGGTGCCGCCGCCCATCAGGTTCAGGGCCGCCTGCCGGCCCTTGGCCGCGGTGACCGCCGGGTCCGAGGACGCCGCCGCCTCCGTCACCAGCGTCCTGGTCTGCGCGTCCAGCTCCGCCAGCTTGCCGATCTCGTACTTCTGCTCGGCCTGCTTCGCCTCGTACATCGCGTTGGCCTCTTCGGCGGCGAGGACGGCCTCCTCCTGCTGCTGGGCCAGCCGCTCCGCGTCGGCCTTGCGGGCCAGGTCGATCACGCCCGCCGCCTGGTCGGCCGCCTTCGTCGCGTTGTTCGCCGACTCCGTCGCCGCGTTGGCCGCCGCGGTGGCCGCCGCCGCGGCGTCGACCGCGTGGCCCGCCTCGTCGGCGGCCTTGTCGGCGGCCGTCGCGGCGGCCTCGGCGTGTGCTGCCGCGTCGTTGGCCGCGTCCCGGGACTGCCGGGCCGCGACCGCCGCCTGGTTGGCGTTGGCCTGGGCGCTGGCCGCGGCCCGGGACGCCTGGTCCGCCAGGCGCTTGGCGCGCGCCGCCGCCGCGGCGGCCTTCGTGCCCTGCGCACCGGCCTCCACGGCCCACCGGTCGGCGTCCGCGGCGGCGGCGGCTGCCGCCGCCGCGTTCATCCCCGCGGCGGCCGCGGCCCCGGCCGCCTTCGCCGCGTTGTCGGCCGCGACACCCGCCTGGTCGGCGGCGTCCGCCGCCTTCTTGGCGCCCTTCGCGGCGTCCCGCGCCTTCTGCGCGGCCTGCCGCGCCTGCGCCGCCTGAGCGGCGTCACCGGCCGCCGCGGCGGCGGCCGACCGGGCCGTCGAGGCGGCTCCGCCGGCCTTGCTCGCGGCGTAGGCGGCCTGCGCCGCGGCGGTCGCCGCGACCCGTGCCGTCTCGTTCGCGGCCGCGGCAGCCGCCACCGCCGTACGCGCGGACTGCGCGGCCCGGTCGGCTGCCGCCGCCGCGCGGGACGCCGCGGCCGCGGCCTTCCCGGCGGAGTCCTTCGCCGCCTGCGCCTCCTGCGCCGCCTCCAGGGCCGCCGCCTTGGCCGCCTTCGTCGCCGCCTCGGCCTTGGCCGCCTGCTCCTTCGCCGTCTCGGTCAGCTCGGCGGCCCGCTTGCGCGCCGTGTCGGCCAGATCCGCCAGCTGGGAGACCGTCAGCGTCTCCTGGTCCCGGGCCGCCGCGACCTCCCAGCCGTGGTCGAGGAACTCCTCCAGGTCGTCGGCCGTCCCGTCCAGCGCCTGCCCGGCCAGCAGTTTCACGTTCGTACCGCCGCCGGCCAGCAGCCGGGCGACCTGCACCCGGTTGTCGTCCTCGCGGGCCGCGTACTGGCCGCTCTGGAGGAACGCCTCCTGGTCGTCCGACGTGCCGTCGAGCGCCGCGCTGCCGGCCGCCGTCACGCTCGGGCCGCCGGTGGCCATCACCGTGGCGACCTCGACCCGCAGGTCGTCCTCGTAGGCGGGCTCGTAGTTCTCGTTCAGGAACGCCTGGAGTTCCGTGGCGCCGCCGCTCAGCGCCGTGCCGGCCGCCGCCCGCACGCTGGGCCCGCCCAGCGACATGACCTGCGCGACCTGCACCCGCAGGTCGTCCTCCCAGATGTCCGGCATGTCCTGGGTCATAAAGGTCTGGATGTCGTCGTCGGACCCCAGCAGGGCCGCCGCGGCGGCCTCTTTCACGCCGGGGCCGCCGTACTTCCACGCCTCCACGACGTCCGCCCGGTCGAAGGGCGGTTCGTCCTCCGCGGCCGCGGTCGCCGGGCGCGACTCGGCGCCCAGGACCAGCAGCAGCGCTGTCAGCGCGGCTGTCACACCGCGCCACAAGGCCGCGGTTCTCCCTCTGGCACTCAACTGTCTGTCTCCTCGGATCGGGGATGGACAGCGCGGGCGGCACAGCGCGGGCGGCACGGGCCGCCCGTCCGTGCCGCCCGCACTTCGAGCTCGGAATCGGTCACCTCGGCCGTGGGGCGGGACCGGCCGGCCACCGCCCCACGGCACTGCCTGTCCGCCGGCCCGGGGGCCGGCCCCACGGCTCAGGACCCGGGCGTCACCCGGACCGAGCCGGAGTCGGTACGGAACGCGAACGCCCACTTCGACAAGGTGCCCGCCGTGTAGGCGAAGGCGGTCGGGTCGGTCGCGGAGACCTCGCTGCCGGCCTGGACCGACGGCTGCCAGGTGCCGAACTCGTTCAGCGCGGCCTCCCAGGACCGGCGCAGGGTGCCGTCCGCGGCCCGCGCGAGCACCTGCGTGTAGCCGGACGCCGGGTCGATCACGGCCGACGGGGTGCCGGTCGCCGTGAGGTCCGCCACCGGCGTCCAGGCCGCCGGGAAGGCGGCGTTCTCCGCGCCCTGGACGGCGGACAGCACCGTGCCGTCCTCGCCCCGCGCGAACACCCCGACCCGGTAGTCGCCGTACACGACGGCCGACACGGCACCGGTCACCTTCCGGTCGCCGACGGTGCTCCACGCGCCGAGCACGCCGTCCGTGAACGTGGCGGTGCGCACCTGCCCGTCCGAGCCGGTGCCGAACAACTGGATGCCGCTGCGGACGGCGACCGCGGTCAGCGGCCCTGCGAAGCCGTCGCCGGACAGCCGGACCCAGCCCATGAAGTCCACGTTGGCCCGCTGCTGGGCCCGGTACCAGGGGTGGCCGTCGGCGTCCACGGCGAACTCCACCAGGACACCGGCCGCCGTCCTGGCGAGGGCCGGGTGGCCCTTCATGGCGCCCGCCAGGGAGACCCAGGACCCCCAGACGCCGTCGGTCGCACCGCGCCGGCGCCACTGGGTGTCACCGCCCGGGGTGTGCGCGCTCAGCGCGATCCTCCCGTCGGGCTGCTCGGAGAGCTGGGGCTGCCCCGCGAAGAGTTCGGTGGCGGGGCCGGTGGTCCACTGGACGGTGGAGGCGTCCGCCGGGTCGGTCTGCCGGCCCACCATCAGGCGTCCGGTGGCGTCGGTCGTGGCGTACGCGATCTCACCGGTGCTGGTCTGCAGGACCGCCGGGCCGCTGGTGCGGCCGGTGTCCACGGCCGGGGCGTCGGGGGTGTGGTCGCCGCGCAGGCGGCAGGAGTCGGGCGCGCCGCTGATGCTGGTGTAGCCGGCCCAGTGGGTACCCGAACCGATCAGCTTGTTCCAGGTGGTGCCGAACACCCCGGTGCCCTCGTTGTACCGGTAGTACCGGATCTCGCCGCTGGGCTTGACCCGGATGACCGTGTCACCGCCCCAGGACGTGATCTCCTTGGTGTCCCGCCAGTCGGAATAGCTGACCGTCTCCTGGTGCTCGATCCAGCGCTGGCTCTCGAAGTCGTAGCGGGAGCGCACCAGATGGCCGGTGGCCGAGTCGATGCCGAACACCACACCGTCGTCACCGGCGAAGATGTGCGTGTACGCGCCCCAGCCCGAGTCGATCTTCTTGTTGCCCTGCGGGTCCCAGGTCGCCGTGGTCCGGTCGTACTTCTGGAAACGCAGGTCACCGCCCCCGTCGACGTACCAGATGTGCTCGCTGCGGTCCACGGTGATCTTGTTGTGGTTCGCCGCCTGGGCGTACGTGCCCAGATCGGAGCTGATCTTCTGGTGGTGGACGTCCCAGGTCGCGGTCGAGGAGACCCGGTGACTGAGGTACAGGCCGTCGCTCTTGACGCCGTAGAAGGTGGCCCCCGGGCCGGCCAGGACGCGCCCGTACTGGTCCCAGCCGGTGTCGATCGTGCTGGCCTCCGGCACGGTCGCCGAGCCGCCCGCGGGATCGTCGACGTTGCGCCGCAGCAGGCTGCCCGCCGTGGTCGCCGAGTACAGGACACCCTGCGCGTTGCAGACCGGTCCGGCGTTCTCGCCGATCCAGGTGCGCAGCTTGTCGATCCGGGTGGCGACGGCACCGGTACGGGTCTCCGACTTGTCACTGCCGAAGCATCCGCCCTGCCAGGAACGGCTGTTGATGCCGACGAGCTGGGGCGTCCCGTTCACGTCGCGCACCAGCGGGCCGCCGGTGTCGCCCGCGCAGACGGCCGCGCCGTTCTGACCGGTGACGGACACCTCCGTGGCTGCCGCCGAGTCGACCTTGAACGTGCCCGAGTGCAGGTGCAGCGGCGCCCACTCGTCGACGGTCCTGCCGTAGCCGGCCGCCGTCAGCGTCTCGCCGTCCGTGGGCGCGGTGGTGGCGAGGCCGACCGGGGTGATGCCGGTGACGGGGGTGGCGAGGCGGGCGAGCACCAGGTCCTGGTCCGGGTGCGGCACCAGCTCGACGACACTGCGGACCTGGCCCGCCGTGCCGGTGAGGTCGGCGCGGCCGATCGTCGCGGTCGTCGCCGGCGCCGGAGCCCCCGCGGGGACGTCCAGGCTCACGGCCGGGTCGGCGGCGAAGCAACTGGCCGCCGTCAGCAGCCAGTCGGTGTACACCAGCGTGCCCGAACAGGCGCGCTGACCGCCACCGATGTCCAACCGCGCGGTGAACGCGTACGAGTTGCTGGCGGCACCGGTGAGGGCACCCGCGGCCGGTGCGCTGAGCATCCCGGCTGCCACCACGGTGGTCATGAGCGCGGCACTGAACGTCGCGCGGGAGATGCCGCGGGACCGGGAAGAAGGGGCGGACCCGGAATACCTGGAAGACCCGGAATACCTGGAAGACCCGGAATACCTGGAAGACGCGGAAGACTCGGAAGACCCGGAAATTCCGGAAGGCTCGGAAAATCCGGAGGACCCGGAAGAACCAGAAGACTTGGAAGATCGGGAAGATCTGGAAGACATGGCATTCCTCGGATTGCTGCGGGACCGGGGGAAGAGGGCGGACGTGGGTCGGTGCGGTGGCGCAGGCGCAGGCGCGCGGGGCTGATGTGCAGGGGGATACGGAGGTCACTCGGGCGACGTGCCCCGACGTTGATTTCGAACCTTTCGGCGGTCGGCACGAGGACTCGGTGAGGACGCGGAGAGGGCGGGGTGGGGACGCGGAACGGAGGCGGAGAGAAGCGTTCGGCGCCGCACCGCAGACACCACGCCCGGTCACGACCGTCGAGCCGTGGCCTGCTGTCACCGGCGGTCGTCACCAGCCTGCTGCGCCGAGCCGTCTGAGCCGTCTGCCACGAACGTTTCGCTCTGAGCCGTCCGCTCCGCCACGAGCGTCCGCTCCGAGCGCTGGATCACGCCCGGGGGAGACCTGCGTACGTGGTCGCGGCCCGTCGGCGGGCGGCCGAGCGGAGCGCGGTCAGCGGTGAGCGGTCAGCGGTCAGTGATCGGCGGCTCGCGTCCGGCGGCTCGCGTCCGGCGGCTACGCGGAGGTCCTGATCTCCACGAGCATGTACTGACGAGCCTGGTCGTCCACCGATTCGCCGACCGGGGTCCAGGTGTTCTCGACGATGTCGAAGGACTTCTTCTCCGCACCGACCGTCATGTCCACCTGGGTCGTGTAGTCGTTGCCGCGAACGGCGTACACGGCGGGAATCTCCATGGTCAGCCAGCCCGAGGTGCCGGTGACCCGGAAGCACACCTTCTTGTTCACCCGCGCCCAGACCTCCAGGAGCCCCGTACCGCTCGTGCAGTCGGCGAGGATGATGTGGCCGTCACCGCGCTTGAGCACGATGTTCTGCTCGGCCAGGATCTTGTCGGCCTGCGGGTAGCCGAAGTTCTCCACCGCGAATCCCGGGGCCTCGTCGGCCACCGGCGTGCCGACCGGTGCCCCGTCGTCGGCGGGCGCTCCGCCGGCCGTGACGCTCCAGGTCAGCAGACCCGCGGCGGCGGCCAGGGCGGCGGTGCCGACGAGCTTCTTCCGTGACGTACCGGACGTGCCGGACGTACCGGCCGACGCCGCGGAAGGCGCCTGCCGACTGGTTCTCTCTGCCTTCATTGCAGTCCTCATCGCCGGTTCCGGCTCGCGGCCGGAATCGTGGGTCGACGGATGCGGAGACCGTGGTGCACGGCAGTGGGAACAAGCGGTTCGAAGATGTCGAGCAATTCTGCGACCGTTGGCGCGCGCAGTCGAATTCCTTATCCGAATTCGAGCACGAAGAAAAGAAACACGCATAAGCCCCCCTACCCCCGTCCGACGGCCTTCGACATCCGGCATGGCAAAAACCGCGCCTCGGGAACGTCAGGTGTGGTGCATATCTTGACGTTGTCTGTCCGACTTTCGCGGACGCTCCTTCGGCCGCTTTATGAGATCTCATTTTCCGAATCTTGTCCACCGTTTTAATCTTCAAAATTGGAACATCTGTGCACTTTGCGACCGACAAACATTGCGTACATCAAACACGCAGTGAAATCTGTATGTCCGGACGGTGTCCGACGGCGGTGGCGCCGACGCAACGCGCTCGACGACCCGGTCGCGATGGAGCAGGTTCGGCCACCGCGATCCGGCGTCGGCGCCCACGACGAGGCCGGCCCGGTCCGGCACCGACCGTCGCCGGTCCGGCACCGCAGGGCGACGGGACGGTGGGGGCGACCCGCATCTCGAACGTCGTGGTCAACGCGGGCAAGCCGGTGGAGCCGACCGACCAGCCGATGCGGGAGTTCAGGGCGAAGTCCACCGCCACCGACCCGTCGGGGATCGCGCGCGGAGACATGTACCTCTGCAAGGGTGCGTACGCCCGCCCCGACGCGGTCCTCTGAACTCCCTCGCCGGCATCTGGAAATCGGCTGCCTGGGCCGGGTCCACGGACGGTGCGGGCCGCGCGGCGATCGCCCAGGCCGGTCAGTTGGGCCCGTTCGGGCTCCGGGAGAAGGCCGTGTCGCCGGCCATCGCCACGAGCGCGTCCTTGACGAGCAGCACCCGCGGCGGGTAGTTCTGCGCTTTGTCCCCCGGGGCGTCCAGTGCGGAGGTGCGCCACTCCTCCGCTCCGGTGCGACTGTCCAGCGCCAGCAGACGGCCGAAGCGGTTGGCGAAATAGACCCGCTTGTACGTCGTCGACACCGCGGGCGCGGACAGACTCTCCACGTCCGTCACCTTCTGCCAGAGTTGTTTGCCGCTGTCCGCCGACACCGCGGTGACCGTCCCGTCGGACCGGACGAAGTAGACGACGCCGTCCACCAGGGTGGCCGCGCCGGTCAGCGGACGCGCCAGCGGTATCCGTCTGACCTCCCAGGCTTCCAAGTCCACCCGCAGCAGCGCGTTGTACGGCCGTTCGTACCCGCTCTCGTACACGTCCTTCGCGGTCTGGGGGGCGAGGAACAGGGGTTGCTCGCCGACAGCGCCGAGCGCTTCCGCCTTCTTGGGCAGCGTGGCGGTTTCGGTCAGGCTGCCGGGTGCGAGCTTCATCAGATCGACCGGGGCCTGACCGGCCTCCCTGGCCGCCGAGCACAGGGCGTAGGGGGCTCCTCCCAGTACCGACGGAGTGCAGTACTCGTCCAGCGAGGGCGCCCGCCACAGTTCCTTGCCGGCAGGCCCGTAGGCCACGAACGACGAGGAGTCGGGTGACATGGTCAGCAGCCCGCCGTCGTACAGGATCGCCGGCTCGGCGACGTTGATGTCGCGTTGCCACCGCCGGTGCCCGGTACCGGCGTCGAGGGCCACCACGCGCCTTGTGCTGTCGTCCGGTTGCTCGTACATGTAGACCAGCCCGTCGCGGACGCCGATCGGCTGCGCCCCCTGCGGGCGGGTGCCGGTCCGCCACAGGGTGCGGCCGGAGGCCGCGTCGATCCTGGCGGCCGTGAATCCCGTACCGCCGCAGAACAGGGCGCTTCCCTCCGTCACGCATCCGGGGTTGCCGTAGTCGAGGGGGATGCCCTGCACGTCGTACCGCAGTTCCCTCTGCCACGGCCGCCAGCCGTCGGGCAGTGACGCGGCACGGGCGGCGGCCCTGGTGGAGGCGGCGTTCTCGGCTGCGGTGGTGGTGTTCGGATCGGACACGAAGACACCCACCCCGATACTCAGCCCCGTGACGGCCAGTGCCGCGCCGAGGCCGGTGAGCAGCGTCCGGGTTCGGCGGCGCTTGCCGGTGCCGGTGACGGTCGCGGCGCTCGCGGAGGTGGTGGCCGCGTTCCGAGAAGCGGTGCGGTGCCGGGGGCGCGTGGACTGCCCGGACTTCCCGGTCTTCGGGGACCCGGGGGCGTCGGATTCCGGCAGCGCCTGGAGCATGCGGTATATGTCCGTCAGTTCCGGCCGCGCGGCCGGGTCCTTGTCCAGGCAGCGCTCGACAATGCCCAGGAGCGCTTCGGGCACCCCGCCGAGGTCCGGGGTCCCGTACGCCACCTGATAGCCGGTGATGTACGGGCTGTCGGCGTCGAACGGTCCCGTGCCGACGGCCGCGAACACCAGCAGGGACCCCAGCGAGAACACGTCCGAGGCCGGGGTGACGTCTCGGGGAGAGGCCAGTTGTTCCGGCGACATGAAAGGCGGAGTGCCGATCATCCGCCCGGTCGTGGTGAGGCTCTGGTTGTCAGAAGCGCGCGATATGCCGAAGTCGATGACGCGCGGCCCGTCCTCGGTCATCAGGACGTTGCCCGGTTTGAGGTCCCGGTGCACCAGACCCGCCCGGTGGATGTCGCGCAGCGCCTCGGTGAGCCCCAGCCCCAGCGCGCGCAGTTCCCGCAGGCTCAGCGGGCCGTCCTGCTTCACGACTTCGGTGAGGTTGAGCCCCGGCACGTAGAGCGTCGCCATCCACGGCCGCTCGGCGTCCGGGTCGGCGTCCACGACGGGCGCGGTGAAGGCACCGCTCACTCTGCGCGCTGCCGCGATCTCCTGCCGGAAGCGCGTCCGGAACTCCTCCTCCTGGGCATGCGGACCGTGTACGAGCTTGACCGCGACCTGCCGTCCCGAGGCGGAGACCCCCAGATAGACGACTCCCATGCCGCCCGCCCCGAGCCGACCGAGAAGGGTGTACCCGCCTATGGACTCGGGGTCCCCGGTGCTCAGGGACGTCATCGCCGATCATCCTTCCCAGCGCCTGCCTGCCTCACGGGGATCAGAGTAGGGCCTGCCGCCCGGAAACGGAGTCGCGCACATCGCGCCTGGGCGTCCCTGAGTCGCGGTGCCGTGCGATGGGTCATCCGTCCAGGCGAGGGCTCAACTCCTGACCGCGGGCTCAACTTCCGTTTGTCCGTCCGGTGTCGAAGCCGAGGCCGATGTTGAAGCCGAAGCCGAGTCCGAAGTCGAAGTCAAGGCCGAAGTCGAAGTCGAAGTCGAAGCCGAAGTCGAAGTCGAAGCCGATGTCGATGTCGAGGCACGTCGAGGTGTTCACGTGGGCTCGTTTCGCCGAGCCGACGGTCTCGTCAGCCGTCCTCACTGTCCTCCACCCCGGCCCTCCTCCCCGGTCCGCCATTCCATCCGGCATCCCAGGAAGGCCGCGTTTCTGCAGTTCAGAGCTGGTGTGAGCGTTCCAGCATCCCGAAACTCCCGAACGGAATGGCGGATGGAACGCCGTATGGCACAGGCTTGGGTCATCCAAGCGGGGCGCCGCATCGCACATGGCGATCGTCCTCGCTCAACTCCGTGCTCATGGCCCGCGCTTCCGGCGCGCCCACGCACACCGCACGCAGCACGGCCAGGACCAGACCGACACCGGTACAGCCCACAACCGGAAGATCACCTTCCGGATATTCCGAGAAAGCAGCCCACTCATGCGTATCGCCACTCGTTTCGTCTCCCGCGCGGCCGCCTCCTCCATGGTCGTCGCCGCCGCCCTCGCGCTCGTCGGCCTCCAGGCCACCGCGCAGACCGCCTCCGCCGCCACCAAGAAGGCGCCCTCGGTCGTCACCTGCACCGCCGCGAACACCAAGCTGACCGTCACCAAGGTGTCCCGCCCGATCAACCACCTGCTGCTCAAGGCCACCAACACCGGCACCAAGCCCTGCTACGCCTACATCGCCCCCTTCCTGAGGGCCGGCGCCGACGCCCAGGCCCCGGTGGCGTGGGCCGAGGACACCACGCCGCAGGCCGTGGTGACGCTCAAGCACGGCCAGTCCGCGTACGCGGGCATCACGACGTCCACCCCCGAGGGCGAAGGCGGCGGCAAGGAGAAGACCCTGGGCGTGATCTTCACTGACAGGAACGGCAACGCGACCAACAAGGAGAAGACCCTGAACCTGCCGAACGGCGGCGTCTTCTTCAACAGCACCGCCACCGTCACCTACTGGCAGGACAACGCCAACGACGCCCTCTTCTGGTAGCCGCCCCGGCGCGGAGTCGATGAGACAGGGGGCGCTGCCGGCACCGCGTTGGCGTGGCGTGCCTGGGCCGGGCCCACGACGCGTGAGGACGCGGGCGCCCCCCCTCGTAGCTGCGGCTACGCCGAGGAAGTTGCGTCGGTTCAAAGAGCCGGTGCGGAAGTTCAGCGCCGCTGGATGGTCCCTTACTGCGGTAAGAACCCCTTTCTGGGATTCCGCACGCCTTGTCGGCGCGTGTGCGGGGTGCGTCGTCGGCTGCGCCTGTGACGCTGCGGGCCGTCAGGTGTCCGGGGGCCTGCCCGGACTTCTGGGTCAGGCTGCGGAGGGCGGGGTCGCGGTGCCGGGCTCGGGACGCAGGCGGTAGCGAGTGCCGTCGGTGTGGACCGTGCCGCCGGTCGGATCGGGGAAGTGAGTGCCCAGCAACAGGCTGTCCGTGCCGGCCAGTTGCTCCAGGAGGCGGGCTCGGGTGCGTACCGCCTGCTCTGCGTCGATGTCGACGCAGCTGGTGAGGTGGGGGTGGGACAGCTGCACCGGGTGGTGGATGCTGTCGCCGGTGATCAGGGCCGTGCGGTCGGTGCCGCGCACCTCGACGGCGATCTGCCCGGGGGTGTGACCGGGGGCCGGGACGAGCCGGATCCCGTCGGCCACCTCCCGCCCTTGGCCGGGAACGTCCACGGGGTCGTACTGTCCGCTGTCGCGGACGGGGTCGACGGAATCGCGGAACATCTGGCGGCGCGCCTCGTCCATCTCGGCCGTGGCCCAGTGGTCCCATTCGGCGCGGCTGGTGAGGTAGCGGGCGTGGGGGAAGGTCGGCCGCCAGTTCCCCTCGACGAACCGGGTGTTCCAGCCGACGTGGTCGGTGTGAAGGTGGGTGGTGATGACGAGGTCCACGGAATCGGGCGGGAATCCGGCGTCGGTCAGGCGCCGCAGGTAGTCGGTGCTGAGGCCGTTCCAGGCCGGGTTGGCGCGCGCCTTGCCGTTGCCGATCCCGGTGTCGACGAGGACGCGCAGCCCGCCGACTTCCACGGCGAAGGTGTGGCTGGCCAGAAGGAGCGTGCCGCCGTCGGCGAAGTCGGGACGCAGCCAGGCTGCCTCGTCGATCACCTCCGCGGTGGCCTCGGGGAGCAGCCAGGGCCCGGTCTGCGGGGGCAGGACGATCTCGTCGATGCGGCGTACGACCGTGCCTCCGAGGCTCCAGGCGGGGTGGCCCTGGGCAGGGGTGGCGGTGTTCATGTGCGGGTCCTTGTTTCTTGAAGCCCTTGGAGTTCTTGAAGCCCTTGGAGCTCTTGAAACCCTTGGAGTTCTTGGAGCTCTTGAAGTTCTTGAGGGTGGCGCCTGCGGGGCGTCAGGCGCGGTGGGGGCACCGGCCGCTGGTGGCCAGGGCGACGAGGGCTGCCAGGGCGAGCAGGCCGGCCGAGCCGGCGTACAGCAGTACCGCGGTCTCCAGGCCGTACCGCATGGTCAGGAGTCCGGCGAGGACGGCCGGCACGCTCATCGCGAGGTAGCTGAGGACGTAGTAGGCGGCGAGGGTTCCGGCACGCTCGTCCGGGGCGGCCGGGGGCAGCAACAGCCGCAGCGCGCCCTGGGTCACCGCCCCGAATCCGGCACCTGCCAGCAGGGTGCCGGCGAACAGGACGGTCAGGCTCTGCACGTGCGGGCTGAGCAGGGTCAGCAGCGCCCCGGACACCAGGGCGACGGCGCCCGCGGCGCTCACCGCACGGGCGGGCCGGGTCCGGGTGGCGCAGATGGTCAGGGCGGCACCGGCTGTGAGGGTGAAGAACACCAGACCGCCGGTGGCACCCGGGGCACGCGGGGCGATCAGGCGGGCGAGCTGCGGGCCGAGCGAGGAGTAGAAACCGCCGAGGGCCCAAGCGGCGACGACGCCGGGCGCGATGAGCAGCATGGCCGCGCGGGAGGCACGGGCGACGGTGGTGCCGGGCTGGAGCGACCGCCACACGCCGCGGTGCGGGCTCGCGGTCTCGGCCGTGCGGGTGACGAGGGCGGCCTGCGCGGTGAACAGCAGGAGCAGCAGGAGGTAGACGGTGTGGGTGGGGGCAGGTGCGTACTGGACGAGTCCGGTCGAGGCGAGGACACCGGCCGCCATGCCGGAGACGGGGGTGACGCTGTTGGTGAGCGCGGCCCGCCCCGGGTGACCGGGGTGCTCGAAGTCGAGCAGGGCGGCGCCCGCCGCACCGGTGGCCACACCGGTGGCCAGCCCCTGCACGACCCGGGCTGCGATCAACTCCGTCACCCCCTGCGCGGTGGCGAAGACGGCCATGGAGACGGCCTCGGCGACCAGCGCGCCGGCCAGCACGGGGCGCCGCCCCAGGTAGTCCGAGAGCGTGCCGGCGACCAGGAGTGCCACCAGCAGCGCGAGCGCGTAGGCGCTGAAGACGATGGTGAGCGTCAGGGCGGAGAAGTGCCACTGCGCCTGGTACTCGGCGTAGAGCGGGGTCGGAGCGCTGGATGCGGCCAGCAGGCCGACGAGCACGGACGTGTGCAGTCCGAAGCCGCCGCTGCGGCTGAGGGGAGGAAGGCGGCGGGGGCGGGACGGTGAGGCTGTGGCACTGGGCATGAGGTCTTCTCGCTACTTAAGGCGAATTCTTAGCTTTAAGTCAGAGTAGACCCGCCCTCCATCTAAAGCAAATCCTTAGCTTTTGGGTCGCGCGGGCGTGGTGGCGTTGCGCTCTCGGGCGCGGCTCCGACCTGCTCAGTGCCGATCGAGCGCCGCGGCGACCAGAGCGTGCGTGTATGCGGCCGACAGGTCCGAGGGGCGGAACAGGATGCGGTACATCAGCGGGGCGACGACGGCGTCCAGCAGTGTCTCCACCCCGGGCACCGCCTCGCCGCGGCCGGCGGCCCGCACGCCGATGGCCGTGAGCTGTTCGGCGGCGTAGTCGGAGCAGCGGGCGGCGTTGCCCTGCTCGGGATCGCCCAGGAGGGCGTCGCGGATATAGGTGCGCCCCGCAGTCGAGGACATCTCCTCTGCGAACTGTTCGACCCACGCTTCCAGGTCGGCGCGCAGGCTGCCCTGGTCGGCAGGGGCCGCGTCCGGGCGCAGCCGCTCCACCGCTACGTCGGACAGCAGTTCGCGCAGGTCGCCCCAGCGCCGGTAGATCGTGGAAGGAGTGACCCCGGCCCGGGTGGCGATCAGGGGAACGGTCAGGGCGTCGCGGCCGCGTTCGGCCTCCAGCTCCCGTACGGCCTGATGGACGGACTGCTGGACGCGCGCACTGCGCCCGCCGGGGCGCACGGAGGCTCGGGGACTCATGACACCCAGCTTAACGCGAAGAAATTGCTTTCAGCAGGGTCGTCCGTGCGACCGCGCCGGCCAGCGGCTCATGCTCCGGCGGAGCCCGGAATTCCACAGCCCTGGCCATCCGGCCGGTGCTGTGCGTCGGGGCTCGTTCAGTTGGCCCGGTAGCGGGAGGCGAGTTCCGGGCTCTGTCCGCCGAAGGCAGCGAGGTCGGCCTGGAAGACCGCGTCGAGGAGGCCGTCGTCTTCGACGCCCGGGGCGCAGACCACTTCGCCGAGTTCGAGTCCGCGCAGGCCGGCGGTGACGACGTCCTCGGCGGACATGCGCGGCACGACGCTCATGTCGAGGCCCTGGCGCGTGTGGAATTCGGCGGCGACGACGCCGGGGCACAGCACCTGGACCTGGACGCCGGTGTCCTCCAGCTCGGCGCTGAGGGTCTGGGACATGGCGACGAGGTGGGCCAGGGAGCCGGCGTAGACGGCCCGGCGGGGCCGGACTTGTCGGCGGGACCGCTGAAAGCGATCATTCCGGCCACGTTGATGATCTTTCCTTCGCCGCGTTCCTGCATGCCGGCGACGGCGGCGCGGGTGAGCAGGGTGGGGGCGACCACCTTGACGTGGACGAGTTCGCGGGCCTTGCCGGCCGAGGGCGACCGTCGGACGCACCCGTACAACGGCTCGTTCGTCACCGAGGGACCGTGAGCACGATCTTGCCCTGGATGTGGCCCCGGGCGGCGCGTTCGTGCGCCGATCGGGCATCCGCGAGCGCAAACGTGCTGTCGATCGCGACGCGGACCGTGCCCGCGTCCAGCAGGCGTCCCACTTCGGTGAGCTGCGCGCCGTGCGAGCGGACCTGGGTGCCCGAGACCGTGACGCCCAGTCTCGCGGTCTCCGCGTCGTCGTATGCGCCGAAGAACACGGGGAACAGGGCACCGCCGCGCCTGAGCGTGCGCAGGAAGCGGCTGCTCTCGCGACCGCCGACGGCGTCGAGAACGAGGTCGACGTCGTTGACGACTTCCTCGGGACGGCTCTTGGTGTAGTCGATGAACTCGTCGGCGCCGAGTTCGCGCAGGAACGATTCATGCGCGCCCGATGCCACCGCGATGACCCGTGCGCCCTTCCACTTCGCCAGTTGCAGTGCGAAGTGCCCCACGCCGCCCGCGGCACCGTTGACGAGCACCGTCGTGCCGGCGCCGAGGGTCACCGGGCGGTGCCGCGCCTCCTGGAAGGGCGAGGGGTGGTCGTGACCGAGCTCGATCAGGAACTGCCACGCCGTCAGCAGGGACATGGGCGCCCCGGCGGCGTGCACGTGGTCGATGCCGGCCGGCTTGTGTGCGAGGTCCGACGCCGGTGCGGCCACGTACTCGGCGTACGCCTGGCCGTCGAAGCTGGGAAAGCGAAGGAGACCGAAGACCTCGTCACCGGCGGAGAAGCCCTGCACGTCCGCGGCGACGGCCTCGACGACGCCCGACACGTCCGTCCCCGGGATCACGGGCAGGCCGAACTTCGGCCTGACGTCCGGAGGTATGTTGCTCAGCCCGTCGCGCAGGTACCAGTCCGGAGGATTGATGCCGACCGCGTGGACACGGACGAGCACCTCACCCGGCCCCGGCACGGGCATCGGCACCTCGTCGTAACTCAGAACCTCAGGACCGCCGTGCGCATGCAGCCGGACCGCCCGCATCGTGTGTGCTGGCATCGTTTCCTCCCGCCCCGACCTGGGGGTACGCTGACTGGATCAGTGATCCGGTTATCCGGACCGCTGATCCGAATATATGGACCACCGATCCGGATCGTCAAGTGGACCACCGATCCGGATAGCCGGGAGGGGCACGTGCGGGCCGACGCCAGGAAGAACCGCGACCACCTGCTCGCCGTCGCAGGCACCGTCATCACCGAGCAGGGCACCGAGGCATCACTGCGCGACATCGCGCGCAGGGCCGACATGGGGCTCGCGACGCTGCTCCGCCACTTCCCCACACGCGAGGCACTGCTCGACGCCCTGCTCCGCACGAGCTTCGACGGACTGACGGCAAGGGCAGGCGAACTCGAAACGTCGAACTCGCCCGAAGACGCCCTCGTCTCGTGGCTGCGCGACTGCGTCGCCGTCGCACGCGAGTACCGGGGCGTGACGGAGCTGATGGCAGCTGCCATCGAGGACTCCGAATCCGCACTCCATGCTTCGTGCGTCGCCATGCGGGCAGCCGGCACGGGGCTCCTCGCCCGCGCCCAGGCCGCGGGCGCAGCGCGGACCGACATCGACGGCGCCGATCTGTTCGCGCTGGTGGCGGCGCTCGCGTGGCTCGGCGATCAGCCCTCGTTCGCGCCACGCGCCGATCATCTCCTCGATGTCGTCGCCGGCGCGATTCTGACGAGCTGACGAGCGCGGGAGCAGCGACACCGAGAACGAACGCCGCCCCCCCCCGGGCCCGTAGCCGAACATCGCCGGGCGCGCGGACCGGCGAACTCGGCCGCGCGCCCCGCAGGGAGCGGTTCGCCGCCGAGTGCGCCGAGGACTCGGCGAGACGGGCAATCCGGGGGATGGCGATCCAGGGGATGTCGTCCGAGTCGAGGCGTACGCTCGCGGCTTCCCGGCGGGGCAGTGCGCACGTGTCGCCCCAGGTCACCGTCTCGGCAACCTTGGCACGCAGGCCCTCCAGCCGGACGGCGGCGGTCCGCCGCTGGTGCTTGAGCTGCACGACCTGCCAGGCCAGGAGCCATATCCCCGCCAGCTCCGACGGGGAATTCACCGACAGGGCAGGGCGCGCCGTGCAGCGGTCGGCGGATGACATTACATGCGTTAGCTCATAGTGTAAGTTTACGTCCGTAAGCTTAGTGTCCGCGAACCCGAGGGACTCTCATGACCACGCATGCGCGCCGTGCCCGCACCACTGTCATCGCCATGGTGACCGCGGCGGCGGCCGTAGTCGGAGTGACCATCACCGGCCTCTCGCACGCCGGTGCTCAGGCAGACGCTCCGATTCCCAAGACCGTGAAAACAGTGAACGAGGGAGAGGTCCAGCCCGTGGCTTACCACCCCCATGGCACCCGGCTCCCCCGTATGGTCGCTGCCTGGGCTGACGCCTGGAACACCGCCAGCCCGCGAAAGATGGCCGCTTTGTTCACCGAGGACGGCATTTACCAGGACAACGCCTTCCAGGTCGCCATGACCGGTCCGGCCGGCGCGGCCCAGTGGGTGACCATCACCGAACAGAGCATCAAGAACGCACACGTACAGGTCGTCGATGCCTTCCGTGAGGGCAACAAGATCGCCGTTCGCTGGAACTTCTCCGGCACCGACACGGGGGCGTTCGCCAAGGACCGGCCCGCCACCGGCAAGTCCTTCCATGTTCCCGTCAGCACCGTGATGGACCTCAACGGCGACAAGATCCAACACCTCACCGACTACTACAACCTCGCCGACCTCCTCCGTCAGGTCGGCCTTCCCGCCGGTGTCTGGACCCCGCCCGGCACTACGGGTCCGGCCGCTTGATCCGTCGCCGTCGAGGAACCCCCTCGACCGGTCCTGCGCGGCCCGCCCGGCACGCCGCCGGTTGAGGACCGGCGATTGCCCCGGCTGTGGCCGGCCGCTGTCACGTCCGCGGTCCGCCCCGCAGAGCCGACCTATGCGTGGTCGAGGTGGGCGAGCGTGGTGATGATCCGTTCGGCGATGTCCGGCGGCCACGGAAAGGCGACGGTCGCCGACCGCTGGTGGGCGAGCCCGTGCAGGCCGAGCCACAGGGCGACGGCGTCGGCGGCCGGGTCGGTACTGGTCGCACAGCCCGCCGAGACGCAGTCGGCAACGGCGTCCGCGAGCAGCGCCAGGCTCGCTCCGCCGAGTGAGGACACGTCGCTGTCGGTGACCGAGCCGCCGGCGAGGTCGGGCATCCAGACGCCGCCGAACATCGTGCGGTAGCGCCCGGGATGCTTGTCCGCGAAGCCCAGGTAGGCGCCGCACACGGCGAACAGCCGCTCCCTGGCACCGCCACCGGCGGTGTCCAGGGAAGTGCGCAACTCGGTTTCAAGCATCGCGAAAGCCTGCCGCACGACGGCCAGCATGATGCTCGGCTGGTCCGGGAAGTGGCGGTAGATCGAGGGGGCGGCGACTCCCACGCGGCGGGCGATGGACCGCAGGGTGACGCTGCTTTCGTCGCCGGTCTCCTCAAGCAGCCCGACCGCCGCGGCCACGATGTCGTCGCGCAGGCGGCC
Source organism: Streptomyces sp. NPDC001270 (assembly GCF_042896695.1). Classification (NCBI taxonomy): domain Bacteria; kingdom Bacillati; phylum Actinomycetota; class Actinomycetes; order Kitasatosporales; family Streptomycetaceae; genus Streptomyces; species Streptomyces sp. NPDC001270. The sequence goes on along the minus strand of NZ_JBIAXM010000009.1, from coordinate 262,047 downwards.
CCCTTCCCCCCTGCGGTTACGGGCCCGGGCGGTCCCCGGCGGGGTCGGCGGCGAGGCGTCTTCTCCCATGGCGTCATCTTACGCAGGAAAACTTACAAGCGTTCTCGTTTGCGGGCCGGGAGTTAACATGCGTAGCCTTACGGCCGTTAGGTAAATGGCGACCTGGAGCCAGCCATGAATGTCAGCACCACTGCCACCGAGATCCTCCTCCCCGGGAAGGTCGAGCCGAGCGGCCTCGAAGTCCGCCTGAGGGAACTGCCTGCCCCGGCCGAGGGAGAAGTGGTCCTACGGATGGACGCGACCGGCGTCTCGTTCGCCGAGCAGCAGATGCGCCGCGGCAGGTACTTCGACCAGCCACCCTTCCCCTTCGTCCCCGGGTACGACGTGGTCGGCACGGTGACCGCCGTCGGCTCGGCGGCGGACGCCACCCTGGTCGGGCGCCGGTTTGCCGCGGTCACCAAGGTCGGCGGCTGGGCCAGTCATCTACTGGTCGACGCCGCGGACCTGGTGGCCGTGCCGGACGAGGTGGACGCCGCCTCCGCGGAGACCGTGGTGGTCAACGGGATCACCGCCTGGCAGATGCTGCACCGCACCGCCAAGGTGCGCTCCGGCGCGACGATCGTGGTGCTGGGCGCCAACGGCGGCGTCGGATCCACCCTCGTGCAACTGGCCCGGCACGCCGGCATCACCGTGATCGGCACGGCGTCGGCCCGTCACCACGAGGCCGTGCGCGAACTGGGCGCCATCCCGGTCGACTACCGCGACCCGGACCTGTACCGGCGCATCCGCGAGATCGCCCCGGACGGTGTCGACGCGGTGTTCGACCATGTCGGCGGGTCCGGCCTGAAGGAGTCGTGGCGGCTGCTGCGCCGGGGCGGGACGCTGGTTTCCTACGGCACCGCGGCCACGAAGGACGAGGACGGCAACTCCCAGCTGCCGGTGCTGCATTTGTTCGCCCGGCTGATGCTCTGGAACCACCTGCCCAACGGCAAGGGCGCGCACTTCTACAACTTCTGGGCCGGCAAGCGACGCCCGGACGTCTTCCGCAGCCGACTGCGCGAGGACCTCACCCAGGTGCTGGGACTGCTGGCCGACGGTGTACTCACGCCACAGATCGCCGCACAGTTCCCGCTGGCCGAGGCCGGTGCGGCGCTGGCTCTTGCCGAGTCCCGGACCGTGGCCGGCAAGGTCGTCATCATCCCGGACCCGCACCAGCGATGAGCAACTCCGTCGGCTTCACAGGAGGAACACCCGAAGAAGCGCTGCGACGAGGGACAGCCGGCAAAGCATCCCGCCTGCACCTGGCTCACTTGCCGGCTTCAGGGCCGTACCACTGGAGTGCCTGGCGCCAGGGCCCCGCTACGGACGTATCTGCTCGGCCTCGCGGCGGCACGCCCCGGGGCATCGCGCCGCAAGCGGCCCGAGCACGTACCGCAGCGGGTGCACCAGCTGCTCGCCCACCGACGGAAGGCACGACCACCGTCCACCACCCCGTCGTCGGCGCACTACGCCTCCACCGCGACGAACGCGCCATCGACGAGGTCATCTCCGTCGTCCACTACCCCGACAAGGACAGCGACAGCGACGAGAAACTGCGGCTCCTGGCCGAGCTCTCGGACACCGAGTCGGCCGGCACAGCACACGCGGCACAGACACGACAGGCCGGCCGACATCCCGCCCCGGAAGACACCCTGACGACCACACGCCGCGTCGTCGACCGGGGCACCGTCCGTGCCCGACAGCCGCTGCTTCCGACCGGGCGCACCACCCATCAGGCAGTACACGCGGGTGATCTGCTCGTCCCGTCGAATCAGACGGTCAGAATGATCTTGCCGAAGGCGGCGCGGGACTCCAGCAGAGTGTGCGCGGCCGCGGCTTTGTCCAGCGGGAAGGTGTCGTGCAGCACCGGCTTCAGCCGGCCTTCCCGCAAGTCGGCGAAGAGGAGTGCGAAGGTCTCGGCGGCGGTCTTCGACGGTGCGCTGGAGAGACTGAGGGCCGAGATGGTCCAGGACTGCTGGAAGTTCGCGAACAGTGCCATGCCGAAGTCGGGGGTGGGGGCACCCGCGACGACACCACTGATCACGTACCTGCCGTTCGGGCGGAGCAGGGGGATGAAGTCGGCCACGTCAGAACCGGCGACGATGTCGATGACGGCGTGATAGCGGCCGTCCGGGCCCGGGTCGACCGCGTCCACGCCCACGACGTCCGTGGCCCCCAGGTCGTGCAGTCGCTGCGCGACGGACCGGTCGGGCACGGAGGCGATCACCGTCGCACCCCGAGCGGCCGCGAGCTGGGTGGTGAGCACGCCGATCCCGCCACCGGCGCCGCGAACGAGCACCCGCTCGCCCGCCTTGACGCCGGCCCTTTCCACGCTTGCCGCGGCGACCAGGGAATTCACCCCGAGCGCTACCGCATCATGGGACGAGACGTCCTCGGGCAGTTCCACGAGAGATTCGACGGGCACCATGGCGCGGTCGCTGTAGCCGCCGCCGTGCCCGGTCGTCGCGAAGACCCGGCGTCCCACCCACCCGGCGTCGTCCTTTGAACCGACCTCGACCACCGTGCCCGCCACCTCCAGACCGGGTACGGTGCCGGTGCCGACGTCGGGCTTGGCGCCCTGCCGTAGCAGGACATCGAAAAAGCCGACCCCGGCCGCTGCGACCGCCAATACGGCATGGCCCGGCTCGGCGGTCGGGTCCGGCCGCTCGACCAGCTTGAGGTTCTCCGGTCCACCGAATTCGGTGATCTCTACTGCACGCATGATGTCTCCTCGTACCGTTTTTGTCGCGCATGAAAGGGGGAGCGGCTGCCGAACAACGAGGCTCAGACGTCCTCGGTAACCTCGAAGCCGCGGCACCAGAGCACGCTAACCCGCTAAACGGATGACCTCTTCCATTTGTGGTTAAGTGAGAGACATGCCTGTTCAGCCGTCTCGAAACCAGTCCTTGTCCGCCTCCGGGACCCCCGTCCGGGGGCAGCGGGCCGACGCCCGGCACAACCGCGCCCAGCTCCTCCAGGCCGCCCGCGAGGCGTACGCCCTCAACGGCACCGACGTACCCTCCAGCGCCATCGCCCGCAGGGCCGGCGTTGGCGCCGCCACCCTCTACCGGCACTTCCCGACCCGGGGCTCGCTGATCGCCGCGGCGTTCTCCGAGCAGCTCACCGAGTGCGTCGCAGCCTTGGACGAGGCGCTACGGGACGACGACCCCTGGCGCGGTCTCTGCTCCGCCCTCGCCAAGGTGTGCAGGATGCAGGCCGAAGACCGCGGGTTCAGCGCCGCGTTCCTCGACGAGTCTCCCGACGATCCCGACCTCCATCGCGAGCGCGCCCGCGCCGAGGCAGGACTCGCCCAGCTGGTACAACGCGCGAAGAACACAGGGTGCTTGCGCAAGGACTTCGACCCCAGCGACGTCACCCTCCTGCTCCTGGCGAACAGCGGCGTCGTGCGACAGTCCCCGGAGACGTCCCTCGCCGCCTCTCGCCGCCTGCTCGCCTACTTCCTCCAGTCCTGCCGGGCCACGGATGGCGCGCCGTCGCTGCCCCCGCCCGCACCGCTCCGCCTCGACGACCTTTACGGGCCGCCACACCGAACCGACTGACCGGCGACTTCTGCCTGGGACGCGCCCCAACGCCTGACGCTTGCCCCTGAATTCCCGCCCCAGTACGCACCGCCCAATGACCTCGTCTTCGGTCTCGTCGTCACCACGCGGGAGGGCGAAGGGCAACAGCGCATCGGCAAGGCGAACCGGTCCCACCTGTCCGTCGTCCGGTGAGCCGACGAGGGCGCGAGCCCCGCTGGGGCGATGTCGCAGGACACCACCGACCATGCGTGGCCCGCGCCCGAAGTTCTGTCCGCCGGCCTGTCACGGAGGCCGGTGCGTGACAGCCGCCATGTGGGGCACATCGTCCCCGAGTCGGTCTGGACAATAACAAGGGCCCAGGTCTCTGACCTGGGCCTTGAGCATGGAGCGGGTGACGAGAATCGAACTCGCGCTCTCAGCTTGGGAAGCTGATGTTCTACCATTAAACTACACCCGCGTAAGACGCCGACCGGAGTTGTCCGATTCGGTGTCCGAATGCTCGCTCACTCTACCTCATCGCAGGCCCCCGGCGCTGATGCCGTGGGCCTGAGTGCGTTTCAGGGGTGGGATCCGCGTGCGGGTGGCCGGAGTTGGGGCGTACGGTGTGGGCCTGGGAGAGGGGCCGGGTGGGGCCGGAGTGCCGCCTGGAGCGTCGTCTCTTTGATCCCGTAATGTGGCTTTTGTCGTCAGGGCAGTTGGCCAGACGCAGCTCTTGGGGAAGGGACTCTTGGACTTGATGGAACGCACCGTCGTCCGCTGTGCCGATGGGCACGTGTTCAGTACCGCTACGTTCCCGATGCAGCAGGCCGAGCGGCTCGGCCCCGGCCGGCTCGTCCGGTGTCCACGGTGCGCCCGGCTGCGCAGCGCCGTGCCGGTCGCGCTCGTCGAGAAGCAGTAGGGAAGCAGTAGGGAAGCAGTTCGGCAGGGAAGCTGTGGGGGAGTAGTAGGGAAGCGGTGGGCGCAGGGCTGACAGGGGTGGCTGCTGGGGTGGGCCGGGCTGTGGGTGTGCGGGGTGTGAGATGGCGTAGTGGGGGTGAGGGGGCGTAGCACCTCGGGGTGAGCCGGGGATGGTGGCGGCGGTGGTCGTCTGGTTTCCGCCTGGTTTCCGTCGGGGCCTCCCGCTCGTCTCGTCGGCGCGCGGAGTCGTCGCGATTGTCGCGGCTCCGCGCGCCGTGCGTATCCTCGGGACGTGCTTCTCTCAGACAAGGACATCCGGGCCGAGATCGACGCCGGGCGGGTGCGGATCGATCCCTACGACGAATCCATGGTGCAGCCGTCCAGCATCGACGTGCGGCTGGACCGCTTCTTCCGGGTGTTCGAGAATCACCGGTACCCGCACATCGACCCCTCCGTCGAGCAGGCCGATCTGACGCGGCTCGTCGAGCCGGACGGCGACGAGCCCTTCATCCTGCATCCCGGGGAGTTCGTGCTCGCCAGCACGTACGAGGTCATCAGCCTGCCCGACGACCTTGCCTCGCGTCTGGAGGGCAAGAGTTCCCTCGGGCGGCTCGGGCTCGTCACGCACTCCACCGCCGGGTTCATCGACCCCGGGTTCTCCGGGCACGTCACGCTGGAGCTGTCCAACCTCGCCACCCTGCCGATCAAGCTCTGGCCGGGCATGAAGATCGGGCAGCTGTGCATGTTCCGGCTCACCTCGCCGGCCGAGTTCCCGTACGGCAGCGAGCGGTACGGATCCCGGTACCAGGGGCAGCGCGGGCCCACCCCCTCCCGCTCCTACCTCAACTTCCACCGGACGCAGGTGTGAGCGGCGTGAGCGGCGTGCATGACATACGCGAGAACCTGACCTACGAGCAGTTCGGCGTCGCCGTGCGCGAGCTGGCGCAGAGCATCGCCGACGACGGGTACGAGCCGGACATCGTGCTGTCCATCGCGCGCGGCGGTGTCTTCGTCGCGGGCGGGCTGGCCTACGCCCTCGACTGCAAGAACCTCCACCTGGTGAACGTGGAGTTCTACACCGGTGTGGGCACCACCCTCGACATGCCCGTGATGCTCGCGCCCGTTCCCAAGCTGATCGACTTCTCCGAGAAGAAGGTGCTGATCACCGACGACGTCGCCGACACCGGCAAGACGCTCAAGCTGGTGCGCGACTTCTGTCTGGACACGGTCGCCGAGGTGCGGTCGGCCGTGATCTACGAGAAGCCGCAGTCCCTCGTGAAGTGCGAGTACGTCTGGAAGCGTACGGACGCGTGGATCAACTTCCCCTGGAGCGTGCTGCCGCCGGTCGTCCGGCCGGGGCAGGTGCCCAAGGAGAACACCGAAGCGATCTGACGGCCGGGGGGGGGCCGAGTCGGCGGGTGAGGTGTGGCGGGGCGGGCCCCTGGGCGGGGCGGGCCCCTGGGCGGGGCGGGCCCCTGGGCGGGGCGGGCCCCTGGACGTCGCCGCCGGTGAGGTCGCGCGGGGGGCGGTCAGGGGCCCGTGTGGCCCGTGTCGTGTGCGGTGGGCCTCCGGGTCAGAAGGTGCCCAGCTTCACGATCGACAGCAGCGCGATCAACTGGATCGCCGACGCGCCCAGTGCTCGCGGCCACGGCAGGTCGTGGGAGCGGCTGACCATCCGGGTCAGCAGTACGCCGCCGGCGATCCAGGTCACCCAGCCCAGGACCTGGACGAAGCCCGCGTCGCCGCCGAAGAACATGGCGACGACCAGACGGGGCGCGTCCGTGATGGACATGATCAGCATGGACAGGCCCACCGTGGGCTGCCAGGCGCCGTCGCCGCCGAGCTGACGGGCCAGGGTGTGCGTGACCACGCCCAGGATGAAGGCGGCCAGCACCATCGCGACGGCCGTCGTCAGGACGATCGGGACGGCGTTGGAGAGCGTCGCGTTGATCGCGTCCTTGCGGGCCCCGTCGAAGCCGAAGACGGCAAGGAGGCCGTAGAGGAAGGTCACGACGAGGGCCGCGCCCCACATCGTGTAGTCCCGCATCCGCAGGAAGGTCTGGTCGGGCGCCACGACGATGCCGCGCAGCAGGTCCTTCCAGTGCAGGCGCGGGCCGATCGGACCGGCCGGGGCCGCCGCGCCCGCCTGGTAGGTCCCGCCCTGCTGGTAGGGGTCCTCGCCGACCGGGAACGCCTGGGTGTGGCCCGGGTTGTCGGCCGCGTACGGGTCGTGCGCGCCGTGCTGCGGGTAGCCGCCTCCGTCGCCGAAGTACTCCGGTTCTCCGTGGCCGCCCTGGCCGCCGTAGCCGCCGTTCGTCTGCGGCCACTGGCCGCCGCCCGGACCGCCGCCGTACTGCGGGTGCTGCGGCCGGCCGGGGTACGGCTGCGGCGGCGCCGGCGGATAGCCGTACGACGGCCCCTGGGGCGCGGGCCGTCCTCCCTGGGATGCCGGGCGTCCCTGCGGCGCCTGCTGCCCGTACGGAGGTTGTTGCGGTCGCGCTTGCGGGGCGCGGTCGTTACGGCCGCCGCGTCCGATCCTGAATCCAGCCACGTCATCGAACGTACCCGGTCTCGGAGAGTCACGGGCCGGGCCCGGCCATTCGGGACCGCCTTTGCGGCCGACCTGTGACATCCCCTAAGGGGCCGGGCGGCCGAGAGGGCGGCCGTCCCTTAGGGGTGCGGGCCGGGTGGCGGTGGTGTGCCCCCGGGCGCGTGCGGGTCCGGCAGCGGGCAGGATGGTGGCACAGCGCACGGTGGCGCGGCGGGTGAGGGGGCACGGCCGCTTCTCCGTCCAGCCGCAAGGGATGAAGAAGCAAAGCAGGGGTCAGCGGGCCCCACCCCCCGAACCTCACTTCGTCACCCCACCGACGAAACCTGAGCCGAAGCGCGAGACCGTGCCCGACTCCGGACACAGCCGCGGAGGGCACACACTCTCCCAGGAGTGGCGAACGGCCTGCCACCGGAGGATTCCAGCAACGGGCGGTGAACGGCGCTCGGGCGCGCCTGGCTGCTTGGTGCCTCTGCCCAGTGCACAGCCACCCGATCCGCCGTGTTCGCGTTCCGGCCACGGCCGATGGACCTGGCGATGGTGATGCGGTCGACGAAGAACGCCAAGAAGCTACGCCGGTCCTCCAGGCCCCAACGGCCCCACGTCGACTCCGGCCCCAGCGGGTCGCCCTCCGGGGCCGTCCACTCCGAGGGGATCGCCACCGTGCCGGCCTCGGCGGTCCCCAGTTCTGCCACGCGTCCGGTCGTTCGCGCCTCGTGCGCTGTCAACCGCTCCACGGACTCACGGAACATCCGGTCACCGACGGCGCCCGCGTACAAGCCTGCCTGCCGGTCGGCATACAGCGTGCGGAGCGTTTCCCGTACGTGCTCCAACTCGGCGCATACGGCTGCTAGTTCGATCTGCCGCTCGCCCGTGTCCGCTTGCGCTGCAAACCGGCGTGCGGCCTCAGCGAGCCATTCGAGATCTTCGGGGTCTTCGGGGTCTTCTGGGTCCAGCGCGGTCAGGCGGGACCACACGGTACGGGCCACCACGTCATCAGCGGCGTCCATGGTGATGGCCAGACCGCCGTGTCCCGGTACGGCGCCGGACTGGGCGCGGTTGCACCGATAGAGCTGCTTGCCGTTCCTCCGGTCGGTGACCATGGACGAGCCGCAGACGCCGCAGAAGAGCATCCCGGCACCACCCAGCAGCGACGGCACGGAGCGCCCACCCTGGCGGACCACCTGGGGCGCACGGCCGTCGAGTACGTCTTGAAGGCGCCACCAGTCATCCGGCGGAATGATCGGCTCATGCGCAGCCAGCGGGGCCCCTGAGCTGTCGCGCAGGATGACGCGCTTGGTCCCCCGGCGTTCGGCGGCGTAGCCGGCAAGGCGCGGGTCACGGAGGATGCGCAGGACGGTGGACGACACCCACGTCGTACGCTCCAGCGGCCGGCTCACGCCTCGGGCCTGGCGGGCGGTCACACGCGCGGGCATGTCCGCTGCTTTGGTCGGTACGCCCTCGGTGTTCAGCTTGCGGGCCACGGCCGATGCGGTCATGCCGCCCAGCGCCCAGGACACCATGTCGCGCACGTACGGGGCCTCAGCGGGATCGGGGACGAGCTTGACCACCACCAGTTCCCCGCGCGGCTCACGCGTCGACCGGAAGCCGTACGGGGGCGTGCCGGACACGTGGCTGCCCGCCGCCCTCAGGGTCTCTACTTGGTCCGCTGTGCTTCGGGGGACGACGCGGAGTCGTCCTCACGCTTCCTTGACTGTCGGATGTAGGACACTGCGCGCACAGGGTCCAGATCAGGGGTCCAGCCGGGGCCCCGTTCGACGAGAGGTGTCATGTGCCTAGCGTAGTAAAAATCAACGTACTGACCGTGCCGTTGGAGCAGCGCGAAACGCTGGAGCAGCGGTTCGCCCACCGGGCGCACGCCGTGGAGAACTCCGACGGGTTCGAGTGGTTCGAACTCCTTCGCCCGGTGGCGGGTACCGACACCTATCTCGTCTACACGCGCTGGCGGGACGAGGAGTCGTTCCAGGCGTGGATGGAGGGGCCGATGAAGGCCGCCCACCAGGGCGCCGGCGAGGGCGGGGAGCGCCCGAAGCCCGCGGCCACCGACTCCACGCTGTGGTCCTTCGAGGTGGTCCAGCACACGGGGGCGAAGAAGAAGGAGTAGGCGTGGACCGGGCTCGCGCGCCGGGGGCCGGTTCGTCGGGGGTGGCCGCCTGTGCCGGGCCGGGCCGGGGCCGGACATGACCGCGCCCCTGTGTCCGTGCGGACACAGGGGCGTCGGGCGGGTCGGCTACGTCACCGGTTACTGCACCGGCTCCGGCTCCGGCTCGCTCTCCGGCTCCGCCGTGCCCGCCGGGTCGACCGGGGTCTTGACCGAGTCGAGCAGCAACTGGGCCACGTCCACGACCTGGATGGATTCCTTGGCCTTGCCTTCGTTCTTCTTGCCGTTGACCGAGTCGGTGAGCATGACCAGGCAGAAGGGGCAGGCCGTCGACACGATGTCGGGGTTCAGGGAGAGGGCCTCGTCGACGCGCTCGTTGTTGATGCGCTTGCCGATCCGCTCCTCCATCCACATCCGGGCGCCGCCCGCGCCGCAGCAGAAGCCGCGCTCCTTGTGGCGGTGCATCTCCTCGTTGCGCAGGCCCGGGACCTTGCCGATGATCTCGCGCGGGGGCGTGTAGATCTTGTTGTGGCGGCCCAGGTAGCAGGGGTCGTGGTAGGTGATGATGCCCTCGACCGGGGTGACCGGGATCAGCTTGCCCTCGTCCACCAGGTGCTGGAGCAGCTGGGTGTGGTGGACGACCTCGTAGTCGCCGCCGAGCTGCGGGTACTCGTTGCCGATGGTGTTGAGGCAGTGCGGGCAGGTGGCGACGATCTTCTTCGCGGACTTCGGCTTCCGCGACTCGGGCGTGGCCTTGCCGTCGTCGTCCAGTTCCTCGCCGAACGCCATGTTCAGGGCCATGACGTTCTCCATGCCCAGCTCCTGGAAGAGGGGCTCGTTGCCGAGGCGGCGGGCGGAGTCACCGGTGCACTTCTCGTCGCCGCCCATGATCGCGAACTTGACGCCCGCGATGTGCAGGAGTTCCGCGAACGCCTTGGTGGTCTTCTTGGCGCGGTCCTCCAGGGCGCCGGCGCAGCCGACCCAGTACAGGTACTCGACCTCGGTGAGGTCCTCGATGTCCTGGCCGACGACCGGGACCTCGAAGTCGACCTCCTTGGTCCACTCCAGGCGCTGCTTCTTGTTCAGGCCCCAGGGGTTGCCCTTCTTCTCCAGGTTCTTGAGCATCGTGCCCGCCTCGGACGGGAACGCGGACTCGATCATCACCTGGTAGCGCCGCATGTCGACGATGTGGTCGACGTGCTCGATGTCGACGGGGCACTGCTCGACGCAGGCGCCGCAGGTGGTGCAGGACCACAGGACGTCCGGGTCGATGACGCCGCTCTCGTCGGCGGTGCCGATCAGGGGGCGTTCGGCCTCGGCGAGAGCGGCGGCGGAGACGTCCTTCAGTGCCTCGGCGGACGCCTTCTCCTCGCCCTCCGCCGTCTTGCCGCCGCCGGCCAGCAGGTAGGGCGCCTTGGCGTGCGCGTGGTCCCGGAGGGACATGATCAGGAGTTTGGGGGAGAGCGGCTTGCCGGTGTTCCAGGCGGGGCACTGGCTCTGGCAGCGGCCGCACTCGGTGCAGGTGGAGAAGTCCAGCAGGCCCTTCCAGGAGAACTGCTCGATCTGCGAGACACCGAAGACGTCGTCGTCGCCGGGGTCGGTGAAGTCGATCGGCTTGCCGCCGGAGGTCATCGGCTGGAGGGCGCCGAGGGCGGTGCCGCCGTCGCTCTCGCGCTTGAACCAGATGTTGGGGAAGGCGAGGAAGCGGTGCCAGGCGATGCCCATGTCCGTCTTGAGCGCGACGGTGATCATCCAGATGAAGGACGTCGCGATCTTGATCAGCGCGACCAGGTAGACCAGGTTCTGCAGCGTGCTCAGGCCGAGCCCCTTGAAGGCCGTGACCAGCGGGTACGAGATCACGTACGACGCCTCGTAGCCGTCGACGTGGTGCAGGGCGCCCTCCAGGCCGCGCAGCGTCAGGATCGCCAGGCCGATGATGAGGATGACGGCCTCGACGAAGTACGCCTGGCCGAAGCTGGAGCCCGCGAAGCGGGACTTGCGGCCCGGTCGGTCCGGCCGGGACAGCTGGCGGATGACGATCAGCGTGAGGATGCCCAGCGTGGTGAGCAGGCCGACGAGTTCGGTGAAGACCTCGTAGGGCGGCCAGTCGCCGATGACGGGGATGTACCAGTCGGCCTGGAAGAGCTGGCCGAAGGCGTTGACCAGGGTGAGGACCAGGGTGAAGAAGCCCACCGCCACGAACCAGTGCGCGACGCCGACGATGCCCCAGCGGTTCATGCGGGTGTGGCCGAGGAACTCCTTGACCACGGTGAGGGTGCGCTGCGTGGGGTCATTGGTGCGGGTGCCGGCGGGAACGTTCTGTCCGAGTCGGACGAAGCGGTAGATCTGGCCGATGGCTCGGGCGAACAGTGCCACGCCGACCACGGCCAGGACCAGCGACACGATGATCGCGGCGAGTTGCATGTGGGGCTCCTGAGGCGGCCTCGTAATTACTGAGCGGTAACTTATGTAGTCGGTTTGAGGTTACCCCTATCTTGCGTCGCACTGTAGCGGGGCGTGGGGTGATCTGAATCGCTCAGCGGCACGTGAGCGGGCGGTCGGGGCGGGGGCCGTGACGCGCTCCCGCCGCCCCTCTCGGGGCCGCCGGTCCGCGGAGTTCGTTCCGTCCGTCAGGTGATCAAATCGTACGAGTCAATCGCGTTATTCGTGTTATTCATACAGAATTGCTCACTTCACTCCTAGTTTGGGAGCCGTGCTCTACGGGATCCTCGCGGCCACCGCCGCACTCCTGCTCGCCGCCCTGCTCGCGGCGCTGCTCCGCGTGCCCGCACTGCGGGCCGGGTTCGTCGACCGGCGCAGCCGACGGCCCGTGCCGCTGTTCGGCGGTGCGGCTGTCGTCCTCGTCACCTGTCTGGTCGCCGGCGCGGGACAGTGGACCGGGGTCGCGCCGCTCGGCGACGGGGTGGGCGAGCTGCTCCTCGCCGCCGCCGGGGTCGCCCTGCTCGGGCTGGTCGCCGACGTGTGGCGGCTGCGCGCCCGGGTGCTGGTGGCGGGTACGGCGGTGGCGGCGGCCGGTGTCGTGCCGTACCAGGACACCGGGGTGGCCGCCGGGGCGCTGGCCGTGGCGTGGATCGTGTTCGTCACGCTCGGCTTCCGGGCCCTCGACCACGCCGACGGGCTCGCGGGCACCGTGGGGGTGCTGACCGCGTTCGGGGTGGGCGTCTGTGCCGCCGCCGAGCTGATGGACGGGCTGGCCGTGCTGCTCAGTGTGCTCGCCGCCGCGCTCACCGGCTTCCTCATGCACAACTGGCATCCCGCGCGGATCGGGCTCGGCGCCTGCGGCTCCCTGTTCACCGGGTTCCTGCTGGCCGCGGCGGGCGTGTTCACCCGCGCCGGGTACGGGGTCGGGTCCAGCGCCGAAGTGCTGTTCGCGCTGACCGCCGTCGCCGGCCTGGATCTGGTGCTGGTCGCGGTGTCCCGGCTGGCGGCCCGGCGGTCGCTGCTGCGGGCGAGCCCCGACCATCTGGCGCACCGGCTGCGGCGGCTCGGGCTCACCCCGCAGGGGGCCACCGTGCTGTCGGCCGTCGCGGCGTTCTCCGGGGTGTTCACCGGGGTGCTCGCGCACACCGGCTGGGCGGACGAGGAGAGCGTGCTGTGGGTAGCGGGCGGCGCGCTGCTCGTCATCCTTCTGCTGCTGCGCGTGCCGGTGTACGGCGCTCGTCGCGTTACGTCGTCGCAGGTCAGCGCTCAGTTGCGTGTAAGGAGCGGATAAGAGTTGAGCGTCACAGGCTCAGGTCTGTTGACCCAGCGGTCGACCTCATGCACACTTGAGTCCGTTCCACTCAAGTCAGCTGGAGGAAATCACCATGGCACGTGCGGTCGGCATCGACCTGGGCACGACTAACTCCGTCGTCAGCGTTCTGGAGGGCGGCGAGCCCACCGTCATCACCAACGCAGAGGGCGCCAGGACCACGCCGTCCGTCGTCGCCTTCGCCAAGAACGGCGAGGTGCTCGTCGGCGAGGTGGCCAAGCGCCAGGCGGTCACCAACGTGGACCGGACCATCCGCTCCGTGAAGCGCCACATGGGCACCGACTGGAAGATCCAGCTGGACGGGAAGGACTTCAACCCGCAGCAGATCTCCGCCTTCATCCTGCAGAAGCTGAAGCGGGACGCCGAGGCTTACCTGGGCGAGAAGGTCACCGACGCGGTCATCACCGTCCCGGCGTACTTCAACGACTCCGAGCGTCAGGCGACGAAGGAAGCCGGCGAGATCGCCGGTCTCAACGTCCTGCGCATCGTCAACGAGCCCACCGCGGCGGCCCTCGCCTACGGCCTCGACAAGGACGACCAGACCATCCTCGTCTTCGACCTCGGCGGCGGCACCTTCGACGTGTCCCTGCTGGAGATCGGCGACGGCGTCGTCGAGGTGAAGGCCACCAACGGCGACAACCACCTCGGCGGTGACGACTGGGACCAGCGCGTCGTCGACTACCTGGTCAAGCAGTTCCAGTCCGGTCACGGCGTGGACCTCGGCAAGGACAAGATGGCCCTCCAGCGCCTGCGTGAGGCCGCGGAGAAGGCCAAGATCGAGCTGTCCTCGTCCACCGAGACCTCGATCAACCTGCCCTACATCACCGCGTCCGCCGAGGGCCCGCTGCACCTGGACGAGAAGCTGACCCGCGCTCAGTTCCAGCAGCTGACCGCGGACCTGCTGGAGCGCTGCAAGACGCCGTTCCACAACGTCATCAAGGACGCCGGCATCCAGCTGGGCGAGATCGACCACGTCGTCCTCGTCGGCGGCTCCACCCGTATGCCCGCCGTCGCCGAACTGGTCAAGGAACTGACCGGCGGCAAGGAGGCCAACAAGGGTGTGAACCCGGACGAGGTCGTCGCCATCGGCGCCTCGCTCCAGGCCGGTGTCCTCAAGGGCGAGGTCAAGGACGTCCTGCTGCTCGACGTGACCCCGCTGTCCCTCGGTATCGAGACCAAGGGCGGCATCATGACCAAGCTGATCGAGCGCAACACCACGATTCCGACGAAGCGTTCGGAGATCTTCACCACGGCCGAGGACAACCAGCCGTCGGTGCAGATCCAGGTCTACCAGGGCGAGCGCGAGATCGCGGCGTACAACAAGAAGCTCGGCATGTTCGAGCTGACCGGTCTGCCGCCGGCGCCGCGTGGCGTCCCGCAGATCGAGGTCTCCTTCGACATCGACGCCAACGGCATCATGCACGTCACGGCGAAGGACCTCGGCACCGGCAAGGAGCAGAAGATGACCGTCACCGGCGGCTCCTCGCTGCCGAAGGACGAGGTCGACCGGATGCGCCAGGAGGCCGAGCAGTACGCGGAGGAGGACCACCGCCGCCGCGAGGCCGCCGAGACCCGCAACCAGGGCGAGCAGCTCGTCTACCAGACGGAGAAGTTCCTCAAGGACAACGAGGACAAGGTCCCCGGCGAGATCAAGACCGAGGTGGAGGAGTCCCTCGCCGAGCTGAAGGAGAAGCTCAAGGGCGAGGACACCACCGAGATCCGCACCGCCACCGAGAAGGTCGCGGCCGTCTCGCAGAAGCTGGGCCAGGCCATGTACGCCGACGCCCAGGCCGGGCAGGCCGCCGCCGGCGGCGCGTCCGCCGGTGCCGGTGAGGCCAAGGCCGACGACGATGTCGTCGACGCGGAGATCGTCGACGACGAGCGCAAGGACGGTGCCGCGTGACGGAGGAGACCCCGGGCTTCGACGAGAAGCCCGACGTCCCCTCCGGCGCCACCCCCGAAGACGCCGAGCCGCAGGCCGCCCCCTCCGCGGAGGAGGCGGCGGCCCCGGCCGGGGACGCAACGCAGAACGCCGGTCTGGTCGCCCAGCTGGACCAGGTGCGTACCGCGCTCAACGAGCGCACCTTGGACCTCCAGCGACTGCAGGCCGAGTACCAGAACTACCGCCGCCGTGTCGAGCGCGACCGGGTCGCGGTCAAGGAGATCGCCATCGCGAACCTCCTGACCGAACTCCTGCCCGTGCTCGACGACATCGGCCGGGCCCGGGAACACGGCGAACTCGTCGGCGGTTTCAAGTCCGTCGCCGAATCGCTGGAGACCGTCGCCGCGAAGATGGGGTTGCAGCAGTTCGGCAAGGAGGGCGAGCCCTTCGACCCGACGATCCACGAGGCCCTGATGCATTCGTACGCGCCGGACGTCGAGGAGACGACGTGCGTGGCGATCCTGCAGCCCGGGTATCGGTTCGGCGAGCGCACCATCCGCCCCGCGCGGGTGGCCGTGGCCGAACCCCAGCCCGGGGCGCAGTCGGCCAAGGCGGAGAGCGGCGAGGAGAGCGCGGCGGGCGGTTCCGGTGGCGCTGGTGGTTCCGGTGGCTCCGGTGGCTCCGGTAGTTCCGGCGGGTCCGCCGATGACAAGGAGAGCGGTGGCCCGGAGAAGGGCTGACGTAAGCACCGAGTGGAAGGAGGGACGTCGGGGATGAGCACCAAGGACTTCATCGAGAAGGACTACTACAAGGTCCTCGGCGTCCCCAAGGACGCCACCGACGCCGAGATCAAGAAGGCGTACCGGAAACTCGCCCGCGAGAACCACCCGGACGCCAACAAGGGCAACGCCAGGGCGGAGGAGCGGTTCAAGGAGATCTCCGAGGCGAACGACATCCTCGGCGACCCCAAGAAGCGCAAGGAGTACGACGACGCGCGCGCCCTCTTCGGCAACGGCGGCTACCGCCCGGGGCCGGGCGCGGGCGGCAACTTCAACTTCGACCTGGGCGACCTCTTCGGAGGCGGCGCCCAGGGCCAGGGTCAGGGCGCGGGCGGCTTCGGCGGTGGCATCGGTGACGTCTTCGGGGGCTTGTTCAACCGGGGCGGCGCGGGGACCACGCGCACCCAGCCCCGGCGCGGCCAGGACATCGAGTCCGAGGTCACGCTGAGCTTCACGGAGGCCATCGAGGGCGCCACGGTGCCGCTCAGGATGTCCTCGCAGGCGCCCTGCAAGGCATGCTCCGGCACCGGCGACAAGAACGGCACGCCGCGCGTGTGCCCGACCTGTGTCGGCACCGGGCAGGTGGCGCGGGGTTCGGGCGGCGGCTTCTCGCTCACCGACCCCTGCCCCGACTGCAAGGGCCGCGGCCTGATCGCCGAGCACCCCTGCGCGGAGTGCAAGGGCAGCGGGCGGGCCAAGTCGTCCCGGACCATGCAGGTCCGCATCCCCGCGGGGGTGACGGACGGGCAGCGGATCCGGCTGCGCGGCAAGGGCACCCCGGGCGAGCGGGGCGGACCGGCGGGCGACCTGTACGTCGTCGTCCACGTCGGCGAGCACCCGGTGTTCGGCCGCAAGGGCGACAACCTCACGGTGTCCGTCCCGGTGACGTTCACCGAGGCCGCGCTCGGCGGCGAGGTCCGGGTACCGACCCTCGGCGGCCCGCCGGTCACGCTGAAGCTCCCGCCGGGCACGCCCAACGGCCGCACCATGCGGGCGCGGGGCAAGGGCGCGGTCCGCAAGGACGGCACCCACGGGGATCTGCTGGTCACCGTCGAGGTGAGTGTTCCCAAGGACCTGACGGGGAAGGCTCGTGACGCGCTGGAGGCGTATCGCGAGGCGACCGTGGGTGAGGACCCGCGGGCGGAGCTGTTCGAGGCCGCGAAGGGAGCCTGAGAGAGATGGACGGCCGTCGACGTAACCCGTATGAACTGACCGAGGAGACCCCGGTCTACGTCATCTCGGTGGCGGCCCAGCTCTCCGGCCTGCACCCGCAGACGCTGCGCCAGTACGACCGGCTGGGCCTGGTCTCCCCGGACCGCACCGCGGGACGGGGCCGCCGCTACTCGGCCCGCGACATCGAACTGCTCCGCCAGGTACAGCAGTTGTCGCAGGACGAGGGCATCAACCTGGCCGGCATCAAGCGCATCATCGAACTGGAGAACCAGGTCGCCGCCTTGCAGGCCCGCGCCGCGGAACTTCAGGCGGCCCTGGACGGCGCGGCGGCGGCGATGCGGCAGCGCGAGGCCGCCGTCCACGCCTCCTACCGCCGCGACCTGGTGCCGTACCAGGAGGTCCAGCAGACCAGCGCGCTGGTGGTGTGGCGGCCGAAGAAGGCCAAGGACTGACCGGCGCGGCACGGCAGTACGTACGGCAGAGGCCCGGAGGTGATCCTCCGGGCCTCTGCCGTGTCCGCTCGCGCTCCGCGGGCACCTGCCGTTCCGAGGACCGGGGAGGGGCGCGGAGGAGTGGGCCGGGGTGGCCGGGGTCACGACGGCCGTTCCTGACGCCGGCTCATGTGAAGAAATCAAGGTGGGAAGGATCTTTGCCTTCTCCTGAACTGCCCTGGGTGGAGGCCCCGTACCTGCGGCTTCAAGAGAGTTCCGCCAGACCTTCACAGCAATGACTGGACGTTACGTTGCGCACTCGTTAGGAACTTCTCCTTGACGCCGCTGGTGTCGACGCGTTGGCTTTTCAGTCACCTGGGCCGAATCCAGCCCTCACGTCCCGAACGCACCTAAGGTGAGCACTCGAATGCGTCGTATGGTCATGGCCGTGGCTGCGTCCACGGTGATCCTCCCGCTCGCAGGCTGTGGCGTTCTGAACGCGACGGGCAGTTCGGGCGACAGCGCCAGTCCCACCAAGGGCGACGACGTCACCGTGGGCCTGCTGCTGCCGGAGACGGCCAACACGCGCTACGAGAAGTTCGACTACCCCATCATCAAGTCGAAGGTCGACTCGCTGACCGGCCGGCAGGGCAAGGTCGACTACGCCAACGCCGGGGCGGACGCGGCGAAGCAGGCCACGCAGATGCAGAAGATGATCGACGACAGGGTCGACGTCATCCTGCTGGACGCGGTCGACGCGCACGGCATCGCGGGCGAGGTGCGCAAGGCCAAGGACGCGGGCATCCCGGTCATCGCGTACGACCGGCCGGCCGAGGGGCCGGTCGACGCGTACATCTCGTTCGACAACGAACTCGTCGGCGAGTTGCAGGGGCGTTCCCTGCTGGAGGCGCTGGGGTCGGGCACCGGATCCTCCTCCAAGAAGATCGTCATGATGAACGGCGCGCTGACCGACCCGAACGCCAAGCAGGTCAAGCAGGGCGCCCTCGCCGCGCTGAACGGCAAGGTGACGGTGGCCGCGTCGTTCGACACCAAGGACTGGAAGCCGGAGAACGCCGAGGCCAACATGGCCCGCGCCGTCCACGACATCGGCAAGGACGACATCGCGGCCGTCTACTCCGCCAACGACGGCATGGCGGGCGGCATCGTCAAGGCGCTCAAGGCCGCCGGGGTCGTCGAGATGCCGCCGATCACCGGCCAGGACGCCGAACTGGAGGCGGTGCAGCGGATCGTCGCCGGCGAGCAGTACATGACCGTCTACAAGTCCTACCCGGACGAGGCCGAAACGGCCGCCGAGATGGCGCTCGCCAAGGTCCAGGGCAAGGACATCCAGTTCGACGCGCTCACTCCGGACCGGGTGAACAGCCCCACCACGAAGGGCATCCCGGCCCAACTGGTGCAGGTGAGCGCGATGACGAAGAACAACATCAAGAGCACGGTCATCGCGGACGGCATCTACCAGGTCTCCGACATCTGCACGCCCGACTACAAGGCGGACTGTGACGCGCTCGGCCTGAAGTAGCGGCTACGGCCGTCAACGCGGGCCATAGCCGTGAACGCGGCGCTCCGTGCCGTGTTCGTGCCCGTGCTCGTGTCCGTGGCCGTGTCCGTGGCCGTGTCCGCCGAGGTGGTCGTGTGCGGGCGGTGCGCGGGACGGGTGAGGAAGGAGTGCCCAGGGGGGCCTGACGGCCGCTGTGGGGCTGCTGAGGGCCGTTCACCGGGTTCCGGCCGTCCCGCCGGAGGCACACCGCCGGGGGCGCGGACGCGTCCGTCCGAGCGCCGGTACGCGACCTCCGCGCCATCCACGGCGTAGGCCGCACCCCGCCGGTCGCCCTCCCCGCCGGTCGCCCGCCCCACCGGCTGCTGCGCGCGCCGTTGTCGTCCCGCGCCGCTGCCTCCGTACGCGCCTGCGGTCGCCGCGCGCCCGCCACCGCCGCACGCGATGCGCGGTCAGGCCCGGTCGCCCCGCCGTACCGCCCGCCGTACCCGCCCGCCATGCCCGTCCGGAGTCCCGTATGCCGCTGTCCGGGGCCCCGTAGAAACCCCTGTTCCGGCCCGCTCGCACAAAGATCCTTATCTGAGTTCCGGCCGGTCTGCGGGCGCCTTCCGCATACGGCCCGAGGCGGCGCGGACGCGCAGGGTGACACACCGGTCGCTGAGGGGAATTCACCTGCTCACGGCGGTGCGGGAGTTCGCCGACGGGCGTCGGCGGACCGGCCGGGCGGCTGCGGGAGGGCCGAAAGACGCCGGGGAGGAACCGGGAGAATCCACCGGATCATGCTGGGCACGGCGCGGGCAGCCGTGTTGCGGAGCCGGTCGGGGCCGCGCATAGTTGCGCTGCGGAAGTGGCAGCAACCGGGGGTGGAATGGGCGATGACCGGGCGCGGAACGGAGGAGCATCCACACGGTGCCGACCGCCTGTGCGAAGCCGGGGACCGCGTGTACTCCCGGGCCGTACGGAGCGGGCGGGTGCCGCGCATGGATGCCGAGCCGGTGCCCTGCCTGCTGGATCTCGCCCTGCTGCACCCGGACCCGGACGACATGGACTGGCTGGTGCCGACCTCCCCGCAGGAGGTCATGACCCGGCTGCTGCGCGTGATGTACGACGAGGTCAGGGAGAGCCAGCGCCGGGTGGGTTCGGCGGTGGCGGCCTTCGAGCGGTACGCGGGTCTGGGCCGTCAGCTGCCGGCCCCGGCGTCGGCCCCGGCCGAGGGCACTGCGATCCGGGTCCTCGACGGACTGTCCCGGATCCAGGCGGCGATGGACGAGGCGACCGCGGCCTGCACCACCGAGGTGCTGACGGTGCAGCCCGGCGGCATCCGGCGGGAGGCCGAGCTGACCGAGGGGCTGCACCGGGCGCTGGCGCTGCGCGGCCGGGGCGTGCGCATGCGCGACCTGTACACGCACGTGGCACGGCACGGCCAGGGGCTGCTCAACTACCTGGAGCTGATGGGTGACGCGGTCGAGGCCCGCACCCTGGACGAGGTCATCGACCGGCTGATCCTGTTCGACCGTACGGTCGCCTTCATCCCGGCGAACACCGACCGCACGATGGCGTTGGAGCTGCGGCACCCGGCGATGGTCGAATACCTGGTGACGGTCTTCGAACGGCTGTGGCGCCTCGCGATCCCGTTGACCGCCCCGCTGCCCGACACCGGCATCGAGGGCATCTCGCACCGCGAGCAGTCCATCGCCGCGCTGCTGGCCGAGGGGCACCAGGACGCGGTCATCGCCGAGCGCCTGGGGATCAGCGTCCGTACCTGCCGTGCGCACATCGCGCGGCTGTCGGAGACGCTCGGCGCCGCCAGCCGCACCCAGTTGGGCGTCCGCATCGCCCAGGTGGGCCTGGACGGCACACCCCGCCCGGCCGGCGAGAGCCCGCTCAGTATTCCTGATCAAGGATCCCCGAGCGTGCGATGAGATAGCCGAGCTGGGCGCGGCTGCCGCTGCCCAGGGACTGGGCCAGTTTGGCGATGTGGGCGCGGCAGGTACGGACGTTCATGCCGAGCCGGCGGGCGATGGCCTCGTCGACATGACCCTCGACGAGGAGCTTCGCGATGGAGTGCTGGATCTCCGTTATGCCGTCGGGGGCGGCCTCGTAGGGCCCGTCCGTGCCCAGCGGGACGGCGCGGTTCCACATGAACTCGAAGACCTTGACCAGATAGCGGACCAGGCCCGGCTGGCGCAGCTCCAGCGCGACCTGCTGGTCGTCGCGGATGGGGATGAACGCGACGGTCTCGTCGCAGATGATGAGGCGCTCCACCAGCTCGTCGATGGTGCGGTACTCCGCCTTGCCGTCGGCGAGGTGCGCGGCGTAGGCCAGCTTCTCCGGGTTGTGGCGGGCGGTGTGCTGGTACAGGGTGCGAATCCGCACGCCGCGTTCGATCAGCGGGCGGTCGCGCTCCAGCCCCTTCAGGACGCTGCGTTCGGAGATGCGGTCGCTCGGCTGGACCGTCAGCACCTCCGTGCGGCACTGCTCGGTGGCCAGGTTGAGCGCGGCGTTGATCCGCTCGCTGCCCTCCAGCAGGGTCATCGAATCGCTGCTCGCCGTGTCCTGCGTGCTGAGCGTCATGAACGGCCCGAAGGCGTCGGCCAGCTCGATCGTCAGCCGCCGCCGCTCGGTTATCTCCCGCTCGATCGGGCCGAGCCGCTGGGCCAGGGCGACCGAGGGCAGCACCGGGCGCAGCCGGTCCGGGTCGTCGGGGTCCGGGTGGAGCAGGCCGAACTCCAGCAGGCAGGGGGCGGCTTCCACAGCTGTGCGCGCGACGTGTCCCGTGCGTAGAGCTGTGGCATAGACGCGGCCACCATCCTCACACAGCTCCGTCACAGCGTGGGGATGTGTCGCTTTTGAGTGACTCGTTGCCAAATCTCCACCCCCCAGGGTCCTGAACATGCAGGAACATGATGCACCGATTGTGTGGCCATGACGTGCCCGAATAAGCCATCGTCGTACCTGACGGGGGAAAAGGGGACCTTCAAGTGAGGACGAAGCCGACTATGGGTAAGAAAATGCTTCGCTCGGTGCTTGTCGCTGCCTTCTCTGCCCTGGTGGCCGTCGGTGCGTTGGGCGGTTTCTCCGGCACGAAGGGCGATGTTCGGGCAAACACCAGCTGGCCTAGTGTCGCGCAGGGCACCCAGTGGCCCCCCGCGCAGAGCACGAGCAACACGTCGTGGCCGCTCCCGCCGGTAATGGGAGCCGGGGGCTGACGTGAGCACTCCACCCGACGACCGCTCCTTCCGCCGTGAGATGGCGACCGCCTATCGATCCGGCTGGCACTTCATCGACCTGGTCACCGCCATCCCCCACAGCGGTGACTCGCTGATGGTGACCGTGTTCGGCGAGCCGGTCGTCGTCACGCGGGACGAGGACGAGGACGTACGGGCGTACCGGTGTCTGCGGAAGCCCCGAGGGGCTCCGCAACCTGTGCGATGTGCCATTCGGTACGGAATGATTTTTGTGAACCTGGATCAGCGGGACCATCGGCTGGCAGAGCCGGAGGTCCCGGATGTGAGGACTATCTCGGCCACCCCCCGCAGTGCCTGACGCGATTCCCCCGTCGTTATAGATCGCTCAGGTACTTCCCCCCGCAGCGGCGTCACCGTGACCTGAACACGGTGACGCCGCTGTCGTTTCAGCGGATATTTCACGACATCACCCTGTTCCCATGCTGGCTCAAAACCGCTTGTGGCGGTCCGTGGTCGGCTGCGCACCGGAAGGGCGCCGGGGCGGGAACGGGGCTCGACCCGGCCGGGCTCGCCCCGGCTCGACCCGCCCCGGGGCGGATTCCGCCCAGCCCTCCCGGTGCGGCCCGGACCCCGGCCGCCGCCCCGGGATCACGCCTTCCCCAGCGCCCGCTCCACCTGGATCTCGATCACCACGCGGGAAGGGTTCGGCGACGGCGTCCGCTCGTACCGCTCCGCGTGGCGCCGCTCCGCCTCCGCGACGCGCTCCCGGTCGGTGCTGACGAAGGCCCGGCCCTCCAGGGTGGCCCAGCGCCGCCCGGCCACCTGGCAGACGGCGACCCGGGCACCGGCCGCGCCGGCCGCGACGACATGGCCCGCCTTGGCGCTCGTCCCGTTCGTGATCACCCGGGCCAGCCGGGCCTCGGGGTCGTAGGTCACGGAGACGGGCACGACGTGCGGGCTGCCGTCGGGGCGGAGGGTCGTCAGGGTGCACAGATGGCGCTCCCGCCAGAAGGCGAGATACGACGCGTCCGGTGCGTCCAGGTCCACGGCGTAGTCCACGGTCTGTCGGCTCATGCCTCCGGAAGCTACTCCAGGGCCGGGCGGCACGTCGGCGCGGAGGTGGGCTTGCCCGCGGAGCCGAGGGCCGGGACCCGCCCGCGCCCCGGCCGATGCCGAGTCGAGGGCCGGGACCCGCCCCGGCCGATGCCAGGTGGTCCCCGGGCTCCCGGTCTCGCCTTGAGTGGAATAGACTCAACTTTGTGTACGTTGGTCAAGTCAGCACTGGGAGTACCGGGAGACGCGGCCGACGAGTGGCCGACGAGCCGACGCCGAGGAGGAGAACGCGAACGTGGACGCCGAGCTGACCAACAGGAGCCGGGACGCGATCAACGCGGCCAGCACGCGAGCCGTGACCGAGGGACACCCGGACCTTACGCCTGCCCACCTGCTGCTGGCTCTGCTCCAGGGGCAGGAGAACGAGAACATCACCGACCTGCTCGCGGCCGTCGACGCCGACCAGGCCGCCGTACGGTCCGGGACCGAGCAGGTGCTCGCCGGGCTGCCCAGCGTGGCCGGGTCCACAGTCGCGCCCCCGCAGCCCAACCGCGAGCTGCTCGCCGTCCTCGCCGACGCGGCCGAGCGCGCGAAGGCCCTCGGCGACGACTACCTCTCCACCGAGCACCTGCTGATCGGCATCGCGGCGAAGGGCGGCGCGGCCGGCGAGGTGCTGGCCCGGCAGGGCGCCGGCGCGAAGAAACTGCAGACGGCCTTCCAGAAGGCAAGGGGAGGACGACGCGTGACCACCGCCGATCCGGAGGGCCAGTACAAGGCCCTGGAGAAGTTCGGCACCGACTTCACCGCGGCGGCCCGCGACGGCAAGCTCGACCCCGTCATCGGGCGGGACCACGAGATCCGGCGGGTCGTCCAGGTGCTGTCCCGCCGTACCAAGAACAACCCCGTGCTCATCGGCGAGCCCGGCGTCGGCAAGACCGCCGTCGTCGAGGGCCTCGCCCAGCGGATCGTGAAGGGCGACGTACCGGAGTCGCTGAAGAACAAGCGGCTGGTGGCGCTGGACCTCGGCGCGATGGTCGCGGGCGCCAAGTACCGGGGTGAGTTCGAGGAGCGGCTGAAGACCGTCCTCGCCGAGATCAAGGACTCCGACGGGCAGATCATCACCTTCATCGACGAGCTGCACACGGTGGTGGGCACCGGCGCCGGCGGCGACTCCGCGATGGACGCGGGCAACATGCTCAAGCCGATGCTGGCCCGCGGTGAGCTGCGCATGGTCGGCGCGACCACGCTCGACGAGTACCGCGAGCGGATCGAGAAGGACCCGGCGCTGGAGCGGCGCTTCCAGCAGGTGCTGGTCGCCGAGCCGACCGTGGAGGACACCATCGCGATCCTGCGCGGTCTCAAGGGCCGCTACGAGGCACACCACAAGGTGCAGATCGCGGACAGCGCGCTGGTGGCCGCCGCCACCCTCTCCGACCGCTACATCACCTCCCGTTTCCTGCCCGACAAGGCCATCGACCTGGTCGACGAGTCCGCCTCCCGGCTGCGCATGGAGATCGACTCCTCGCCCGTGGAGATCGACGAACTCCAGCGCGCCGTCGACCGGTTGAAGATGGAGGAGCTGGCGATCGGCAAGGAGACCGACGCGGCCTCCCGGGAGCGCCTGGAGAAGCTGCGCCGTGACCTCGCCGACAAGGAGGAGGAGCTGCGCGGTCTCAACGCCCGCTGGGAGAAGGAGAAGCAGTCCCTGAACCGGGTCGGCGAGCTGAAGGAACGCCTCGACGACCTGCGCGGCCAGGCCGAACGCGCCCAGCGCGACGGCGACTTCGACACCGCCTCCAAGCTGCTGTACGGCGAGATCCCCGAGCTGGAGAAGGAGATGGAGGCCGCCTCCGAGGCCGAGGAGGAGGCCGCGAAGGACACCATGGTCAAGGACGAGGTCGGCTCCGACGACATCGCCGACGTCGTCGCCGCCTGGACCGGCATTCCCGCCGGGCGGCTGCTGGAGGGCGAGACGCAGAAACTGCTGCGCATGGAGGACGAGCTGGGCCGCCGGCTGATCGGCCAGACCGAGGCCGTGCGGGCCGTCTCCGACGCGGTGCGCCGCAGCCGGGCCGGCATCGCCGACCCCGACCGGCCCACCGGCTCCTTCCTGTTCCTCGGCCCGACGGGCGTCGGCAAGACGGAACTGGCCAAGGCGCTCGCCGACTTCCTCTTCGACGACGAGCGGGCCATGGTCCGTATCGACATGTCGGAGTACAGCGAGAAGCACAGCGTGGCCCGGCTGGTCGGCGCGCCCCCCGGGTACGTCGGCTACGAGGAGGGCGGTCAGCTGACCGAGGCGGTGCGCCGCCGCCCGTACAGCGTCGTCCTGCTGGACGAGGTGGAGAAGGCGCACCCCGAGGTCTTCGACATCCTCCTCCAGGTGCTGGACGACGGCCGGCTGACCGACGGGCAGGGCCGTACGGTCGACTTCCGCAACGCGATCCTCGTCCTCACCTCGAACCTGGGCAGCCAGTTCCTGGTCGAGCCGACCACCAGCGAGCACGAGAAGAAGGAGCAGGTGCTCGAAGTGGTCCGGGCCTCCTTCAAGCCGGAGTTCCTGAACCGGCTCGACGACCTGGTCGTCTTCTCCGCCCTGAGCAAGGACGAACTGGCCCGGATCGCTCGGCTCCAGATCGACCGGCTGGCCCGGCGGCTGGCCGAGCGCCGGCTCACCCTGGAGATCACCGACGAGGCGCTGGCCTGGCTGGCGGACGAGGGCAACGACCCGGCCTACGGTGCCCGCCCGCTGCGCCGTCTGGTCCAGACCGCCATCGGCGACCGGCTCGCCAAGGAGATCCTCTCCGGGGAGGTCAAGGACGGCGACACGGTCCGGGTGGACGCCTTCGGCGACGGCCTGCTGGTCGGCCCGTCCACCGGCAAGACGCTCTGACCCCTCGCGGGGTCCGGACAGCCGCCGGCTCCGGCCTGTCACCGGCTCCTTCCTGCCACGGGCTCTGATCCGCCCGCTACGAGGATCTGCCCCGTCACGGGGTCCGGGCCGCCCGTCTTCCCCGGCCGGAACCGGGCCGGGGAGACGGGCGGCCGGCGTGGCCGGGTGGCGTGCGGGCACGTGCTTCGTGGCGCGCGGGTAAAGGCTTGACCGGATCGTGTCTGCCCGTGGCGGAAGCACCGTCGGGGCTTGCCACCCCCCTCCCCGGATGAGGGAGGATGGCGGAATCCGTACGAAGGGAAATTCACGGTGACCATCGACCCGTCCTCGATTCCGAACTTCGGGGGCCAGCCCGAGCCGCAGCCCCAAGGACCGGCGGGCCCCGTCGTCCCGGATCAGGATCTTGTGAAGCAGCTCCTCGACCAGATGGAGCTGAAGTACGTCGTCGACGAAGAGGGTGACCTCGCGGCGCCGTGGGAGCAGTTCCGTACGTACTTCATGTTCCGTGGGGAGCCCGATCAGGCGGTCTTCTCGGTGCGGACCTTCTACGACCGGCCGCACCAGATCGAGGAGAAGCCGCAGCTCCTGGAGTCGATCGACGACTGGAACCGCAGGACGCTGTGGCCCAAGGTGTACACCCACACCCATGACGACGGCACTGTCCGCCTCATCGGTGAGGCGCAGATGCTGATCAGCACTGGCGTCGACCTCAACCACTTCGTCACCTCCACGGTCAGCTGGGTGCGGGCCGCGATCGAGTTCGACAAGTGGCTGGTGGAGCAGCTCGGCCTCGAACAGGAGGTCAACGAGGCGGACAAGCCCGACGACGAGGAGTGACACCGTCGCTCCGCACCCTCGCGCGCGGTGGCGCGGCGGCCCGGCGCGGCACGTGAGCCGCCACCGTCCCGGGACTCCCGTGCGTCCTGCTCATCCTGTTCGTCCTGTGCGTTCCGCGCCTCTTGTGCGTGCCGGGGCGGCGTCCGCGCGGTCACGGCCGTCACAGTGGCGTCTGGGCGAGCACGACGAGATAGGCGCCGTATCCGAAGGAGAGCCCGGCCAGGGCGCAGACCACCACGGTCGCGTGCCAGGGCCGGGCTCTCGCCGTCCGTACCAGGGCCCGGGCCAGCGGAATCAGCAGCGGGAACGCGGGCAGCAGGAAGCGCGGCTTGGACTCGAAGAAGCCGGAGCCGCCGAGCGTGATCAGCAGCAGCACCCCGCTGTACACGAGGAGGGGGAGCGGGGCCCGTTCGGCGACCAGCAGCGCGTACAGCAGCACGGCCAGCGCCACGATCAGCAGCGCCACGGAGAAGACGAACCGGTCGCCCCGGACCAGCAGCCCGCGGACGAAATGCAGCGAACCGCGCCCGAGGTCGAACCGTGACCCCCACAGCCGCTGCACCTCGAAGTAGCCGCCGAGCAGGTCGTCCTTGCGCCGCCCGACCCAGAGCACGTACGCCGTCCAGCCCAGCGGCGCGAGCGCGGCGCCCGTCCACAGCCTGTGGGAAAACCGGCCGCCGCGCCGCCGGATCCGGTACGCCTCGCAGGCCGCCGCGGCGATCAGGGCGGCGGCGACCGCGATGCCGTTGGGCCGGGACAGCCCGGCGAACGTGGCCAGGCCGCCCGCCCACAGCCAGTTCCCGGCCAGCACGGCGTACAGGGACCAGGCCGCGAACGCGGTGAGCACCGGCTCGGTGTACGCCATCGACAGCACCACGGAGTGCGGCAGCAGCCCCCACAGCACCACCAGCACGGTGCCCACGCCGGGGCCGTACAGGCGTGCCCCCACCGCGTAGATCCCGCAGGCGGCGACCCCGGCGGCGGTCCAGGACACCAGCAGTCCCGCCGCGCCCCCGCCGAACGGCGTCAGGGCGGTCACGACCCGTACCAGCGCCGGGTACAGCGGGAAGAACGCCAGGTCGCTGTGGATGACATCCGGTTCGAAGGCCAGGGTGCGGCCGTAGCCGTGCGCGGCGATGCCCAGGTACCACACGGAGTCCCAGGACCGGCCGAGCAGGGCCAGCGGCTGCTTGTCCCTGGTCCAGGCGGCCAGGGCCAGCACGGCGATCCCGGCGATCCGGGTGACGGCGAACACCCCGAGCGCGACCCCGCTCGCCGTCAGCAGGGACAGCCGGGCCCGGGCACGCTCCCGGGGGCCGGGCTCCTGGGACACCGCGGGAGCGGCAGGGACGAGGGTGGGACTTGCGTGGCTCACATTTTCGCAGCTTGCAGGGGCGAGCGCGGGCGCGCGAGCAGTGTGCGGCCGAGCGGGTACGTCGTGACGGCCGTCGGCGTGGCGACGTGACAGCCACGGGCGCCGCCCCCGCAGCCGCGGGGGCCCGGGTCCCGGAGCTCCGGACGGCCGGCGCGGAGGGGCGACGGGTGGGGCAGGACACGGGCGGTACGGCGGTCGGCACACGGGCGGTACGGCGGTCGGCGCGGTCGGCTTGTGAGCGTCCTGGGGGAGATCTGCGCGGCGGTGGTGGCGTCGTTTACGCTGTCGCTCGCTCGTACGGTCAGCGGCCCGGCCGGGCGGTTGGGAACGGGAACGGGAACGGGGACGGGGAACGGGAGCGGGGTGTGGCCGTCGGCCACCGCCGGGCCATGTACCGCACGACCGGTCCACGACCGCAACGGCACGACCGGTCCACGACTCAGCCCGGACGGCAAGACGGTCGCCACCAGCACCATAGACGGCACGATACGGCTGTGGAACGCGGCCACCGGCCGCGGCGAAGCCTCCCTCAAGGACGACCTCGCCACCTCGGTCAAGGACCTGGCGTTCAGCCCGGACGGCAGGACCCTCGCCACCTCCGCCGACTTCGGTCTGATGCTGTGGAACGTGGCCGACCGCAAACCGAGCGCCGTCCTGGCGGACAGCAAGGAGCAAGACGCAAGGCGTCAAGGGGGCCGTCGCCTTCAGCCCGAACGGCCGGCTCGTCGCGGGCAACGACCGCGACGACCGCACGGTATGGCTGTGGAAAACGCCGTAGCACCCCTGCGGGAACCGTCCCCGGACCCCGCCTGCCCCTCGTTCGGGCGGTCCACCGGTCAGCTCTCGTAGTGGTAGCGGCACTGTGCGACCAGGACGGCGTCCTCGGTGGCCTTGTAGATCAGTCGGTGCTCGTCGTTGATGCGGCGCGACCAGTAGCTCTGGAACCCGTGCTTGAGCGGTTCTGGTTTACCGATCCCCTCGTTGCCGTTCCGGGCGATGTCCGCGATGAGTGTGTTGATGCGCTTCAGGATCTTCCGGTCCTGAAGCTGCCACCACAGGTAGTCCTCCCAGGCGCCGGAGGAGAAGGTGATCTTCAACTCGCGGCCCTTATGCGTCGGTCGCCAGCTCGCGTACGGTGCCGCCGCCGTTCTCCAGCTCGTCGATGGACGCGAGCAGGCGCCGGGCGTTCGCCGGGCTCCGCAGCAGGTACGCCGTCTCCTTCAGGGACTCGTAGTCCTCAAGGGAGACGATGACGACCGGCTCGTGTCCGGCCCGGGTGATGACGACCTCTTCGCGGTCGTCGGTGACGGAGTTGAGCACCTCGGCGTACCGCGCGCGCGACTCGGAATACGTCATGGTCTTCACGATCAACCCTCCCTTCACGTACAAGAAATTGTACGTACCTCCCTGTGGCGGGACAAGTGCCGGTATGACGGCCGCGACCTTACGGCCCCCGGCGTGAAGGTTCCGGGCGGGAGAGGTACGGCGGGCGGCGAGGAACGCCACGACCGGCCCCGCGGGGCGGCGGTCAGTGTGCGAACGCCTTGCGGAGTCGTTCCGCCGCCTCGTCCAGTACGCTCGTCTGCTTGCAGAACGCGAACCGTACGAACGGGGCGCCCGCCTCCCGGTGGTCGTAGAAGACGGCGTTCGGGATCGCGACGACCCCGGCGCGCTCCGGCAGGGCGCGGCAGAAGCCGAAGCCGTCGGACTCGCCCAATGGCGTGATGTCGGCGGTGATGAAGTATGTACCGGCCGGGCGGAAGACCTTGAACCCGGCCTGCTCCAGCCCCGTGCCGAGCAGGTCTCGCTTGGCGAGCAGATCGGCGCGCAGTTCGTCGAAGTAGCTGTCGGGGAGTCGCAGTGCTTCGGCGACGGCGTACTGGAAGGGGCCGGCCGAGACGTACGTCAGGAACTGCTTGGCCGAGCGCACGGCGGAGACGAGGGCAGGCGTCGCCGTCACCCGGGCCACTCCGTGTGCATGCACCCATTCGTTTCCTGGCTCTGCGTCGGGCCAGGTCGGCCCCCTGTGAACTCATTGCCGGCGCAGCGGCAGCAGCGTCGGATGGGGTGGGCCCTGTCGCAGGAGTAGGGCCTTCGGCTGCTGCCCACCGTGCGCATAGAAATCAGAACACAATCAGAGTACAGTCTGAGTATGAGCATCGCACCCTTGGCATTCGAATCGGAGTCCGTCTCGTTCACTGATCTGTCGCGGAATCCGAAGGCCGTCGCTGCCAGGGCCGCCGCCCTGGGATGCCTGCGTGTCACGCACCGAGACGCGCCCGACATGGTGTTGACCACGGCCATATACGCAGAGCGCGCCGAGGAGAACCTGACCACGGCGTCCCGGCTGTTCCTTGCGCTGTTGAAGCAGGACGACGGTGCCAAGTCGCTTTTGCTCGCGCTGCCCGAGGTGTTCCCGTGGGTGCGCCACCTGGACGCTGAGGAAGTTCGGGAATTCACTGTCGAGCTTCTGGAAGCGCTGTCCGACGCCGCTGAACTGGGCGCCAGGGAGGCTGTGCACCGAGCGATCGTCTCGTGGCGGGCCACCGCCCGCATCAACGCCGACCCTGACCAACTCAGGGAAGCGCTCCGTCCGCTTGGTGACGTGCACCTCGGCCCGGTTGAGGTGCACGAGTGAGCCCGAAGAAGGGCGATCGGGTCAGCGTCCCTCCGCTGAGCGGCTGGAACGTCATCCACGGGACGACGGAGGCCGCGACCGGTTGGGAGGAGCTGTGCCGGGTGGCCTTGCCGAACGCGCATCGCTGCCTGGAAGCCCTTCGCGCAGACCCGTTGTCGCGGGCTAACTGGAACCGCCAGCACCAGCTCCGAGGCAGACACGCCACCAGGGAATGGAAGGGCTCTGAGCTGGAGCAGTGGGAGTACGAAATCACCAGCGGCGGCAGGGTCCGCTACCTGGTCAGCCCGGACACCTCGACTGTGATCCTTGTGCACGCCTCCCCGCGACACCCGAAGGACACCGAATAGCCTCCGGCGCTTCGCCCGTGCAGAAGGCAGAGCGAACCGGGGCGCGGGTTGCGATGGGCTCCTGCGGTGAAGGTCGCGGACCGACCGGAGTCGGAGGATGGTCACGCCAGGGACGACCGGCCCCGCGGGGCGGCGGTCAGTGTGCGAACGCCTTGCGGAGTCGTTCCGCCGCCTCCTCCAGTACGCTCGTCTGCTTGCAGAACGCGAACCGTACGAACGGGGCGCCCGCCTCCCGGTGGTCGTAGAAGACGGCGTTCGGGATCGCGACGACCCCGGCGCGCTCCGGCAGGGCGCGGCAGAAGCCGAAGCCGTCGGACTCGCCCAATGGCGTGATGTCGGCGGTGATGAAGTATGTACCGGCCGGGCGGAAGACCTTGAACCCGGCCTGCTCCAGCCCCGTGCCGAGCAGGTCTCGCTTGGCGAGCAGATCGGCGCGCAGTTCGTCGAAGTAGCTGTCGGGGAGTCGCAGTGCTTCGGCGACGGCGTACTGGAAGGGGCCGGCCGAGACGTACGTCAGGAACTGCTTGGCCGAGCGCACGGCGGAGACGAGGGCAGGCGTCGCCGTCACCCAGCCGACGCCTCGTTGGCCTACCTATTCGCTTGTCGTGCGACAGGCCCCGTCGCGGCTCTTCGGGACCGCCGGCGAGCCGGCCGCACAGTCCGTCCGGACCGGCCTTCCGGCCGTACCGCCGGGCTCGGTGACGCGGCACTGTCCGTCGTATCCTGACAACACATGGGCGTCGCCCACTACCCGGCCCTGCAAGACGCAGTCGAACTCCTGGAATCCCCGCGCCGCTGCTCACGCATGACCCTCCACGTCTACAGGGTCGACGCGGAGGACGCCGTGACAGAGGAACACGACAAGGTCGAGGTCGTGACCGGCGGCCCCGCCGAGCCCGTGCCGTACACCTCCCCGTAGCCACCTGCTCCTGCCCTCGATGCAGGGTGACGCGATAGCAAAACGCCCGACAACACGCTGACCGCCCCGGACGCAGCACGACCAAGCGGCCGGAGCCTTCGTCGGCGAGGCGCGATCAGGACACGACCCATGTCGCTACACCCCATACGCCCTAAGTGCACCCGCACTTCGACAAGTTCGCTGTGGCGAAAGCCATAACCGCACCGATAGCGTCTCCCCTGACCTCACATCCGTCTTACGGGGAGAATCCACTGTGAAGCGCCGCCCATTGCCCGTTGCCGCCGCGGTGGCTGCGACGGCAACACTGCTGTTGACGGCCTGCGGTAGCGGGGACGGCAAGCCCAGCGACAACGACAAGATCGCCGGCGCCGACCAGGGGGCGGAGACGCCGAAGGAGTCAGCATCACCCTCGGGAGCGTCGGCAGAGGGCAATCCGGACGGCGTGGACGTGGCCCTGCCCAAGGACATGGACCTGGTCTTCGACTGGGACAAGCCGAAGGACAAAAACGAGGCGGCCGCCATGGACGACGCCGCGAACTTCCTCCGCGCCATCTACCGAGGCGTCGACAAGCGCACGACCAAGGACGCGGCCGTGATCGCCTACGCCACCGGCGACGGACTGCACTATGCGCAGGTACAGATCAACGAATGGATCAAGGGCGGCTGGACCGCCATCGGCACTCGCCGTCACTATGACGCCACCACGCGGTCCGCGCCGAATGGCAAGTCCGTCGAGGTCGCGTTCTGTGCGGACACCAGCAAGTTCTATGGCAAGGACGTCAAGACAGGGAAAGTCCTGAAGGCCAAGCCGAGCCTCAAGGACTTCGGCTACTACAAGATCGTCATGGTCAAGTACCCCACGGGCGAGGGGTTGTGGCAGGCATCCAAGGTGTTCGTCGAGACGGAGGCTGAGGAATGCCGGTGAACCGGTTATGGTGTAGCACCCTCATCACCAGCACTGTGACCCTCGCGCTATTCCTTGGATCACTCATCCTCACGGCGCCCAACGCCGCAGCGGAACCGGTGGATTACGGTAAGGGCGACGACACCGAGCAGCAGGGCGGCGGCGACAAAACAGGCATCTATGCCGCCGCCCGCATCCAGTACTCCGGATCTGTCACCAAAGACGGCGGCACCGGAAACGTGACCTCCTCGGACGCCAACTGGACGCCACCTCCCTGTTGGTACGCCCCCTACCTCGGCGCCAAGGACTTCAAGAAGGAGATGTCCAAGGACATCGAGCGCCAGATGGACACCCCCGGCATGGGCGGCACCGCGGGCGCGGCACTCAGCCAAGTCAAGCGCCACTACGAGGGCGAGTACGGCTGGACCGACACCCCCGGCTACAAGGACTACAACGTCGACAAAGACGGCGAGGGAATGTTCTGGGCCGCCGTCGAGAACCCCAATGAGCCCGACATCCTGAAGCGCAGCTCCTGTAGCGACCTCCCCTTCTGGGTCGACAACGGCGAAGCCCCTCCACCTCAGTACGCGGAGGCCATCACACCCGAGATGCTCGCCGCCCTGGCCTACCAGCACATGGAACTACCCGACACCAAAGTCACCCTCGCCCCCGAAGCCACAACCAAGGTGAACCTGCCGACCTGGGCCTGGCTCGACAAAGCCGTCTTCAACGAGGTCCAGGCCACAGCAGCCCTCAACGTCCTTGGCTTCAACATCCAAGCCACGACCACCGCCAAGCCGGTAGCCCTGAAGATCGAACCCGGTACGCCAGACGCCGAGACCTATCCTGCCTCCGGCGAGTGCGCGATCAACGACGACGGCTCGATCGGCAAGCCGTACGCCAAGGGCAAGGCAGACCAGGAGCCGCCATGCGGCATCAAGTACCTTCGCTCCTCCGGGGACGGCACATTCAAGCTCCAGGCCACGGTCACCTGGGAGGTCGCCTGGACCGGCACCGGCGGCGCGGGCGGCGACCTGCCCGACGGGATGTTCGGCAACAACCAGGCGGTGACCGTCCAGGAGATCCAGGCCGTCAACCGGTGAACCGACAGCAGTGAGAACACGCACGGGGGAGGGGCATCCATGGGCGATTCGGACCTGACGGTCGACTACGACTTCCTCGCGGACTGCGAACGGAAGCTCGGGCAGCTCAAGAAGACCTTCGAGGACATCGAAAACCGTCGCGACGACATGGACGAGCACTGGGGCTCCGGTGCCATAGCCGACGTCATGGAGGACTTCGTCGACAACTGGGATGACTACCGCACCCGGCTCGTCGAGTCACTCAAGTCGGTGGGCGAGATGGTGGCCGGAACCAAGAAGGCGTTCGAGGACCTGGACGAGCAGTTGGCCAAGCAGGGCAAGAAGAAGTGACACCTGCATCCAGGCGCCGTCCGGTCGACTGGCAGCCGCTGTGCGACTCCGACCCCGTGCCCGGTGATCCGGAGGAGATCCGCGCCGAGGTCAAGCACATGGTCTCGGTCGCCAGGAAACTCCGGGACCAGGCCAAGAACCTCAAGGCGATCAGCGACGAGGACACCCTCAAGGGCAAGTACGTCAAACGCCTGCGCGAGGAGTCCGGCACGCTGGAGCAGCACATGCGGGAGGTGGCCGGCCGTTACGAGCGTGTACACGGCCATCTGACCAAGTGGTCGAACGAGCTGGAGGACTTCCAGTCGGACGCCGCCAGGGTCCTGCACCAGGCAAAGGAGAAGCAGGGCGAGATCGAGGCGGAGAAGAAGAAGGAAGCCGGCTCCGCCGACAAGGACACTCCCCGGCACTCCGTCAGCGGCACGGACCACGATCCCCTCCAGCCGTACCGAAACCGGCTGAACGACATCACTGGAGCCCGGGACACCCGCGCCAGCCACTATGCCGGGAAGGTCCGCGACGAGATCGAGGACGTGATCGAGGACTCGTGGTGGGACGACGTCAAGGGCTGGGTCCATGACCATGCGGACGGGATCAAGGCGTTCATCGACGCTCTCGGCTGGGTCGCGACGGCGGCAGGCTTCCTGGCGCTCGCCATTCCCGGCCTGAACCTGCTCGTCCTTGGCATCGCAGCCCTCACGATCGGGCTCAGACTCCTGCTGGTGGCGTCCGGCGACGCCAGCTGGACGGATGTCATCTTCGACGTCGTGGGCGGACTCCTCGTCGTCGGTGGTCTCGGGGCTGCCGCGAAGCTCGCCAGTGGCGCCAAGGCCACCGTGGGCGCCGCTCAGGCTGCCCGGACCGCCGGCCTGAGCCGAGGGCTCAGGGGCGTCAAGGGCATCCTGGACGGCACGGGGCGGATGATGACCAGATTGCCGGAAGGGCCGGGGCGGCAGGCCCTCGGAGCGGCCCGTAACGCGATGCGCAAGTCCATCTCCCAGAACGTCGGCCTGGTCGCCAAAGGGCCGCTGAGGGTCAGCCCGTTGTCGACGCTGGTGCACCTCGGCGACAAGGAGATGGCCGGTATGGCGAAGATGCTGCAGGCGAACAAGGCCGCCTTCCCGGAGGCCGCGGGTGCTGCGGCGGACAAGGCGTACAAGTCCTATCAGGTGGGCCTCGGTATCGCCTGGACCGGCATGGGGATGGACGTCATGGACAAGGCGCTGGGAAAGAGCGACCTGACAAGCTGGACCATGGAGAAGTTCGGTACCGGCGAGAAGCCGTACAACGTGGCGTACTCGGACTGGAAGGACAACACCCTGAAGCCCGCCCCCGACACCCACTGGTGAGGAATGACCATGGACCTGAACTCGGCGCATCGCATTGCCGAGGCCGAAGCCGCCCGCACCGGACTCGGCACCGGCCCCAACCGGCGGCTCCGGCTGACGCTGATCATCGGGATGCCGCTGTTCCTGCCGGTATTGGGAATCATGATCCTGGTGCCGAAGTCCCGCATGAATGATGTGCTCTACGTCTATGAGGCCGGGATCGTCGGCTGCCTCCTGCACTACGTCTGGGTGTTCGTGAAGTACCCCCGGTACGCGGGCCGTCCGCCCTACCTCACCCGGGATCTCGCCATGGGCGGCGGCTTCTTCCTGCCCTCGCTGTTTTTCGGTTTCTGGCCAGGCATGATCGCCGCCCCGGCATGGGCGCTCTTCGTAGGCGTTGCCTATGCCGTGGAAATGATGCGGGGGCGCAATGACCACCGCTGAGTCCCGCCGGGCCCCGAACGGTTTCAACCTCGTGCCGCCACCCGGCTGGGACGTGATTCCGCTGCGCACGGGTACCGAGGAAGCGATGAACCGCATCGTGCGCAAGGCCGTCGCACAGTTGCCCGTCGGCTTCCCCAAGGACGACATTCCGAAAGCCCGGGTGAAGCTCACCCAGGAGATGAAGAAGGTCGTCCGCCGGGCCAGGGCCAAGGGGGGAATGACCCTCTACCTCCCCACTGAGCGCCTCCACGGCATCGCGCTGCCTGTCTCGATCGTGGCCTCCGAGCCGATCGAGATTCCGCGGGTCAGGTCCAACAGCGGCCCAGAAGCGGTCCTGGCCGCGCTCGCCTCGGCGACTCTCGGTGCCGAGTCGCGGGAGCTCGACGGCACCGCGGCCCTGCGCTCGGAGCGCGACGTACCCGCCGACACGGCCAAGGGCGTCGACGTCGCTCACCGCCGGGTCGAATACTTCGTTCCGGTCCCGGACAGCGCCCCCCATCAGTACCTCACCTTCTCCTTCAGCGCCCTGATCGCGCCCGGCTCGGATCCCGCCTTCTACGACACCCTCGTGGAGTTGTTCGATGCTGTGATGGGCACCTTCCGCTGGAGCTACGTCTGAAGGCTCCCTTCTGCCGTGCCCCCGAAGAAAGAGACCACTCATGTCCGAAGGCACCCTGTGGAGCAACGACCTCGGCGCCCCACTCCACGTCGACACGGATGCCAACCCAGACCTCTGGGGCTATCTTCACCTCCGGATCGACAAGAAGACCTTCAAGGAATGGCTGGATCTGCACCTAACCGGCCTGGCCGCCGTCCATGACATCGAACTCACCCGCAAACTGCGACGTTTCCACAAGAGTTTCTACGAACAGACGATCGTCATGCTCCGGGACAAACTCCAGGCCGACGAGGCGTTCATCTACCACGCCGTACCGCCGACCTACATGCCGCTGGTGATGCACGCCACCCGCCTCCACTGCGAGGCCCGTGACGCGTCCTCCTGCGAGGGAATCACCGCGGTCCCGGCGCCGCACCCGGACATCCCCGAGTGGCAGCAGCGAACCGGCAGTGTTCCGTTCGCCTCTCCACACCTGGGCGCGAACGGGGTCCGGGTCACTCGCTCTTACCCTGCGGACAGCACCATCATGATGACCTCGGTGACGTACCACTGGCACACCCCGCCTGGCATCCCCGACGTCCTGCTCCGCGGTCACCACGACGATCCGGAAGTGATCGCCGCGGCAATGGAGGCACTGGACGACTTCGCGCGGACGCTCCGACTTCCCGGGACGGCCCCATGACCGGCGCCGACCGGGGCGGATTCAAGCGGTGAGCATTGTCGAGCGGCAATCCGCATGCCCGTCCAGGACGCCAAACAATGATGTCGTTGGCTGGTCATGCTCGTTGACGTGGTGCCCGAGCACGCGGAGGAGTGGGCCGGAGGAACTGGCCTCGCCGCACGGTTGGGGGACTTGTTCGCGCGGCCGGAGCCGCGGGAGGTGTTCGAGGGCTTGCTGTCGGGGCTGGGACGCGGATGCGCTGCTGGCCGAGGCCCTTGAATTTTTCATCGGACCAAGGCGGTGCCTTGGCCAGTTGGCGCCGCACCCAGTCCGTCCTGGCCACCGCCTCTTCCTGCCGACGGTGATCCGCACGCGTCAGCTGGTACTCCTCAAGCGGCACACCATGGGCTACGTGTCTGCACTCTACTTTTGTGACGCAACGGGGTTCTGGATGCTGCCGAGTTCGATCGGCCGGTCTGTACTCGAACGATTGCAGACCGGCCTGGGAGTCGGGTTCCGCTCACACCGGTGCTGGTCTTGCCCCAGTCTCATTCGCGGCGAAGGGGCATGAGCTCAGGACGCCAGTCGTTGCAGGCGGCCGACAGCCTCCTGGAGAACGTGGTCCCGCTTGCAGAAGGCGAACCGGACCTGGCTGCGGCCGGCGTCCGGGTCGTCGTAGAAGACGGAGTTGGGGATGGCGACGACGCCGCAGCGTTCGGGGAGGGCGCGGCAGAATGCGTAGGCGTCCTTCTCGCCGAACGGCCTGATGTCGGTGGTGATGAAGTATGTGCCCTGGGGCTGGTAGACCTCGAATCCGGCCGCGCGCAGGCCGTCGCCGAGCAGGTCGCGCTTGCGGCGGAGGCCGCTGCGGAAGTTGTCGAAGTAAGAGTCCGGCAGCCGCAGAGCTTCGGCGATCGCGTACTGGAACGGGCCCGCGCTGACGTACGTCAGGTACTGCTTGGCCGTCCGGACGGCAGAGACGAGCGGACCGTGCGCCGTGACCCAGCCGACCTTCCAGCCCGTGAACGAGAAGGTCTTCCCGGCGGAGCCGATGGTGACCGTGCGTTCGCGCATGCCGGGGAACGCGGCCAGCGGCAGGTGCTCCGCGCCGTCGAAGACCAGGTGCTCGTACACCTCGTCCGTCACCACCAGCAGGTCCCGCTCCACCGCCAGCGCGGCGATCGCGGCCAGCTCCTCACGGGTGAGCACGGTCCCCGTCGGGTTGT
Source organism: Streptomyces sp. NPDC001270 (assembly GCF_042896695.1). NCBI lineage: Bacteria > Bacillati > Actinomycetota > Actinomycetes > Kitasatosporales > Streptomycetaceae > Streptomyces > Streptomyces sp. NPDC001270. The sequence goes on along the minus strand of NZ_JBIAXM010000009.1, from coordinate 223,484 downwards.
GCGGGCTGTTGACCAGCAGCAGCCGGGTGCGGTCCGTCACCGCGGCGCGCAGTTCGTCCAGGTCCAGGCGGAAGCCGTCCTCGTGCGGCCGTAGCGTCACCGGCACCCGGGTGCCGCCCGCCAGCGCGATGCTCGCCGCGTACGAGTCGTAGTACGGCTCGAACGCGATGACCTCGTCGCCCGGCTCCAGCAGGGCGAGCATCGCGGCGGCGATGGCCTCGGTGGCACCCGCGGTGACCAGGACCTCGGTGTCCGGATCGAAGCCCAGGCCGTGGAAGCGCAGCTGGTGGTCGGCGATGGCGGTGCGCAGTTCGGGAACGCCGGAGCCGGGCGGGTACTGGTTGCCGCGCCCCTCGCGCAACGCCCGTACCGCCGCCTCCCGCACCTCCTCGGGGCCGTCCGTGTCCGGGAAGCCCTGGCCCAGGTTGATCGACCCGGTCCGCACCGCCAGCGCGGACATCTCGGCGAAGATCGTCGTCCCGAACTCGGCGAGCCGGCGGTTGAGCAGTGGGCGTGCGGTGGAGGTCATGCCGGTCATCCTGCGCCGAAGCTCTGGAGTTCCTCAACTCTGCTTTGGCCCGGGAGAGGGTGGGGCATCCCCCGTGCACACGGCAGTCACGCACCACGAGAGGCGCCCACGGGGGGTCGCTTCGGGGGAATGGAAGGAGGGTGGCGCCATGGTCTTCGGCATCATCCTGGCGGTGATCGTGATCCTGGTCATCGGGTCTGTGGCGAAGGGCGCACGCAGGCGCAAGAAGGGCGCGTACGTGATGAGCGGCCGGGGGCGGGCATCCCGTTCGTCCCGTTCCTCGTCCTCGTCTTCGTCTTCGTCTTCGTCTTCGGCCGGCGGCGGCAGCTGGTGGGCGGGTGACGCGGGCGGTTCGTCGTGCGGCTCGTCCTCCGGCGGCGGGCACGGCGGGCACGGCGGGCACTCCTGTGGCGGCGGCTCGTCCTGCGGCGGCGGGTCGTCGTGCGGTGGCGGGGGCGGATGCGGCGGAGGCAGCTGACACGGGGCAGCTGAGCTTCACCGGGCATCATCCGGCTCACCCTCGCCCGCGCAGGGGGCGCCCGTCGGACGAAGGCTTCCGACGGGCGCCCAGCCGTGCAAAACGTGCGCCCAGCGCACGCTTTGCTTGAACAGATGAGCTGTGGAGCCCTCTGAGGGATGGAAACCCGACTAAGTTGGGTAAAAACGCTGTGGCGACAGCACAGTTCGTGATTCCCTCTAAATCACCAACGCAGCCCCTCGGACGTCCGGCAGACACCCCGCTCCTTGGCTGGGCTGGCTGGGCCGCCGACCGGGCTGAAGTGGCCGATCTCCCGGTGTCGACCGTGGCGTGCCGGACCACACTCCCTCTTCATCTTTGCGTGCTTAGCGGAGCCGATCCATGCTCACGACCCTGAACACCTCCTACACCGACACGCGCGCGGCCGACCTCGCCTGGGCGCTGGGACGCGAGCCGCTTCCCGCCCTCGCCACCCTCGATCTCGAACTCACAGGAGCGAAGCTCCAGTTGAGACTGCTCGGCGCATCCCACCAGGTCCTCCTGGAGGAGGAGCGGGGCAGCTGCTCGGAGACGGTGGCGTGCATCCCGGGTTCCAGCACGCCGTTGCCGCTGGGCGTCGTCAAGCGCGTCGGCGACTGGGAATACGAGTTCGCCGCCCGTGTGGAGTTCCTGCCGCCGGGCTCCTTCGCGGGCCGGGCCCAGGAGTTGCTGGCCCTGGTCTCCGACCATCCCCACGGTCTCGCCGGCGTCTTCCCCGGCAGCCCCCACGCCTTCACGGCGATGCTCGCCCAGCACCACGAGGGCCAGGTGCACTGGCGCACCTGGCACGCGTACCCGCAGGACGGCCAGTTGGTGGCCACGCGGACACGGGTGGGCGTGCGGGTGCCCGCCGTACAGCCCGGATGGGCCGCCGTGCAGCCCGGATGGACCGCGGCGCCGTCCGTCGGAACGGGATCCGGAACGTCATCCGGAACGTGATGCCGGCGGCGGGAGCCGCCGCCGTCCGCCGGAACGCGATGCCGTGCGGACGGCCTTCGGCACGGGCGGGCAGGGCGCCGACAGCGTTGTGGCGGGATAAACGCCTCGCGCGTCATCCGGGGGCAGTTCCACACGTGTGGGTGACGAAGCGTGCCCGTCATGTGACGTAACGTCGCAGAGTGATCGAACCGCACGCTCCCGCCCCTCCCGGTGTCCCGCCGCTCCGGAGCGGACCCGCGCGGCTGTCCGTCCGGCCCGGGACCGGACGGTTCCTGGTCCTCGCGGGCGTCTTCGTCTGCGCCGCCTGCGGACTCGTCTACGAACTCGAACTGGTCGCCCTCGCCTCGTACTTGATCGGTGACTCGGTCACCCAGGCTTCCGTCGTGCTGTCCGTCATGGTCTTCGCGATGGGCCTCGGCTCGCTCGCCGCGAAGCGGCTGCGCCGGCACGCGGCCGCCGCCTTCGGTGCCATCGAGGCGGGCCTCGCGCTGGTCGGCGGATGCAGCGCGATGGCGTTGTACGCCCTGTTCGCCTGGACCGGCGACTGGGGCGGCCTGTGGGCCAGCGGCCCCCGCTGTCTGCTGGTCGCCTTCTCGCTCGCCATCGGCCTGCTGATCGGCGCCGAGGTGCCGCTGCTGATGGAGCTGATCCAGCGCATCCGGCGGCAGGACCCGGGCGGCGCGGTCGCCGACCTGTTCGCAGCGGACTACGTCGGCGCGCTCGTCGGCGGCCTCGCCTTCCCCTTCCTGCTCCTGCCGTTCCTCGGCCAGTTGACCGGCGCACTGCTCACCGGCGCGGTCAACGCCGTCGCGGGCGGCGCCCTGGTCCTCGGCCTGTTCCGCCGCGACCTCGGCCGCCGGCCCCGCTGGGCGCTGCTGCTCGCCAACATCACCGTCCTCGGCCTGCTCGCCTCCGCCGCCGTCCTCGTGGACGACTTCGAACGGCTCGCCCGGCAGGCGGTGTACGACGGCGACGTACGCGTGGCCCTCCAGACCGACGTCCAGGAGGTGGTCCTCACCGGCGGTACCCGCGGCCACCCCCTCGATCTGTACCTCGACGGCCGGCTGCGCGTCGGCGGCCGGGACGAGGGCCGCTACCACGAGGCGCTGGTCCACCCCGCGATGACCGGCCCGCACGCGCGCGTGCTCATCCTCGGCGGCGGGGACGGGCTGGCCGCCCGGGAGGCGCTGCGCTACCCGGGCGTGCGCCGGATCGACGTCGTCGAACTCGACGCGGGCCTGCTCCGGCTGGCCCGCCGCGACCCGGGGCTGTCCGCCCTCAACGGCCACGCCTACGGCGACGCCCGCGTCCACGTCACCACCGGCGACGCCTTCGGCTGGCTGCGCGGGGCGCCCACCGGCACGTACGACGTCGTGATCGCGGATCTGCCGGACCCCGGCATCACGGCCAGTACGAAGCTCTACTCCGAGGAGTTCTACGGTCTGACCCGGCGGGTGCTGGCCGAGCACGGCCGGCTCGTGGTGCACGCCGGACCGGTGGCCGCCCGGCCGCGGGTCTTCTGGACGGTGGAGGCGACGTTGCGCGCGGCGGGGTTCGGCACCGCGCCCTACCGGGTGCTCGGCCACGACCCCGGGTTCAAGGCGGGTCCGGACCGCTCCGCGGGCGCCTCCCGTACCCCGCACGACTGGGGATTCGTGCTGGCCGCGCCCGGCTCCGCCGCGCCGCCGCTGCGGCTTGACCCGGCGGGGCCGCGGCTGCGCACCCTGACGCCGCAGTCGCTCGCCGCGGACGCCCGTGCGGCGGCCGGCATCCGGATCACCGGCGGGCCGGCCTCCACGCTGGTGCATCCGCGGTACTGACGACCGGTGGTCCGGGGGTCATGACGACCGGGCGGCTCACAGGGGGGTACGTACCGGCCGCTCGTGGGTAGGCTCAGCCGACATGGAGCATGAGGTCTTCGTTCCGGTTCCGGCCGAGCGGCTGCGGCAGGCGCTCGCCGAGCCCGCGCGCATCGCCCGGGCGGTTCCCGGGCTCCAGCAGGACGCCGGTGCCGAACCGGTCGCGGGGCGGCTGAAGGTGCGTGTCGCCGGCCACTCCATCACCTACCGGGGATCGCTGCGTGTCTCGGCGCGGGACGACGGTTCCTACGAGGTGGCGGGTGAGGCGACCGAGGCACGCGGCACCGGCCAGGTCAAACTCGCTCTCGTCCTCCGCCTCCGCGACGCCGACGGCGGCACCGCCGTCACCGTGGAGGGCACGGCCGCCGCGGATGGACGGGTCGCCGAACTGCCCGCGGACGCGGTGGGTTCGGCCGCGATCCGCCTGCTGAACCGCAGCGTGGAGGCCCTGGCCACGGCACCGGAGGACACCCCCGGCGGCGCGCCGGAGGACTCCGTCGGGCCTGCGGCCGGGACCCGGGCGGCCGACGCGGCCGAGGGGGCCGGGCGCACAGACGGCGCCGAGTTGGGTTCCGGTGCCGAATCCGGGGGTTCCGGGGCGGACGCCGGGGTTCCCGGGGCGGACGCCCGTGATTCCAAGGCGGATTCCGCGGCAGATTCCGAGGCGGTCTCCGAGGACGACGCGCAGGAGTCCGTCTTCGAGACCGAGGTGCCGCCGCCCGCGCCGGCGCCCGACGCGGAGGCCGAGGCCGAGGCCGAGGCCGAGGACGAGCAAGGGGCCGGAGAAGGGGGCGCGGCAGGCGCCGCGGACGGCGCCCGTGGCGGCCCGGCGGGCGTCGCGCCCGTCGGCGGCCTGCCCGCCGAGGCGGCGCACGCACGACGGACCATGATCGGCCGCAGCGCGGAGGAGGTGGACCACGCCCCGCCGCGCGGGCGCTACGCCCCCGTACCGGTCCCGGAGACGGTCGCCGCGAACTCCGCGCTGCGCTGGGCCGCCCCCGCGGCGGCCCTCGCCCTCGCCTCGGCGATCGTGGTCGGCAGGGCGCTGCGCAGACGTCGCTAGGGTCCTGTCGGAGATCCATCAGAAGGGCCCTGGGGGTGCTGCCGTTCTCCCGTACCGCCCCAGTAGGGTCGTCCCGTGAGTAACGAACCCATCACGCTGACCGCGGGTGACGCGGAGGTGAGCCTGCGGCCGGACAACGGCGGGCGGGTCGCCGGGCTCCGGATCGCCGGTACCGAGCTGCTCCGGCAGGGCGACCGCTTCGGCTGTTTCCCGATGGTTCCCTGGTGCGGACGGATCAGGGACGGCCGTTTCCTGAACGGCGCCACCGCGCACCAGATGCCGCTCAACTCCCCGCCGCACGCCATCCACGGCACCGCCCGCGACGGTGCCTGGCGCACCGCCCGCGTCCTGGCCGACGAGGCCGTCATCACCTACGACCTGGTCGAGCCGTGGCCCTACCCCGGCCGCGTCACCCAGGTCTTCGCCCTGACCGAGGACAGCCTGACCCTCACGCTGTCCGTCGAGACGTACGGCTCGTCCTTCCCGGCGCAGGTCGGCTGGCACCCGTGGTTCAACCGGAACCTGGGCGGCGAGGACGTACGGCTCGACTTCACGCCCGCCTGGCAGGAGGAGCGCGGCGCCGACCACCTGCCCACCGGCAACCGGATCGAGCCCCGGCCCGGCCCCTGGGACGACTGCTTCGGCATGCCCGACGGCGTGGACGTCACCCTCACCTGGCCCGGACAGCTGGAGCTGACGGTGACCAGTCGCGAGCAGTGGGCGGTCGTCTACGACGAACAGGAGGCCGCCGTCTGCGTCGAGCCGCAGACCGGCCCGCCCAACGGGCTCAACACCCTGCCCCGCCTGGTCACGCCGCTGGAGCCGCTGGAGGCCACGGCCGCCTGGCGCTGGCGCCGCCTCTGACCGGCCCCGGCGCCGCCTCTAAGCTGGGCGGCATGACGGACGTACGCGGCGCGCTGCTGCAGCAGATCAAGGACAAGGCCGTGGTGCACGGCACGGTGACGCTCTCGTCGGGCCTGGAGGCGGAGTACTACATCGACCTGCGGCGCGTCACCCTCGACGGCGAGGCCGCGCCGCTGGTCGGACAGGTGCTGCTGGACCTGACCGCGGACCTCGACTTCGACGCCGTGGGCGGGCTGACCATGGGTGCCGACCCGGTCGCCACCGCACTGCTGCACGCCGCCGCCGCGCGCGGCCGCCGGCTGGACGCGTTCGTCGTACGGAAGGCCGCCAAGGCGCACGGCATGCAGCGGCGCGTCGAGGGCCCGGAGATCAAGGGCCGCCGGGTGCTGGTCGTCGAGGACACCTCCACCACCGGCGGCTCGCCGCTCACCGCGGTGGCGGCCGTGCGCGAGGCCGGTGCCGAGGTCGTCGCCGTCGCGACGATCGTGGACCGGGCGACCGGCGCCGCCGAGAAGATCCAGGAGGGCGCGGGCGTCCCGTACCTCTTCGCCTATTCGAAGGACGAGTTGGGGCTCGACTGACGCACGGCGTCGACCGCACCCCGGGGCGCCGTGCCGCCGGGGGAGCCGAGCACGGGCCCAATGTCTGGAAGGATGGGGACGACGACGACGTCACCCCCAAGGTCTAGGTCAGGGCCGTAGTACGCAGATTGCCGACCCGCACACTCAAGGAGCGGACAGATGCCCATCGCAACCCCCGAGGTCTACAACGAGATGCTCGACCGGGCGAAGGCAGGCAAGTTCGCCTACCCGGCCATCAACGTCACCTCCAGCCAGACCCTGAACGCGGCTCTGCGCGGCTTCGCCGAGGCGGAGAGCGACGGCATCATCCAGATCTCCACGGGTGGCGCCGAGTTCCTGGGCGGTCAGTACAGCAAGGACATGGTGACCGGCGCGGTCGCCCTGGCCGAGTACGCGCACATCATCGCCGAGAAGTACCCGGTGACGGTCGCCCTGCACACCGACCACTGCCCGAAGGACAAGCTCGACGGGTACGTCCGTCCGCTGATCGCGATCTCCGAGGAGCGCGTGAAGGCCGGGCAGAACCCGCTGTTCCAGTCCCACATGTGGGACGGCTCTGCGGAGACCCTCGCCGACAACCTGGCCATCGCGCAGGAACTGCTGGCGCGCGCCCACGCCGCCAGGATCATCCTTGAGGTGGAGATCACCCCGACCGGCGGCGAGGAGGACGGCGTCTCGCACGAGATCAACGACTCCCTGTACACCACGGTCGACGACGCGATCCGTACGGCGGAGGCGCTCGGCCTCGGCGAGAAGGGCCGCTACCTGCTGGCCGCCTCCTTCGGCAACGTGCACGGCGTGTACAAGCCGGGCAACGTGGTGCTCCGCCCCGAGCTGCTGAAGGAGCTGAACGACGGCGTCGCCGCCAAGTACAACAAGCCGTCCCCGTTCGACTTCGTCTTCCACGGCGGCTCCGGCTCCACCGAGCAGGAGATCGCGACCGCGCTGGAGAACGGCGTCGTCAAGATGAACATCGACACGGACACCCAGTACGCCTTCACCCGTCCGGTCGCCGACCACATGTTCAAGAACTACGACGGCGTCCTGAAGGTCGACGGCGAGGTCGGTTCCAAGAAGACGTACGACCCGCGCACCTGGGGCAAGCTGGCCGAGGCGTCGATGGCCCGGCGCGTCTTCGAGGCGACCCAGCACCTGCGGTCGGCCGGCACGAAGATCAAGTAGCTCCGTCCGTCCGCGGTACCGTACGAGGGATTTCAGCGAGCCCGGCCCGCCCAGGGTCGGGCTCGCGGTGTATCCGGTATACCTGGGGCATGCCCGACGTCCGGCTCGCCTCGCCCCAGGGCAAGTGGATCCTGCTCACCACCGTGCTCGGCTCCAGCATGGCCCTGCTGGACTCGACCGTCGTCAACGTGGCCCTGCCGCGCATCGGCCGCGACCTGAACGTGGACCTGGCGGCCCTCCAGTGGACGGTCAACGCCTACCTGGTCACGCTGGCCGGGCTGATCCTGCTCGGCGGTGCGCTGGGCGACCGCTACGGGCGCCGCCGGATCTTCGTGATCGGGGTCGTCTGGTTCGCGGCCGCCTCCCTGCTGTGCGGCGTCGCCCCGACCGCCGGCGTCCTCGTCGGCGCCCGCGCCCTCCAGGGCATCGGCGGCGCGCTGCTCACCCCCGGCTCCCTCGCGCTCATCCAGGCGTCCTTCCACCCCGACGACCGGGCCAAGGCGGTCGGCCTGTGGTCGGGGTTCGGGGGTATCGGGGCGGCCGTCGGGCCGTTCCTGGGCGGCTGGCTGGTGGACGGCCCCGGCTGGCGCTGGGTGTTCCTGATCAACGTGCCGGTGGCGCTGGTGTGCGCCCCCATCGCCGTACGGCACGTGCCCGAGTCCGGAGGACGCGAGTTCCGGCCGCACGGGGCCGGGGCCAGAGGCGGGACTGGGGCCGGGGGCGGTGGAGCGGGTACGGAGGCGGAGGGGGGCCACGGCGGTTTCGACGTGCTGGGCGCGGCCCTCGGGGCGCTCGCCCTGGCCCTGGTGACGTACGCCCTGATCGAGGCCGGACAGGGTTCGGCCGTCGTCGCCGTCACCGCCGTCGCCGGGGTCGCGGCCGCGGTCGCCTTCGGGTACGTCGAGAAGTACCGCGCCGACCCGATGATGCCGCTCGACATCTTCGCGTCCCGCCAGTTCACCGTGGTCAACCTGGTCACGATGTGCGTCTACGCGGCGTTCGGCGGCTTCTTCTTCCTGACCGCGCTGCAACTCCAGGTCGTCGCGGGCTACTCGCCCCTCCAGGCCGGTACGGCGCTGCTGCCGACCACCGTTCTGATGCTGCTGTTCTCGGCCCGTTCGGGCGCGCTGGCCGACCGCATCGGGCCGCGCATCCCGCTCACCGTCGGGCCGTTGCTCTGCGCGGCGGCGATGCTGCTGATACTGCGGGTGGGCAAGAAGGCCGACTACCTCACGGATGTACTGCCCGCGCTCCTGGTCATGGGCGCGGGCATGGTCATCCTGGTCGCCCCGCTCACCGCCACGGTGCTCGCCTCCGTGGACACCGAGCGGGCGGGTCTGGCCAGCGGCATCAACAACGCGGCGGCCCGTGCCGCCGGGCTGATCGCGGTGGCCGCGCTGCCGCTGCTGGCCGGGATGGGGCCGGACGCCTACCGTTCCGCGGACGCCTTCGACGCGGCGTTCCGGCGGGCGATGCCGTGGTGCGCGGGCGTCCTGGTGCTGGGCGCGGTGCTGGCCTTCGCCGCGGTGCGCCGCCCGGCCCCGGACTGCAACGTCCCGGAGTGCCGTACCCACGGGAACATCACGTCACCGCCCCTGGACACCGGGAAGCGCGGCCGGGACCCGCGCTGAGGGCGATGCCGCGCCTGAAACGGAGGGGCGAACCGGGTGACGGGGCCGAACCCGGGTGACGTGGCCGCCCCGAGTAACGGGGGCGAACCCGAGTCCGGAGCAGGCCCGGGGCGGGGGCTCCGGCTCGGGTCCGGGGTATACCGGGGTTCAGGGTCCCGGGCCGTGGGGCGTGGGGGTCAGGCGAGGAGTTCCGCGTAGGCCGCGGGGTCGCTGTCGCGCAGGAACTGGCGGCAGCGTTCGTATTCTTCCTTCTCGTCGATGGCCTCGGCCGCGCGCGCGAGCGCGGCCAGGCAGCGCAGGAAACCCTGGTTGGGGCCGTGGCTCCAGGGGACCGGGCCGTGGCCCTTCCAGCCGTTCCGCCGCAGCGCGTCGAGTCCGCGGTGGTAACCGGTACGGGCGTAGGCGTACGACTCGACCACCCGGCCCGCCGAGAACGCCTCCTCCGCGAGCGCCGCCCACGCCCGCGAGAACGTCGGGTGCTGCGCGGCGACCTCGGCGGGCGACAGGGATTCCTCGTCCAGCAGCCGGGCGGCCTCCGCGTTCTCGGGGAGGTACGTCGGGTCGGGGCCGCCGAGCAGGTTCGTGTGGGTCGTCATGGATGCAGTGTGCCACCGGCGGCGGGCGGGGCGGGCCGGTGGGCGCCGGATGGCGGGAGGGCAGGCGGGGGCCGGTGGGCGGCGGATCGCGGGAGGGACGTGGGGGCCGGTGGCCGGTGGGCGGCGGGCGCGCGTGGGCGAGGAAGTGCGCGAGGAAGTGGGCGGGGGCGCGGGTAAGGGCGCGGGTGAGGGCGTCGGCGGGCGGTCCGGGCTTGCCGGGGCCGGGGTGATTGCGGAGGATGCCGGTGGGGACCGGGGCCCCCGTGCCGGCATCGGCAGGGGCGGACCGCTACCCGGAGTACAGCAGGAGACAGCGATGTCCCAACCGGCTCACCCCCTTCCCGAGGCCGCTGAGCCCGAGACCCCGCATCTCGACTTCGCGGGCACGACGCCGTACGAGGACTACGTCCGGGCGGACGTGCTCACCCATCTCCAGCACACCCTCTCCGACGATCCCGGCGAGATGGTCTTCCTGGTCACCACCCAGGTGATGGAACTCTGGTTCACGGTCGTCGTCCACGAGTGGGAGACGGCGGCACGGGCGCTGCGCGAGGACCGGGTGCCGGGCGCGATCGACGCGCTGAAGCGGTCCGTACGCGAGCTGGAGGCGCTGAACGCCTCCTGGAAGCCGCTCGCCGCGCTCACCCCGGCCCAGTTCAACTCGTACCGCTCCGCGCTCGGCGAGGGCTCCGGCTTCCAGTCGGCGATGTACCGGCGGATGGAATTCCTGCTCGGCGAGAAGTCCGCGTCGATGCTGGTCCCGCACCGGGGCGCGCCGCGCGTCCACGCCGAGCTGGAGAAGGCCCTGCACGAGCCGAGCCTGTACGACGAGGTGGTACGGCTCCTCGCGCGCCGCGGCCACGCGATCCCGCCCGAGGTCCTGGCGCGGGACGTGTCCCGGCGCCACGAGCCCTCGGCGGCGGTCGAGGCGGCCTGGACGGCGGTCTACTCCGGCGACCAGAACGGTGAACTCGCGCGCCTCGGCGAGGCGTTGACGGACGTGGCCGAGCTGGTCTGGCGCTGGCGCAACGACCACCTGGTCGCGACCCGGCGCGCGATGGGCGCCAAGACCGGCACGGGCGGCTCGGCCGGGGTCGCCTGGCTGGAGAAGCGCACCCAGAACAACGTGTTCCCCGAGCTGTGGACGGCGAGGTCCCATGTCTGACACCACCGAACCGGCCACCATCCGGACGGGCGGCGAACCAGCCGTCACCGCACGGCAGTTGGACGCGGCGGACGAGCTGGCCCCGCTGCGCTCCCGGTTCGTCCTGGACGACCCCGGCAGCCCTGACGACGCCGTGTACCTGGACGGCAACTCGCTGGGCGCGCTGCCCGTGCACGTGGCCGACCGGATCTCCGACGTGGTGCGCCGGCAGTGGGGCGAACTGCGCATCCGCTCCTGGGACGAGAGCGGCTGGTGGACGGCGCCCGAACGGATCGGCGACCGGATCGCTCCGCTGGTCGGCGCGGCACCGGGGCAGATCGTGGTGGGCGACTCGACGAGCGTCAACGTGTTCAAGGCACTGGTGGGCGCCGTGCGGCTGGTGGGGCGGGCGGGGCCGACGGGGCCGACGGGGCCGGTGGGGGAGGCCCGGGACGAGATCCTGGTCGACGCGACGACGTTCCCCACGGACGGTTACATCGCCGAGTCGGCGGCCCGGCTGACCGGCCACACCCTTCGCCCGGTGGCCCCCGCCGAGGTGCCGGCGGCCCTGAGCGACCGTACGGCGGCGGTGCTGCTGAACCACGTCGACTACCGCACCGGCCGCCTGCACGACCTGCCGTCGCTCACGGCGGCGGTGCACGCGGCGGGCGCGGTGGCGGTCTGGGACCTGTGCCACAGCGCGGGCGCGCTGCCGGTGGGGCTGGACGAGCACGGCGTGGACCTGGCGGTCGGCTGCACGTACAAGTACCTGAACGGCGGCCCGGGCGCACCGGCGTACCTGTATGTGCGCCGCTCCCACCAGGACCGTTTCGACTCCCCGCTGCCCGGCTGGAACTCCCACGCCGAGCCCTTCGGCATGCGCCCCGACTACGAGGCGGCACCGGGGGCCCGGCGCGGGCGCGTGGGCACCCCGGACATCCTGTCCATGCTGGCGCTGGAGGCCGCGCTGGACGTCTGGGACGGGGTGTCGGTGGCGGCTGTGCGCGCCAAGTCCCTCGCCCTGGGCGACTTCTTCCTGGAGTGCGTCGCGGCGTACGTTCCCGCGGGTCTGGTGGAGTCCCTGACGCCGGTGGCCCACGCGGAGCGGGGCAGCCAGGTCGCCCTGCGCTGCGCCGCCGCCGGGGACGTGATGAAGCGGCTGATCGCGCGCGGGGTGGTGGGGGACTTCCGCCGTCCCGACGTCCTCCGTTTCGGCTTCACTCCGTTGTACGTGGGCTTCGGGGACGTGGAACGGGCGGCGCGGGTGCTCGGGGAGGTGTTGGAGGAGGTACTGGGGAGGTGACGGCGGGGTAGCCCCGTGGGCCCTTGCGAGCTTGCGGGTCTGCGGGCGGGCGGCGCGCGCATGACCGCCTCGGTGGCCTGCGGGTCGCCGTCGCGCGCTCACCCGGTGGCGCCGGTCTGTACCGGTTGCCCGGCTCGCGCGAAACAGCACCGTTTTGCCCCTCACCGAGCGTGACATCCCCGTGTCCCCGCACGTCACTGGCCTGATAGCGTCCCCGCCAACGGCTGCCATCATCTCTGGTCCGCCAAACCTCCCCCCGTGCCGAAAGCCTGGGAGGTACCCCCATCGTCGCTGAGAGGTTGAGCATGCCGGACGACGCCGCGGCCCGTGCCGCCGCCGAAGAGGAGTCGGCCTTCTCGCACCCACCGGTCGATCCCGATGGCACGGCCGCCTACGGCGACCACCCCGACCAGGTGATCGACTTCTATGCCCCACGCGACACGGCGTCCTCGTCACCGGCCGTTCCCAGCCCGCTGGTCGTCGTCCTGCACGGGGGTGCCTGGCGGGCGCCGTACGACCGGCGGCACATCACCCCGTTCGCGGACTTCCTGGCGCGGCGCGGCTTCGCCGTGGCCAACGTCGAGTACCGGCGCGGCGGCGCGGAACCGGCCGGGGGCGGCGAAACCCCGGTAGCGGGCCGCTGGCCGGACACCTTCGACGACGTCGCCGCCGCGCTGGACGCGCTGCCCGCGCTGGTCCGCGAGGCACTTCCGCAGGCCGACCTGCGCCGCACGGTGATAACCGGCCACTCGGCGGGCGGTCAGCTGGCCCTGTGGGCGGCGGCCCGGCACGTGCTGCCCGCGGATTCCCCCTGGCGCACGGGCCGGCCCGCTCAACTGCGCGGGGTGGTCGTCCTCGCCCCCATCGCGGACTTCACGGTCGCGGAGAAGCTCAACGTCTGCGGCAACGCGGCGCTGCAACTGCTCGGCGGCCAGGACGAGTTCCACGTGCGCCGGCCGTACGCCGACCCGGCCCTGCTGCTGCCGACCGGCATCGCGACCACGCTCGTCCAGGGCCGTAGGGACATGGTGGTCCCGCAGGCGGTCGCCGAGGCGTACGCGGACGCCGCGGCGAAGGCGGGCGAGGTGGTGGGCCTGACCCTGCTGGAGGACGTGGGGCACTTCCCGCTCATCGATCCGGCGGCGGACGCGTGCGCGGTGGTGGCGGAGGAAATCGGGCAGTTGGCGTGGTGAACGGGGTGCGGCGTGCTCCGTCGGGCGGACCCCGCTCGCACCCGTAGTACTTGAGAGGGACCCGCGACGACCCCTCTCACAGGTGACGACCGCTCCCCCCGCCCCGGCCTACCGTTCTGTACGTGACCGAGACGACGCACACGCAGACCACGCGACCGGACAGCCGGTACGACGCGTACAAGCCGCGCAGCCCGGAGGTCCGGGCGGCGATCGGGGCCCTTCGGGGGCTGCAGAAGGACCTGTTCCACGACGTCTTCGCCTACCGCCCGCTGCCTCGCACGAGCGCCGACGGACCACTCACCCGTCGGCTCTCCGACCGCAGGCGGGAGTACGCGTCCTGGGCACCGCACGCCACAGTGGCCGCGTTCGGCGTCCTGGCGATGCTCATCTCCCTGGGATACGCCGGCTTCGGCATAGCGGCCCTGGTGTGCGGTCTGTTCACCCTGGCCCCGGTCCTGCTCACGCTGGTCCGCCCGGTGGCGGCGTTCTGGCTGTCGTTCCCGGCGGCCATGGTCGTCGCCGCTCTCAGTCCGAACGGGGGCAACTTTCCGTGGCTGCCGGGCAGCTTCCTCGCCCATCTGACGGTGCTCACGGTGGTCGCGATCCGCACCCGCCCGCGCACGGCGGCCTGGATGTGGCTGGTGACGGCGGGCTACGGCGTCGTGGCCGCCGCCGTCTTCACCGGTGGCTACTACTACAGCCCGAACACCGGCCCCATGCTGCTCCTCGCCGCGCTGCTCCTGCTCGCCGTCACCATCTGGCACATACGCCGTGACGCCGAGCAGGAGGTGACCGCGCAGCAGACGGTGACCGCGCACGAGCGCTCCCGCCGCACCCTGCTGGAGGAGCGCACCACCATCGCCCGCGAACTGCACGACGTGGTCGCCCATCACATGTCGGTGGTCGCCATCCAGGCGGAGGCCGCCCCCTACCGGGTGGAGAACCCGCCGCCGGAGCTGGAGAAGGCGTTCGTCACCATCCGGGAGAACGCGGTGGCGGCGCTGACCGAACTGCGCCGGGTCCTCGGGGTCGTCCGCGCGGAGGACTACGCGGCACCCGATGCCCCGCAGCCCGCCCTCGCCGACCTGGACGCGCTGCTCGCGAACGTGCGGGAGGCAGGGCTCGACGTGGAGAAGGTGGTCACCGGCGCGGTGCGCGAACTCCCGCAAGGCGTGGAGCTGTCCGCGTACCGGATCGTCCAGGAGGCGCTGAGCAACACGCTGCGGCACGCGCCGGGCGCGAGCGCGCGGGTGGAGATCGGGTACGTCCTCGGCGGGCTGGGCCTGCGCATAGTCAACGGGCCGCCGCCCGCGAAGGAACTGGTGAAACCCTCGCCCGGCGCCGGGCACGGCATCACCGGGATGCGGGAGCGCGTCTCCATGCTGGACGGCGACATGACGGCGGGCCCGGTCGACGGAGGCTACGAGGTGACGGTGTTCCTGCCGGTCGCCATGGTGGGCGAGGACGAGGCATGACGATCCGCGTACTGATCGCGGACGACCAGATGATGGTGCGTGAGGGCTTCTCGGTGCTGCTCAACGCGATGCCGGACATCGAGGTCGTCGGCGAGGCCGTCAACGGCCGAGAGGCGGTCGAGCGGGTGCGGGAACTCGCCCCCGACATCGTGCTGATGGACATCCGGATGCCCGAGCTGAACGGCATCGAGGCGACACGGGAGATCGTCGCCGCGGACGGTACGGCGAAGGTGCTTGTCCTGACGACGTTCGACCTGGACGAGTACGTGTACGAGGCGCTGCGCGCGGGAGCCTCCGGCTTCCTGCTCAAGGACGCCTCGGCCCGGCAACTGGCGGACGGCGTCCGGGTGGTGGCGGCGGGCGAGGCCCTGCTCGCGCCCTCTGTCACCAGGCGCCTGATCACGGAGTTCTCCAAGCTGTCCGACGCTCCGCGCCTGACCCCCACCGCGCAGGCCGCGTACGGCGATCTGACCGAGCGGGAGACGGAGGTACTGGTCCTCATCGCCCACGGCCTCTCCAACTCGGAGATAGCCGAGCGTCTGGTGGTGGCCGAGTCGACGATCAAGACCCATGTGAGCCGCGTCCTGGTGAAACTGGGCCTGCGCGACCGCACGCAGGCGGCGGTGTTCGCGTATGAGGCGCGACTGGTCACTCCGGGCTGAAGGAAGGCGTCTCGCCTCCGGAACGGGAGGCGGCTCAGTTCAGGGCCGCCAGGGTGCACTCGCACCAGACGTACTTGCCGCGGTTGCCGTTCCTGGACTGCGGCTGCCAGCCCCACACGTCCGCACAGGCGCGGACCAGGGTGAGGCCGCGGCCGTTCTCGGCATCGGTGAGGTGGTCCAGCGGTCGCGGGGGCTCCGGCGGCTCGGGGTCCGTGTCCCAGGCGCCGAGTCGCAGCGTCCCCGGCGGCGACCAGCGCACCCGCAGGGCTGCCGGACCCTTGGTATGCAGCACGGCGTTGGACACCAGCTCCGTGGCGAGGAGTTCGGCCGTGTCGACCAGGGTGATCAGGCCGTGCAGGGTGAGGATCAGACGGAGGGTGCGGCGGCAGACGGTGACGGCGCGGGGGTCGTTGGGGATGTGGAGGGAGTATTCCCAGGAGTCGGGTTCGTTCTCGGGCATGCGTGAACTCCAGGTCGAGGTGGGGTGGTGGAGTTTCGCGGCGGTGTCGGGCGGTGGCAGTGCCGCAGCCGTCGTGGCAGGACGGGGCGGTGCGCTTCCGGTGTCCCGGGGTTTCGCAGCGTGTGCGTCGCGTGACTGACGGTATGGCACAAATTCGTGCCAGCGCAACCGGCTGGCGTAACCTGACACCCGAACGTGGCGCCTCAGCAGAGGCGTTGGAAGCGGGAGGGCGTATGCCGCCGAGAAGCAATCCCACTGCGCGTCAGGTGCGCTTGGGAACCGAACTGCGCAGGCTGCGCGAGGCGGCCGGTTTGAAGGCTCGGGACACAGCTGCGTTCCTCAACTCGACTTCGGGGCAGATGAGTCATGTAGAACTGGGCATCGCTGCCGTCAGCGCGGAGCGCGTTCGTCGCCTGGCTGCCTATTACGCCTGTACGGACGATGCGTTGATCGACGCGCTCGTGGCGATGGCGACCGATCGCACACGCGGTTGGTGGGAGGAGTACAGGGGAGTCCTTCACCCGGTGTTCCTGGACACTGCCGAGACCGAGCACCATGCGACCTCCCTCCGCGAGGTCGTGATCACCTACGTTCCAGGGCTGTTGCAGACTGCTGACTACGCCCGCGCGGTCTATGCCTACGCACAGCCCGAACTACCCGAGAGTGAGTTGACCCCTTGGGTAGAACACCGGATGAGGCGACGAGCCGTGATCGAGGGCGACAGCCCTACGTCGTACGAGACACTGATCCACGAGTGCGCTCTGCGTGTACGAGTGTCGGACCGCAGCGTCTGGCGGGCTCAGCTCCAGCAGATCCTCGATCGGATCGAACAGGAGCACGTAACGGTGCGCGTCATCCCTTTTGAGCAGGACGGCTTCGGGGGCGCCGGGATTTCGATGATGTACGTGTGCGGTCCGGTGCCAAAGTTGGACACCGGTCTGAGGGATGCTCCCACCGGCGTCGCATTCATCGATGCAGAAGCTCAGTTGAAGCAGCTTCGAACGCTCTTCCTTAGGATGCGGGCAGCGTCGCTGGACCCCATTGCGTCGCGGGACTTCATCCATCGACTGGCGAAGGAGACGTAATGAACTGGCGGAAGTCGACTTACTCCGGTGGAGGCCAGGGCGACACCTGTGTCGAGATCGCCCTCCTCCCCTCCCGCATAGCCATCCGCGACTCCAAAGCCCCCACCCGCGCCACTCTCTCCTTCCCCGCCGCCTCCTTCACGGCCCTCGTCGACCATCTGAAGGAACACCCCTGGTCAGAGGGGCAGATGCCGGGTTAGCGTCCCCGGAGGGTGCAGTACTTGCCGGAACGTGGCTCTCCCCGCGCCAGGCGGACCAGGGCAACGCAGCACTTCACCCATCGTTTGATCAAGGAACTCTGATGAACTGGCGTAAGTCCACGTACTCCGATGGCGGCGACGGCAACACCTGTGTCGAGATCGCCGCCCGCCCCTCCCGCATAGCCATCCGCGACTCCAAAGCCCCCACCCGCGCCACTCTCTCCTTCCCCGCCGCCTCCTTCACGGCCCTCGTCGACCATCTGAAGGAACACCCCTGGTCAGAGGGGCAGATGCCGGGTTAGCGTCCCCAGCCCGCCCGGGGCGGGGGCTGTACTACGAGCCGACCGACCAGCGGCCGGTTCCACGTCTTCGATCCGGTGCGCCGGGCCGTATTGCTGGTGGCCGGCGACAAGGCCGGGAACTGGCAGCGCTGGTACGACATCAACATTCCGCTTGCTGAGGAGCGGTACCGGAAGCATCTGGCTGATCTTGAAACCAGGGAGTACGAATGACCACGGTGAGCTGGGAGGAAACCAAGTGCAAGGCGCGCGAGCTGCGTGCGGCCGCTGGGTTGCCGGTGCGGTCAGCTGAGAAGAAACAAGCGGCCATGGACCGGCTGACCGCCGAAGTGCGTGCTCACAAGCTCGCGGAGGTCAGGCGGGAACAGGCGCTGACTCAGCGCCAAGTGGCCGCGTCGATGGGGGTCTCAGCACCTCGGGTCTCCGCGATCGAGCACGGTGAGCTGGATCGCGCGGAGGTCGCGACCCTCCGGGCCTACGTGGAAGCGCTCGGCGGTCGACTGCGCGTAGTCGCGGACTTCGGGGATGCTGAATACACCGTCGCCTGAGAGCTTGCTGCCAGAAGCCGTGGAGTTGAGAAGGCTTCCGCTTACCGCTCAACGGGCTTGTCTGGTCTCACAGGGGTCCTGATCGGTTGATTGTGGCAGGAGCGGCGCATGAAGGCAGGGCCTCTCGGTGGTTCGGGGGTGAATTCCCGTCCGAGCAGTCTCAGGAGATCCTGTTGCCGCAGTCTCCCGGGCAGCGCTCTCGTTCCCCACCGCCTCTTTCACCGCCCTCATCGACCACCTGAAGGAACACCCCTGGTCAGAGGGGTAGGCGCCGGGTTAGCGTCCCCGGTATGGCTGATTTCGACCCGTGGGACCCGGCGTTCCTCGCCGACCCGTACCCCGCCTACGCCGAACTGCGCGAAAAGGGCCGCGTGCACTACTACGAGCCCACGAACCAGTGGCTGGTCCCGCACCACGCGGACGTCTCGGCGCTGCTGCGCGACCGCCGGCTGGGCCGGACGTATCAGCACCGCTTCACCCACGAGGACTTCGGGCGTACGGCTCCGCCGCCGGAGCACGAGCCGTTCCACACGCTCAACGATCACGGGATGCTCGATCTGGAGCCGCCGGACCACACCCGGATCCGGCGGCTGGTGTCGAAGGCGTTCACGCCGCGGACGGTGGAGCGGCTGAAGCCGTACGTCCACGGGCTGGCGGACGAACTGGTCTCGGCGCTGGTGGCGGCGGGCGGCGGCGATCTGCTGGCGGAGGTCGCGGAGCCGCTGCCGGTCGCGGTGATCGCCGAGATGCTGGGCATCCCCGAGTCGGACCGGGCGCAGCTCAGGCCCTGGTCGGCGGACATCTGCGGGATGTACGAGCTGAACCCGTCCGAGGAGGCGGCGGCGAGGGCGGTCCGGGCGTCGGCCGAGTTCTCGGAGTATCTGCTGGAGCTGATCGCCGCCCGGCGCAGGGAGCCGGGCGAGGACCTGATCTCGGGGCTGATCGCCGCTCACGACGAGGGCGACCGGCTGACCGGGCAGGAGATGGTCTCGACGGCGGTCCTGCTGCTGAACGCGGGCCACGAGGCGACCGTCAACGCCACGGTCAACGGGTGGTGGGCGCTGCTGCGCAACCCGGACCAGCTGACCGCGCTGCGCGCCGACCGTTCGCTCGTCCCCTCCGCCGTGGAGGAGCTGATGCGCTACGACACCCCGCTCCAGTTGTTCGAGCGCTGGGTGCTGGACGAGATCGAGATCGACGGCACGACGATCCCGCGGGGAGCGGAGGTCGCCATGCTGTTCGGCTCTGCCAACCACGACCCGGCCGTCTTCGCGGACCCCGGCCGGCTGGACCTCGGCCGCAAGGACAACCCGCACATCTCCTTCAGCGCCGGTATCCACTACTGCATCGGCGCCCCGCTGGCCCGGATCGAGCTGGCGGCGTCGATGACCGCGCTGCTGGAGAAGGCCCCGGCGCTCGCCCTGGCGGCCGAGCCCGAACGGAAGCCGAACTTCGTGATCCGCGGCCTGAAGGGGCTGAGCGTCACCCTCTGAGCCGGGCGTCATGTTCTGGTCCGGCGTACGAAGTTCCAGAGCGCCCACAGGCCGAGTGCGGCGGCGATGCCGCCGAGGACCGCCAGCGGGAGTTCGGCGTACAGGACCCTCCAGTCGGGGCTCTGCTCGAAGCGCACGAACCGGCCCTGGAAATCCACGGACCACAGCGCGAGCCCGCCGCCCGCGCCGACGGCCGCGGTCAGGCATCCTGCGGCGGCCTGCATACGCTGTCCCATGCCCGGGACGGACGCGTACGGGCCGCCGAAGGTTCCCCCCGGGTGCCGGGTGCCGGGTGCCGGGTGCCGGGTGCCGGGTGCCGGCGACGCCGGAGCGGCAGGCAGGCGGGCGGAGCCCCGGCGGCGGGCCACGAGGTCGGCGGGCCGCCAGGTCCGGCACCGCGGATCGGGCCGGGTCAGGTCGTCAGGTCCCGTCGGCGCAGGGCGGCGAGACCCGCGCCGGTCAGCGCCGCGGCCAGCGCCAGCAGGGCGAGCACCGGACCCCACTCCATCGGGCCGCCCGGCAGCTTGGGCAGATGGCCGAAGGGGGACAGGTCAAGCACCGCCTGCGGGACGTCCAGCGCGGGGCCGACCCAGCCGATCAGCAGCACCGCCCCGGCGACGCCCCAGGCCGCCGTCGCGCCGCGCGGCAGCACCCCGTACAGGAGGACCGCGAGGCCGCCGACCACCCACACCGCGGGCACCTGCACCAGACACGCCCCGAGGATCGGGCCGGCCTCCTTGCCGTAGCCGGCGGCGAAGCCGAGGCCGGTCAGCAGCATGAGCAGCACCACCCCGCCGAAGGCGATCGTCAGATGGCCCGCGGCCCAGCGCAGCCGGCCCACCGCCGCGGCCAGGACCGGTTCCGCCCGGCCCGAGGTCTCCTCGCCGTGTGCCCGCAGCACGGACGAGACGACGTACAGGGCGGCGACCAGACCCATGATCGCGACCATCGAGGCGAGGAACGCGTCGGTGATCCCCGACTGGCCGCCCAGGCGCTCGAAGAGGTCCCGGGCCTGCTGGTTGTCGCCGACCAGCTTGGCCGCGCCGTCGGTCATCCCGCCGTAGACCACCCCGGCCAGGAAGAAACCGACCGCCCAGCCGAGGACGCCGCCCCGCTGGAGCCGCCAGGCCAGCGCGCCCGCCGACCCCAGCCGCCCCCGGGCCGGACCCGGCAGGGTGGGCAGGAAGCTCATGCCGGTGTCGCGGCGGCCGGCGAGCAGGTAGGCGACGGCCGCCTGCGCGGCGACGGCGGCGGCGAGGAGCAGCAGCACCCACCAGCGTTCACCGGCGAACGGCCGCAGGTTCTCCAGCCAGCCGAGCGGGGACAGCCAGGTCAGGACCGAGGAGCCGTCGGCGGACGCCGAGTCGCCGGCCGCGCGCAGCACGAAGGCGGCACCGAGCACGCCCGCGGTCAGGCCGCGGGCCAGCCGTGCGCTCTCGGTCAGCTGGGCCACGATCGCCGCCGCCGTGGCGAAGACCATGCCGACCCCGGCGATGCCCAGGCCGAAGGCGAGCGCCCCCGAGCTGCCCTGCCCGGCCAGCCCGGCGGCGACGAGCAGCGCCAGTACGGCGTTGGCCACCGCCGCGGCCAGCAGGCCCGCCGTCAGCGGGGCCCGGCGGCCGACCATGCCGGACGAGACGAGTTCCTGCCGGCCGCTCTCCTCCTCGTCCCTGGTGTGCCGGACGACGACGAGCAGGCTGGTCACCGCGGCGAGCGCAGCCGCGTAGACGCCGACGCGCCAGGCCGTGAGGGCGCCCAGCGAGTCGTCGAAGACCGGGCCGACGAGGGCGCGCAGCGAGGAGTTGGTGTCCATCTGGCGCAGCAGGTCGGCGCGCGCGGCCTGGGTGCCGTACAGGCTGGTCAGCGACTTCGGCATGGACAGGACCATGAGCGCGTTCACCGCGACCCACACCGGGATCAGCACCCGGTCGCGGCGCAGCGCGAAGCGCAGCAGGACGCCGGTGCCGGCCAGGTGGCGGGAGCCGCCGGCGCGGGCGCTCGGGGTGCTCCGGCCTTCGGGCGCGCGGGTCGTCGTGGCGGTCACCGCGCCACCTCGCCGGTCCCGTGTGCGACCCCGGCCGGGTCGTCGCCCGCCGAGACGGTCGCGCTCCGGCCGCCGCCGTTGCCCTCGCCGTCCCCGTCTTCCTCGTCCTCCTGGTAATGCCGCAGGAACAGTTCCTCCAGCGTCGGCGGGGTCGACGTCAGTGAGCGCACGCCCGCCTCGCTCAGCGCGCGCAGAACGCCGTTCAGCTTGTCCGTGTCGACCTGGAGGCGGACGCGGCGGCCCTGCACGTCGAGGTCGTGGACGCCGGGCAGGCGCGTCAGACCGTTCGGCGGCGCCGCGAGTTCGGCGGTGACGCTGGTCCGGGTGAGATGGCGCAGGTCGGCCAGCGAACCGCTCTCGACCGTGCGGCCCTTGCGGATGATGCTCACCCGGTCGCACAGCTCCTCCACCTCGCTGAGGATGTGCGAGGAGAGCAGGACCGTACGGCCCCGGTCGCGTTCCTCCTCGACGCACTTCTGGAAGACCTCTTCCATCAGCGGATCGAGGCCGGACGTCGGCTCGTCCAGGATCAGCAGGTCGATGTCGGAGGCGAAGGCGGCGACCAGGGCGACCTTCTGCCGGTTGCCCTTGGAGTAGGTGCGGCCCTTCTTGGTGGGGTCCAGTTCGAAGCGCTCGATCAGGTCGGCGCGGCGCCGCTGGTCGAGGCCGCCGCGCAGCCGGCCGTAGAGGTCGATGACCTCGCCGCCGGAGAGGTTGCGCCACAGGTTCACGTCTCCGGGCACGTAGGCGATCCGCCGGTGCACCTCGACCGCGTCCGCCCACGGGTCGCGGCCCAGGATCTGCGCGGCGCCGGAGTCGGCCCGCAGCAGACCGAGCAGGACTCTGATGGTGGTGGACTTGCCGGCGCCGTTGGGGCCGAGAAAGCCGTGCACCTCGCCGGTCTCGACGTCCAGGTCGAGGCCGTCCAGCGCGTGGGTGCGGCCGAAGGACTTGTGGAGTCCCGAGACCGTGATTGCCTTCGTCATGGATTCAGAACGTACGCTTCTTTCAGAAATTTGTGAAGTTAAGGAAGCGCATGAACCACCGTTAGGATGGCCGGGCGGGTCCTACCAGGGGAGATGATCGACGCATGACGGAAACAGCCGGGGGCGCGCGGGATCCGGAAGTCGTATCGCGGTTCGTGGAGCACTTCGCGGCACAGCTCGTCGAGGCCGGGATGCCGCGGATGGCGGCCCGGGTCTTCGTGGCGCTGCTGGCCTCCGACTCCGGCTCCCTCACCTCGGCCGAGCTGGGTGAACGCCTGAAGGTCTCACCGGCCGGGGTCTCCGGCGCGGTGCGGTACCTGGCCCACGTGCACATGGTCTCCCGGCAGCGTGAGCCGGGCTCGCGCCGTGAGCTGTACCGGGTGCGCAGCGACCAGTGGTACGAGGCGCTGGCGAACCGCGAGTCGGTCATCAAGCAGTGGGAGGACGCCCTGCGGGAGGGCGTCGCCACGCTGGGGGCCGACACGCCGGCGGGCCGCCGCCTCGCCGAGACGCTCGCGTTCTTCGAGTTCGTCGAGAGTGAGTTCGACATGCTCGTGGAGCGCTGGCGCGTGCACCGGGAGAAGACCTTCGGCGGGTGACCCGTCCGGCGGCGCGGGCCGGGCGGTGGAGGTGACGGCGGCGGGCGCCGGCGGGCTGCGAAAATCATCCTTTCGATGCGTGTGCGTTCGGCTACTCTGGGTCGCGACTGGTCTGCTGGCGAGGGAGGGCGCATCATGACGTTGATGGCAGAGCGACCCGTGATAGACGACGTCGAACCCCGTGGCGGCTTCGAGGAGCTTCTGGACCTCCTCGACCAGCTGAACGTGCCGGACGGCTACAAGGCCGAGATCGTCAGGGGGAACATCGTCGTGTCGCCGTGGTCGAAGGGGTATTACGAGGATCTGGTCCAGTTGGTCTGCGACCAACTGCGTCCTCATCTGCCGGAAGGGCACCGCATCAGCAGCAGTCCCTACTTGTACGTGTTCCCCGGTGCCGAGCGCGCTTACGGCCCGGACATCCATGTGGCCCATCGCCGTACCTTCCGGACTGCCAGCAACCGCCTGGACGGCGAGGGGCTCTCCTTCGTCGCCGAACTGACCTCCACCTCGACGCGCGACGCCGACCTGACCGAGAAGGCCGAGGCATACGGCAAGGCAGGAGTCCCGGTCTACCTGATCCTGGACATGCAGGAGGAACGGGCCACTGTCTTCTGGGCGCCCTTCGCCAAGGGGTACGAGTCGAACTGCTCGATGCCGTTCGGTGAGAAACTTCCGATTCCTGCTCCCTTCGACTGCGTACTCGACACTTCCGGCTTCCAGGCCCCCGACGACGACCCCGAGGATCCGCACGAGGACTGACTGTCCGCACGAGGACCGTCTGACTCACGACCCCCTCGGTACCGTGAGCCGCCACGCCCCCTCCACGATCCGCCACGTCCGGGTCCGTACCGGCAGGGTCACCGTCGCGTCCGCCTGGTAGCGGAAGGACGACCCGGTCACCGTCACCGCGTGGCCGGCCGCCCGCAGGGGCGAGGCTTCCGCCCCCACCGACACCGGCCGCGCCTCGACCTCGACGACCCCGCCGGCGCCCCGTGTCACCGACACCGCCTCCACCGGCTGGTCCAGGTCGACGAGCGTCACCCCGTCGACCTCCACCCGCAGCCGGGCGGGGCCGGGCGGGGCCGGGGCGAGCCGGGACGGCCTGGACGACGCCAGGGTCCTGACCAGTGACCGGTAGGTCGAGCGCAGCCACGGACGGCCGGCGACGGCGGTGGCGCCCACCGGCTCGACCGGCCGGTCCGCGCGTGGCACCACGGGCGGTATCCGCAGACCGCCGAGGACCACCCCGTCGCTGTCGTCCACCAGGAGATCCATGGGGCGGCCGACCCCGTCGAGCACCGCCCGCGCGGCGGCCACCGCCCCCGTCGGCAGCCCGAGGGCCTCCGCGAGCGTCAGCACGCTCCCCACCGGCACCATGGACAGCACGCATCCGGCCAGTTCCCGCTGGCGGTGCAGCAGGGACACAGCCCGTACCAGCGCCCGGTCGTCGCCCACCACCACCGGCCGCCGCGAGCCCCGGCGCGCCAGCGCCCGCGCGAACTCCTCGGGACCGTCGGGCAGGCACAGCTTCGCGGTGGCACCCGCGCTCAGCACGTCTTTCGCGATGCGTACGGATTCGCCGTCCGTCCGCCGGGCAACCGGGTCGATGATCACCAGCAGCTGATCGGACGTCGCGAAAGTCGCCACCTCGGTCCTGCCTCACTTCCTCGGGTAGCATCTTTGTGCAAGAGCCCCTTGCGATATTGCGCCAGGGGCTTCGTCTATTCCGGGGCATCCGGTCCGACGGTTGTGTGCGGCCGACGGCGGTCGCGGTGGTGCGTGGCGGTGAACCCTGCGCGTACGCCCCTGACCTTGGACATGCCCCGCCCGGAAGGGGTGTACGCGCGTGCCCGCACTTGTGCTGCTCGGTGCTCAGTGGGGTGACGAGGGCAAGGGGAAGGCCACCGACCTGCTCGGTGGCTCGGTGGATTACGTCGTCCGGTACCAGGGCGGCAACAACGCCGGCCACACGGTCGTCGTCGGTGACCAGAAGTATGCACTCCACCTGCTCCCTTCCGGAATCCTCTCGCCCGGTTGTACTCCGGTCATCGGCAACGGCGTCGTCGTCGACCCATCGGTCCTGCTCTCCGAGCTGAGCGGTCTGAACGAGCGCGGCGTCGACACCTCCAAGCTCCTGATCAGCGGTAACGCCCACATCATCACCCCGTACAACGTCACCGTCGACAAGGTGACGGAACGCTTCCTCGGAAAGCGGAAGATCGGCACGACCGGGCGCGGTATCGGCCCCACCTACGCCGACAAGATCAACCGCGTCGGCATCCGGGTCCAGGACCTGTACGACGAGTCGATCCTCCAGCAGAAGGTCGAGGCGGCGCTCGACGCAAAGAACCAGATGCTGACCAAGCTCTACAACCGGCGCGCCATCGCCACCGGCCAGGTCGTCGAGGAGCTGGTCGGCTATGCCGCGCAGCTCAAGCCGTACGTCGCCGACACGGTGCTGGTCCTCAACCAGGCGCTGGAGCAGGACAAGGTCGTCCTCTTCGAGGGCGGGCAGGGCACGCTGCTGGACATCGACCACGGCACCTATCCGTTCGTCACCTCCAGCAACCCCACGGCGGGCGGCGCCTGCACCGGCTCCGGCGTCGGACCGACGAAGATCAGCCGGGTCATCGGCATCCTCAAGGCGTACACGACCCGGGTCGGCGCCGGACCGTTCCCGACCGAGCTGTTCGACGAGGACGGCGAGGCGCTGCGCCGCATCGGCGGCGAGCGGGGCGTCACCACGGGACGCGACCGGCGCTGCGGCTGGTTCGACGCGGTGATCGCGCGCTACGCGACCCGGGTCAACGGCCTGACCGACTTCTTCCTCACCAAGCTGGACGTGCTCACCGGCTGGGAGCGGATCCCGGTCTGCGTCGCCTACGAGATCGACGGCCGGCGCGTCGAGGAGCTGCCGTACTCGCAGACGGACTTCCACCACGCCAAGCCGGTCTACGAGACGCTGCCCGGCTGGTCCGAGGACATCACCCAGGCCAAGTCCTTCGCCGACCTGCCCAAGAACGCGCAGAACTACGTGAAGGCGCTGGAGGAGATGTCCGGGGCGCCGATCTCCGCGATCGGGGTCGGCCCGGGCCGGGACGAGACGATCGAGATCAACTCGTTCCTCTGACATCCGATCCGGACTTTCCCGTCTCCTGCGCCGGACCTCTCCGCGTTCCCGGTCCGGGGCGTCCCGGACCGGTTTCCGCATATGACATCCCCAACTGCCCTGTTTGCAAGGGTAGTTGGGGATGTTAGCTTCTTGGTGACAGCTGCGATCGGGTACTGGTCTTCTCCAGGAGGAGCAAGGTGCGCATCACACTGGCCGTCGAGACGGGGACCGGCGACCGCGCGGGCGCCACGGACGACCTGTACGACTGGCTGCGTCAGGACCCCGAGCTGCGGGGTCTGCTCCGGCGGGAGTCCCCGGCCGGCACCCCGGCGGGGGCCATGGGCGCGTGGAGCGAGGTGCTGACGCTGGTCCTGGCCCCGGGCGGGCCGACGGCGGCGGTCGGAGCGGCGGTCGTGGTCTGGTTGCAGAACCGCCGGGGCAACCAGACCGTCACCATCAACCAGCCCGATGGCACCCAGGTCGTCGTCTCCTCCGAGAAGGTCCGCGGGCTGACGGCACAGGGCGCGGGCGAACTGGCCCAGCGGGTCGCCGAGGCCCTGCGGGAGCCGCCGGCCGACGAGGGGACCCAGGTCCCGGCCGGGCAGGGGGACTGACCGTGCCGTTACCAGGGACGGTGAGGCGGGACCTGAGCGGGCCGGGCTGCCGGGCGGTGGTGGTCGGCACCGGAACCCACCCCGGCCAGGGGGTGACCCCGCTGCCGTCCGCCGTGCGGTCCGCGCGGGCCCTGGCCGAGGCGCTGGCCACGGAGTGCGGCATGGGCGACCGGGTCCGGCTGCTGTGCGATCCCGAGTCACCGAGCGAGGTCCTCGCGGCACTCGCCGAGGCCGTGGACCTGGCCGGGCCCACGCAGGGGCGGTACGAGAGCGGGACCGTCGTCTTCTGCCACGTCGGCCACGGACTGCGGGGGCCGGGCGGGCGGCTGTACCTGGCGACCGCGGCGACCGGGTCCCTCACGGACACGGCGCACTCCGTCCCGTACGACGAGATCGAGCGCTATCTCAGCGACGGGCCGGGCGACCCGCTCGTCGTCCTCGACTGCTGCTTCGCCGGGAACGCCCGGGAGCCGAGCCGTCCGCCGGCCTCGGACCCGTTCGGCGGCAGCCGTCCCCAGGGCAGCTATCTGCTCGCCTCCGCCCTGCGCGACACACTGGCGTACGCCCCCGACGGCGCCGAGTACACCCTGTTCACCGGTGAGCTGCTGGACCTGCTGCGGCGGGGCGACGCGGGCGGCCCCAGGTGGCTGACGCCCGGCAGCCTCTACCGGCTCCTCGACCAGCGGCTCCAGGGCGGTCCCGCCCGGCCGTACGGCGGCGGCACGGCCCGCATGGCGGAGCTGGTGGTCACGGCCAACCACCGGTACGCCCCGAGCGCGGGTGCCGACACCGACACCGTCCCCGGCGACCCGGACGCGGTCAGCCCCTATCCGGGCATCGTGCCCTTCCTCCCCGAGCAGCACCACCTCTTCTTCGGCCGCGAGAAGGTGACCCGCGAGCTGCTGCGGCGCGTCGAGCGGACCCGGCCCGGCGAGCCGCTGGTGGTGCTCGGCACCTCGGGCGTCGGCAAGTCCTCGCTGCTGCGGGCCGGGCTGAGCGTGGCGGCCGAGGACGCCGGCCTGGGGAGCGTACGGATCGTGTCCGCGCCGGGCGCGCGACCGTTCCGGGCGCTGGCGGAGAGCTGGGCGGCGGCCGTGGACCGACCGCTCGCCGAGGTCGTACGGGATCTGGAGGAGGGCAGGTTCAGTCGCCCGGCCTCCGGAGCCGAGCGCGGCGAGCAGGCCGTCAGGGCGCCGGAAGTCCTGGTCGTCGACCAGTTGGAGCAGTACTTCACGCACGGCGCGGACGGCACCGAGCGGGCGCGCTTCGCCGCCGCGCTCACCGCCGCGCAGGGCCCCCGCATCGTGCTGGCCCTGCGCGCCGACTACCACGACGACGCCCTGCGCGACCGTGAGCTGGCCCCGCTCGTGGCGCGCGACCACTTCACCGTGCCCGCCCTCGACGACGCCGAGGTCGAGGCGGCCATCGTGGGACCGGCCCGGTACGAGGGACTCCAGTGGGAGGAGGGGGTGCCGCAGATCCTGCGGCGGGAGGTGACCGAGGAGCGGGCGGCGGGCGGCGGTCCGGGCGACGCGGCGGCGCTGCCGTTCCTGGCCCACGCGTTGCGGGAGATCTGGCTGCGGCGGCGCGGTACGACGCTCACCTACGCCGCCTACCAGGAGACCGGCGGCATCCGCGACGCCGTCGCCCGGACCGCCGAAGGGATCTACGACGCCCTCGACGGCCGGGGCCGGACCCGGCTGCGCCGGCTGCTGCTGGCCATGGTCCAGGTCGCCGACGGCGAGGGCCGGCTGGTGCGCCGCCGGGTCGCACGGGAGGAACTGTCCGGCGCCGAGGACCTGCTGCGCGGCCTCGCCGACGCCCGCCTCGTCGTCGTGGACGAGCAGGGCGGGGCACAGCTCGGCCACGATTCGCTGCTCTACGCCTGGCAGCGGCTCCAGGACTGGATCGGCGAGGTGCGCGGTGACCTGCTGCGGCTGCGGCGGCTGACGGAGGCGGCGGAGTCCTGGGCCGAGCACGGCAGCGGGCTGTGGACGGGCACCGGCTTGGACGAGGCGAAGGCGCTCGTCGCCGGGAAGTCCGCCGGGGAGCGGGCTGCAAAGTCCGCCGGGGAGTCTGCCGAGGGGGTCGCCGGGGAGCCGGTCGGGAAGTCGGCCGGGAAGGCGGCCGGGAAATCCGCTGAGGGGTCTGCCGGGAAGTCCGCTGCGGGCTCCCCGGAGGAGTCGTCCGTCGGGGAGCCCGCCGAGGAGTCCTCCCGCCTGCCGGTCCGGCAGGTGGTGCGGGACTTCGTCAGCGCGGCCGACCGTGCGCAGCGGCGTCGGCGACAGGTCACCCGGACCTGGATCGCCGGGCTCTCCGCCCTCGCCCTGGTGGCCGCGTCGCTGGCGGGCTGGGCGTTCTACGAGAACGGCCGGGCGGCCGACCGGGAGCGCAGCCTGATCGCCAGGGAACTGGCCACGCAGGCCGACGTCATGCGCGAGCGCGACCCGCAGACGGCTCTGCGCCTCAGCCTCGCCGCGTACCGCACGGCGCGGACCTCGGAGACCCGGTCCAGCCTGTACGCGGCGGCGACGACGGTGGCGCCGACGCACCTCAGCCCGGCCGGTGCGGAGCGCAAGCCGGTCCTCAACCTGGCCTACAGCCCGGACGGCGAGGTGCTGGCCGCCAGTCACGTGGGCGGCAGGGTGCGGCTGTGGGACGTCTCGAAGCCGTCGGTGCCGGTGGAGGGGGGCCGGTTCAGCGTGGACGGCAGCGCGGCCATCGCCTACCACCCGCGTCAGCGGCTGCTGGCCGCGCAGACGGACGACTCGCTGACGCTGTGGGACACCGCGGACGTGCGGCACCCCGAGCGGGTGGCGCGGGTGCCGATCGCCAAGGGCCAGACCTACACCCTGGCGTTCAGTGGGGACGGCAGGACACTGGCGGCGGGCAGCGAGACGGGCAGCGAGGCGGGTCGGCTGTGGCTGTGGGACGTGGCCGACCCGGCGCATCCCGTGCTGCGGACGGACCGGACGATCGCCGAGGCGCCGGTGATCTCCCTGGCGTTCACGCGCGACGGGCGTCACCTGATCACGGGCAGCGGCAGCGGCAAAGGCGTCAGCAAGGCGCCCGCCCAGGTGCGGCTGTGGGACCTGACCGATCCGGACCGGCCCGTGCTGCGGGACACCGAGACGGCCGAGACGGTGATGGCGGTCGCCGCCCATCCGAAGCGCGACCTGGTGATCGCCACCGGGGCCGGCGGCAAGGCCGCCTGGTGGGAGCTGGTGGGGGGACGGGAACTGCGGCGCGTCCAGGTGGAGGAGTCCTCGGACACCTGGGGCACGGACAGGGACGGCATTCCCTCGCTCAGTTTCAGCCCGGACGGCAGACTCCTCGCGGGCGCGGACCGGGACAACGGCGTTCACCGGGGCGACGTGACGGGAGAGGTGTCGGACCTGGAGCACTGGCAGAACCTCTCCGAACTGCCGACGGGAGAGCCCGCGGAGTCGGTCGCCTACAGCCCGGACAGCCGGTACCTCGCGTCCGGTGACGTGGGCGGCGAGATCCGGCTGTGGCCCCGCCGGGCTCGGGCGCCCTCGATCGAGGGCAGGGTGCCGTCCGTCGCCGAGGCGGGCACCAGCGCCTTCAGCGGCGACGGCGGGCTGGTCCTCGCCGAGACCGACAACCCCGACTTCACGTCCACGACACGTGTGTGGGACATCAGCGACCCGCAGACACCGAGGGTCCGTTACATCCTGCCGAAGGGCTGGGAGGCGAACTACTTCCTGACCGGCCGCAAGACGCCTGTGCTCCTTGGCCATTACTGGTCGGGGGGACTGGAGCACACCTTCCAGTTCTGGGGGTTCGGCTCCGACGGCGGGCCGACGAGGGGCGGCAGCATCCGTCTCACCGCCGACACCCCGCATGTCGTGGTGAGCCCGGACGGCCGGCTGCTGGCCGCGGGCTCGGCGGAGGAGTCCGGCATCGCCCTCTACGACATAGAGGACCCGGCGAAACCGGTACGGGTCGGCACGGTCGATGCCTCGATCAGCCCGGGACTCATCGGCATGGGAGCGCTCTGGTTCACGGGGAACCACTCACTGGCGACCGTCGAGAACGAGGCGGATCTCCGGCTGTGGGACCTCTCCGACCCGGCCCGTCCCCGCAAGGGCGATCGCGTCAAGGACGTGGCGGCGATGCAGGGCGCGATGTACGTCGCCGGGTCCCAGCAGCTCATCACCGAGGAGACCGGGGACAACATCCGGGTGTGGGACCTGTCCCGCCCCGCGAAGGTGGTCGAAGGCGCCCTGCTTCCAGGAGCCCCCGGCAACTACTACCCCACCGCCAAGGGAGAGCTGGCGACCGCGCTCAGCGACGGCACCGTCGAGTTCTGGGACATCAGCGACCCCGCCCACCCCAGGAAGAAGCACGAGCAGCTGTTCGACCGTGAGATCTCCTCCATCGCCATGACCCCGAACGGCCGCCGTGTCGTGACGGGCGACCCGTACCGCGTCTGGACCGTCGGCCCTGACGGCAGGTGGGACACCCCGGAGTTCGCCGAGCTGCCGGGCGCGGACGATGTCCAGGTACCCCCCTCGGACTCACCCGAGGACTCTCGACGGATGGCGGTGAACATCGACGGGGGCGGGAGCCTCTTCGTCCGCGAACGAACCACCTACCTCCTCGACTTCGACACCGACCGCCTCTACACGCAGATGTGCGCGTCGTACCCCCTGAACGTCCCGCGGGACCAGTGGGAAGGGCTGTTCCCGCACCTGTCCTACCGCGAGTCCTGCGACTGACGCTCCGCCGTGCGGGCGGGCCCCGGCGTTCGACCGACCGCCGGGGCCCGCCCCCACCGGGCTCCGTCAGAGGACGGCCTGGGACGGATCCGCCTCCATGCGGGCCACCGCCGCCCGCACCGCGTCCGTGAACTTCCAGAACTCGGCGTTGACCGAACCCGCCCTGCCCTTGAGGGTGTTGGTGTCGAACATGGAAGCCCGCAGTTCCGTCGTCAGTTCCAGCTGGGCGCCCATGCCGAGCAGGGTCCGGTTGCAGATGTTGTCCGGGGAGACGCCGGCGATGTCGTCGTCGGCGGCCACGTCGATCGTCTGGACGCCCGCCGCGCTCAGCTCCTCGTCGAGGTACTGGCGCAGGACGGTGTTGCGGCCCCCGATCACCACCGCCTCGGGGCGGGTCGCGGGGGCGCCCGCCTGGTCGGCCTTGCAGCCGTGCACGCTCACGACGTTGAGGACTCCGGCCGCGAGCGAGCGGGCCACGCGGTCGTCGCAGTGGGTGGCGGTGACGTGGAGCGCCGAGTTGCCGCTGGACTTGATGCCCTCGAACATCCAGTAGTCGTACAGCGGTGCCCCGGCCCCGTAGTGCGGCGTGAGGTCCTTCGGGTGGTAGCCCGCCATGCCCAGGCACAGTTCGGAGGTGCCGGTCTCGATGCCGCCGCCGTGCAGGGCGAGGACGGCCGTTCTGGCGTACGTGGCGGGGGTCGTGGACTGGTCGTCGTCGGTGTACGCGTGACGTCTGTAGCGGCGGGCGAAGTCGATGCCTTCGAGCCCGGCGAGCTGCTGGTAGAGGTCCGTGTTGGAGGCGTAGTTGTCGGCCGCGGCGGCCGTGGGCACGGCACCCAGCGCGGTGGGCAGCGCGGTGCCGAGCCCGGCGGCGGCGAGAACGGTGAGGACGGAACGTCGGGAAGCTGTGATCACCTCGTGATGATGGCAGAGGGCTACGACAACCGCGCCCCTCTGGAAACGGCCGGCGGAACACGCGCGGACCCTCGGCCGAAGTGGATGCCGAACACGATGCCGGACCCGGCTCGACGAACCCTCGGCCGAAGGCGACCAGGACCCCCGGCCGAAGGCGTCGCGGGCCCGTCAGCTGAAGACGATCATCGAGCCCTGGGCCAGGCTCCGGGTGGCCGCGGCGTGCAGGCCGAGCCAGACGTGCCGTTCCCGGGCGAACGGGCTCGGGTCGTACGGCGCGGGCGAGGCCGGCTCCTCCAGCGTCGTGGGCGCGCTCGGCGCCGCCGGGGCGGCCGGTGGGTTCGCCGGGTCGATGCCGATCGCCGGAGCCACCTGTTCCAGCTCCCGCAGCAGGCCGTGCGAGGAGCCCAACGGGCCGTTGCCCGCCAGGAGTTCGTCATTCGACAGCGGCTGCGGGAAGTCGACCGGGACATAGGCGCCCGCGTGGTCGTAGTGCCAGACCAGGTGCGACTGCTGGGCCGTCGACTCGAACATCTCCAGCAGCTGCTCGTAGTCACCCCCCAGGTCGTCCACCGGGGTCACCGGCAGTCCGCAGATCTGGAGCAGATGGGCCCGGCGCAGGAAGTGCAGCGCGTCGTAGTCGAAACCGGCCACCGGGGCGACGTCGCCGGACAGGCCCGGCATGTACTGGTACACCGGAACCGGCGGGAGCCCGGCCTCGGCGAGCACTTTGTTGTAGAGCGCGAGTTCCTCGGCGAAGGGGTTGTCGGGGGTGTGGCACAACACGTCGACGAGCGGTACCAGCCACAGGTCACAGGCCAAAGAGGGCTCCTCGCATCGGCGCGCGGCACGGTTGCCCGCACAGCAGGTGGTCAGGGAAGGGTAGTCGCTGCGGTGCGGAGTCAGCTCCCCTCGTGCAGGTCCCATACCCATACGCCGCCGGTCCACTTCCCCGGTTCCCCGGTCAGCTTCGTCAGGGCCTCGCGCAGCGGACCGTCGTTGGTCTGCGGGGCGAGCACCAGGGCGCCCGCCTTCCAGTACGCGAAGTCCCGCCGGGCCTGCGCCTGCCAGTCCTTGCCGAGGTCCGGGACGACACCCGAGTAGCGCACGTCGCGCAGCAGGTCGGAGGTGTAGCGCGGGACGGCGCCGTAGATGCCGATGCGGTCCGCGCCGTAGGGGCCGTTGAAATAGCCGCCGGGCAGCTTGAAGCCGAGGCCGGCCGCGGTCTGCCAGTGCAGCGCCTCCGCGGCCCCCGGGTCGGGCAGCGGCACCGGGACGAGTGATTCGCCCTGGTGGACGTACGGCTTCCACATCCCGTCCGCGATGAACGCCGGCACCGGCGCCCGCTCCACCGACTTCAGCGGCGCCGGGACCAGCGGCAGCAGCGCCAGGGCGACACCGAGCAGTCCGGCGTACCCGGCGTACCGGGCCTCGGGGGTGCGCACCGCGGTGGCCAGCCGTGCCACGGCGACGGCGAGCAGCACGCCCAGCGCGGGCGCGCAGATCATCGCCACCCGGCCCTCGATGACCGACTCGAACAGCGGCAGCCGGCCGAGCCACGCCCACGGACCGGGGAAGACCGTGTCGGTGAGCGGGATGCGGATCTTCGGGCCGAGCGACAGCACCGCCGCGGCCACCGCCGTGAACGCCAGCGCCTTGACCAGGGCCCGCTCCCACAGCCGTACGACGATCGCGAGGGCGAGGGCGACCAGGGGCCAGCCGTAGAAGGCGTTCTGCTCGGTGGGATTGAGCGAGAGGGAGTTCGCGGTCTGCGCGTCGCCGGCGATCAGCGAGCGCTCGGCAAAGGCGACCAGGGACAGCGGGCTGTTGCCCGCGTTGTCGCCGTGCAGCACGCTCTTGTAGCTCTGTGGTCCGGCGAACTGCCAGTACAGCGGGTAGGCGACCAGCGGCAGGCAGACCGCCGCGCCGATCAGCACGCCCTTGGCCAGGGGCCGCCAGGCGAGCCGCGCCACGTCCCGGCGGACGACCGCGTACCCGGCGGTGAACAGCAGCAGGCCGAGCGAGGCGAGCAGCAGCGGCTCCTCGCCGAGGAAGATCTGGTACGCCGTCATCAGGCCCAGCACGATGCCGTCCCGCACCACCCGGGTGCCCGCGCACAGCCGCAGCAGCCGGTCGATGATCAGCGGGACCATGAACAGGACCACGAAGTTGGGGTGCGCGTTGGCGTGGCTGACCATCGGCGGGGCGAAGGCGGCCAGGGACGCGCCGAGGAAGGCGGCGGCCCGGTGCCGCACCACCCGTTTCACGATCAGCCAGTACCAGGCCGCCGCGGTGGCGGCCAGGCCCAGCGCCATGCAGACGCTCAGCGCGACCGCCGGTCCGGCCAGCAGCGTCAGCGGGGCGAGGGGCACCGACCCGCCCAGCATGACCGTGTTGGCCATCAGGTTGACGCCGTCGGGGAAGCCCTGGAGGTCGGAGAAGAGCGGGTTGTGCAGATGGGCGACGTTGTGCGCGGTGACCGCGAAGAACCACTCCCACTGGTTCTGGTCCTGGAGGGAGTCGGGGAAGTAGCGGTGGCCCGGGTCGAAGAAGCGGCCCGAGTAGAGGGCGACGGCCATCAGCAGGAACAGGACGGCCGCCAGCAGGTCGGCGGGGCGCAGTGCCCGGGCCCGCAGCCGGACCAGGTCGGCCAGCACGCGCGCGTAGTCGAGCGGACCGACCTTGGAGCCGGGCTGGTGGCTCCAGCGCACCGGGACCTCGGCCACCGGCCAGCCCGAGCGGTGGAAGTGGTGGAGCACCTCCACGTCGATGCCCCAGCCGTCCAGCCGGGAGGCCGCGAACGCGGTGCGCGCCCGGTCGCCGTCGAACAGTTTGAAGCCGCACTGGGTGTCCCGGATGCCGGGCACCGCCGTCGCGCGTATCAGGAGGTTCCCGGCCCGGCCGAGCCATTCGCGCACCGGGTGCTGCCGGTGGGCGATGTCCGCGCCGGGCACGGAACGCGAGCCGATCGCCCCCGTGTTGCCCTCGCTGAGCGCCTTGTCCAGCCGCTCCAGCTCCTCGATGGGGGCGGCCAGGTCGGCGTCGGTGACCAGCACCCGGTGTCCGCGCGAGTCGGCGACGCCGAGCCGCAGGGCGTGGCCCTTGCCGCGGTTGCGGGGCGAGCGGACCAGCCGGACCCGGGGATGCCCGAGACCGGTGACGACGTCCCGGGTGCCGTCGGTCGAGCCGTCGTCGGCGACGACGATCTCCCATGCGCCCCAGCGGCCCTCGGTCTCGCTCAGATAGCGGGTGATCGCGGCGAGGGTGGGGCCGAGGCGTGCCTCCTCGTTGTAGGCGGGGACGACGACGCTGAGGTCGACCGTGTCGACCGTCCCCGGGCCGCCGTTCACCGCGCCGCCAGCCGTTCGATGAGGGCGAGGGAGTGCGCGTTGTACGCGGCGACGACCGCGCGGGCCGCGGCGGCGTCCCGGCGGCCCAGCGCGTCGACCAGCTCGGTGTGGCCGGACCACAGCAGGCCGCGCACCTCCGGCAGGCGGCGCAGGTGCTGCACCGCGCACATCCAGGACAGCAGGCGCAGCCGGTGCAGGAAGCCGGACAGGTAGGGGTTGCCGAACAGGGCGCTCAGCTCGCGCCAGAACCGCAGGTCGTAGCCGATGAGCACGGTCAGCTCACCGGCCCGCGCGGCCCGCTCGGCCTCCTCGCCGCGCCGCCGGACCGCGGCGAGCGCCGCCGTGGCCCGCGGGTCGGCGGGGTCCCGGAAGGCGTCGTGCTCCTCGGACAGTGCCCGGAACATGCCGTCGGTGACCAGGCTGCGGGCCGCGACCATGGCGCGGAAGTCGGCCGGCGAGTACTGGGGGACCCGGAAGCCGCGGTGCTGGTCGGCCTCCAGGATGCCCTGCGCGGACAGGTCGACCAGCGCCTCCCGGACGGGGGTCGCCGACACGCCGTACTGGTCGGCGATCTCCTTCACCGTGAACGCCAGCCCCGGCTGGAGCCGCCCCGCGAGCACCTCGTCACGAAGCGCGTCCGCGATCTGCTGGCGCAGGGTGCTGCGCGTCACGGCGCCGTTGCCCGGCATCGTCGGCGGCCTCTCCTCACACGAACGGGTGACGTACTCGCTTATGTCTACGAGCACGCCACCTTACGCGTTCGGGTTGCAGCCGGTGAGCCTCGGTGTCCGGGAGCGCTCACTCCGTGTAGGTGTCGGCCACGGTCAGGGCCGCGTCCAGGGCCGCGAACCCCTCCTTCAGCTCGGCCTCGGAGACGGTGCAGGGCGGCACGACGTGGGTGCGGTTCATGTTGATGAAGGGCCACAGTCCGTGCTGCTTGGCGGCGGCGCCGAACGCGGCCATCGGGGCGTTCGCCTCGCCCGCCGCGTTGTACGGCACCAGCGGCTCGCGGGTCTCCCGGTTCTTGACCAGTTCCAGCGCCCAGAACATGCCGACGCCGCGCACCTCGCCCACGCTGGGGTGCCGCTCGGCCAGCTCGCGCAGCGCCGGCCCCACCACGGACTCGCCCAGCCGCTTCGCGCCCGTGACGATGCCCTCCTCCTCCATGGCGTTGAGGGTGGCGACGGCGGCGGCGCAGGCCAGCGGGTGGCCGGAGTACGTCAGCCCGCCCGGGTAGGGGCGCTTGCCGAAGGTCTCGGCGATCTCACCGGAGATGGCCACCCCGCCGAGCGGCACGTATCCGGAGTTCACGCCCTTCGCGAAGGTCATCAGGTCCGGTACGACGTCGAACAGGTCGGCCGCGAACCATTCGCCGGTCCGCCCGAACCCGGCCATCACCTCGTCCAGGACGAAGACGATCCCGTACCTGTCGCACAGCTCCCGCACGCCCGCGAGGTAGCCCGGCGGCGGCATCATGATGCCCGCCGTGCCGGGAATCGTCTCCAGGATGATCGCGGCGATGGTGTGCGGCCCCTCGAAGGCGATCGTGGTCTCCAGGTGCTCCAGCGCTCGCGCGCACTCCTGCTCCTCGGTCTCGGCGTAGAAGCGGGAGCGGTAGAGGAACGGCGCCCAGAAGTGGACGACGCCGGCGAAGCCGCTGTCGGAGGCCCAGCGGCGCGGGTCGCCGGTGAGGTTGACGGCCTGCTGGGTGCCGCCGTGGTACGAGCGGTACGCCGACAGCACCTTCTGGCGGCCCGTGTGCAGCCGGGCCATGCGCACGGCGTGCTCGACGGCGTCCGCGCCGGCGTTGGTGAAGAAGATCTTGTCCAGGTCGCCGGGCGTCCGCTCGGCGATCAGCCGGGCCGCCTCGGAGCGGGCCTCGACCGCGAACGCGGGCGCGAACGTGGCCATGGACGCGGCCTGCTCCTGGATGGCGGCGACGACCTTGGGATGCCCGTAACCGATGTTGGTGAAGACGAGCCCGCTGGTGAAGTCCAGGTAGCGCGTGCCGTCGTAGTCCCAGAAGTACGACCCTTCCGCGCCGGCCACGGCGAGCGGGTCGATCAGCTCCTGGGCGGACCAGGAATGGAACACATGCGCACGGTCCGCCGCCTTCACTGCGGCGCCGGCGGCGGGGTTGGGCTGAGGGGTCATGGCGGTGAGGTTAGATGTCCGGGACGCGGGTCGGACATCGGCGTCCTGTTCTGTGGTGGAGGGGTTTCCGCGACAGGTTGTCGACGGCGTCGGCTCCGCCGCGCCCGTGCTGGGTGCTCCGCCGCGCTCGTGCTCGGTGCCGCGCTCCGTGCCGTACCCGGTGCCGGCAGGGGATGCCGGGTTCGGTGTCGCCCGGAGCAGGGGATGCCGCAGTCGCGCGGACGGTGTCGGCCGACATGTTCGAGGGTCGCACTATTCTCGGTGCGCGGCACACACACTTGGGGGAGGGAGCGGTTCCGTGGAGAAGCTTGGGCCCGGCGACCCGCGCGAGATCGGGGCGTACCGGCTGCTGGCGCGGCTGGGCGCGGGCGGCATGGGGCAGGTGTACCTGGCCCGGTCGGGCCGGGGCCGCACCGTCGCCGTGAAACTGGTCCGCGAGGAGCACGCCCGGAAGGAGGAGTTCCGGGCGCGGTTCCGGCGGGAGGTGCAGGCCGCACAGCGGGTCGGCGGAGCCTGGACGGCGCCGGTCCTGGACGCGGACACCGAGGCCGCCGTCCCGTGGGTGGCCACCGGGTATGTCGCGGGGCCCAGCCTCCAGCAGGTCGTCGAGCACGATCACGGGGCGCTGCCGGAGCGGTCGGTACGGATCCTCGCGGCCGGTCTCGCCCACGCCCTGAAGGACATCCACACCGCCGGGATCGTCCACCGCGACCTCAAGCCGTCCAACGTGCTGGTCACCATCGACGGGCCGCGGGTCATCGACTTCGGGATCGCGCGCGCCCTGGAGACCGCGCACGGCGACGGGCTCACCAGCATCGGCTCGCTGGTCGGCTCGCCCGGCTTCATGGCGCCCGAGCAGGTGCGCGGCGACCGCATCACCCCCGCCTGCGACGTCTTCTGCCTCGGCTCCCTGCTCGCCTACGCGGCGAGCGGCGCGCTTCCCTTCGGCGGTGCCAAGAGCGGGGTGCCCGCCCTGATGTTCCGCATCGCCCAGGAGGACCCCGACCTCACGGGCGTCCCCGAGGGCATCGCCGACCTCGTCCGGGAGTGCCTGCGCAAGGATCCGGCCGCGCGGCCGACGCTCGACCGGATCCTTGCGCACACCGACGCCGAGGACATGGTGTCCGACGGCCGGTCACGGGACCCGTGGCTGCCGGCCTCCCTGGTGGCACAACTCGGCCGGCACGCCGTGCAGTTGCTCGACACGGAGGACCCGGAGGGCGGCACCACCGCGGCCGGCCCGGCACCGGGCACGGATCCGGCGGGGCCGGGCCGCGGACCCGTTCGCGACGACGGCGGCGCGGCGGTGCCGGGCGGTGACGCGGCGTCTCCGTACGGCGGTGTGCCGGTTCGCAACGGTGATACGGCGCCTGTGTTCGGCGGCGCGGCGGTGCCGGGCGGTGACGCGGCGTCTCCGTACGGCGGTGTGCCGGTTCGCAACGGTGATACGGCGCCTGTGTTCGGCGGCGCGGCGGTGCCGGGCGGTGACGCGGCGTCTCCGTACGGCGGTGTGCCGGTTCGCAACGGTGATACGGCGCCCGTGCTCGGCGGCATGGCGGTGCCGCACGGTGACACGGCGTCTGCGCGCGGCGGCGCGACGGTCCCGGACGGGGGCGCGGCGGATCCGCACGGAGGCGCGACCGCCCCGGACGGAAGCGCGACCGTGCCGGACGGGGGCGGGACGGCGCGGGACCGGGTGCCGCCCGCGCGGGAGCCCGCCGCGCCCGCCCCGGACGCCTCCCCGGAACATGCCCCGGCCGCCCCGCCGTGGCCCGGGAGCCAGGGCGGCCCGGCCGGCGAACCGCCGCTCGACCACCTCCCCACGATGGCCGCGGGCCGGACACCCCCGCCGGACGCCTCCCCGGCAGCCCCCGCACCCGGCGCGTTCGGCGCTCCGGGCGGGTACGCGGATCCGGGGGCGCCCGGCGCGTACGGCCACGCGCGGGAGCACCCCCAGCCGGCCGGCCACGGCCACCCGCAGCAGCCGTACCCCTTGTACGGCGACGGCTCCGGCCCGACCCCGCGGTACGGGCCCTCGCCGGTCGCCCCGGACGCGTACGGACCCGGACCCGGCCCGAAAAAGGAGCGGCGCGGCAGCCGGGCCTCCGTGCTGCTCGTCGCGATCGCGCTGGTCGCCGCGCTCGCCGCGGGCGGCTCGGTGTACGCGGTGCTGAACCAGGGCGCCCCGGACGACGACGCCCGTGGCGGCACCGCCACCACCGCCCCACCGGACAGCGGCAGGGCCACGACCGGTGCGCCGCCCTCCTCGGGGTCCGCGGACGGTGCGGTGCCGACCGCGTACCTGGGCACCTGGACGGCGTCGATCGAGAACGCCGCCGGGCACAACACCCGCGAACTCACCATCGAGCAGGGGAAGGTGGGGGACTCCGTCCTGACGCTGGTCGCCGACGGGCCGAGCGACGGCGGCGGCACCTACCACTGTGTGTTCCGGGCGGAGCTGACCGAACAGCCCGGCAGCGAGGGCCCGTTGCGGATCGGCCCCTCCAGCGTCGCCACCGCCGAACCGGCGTCGTCGTGCACTCCCGGATCGGCCACCGAGATCAGCCTGCTGCCGGACGGCCGGATCCGGCGCATGACGCAGAGCAGCGGGGAGACCCTGACGTACAGCCGGGGATGAGCGCGGCGGGCGCGCGGACGGCGGGCGCGACCGGTGGTCCGGGTGCGGTCCGTGCGCCGAACCACCGTTTCCCGTGGGGCGGTTGAACGTCCGGAGAACTTCTGCGAACGCCACCGGAATGTCCCTTCGCATACGCGTACGGTGACCCCACCTTGACTCGGAGCAGTGGCGGGGGCGCTCACCATGGGGTGGCTGGATCCGGAGAACGTCGTAGCCGTCGGCACCGCGGTGGTGGGCATCGCCGCGTCGGCGGGCATGGTCTGGTACGAGCGCCGGGTACCGCGCAGCAAGAGGATCGGCTACCGCGTGCAGATGGACAACCCCATAGGGGAGGGCGCGGCCGACAACCTCAACCGCCGCCTGGGTCTGTTCGACGAGGCGCCGGACATGGCAGACGCGACCCTGGTGCTGCTGCGCATCGAGAACGACGGCTCGGGGGGCATCGACCGGGAGGACTACACCGGCCCTGACCAGTACGGTCTGACCGCGGTGTTCACCGACCGCATCGTCCGGGGCGTGTCGGTCACCCAGCCGAACCACACCGACCACCTGATGGGCCACTTCGCGCCGGAGCGGGGCTTCGGCTACGAGGGCAGCAGTCTGCGCATCCCGCGGGTCCCGCTCAACCGGGGGGACTACTTCAAGCTGCTGGTGCTGCTGTCCGGCGGCGGTGTCGGGCGGCCGATACGGGTCACGGGCGGCATTCGCAACGGCCAGGTCCGCCTCAACCGCGCGATCCCCGTGGACGACAAGCCGCCGCTGTTCAGCCGGCCCGCGCGGCTCATCAGCATCCTGCTCACGGCCGGTGTCCTCACCCTCGCGAGCATCGTCGTGGCCCAGGGCAGGGACGGGAAGCCACCGCCGGCCTACTGCGCGGCGGGCACGCTGGACGTCGTCGGCTCGACGGCGTTCCAGCCCGCGCTCGAAGCGGTGGCGGACGCCTACGAGGAGAAGTGCCCGGACGCGGCGATCGAGCTGAAGCTGAAGGGTTCGGTGGCGGGTCTGCGGGAACTGGCACGGCCGGGCGCGGACGGCCCCGGCATCGCCTTCTCCGACACCCCCAACCCGGAGAATCTGCCCGACCTGGAAGCGGAAATGGTGGCGATGCCGTTCTACGCGCTGGTGGTGAACAACGACGTGCGGGTGAACGGCAAGCCCCTGGGAAACCTCACCACGGCGCAGATACAGAAGCTGTACAGCGGCGACGTCACCCGTTGGCGGGAGCTGGGCGAGGGATTCCCGGACCTGGCGGTCCACCTCGTCAGCCGCGACGTCAGCTCCGGGACGCGGCAGGTCTTCCAGCGGCGGGTGCTCGGCCGGAGAGAGCCCGCCCACACCGCCCTCGACTGCGCGAACCTGGACTACGACCGGACCTCGGGCGACCGGGTGCCGCGCTGCGAACTCGACTCCACGAGTGAGGTGCTGGACAAGGTGGGCGAGATCCCAGGCGCCGTCGGGTACAGCGAATGGAACCTCGCGGAGCAGGAGTCCAAGGGGAAACTGCACGTCGTGGACATCAACGGCGAGGCCCCGGGGGACGCGTACGAGAGCGCGAAGAACCTCAAGCCGTACGACTACCCGTACCGCGAGATCGAGTACGTCTACACGCGGGGCACGCCGCGCGAAGGCTCCCTGGCCCTCGAGTTCAGGAACTACGTCGCCGACGGGGACGGCCAGGACATCATCCAGAAACACGGCTACATCGACTGCAAGAATTCGGCCGGGAACGCGGACTGCGGCGCGTGGGCCCGCACACCTCCGCCGGCGCCCGGTCCGCCCGCGCCCGCCACCGCCCGCTGACGGCCGCCGCCGACCGGACCCCGGCCCCGGCCGCCGTGACGCCGTGGTGAGGCACGCTCACCGCGGCTCCGGCGGCCGTTGCCGCGGCATGTTCGGGCGG
Source organism: Streptomyces sp. NPDC001270 (assembly GCF_042896695.1). Taxonomy (NCBI): domain Bacteria; kingdom Bacillati; phylum Actinomycetota; class Actinomycetes; order Kitasatosporales; family Streptomycetaceae; genus Streptomyces; species Streptomyces sp. NPDC001270. Next base: position 180,810 of record NZ_JBIAXM010000009.1, on the reverse strand, counting down.
GTGGGGGTGCCCGGCGGGCTGGGGTAGCGGCCCGGTGCGCCGGCCGGGTCCGGGCGCGGGCCCGGGGCCAGGGCCGTCTGGAGGCCCAGCGGGGCCGTCCCGGTGCGGAACTCCACCATCCAGTCCGCCGTCTCCGTGCGCACCAGTTCCGTCACGTCCTCCGAGAACCGCCGCAGCACCGCGAGGCACCGGTCGGCGGCCTCGCCCGCGGTCCCCTCCGCCGGGCCCAGCACCTCGCGCACGTTCTCCGACGCCCAGTCGAACTGCAACACCTGGAGCCGCCGCTGCACGGCCTGCGCGGTCGCCACGTCCCGCATCCACCCGGACGTCACCCCGAAGAACCGGTCGACCCCGAGGCACGCCCCGGCGAGCATCAGGGCCAGGTACCCCCAGGGCGCGGCCCGGTCGGTCACCCCGGTCAGATCGAGCAGCGGGAGCGTGGCCCCGCCCACCGCCCCGGAGGCCGTCCCCACCCGCAGCACCAGCGCCCCGCGCCGCTTCCACACCCGGCCCGCGAGGTACCAGGCCGCCGTGTCCAGCGCCCCCCGCTCCACCCACCGGTACAGCTCGTCGAGCCGGTCGGCCGGCTCTCCCCAGTCCCCGGGCGGGAAGGCCCGGCCGGTCAGGTCGCCCGGCCGCAGCCCGGCCGCGCCCTCGCCCCGCCCGTCCTGAGGGGGACCCTCGGGCTGCATCTCCGGCTGACCCACCCGGCACTCCCTACTGATCACGACCGGTCACGTCGCGTGACAACGGATGCTCACGCGCGGCGTCCTTCCTACCGCCCAATGGGTGGCGAAGACATAGCTTTCACGGCTTTTCAACCCGTAAGAGGGGCTTAATCAGGTATAGGAGCCGTGCTGCTCTCACTCGAAAGAGTGGCGGAGCGACGGTCGCATGGACCACGTAGGCTCGTGCACAACGGAGGAAGACGACACCGAACCAGGAGCTGATCGTGATTCCCGGTGGAGGCCAGCCCAATATGCAGCAGTTGTTGCAGCAGGCCCAGAAGATGCAGCAGGAACTGTCGAAGGCCCAGGAGGAGCTGGCGAACACGGAGATCGCCGGCCAGGCGGGCGGCGGCCTGGTGACGGCGACCGTGACCGGCGCCGGTGAACTGCGTGGCCTGAAGATCGACCCGAAGGCGGTCGACCCGGAGGACACGGAGACCCTCGCCGACCTGATCGTCGCCGCCGTGCAGGCGGCCAACCAGAACGCGCAGGCGCTCCAGCAGCAGAAGCTCGGCCCGCTGGCCCAGGGTCTCGGCGGCGGCACCGGCATCCCCGGCCTGCCGTTCTGACGTTCGCCACCCGCAGGCCACCCGCACCGCCTTCCTAGGGAGGGCGGCGGCCATCTACCGTTACGTACCGGGAACGACTTCAGGAAGGGCAGTCCGTTGTACGAAGGCGTGGTCCAGGACCTCATCGACGAACTGGGGCGGCTGCCCGGCGTCGGTCCCAAGAGCGCGCAGCGGATCGCCTTCCACGTCCTCCAGGCGGAGCCGACGGACGTGCGGCGCCTCGCCCAGGCGCTGCTGGAGGTGAAGGCGAAGGTCCGGTTCTGCGCGGTCTGCGGCAACGTGGCGCAGGAGGAGCTGTGCGCGGTGTGCCGTGACCCCCGTCGCGACCCCTCGGTCATCTGCGTGGTCGAGGAGCCGAAGGACGTGGTGGCGATCGAGCGCACCCGCGAGTTCCGCGGCCGGTACCACGTGCTGGGCGGCGCGATCAGCCCGATCGAGGGCGTGGGCCCCGACGACCTGCGCATCCGGGAACTCCTGGCCCGCCTGGCGGACGGCTCCGTCACCGAGCTGATCCTGGCCACGGACCCCAATCTCGAAGGCGAGGCGACGGCCACGTACCTCGCCCGCATGATCAAACCGATGGGCTTGAAGGTCACCCGCCTGGCCAGCGGCCTCCCGGTGGGTGGCGACCTGGAATACGCGGACGAGGTGACCCTCGGCCGCGCCTTCGAGGGGAGACGACTCCTAGATGTCTGACGCCACGCTGCACGCCACGACGCAGAACCCGGACGATTTCGCGGTCCAGATCGCGGATCAGGTGGAGAGTTTCCTGGTGGCCGTCACGGAGGTGGCCAGGGGCGACCAGCCGGACTCGGCGGTCCCCTTCCTCCTCCTGGAGGTCTCCCAGCTCCTGCTGGCCGGCGGCCGGCTCGGCGCCCACGAGGACATCGTCCCCGAGGAGCGCTACGAGACCGACACCGGCCCGGACCCGGACGCGGACCAACTGCGCGAGAACCTCGCCCGCCTCCTGGAGCCGGTCGACGTGTACTCGGAGGTCTTCGACCCCTACGAGCCGCGTACGGCACCGGTGCCCGCCCGCATCTCGGACGACCTGGCCGACGTGATCACCGATCTGCGCCACGGCATGGCCCACTACCGGGCCGGCCGCACCACGGAGGCGCTGTGGTGGTGGCAGTTCTCCTACTTCTCCAACTGGGGCTCCACCGCCTCCGCCACCCTGCGCGCCCTGCACTCGGTCCTCGCCCACGTCCGCCTCGACCAGCCCCTGGAGGAGCTGGACGGCCTCGACACGGACCAGGGCATGGGCGACGAGACCCTGGAGTTCGAGGCGGGCCGGGTGATGCAGCAGGAGATCGCCACACCGCTGGGGCTGCGCGCGGGCGCTCCGGTGGACGGCTCCTGACGGGCGCTGCGCCGCGGGGCACGCCGCCTGACAGGGGCGGGTGCGCTTGAGCGGGGCGGGGCGGACGGTCGTGCGTCCACGGCCGGGTGGGGGCTCGCGGCTGTGGAGGTCCGCCGCTCTCGGCTCCTTCGGGGCGCCGACCATCGGAAACTGTAAGCCGACACACAGCGGTCACATGCGTATCAGTCGCAAAACTTTGGGCAGGGACTCACCCGACAAGCGCTCGGCCCGAACGTCCGGACATCTCACCATGCGGTACTCAGGAGGGGATATTCGGGCGATCGTTAGACTGGGCGGGCAATCGACACAATGAGCTAGGAGCGCACGTGGGCCTTGTCGTGCAGAAGTACGGAGGCTCCTCCGTAGCCGATGCCGAGGGCATCAAGCGCGTCGCCAAGCGGATCGTGGAAGCGAAGAAGAACGGCAACCAGGTGGTTGTCGTCGTTTCCGCGATGGGCGACACGACGGACGAGCTGATCGAACTCGCCGAACAGGTGTCTCCGATGCCTGCCGGGCGAGAGTTCGACATGCTGCTGACCGCCGGAGAGCGTATCTCCATGGCGTTGCTGGCGATGGCGATCAAAAACCTGGGCCACGAGGCCCAGTCCTTCACCGGCAGCCAGGCGGGCGTCATCACCGACTCCGTCCACAACAAAGCCCGGATCATCGATGTCACACCGGGCCGGATCCGTACGGCGCTGGACGAGGGCAACATCGCCATCGTCGCCGGTTTCCAGGGCGTCAGCGCCGACAAGAAGGACATCACCACCCTCGGCCGCGGCGGGTCCGACACGACGGCCGTGGCGCTCGCCGCCGCGCTCGACGCCGAGGTCTGTGAGATCTACACCGACGTGGACGGCGTGTTCACCGCCGACCCGCGGGTGGTGAAGAAGGCCCGGAAGATCGACTGGATCTCCTTCGAGGACATGCTGGAGCTGGCCTCGTCCGGGTCCAAGGTGCTGCTCCACCGCTGCGTGGAGTACGCCCGCCGGTACAACATCCCGATCCACGTCCGCTCCTCCTTCAGTGGGCTCAAGGGCACGTGGGTCAGCAGCGAGCCGATCGAGCAAGGGGACGCGAAGGTGGAGCAGGCCATCATCTCGGGTGTCGCGCACGACACCTCCGAGGCCAAGATCACGGTCGTCGGCGTGCCCGACAAGCCCGGCAAGGCCGCCGCCATCTTCCGTACGATCGCCGATGCCGAGATCAACATCGACATGGTCGTGCAGAACGTGTCCGCCGCGGCCACGGGCCTCACGGACATCTCCTTCACGCTGCCGAAGACCGAGGGCCGCAAGGCCATCGACGCGCTGGAGAAGAACCGTCCCGGCATCGGCTTCGACTCTCTGCGCTACGACGACCAGATCGGCAAGATCTCCCTGGTCGGCGCCGGTATGAAGACCAACCCCGGGGTCACCGCCGGGTTCTTCGAGGCGCTGTCCGACGCGGGCGTGAACATCGAGCTGATCTCGACGTCCGAGATCCGGATCTCGGTGGTCACCCGTGCCGACGACGTGGCGGAGGCCGTCCGCGCGGTGCACAGCGCCTTCGGCCTCGACTCCGAGAGCGACGAGGCAGTCGTCTACGGGGGCACCGGCCGATGACCGCACGTCCGACGCTCGCGGTCGTGGGAGCGACCGGAGCGGTCGGCACGGTCATGCTCCAGATCCTGTCCCAGCGGGCGAACGTCTGGGGCGAGATCCGTCTGGTCGCCTCTCCGCGCTCGGCCGGCCGCAAGCTGACCGTGCGCGGGGAGGAGGTCGAGGTGGCGGCCCTGTCCGAGGAGGTCTTCGACGGGGTCGACGTCGCCATGTTCGACGTACCGGACGAGGTCTCCGCGCAGTGGGCGCCGATCGCCGCGGCCAAGGGCGTGGTGGTGGTCGACAACTCGGGCGCCTTCCGGATGGACCCGGACGTGCCCCTGGTGGTCCCCGAGGTCAATCCGCACACCGCCCGCATCCGGCCGCGCGGGATCGTCGCCAACCCCAACTGCACCACCCTGTCGATGATCGTCGCCCTGGGCGCGCTGCACGCCGAGTTCGGGCTGCGCGAGCTGGTGGTGTCGTCGTACCAGGCGGTGAGCGGGGCGGGCCAGGCCGGAGTGGAGACGCTGCGGGCTCAGCTGGCCCTGGTCGCGGGCACGGAGCTGGGGACCAGCCCCGGTGACGTACGGCGGGCCGTGGGGGAGCGCACCGGGCCGTTCCCGGAGCCGGTCGCGCTGAACGTCGTGCCCTGGGCGGGGTCGCCGCGGGAGGACGGCTGGTCGTCGGAGGAGATGAAGGTGCGGGACGAGTCCCGCAAGATCCTCGGGCTGCCGAAGCTGCCGGTCGCCGTGACCTGCGTCCGGGTGCCGGTGGTCACCGCGCACTCGCTGACCGTCCACGCCCGCTTCCAGGGCGAGGTCACCGTGGAGCGCACCCGGGAGATCCTGGCCACGGCACCCGGCGTGGTGCTGTTCGACAACCCGGCGGCCGGCGAGTTCCCCACCCCCGCCGATGTGGTGGGGACCGATCCGACCTGGGTGGGCCGGGTGCGGCGGGCGCTGGACGATCCCACGGCGCTCGAACTCTTCGTCTGCGGGGACAACCTGCGCAAGGGTGCGGCGCTCAACACCGCGCAGATCGCGGAGCTGGTGGCGGCGGAGTACGCGTGACCGGTGCCGGCTCCGTACTCACCTGAGGTCACCGGAAAGGCCCGGACGCCGGAAATGCCCTGGTCCGGTGGGGATCGGGGGGCCGGATCCGCGGGACAGTGTGGCGGGGAGCATGGTTCGGACCACTTGATCAGGGTGCCCTCTGCATCCGAAAATTTTCCTCCCCGCTCTCCGCAACCGTGCGCAGGGCGGGGAGCGTCTTTGCGATCGCCTCTCCGGGGCGGTGCGTGCGAACGTCCCCCCGTCGGGGCGTGGGGACGCGATGATCCTGGCGTGGGGACGCCGTGATCAGGGCGTGGGGACGCCCGTTCATATGGGACACAGGGGAAGAACGGGGCGCATGGCGACATATGAGGAATCGTCGGGCGGGCTGCCCGGCGTGCAGGCGTCGCCGGTCGCGCCGTCCGACGCAAAAGTGACGTCCGGCACGTACAACCCCTGTGGGGGGAAGCGTGTCCAACTGGCGTGGCAGAGGTACTCGAATTCAGTACGGCGGTGCGTGGCGCGTCCCTGCGCCCCCGCCCCGCGGCGCTGCGCCCCCGCGTCCCCGGCGCGCCCGGCGGCATGCCGGTGATCGCGCCCATGCCCGCAGCGCGGCCCGCCCGCATCCCCGGCCAGCGCGAGGGCGCCGAGGAGACCGCGGCGGCCGGTACGACGGTCGACCACCTCACCGAGACCTACCGGGCGCACTACCGCTCGCTGCTCGGCCTCGCCGCGCTCCTCCTCGACGACACCGCCTCCTGCGAGGACGTCGTCCAGGAGGCGTTCATCCGCGTCCACTCGGCCCGCAAACGCGTCCGGGACCCGGAGAAGACCCTCGCCTATCTGCGCCAGACGGTCGTCAACCTGTCCCGTTCCGCCCTGCGCCGCCGCATCCTCGGGCTGAAGCTGCTCTCCAAACCGATGCCCGACATGGCGAGCGCGGAGGAGGGCGCGTACGACCAGTTGGAGCGCGACTCCCTGATCAAGGCGATGAAGGGCCTCCAGCGCCGCCAGCGCGAGGTCCTGGTGCTGCGGTACTTCGCGGACATGACCGAGGCGCAGGTCGCCGAGTCCCTCGGCATCTCGCTCGGCTCCGTGAAGGCGTACGGCTCGCGCGGCATCGCGGCGCTGCGGCTGGCCATGGAGGCGGCCACATGAGCGAGCCCCGCGAGTCAGGCGAGTCCCTCGGCCGTCCCGAGCCCGGTGCCCGGCCCGAGCCGCCGGGGCGGCACGACCAAGAGAAGACGCCATCGCACGCTGGGAACGGAACTGTGAACCACGGCCCCGACGATCAGGCCCCCACCGGGCCCGACGGGTTCGGCCAGGAGGAACGGGGCCTGTCCATGGCCCCCACGGGGCCGGAAGGACCCGACCCGGACGAACCGGACCTGCGCCGGCTGCTGCACTCGGCGGTCGAGGACCTTCAGCCGCGCAACGACGCCCTGGACCACCTGCGGCGCGCGGTGCCCGCCCGGCGGACCCGCAGGCGGCACGCCGCGGTCGGCATGGCGGCGGCGGCCCTGTTCGTCGGCACCGCCGTCCCGGCCCTCGTCCACGTCTCCCAGTCCGGCGGCACCGATCCCCACACCTCCATCGCCGGTGACGCCTCCCAGGCCCAGGGCGGCGCGGGCCGGGGCAAGGACCCGGACCGCGGGACCACCGCCACGCGCGGCAGCCACGACGAGACCGCAGGCCAGGACAAGGGCGGCACGAAGGACGTGAACCCGGACAAGGACCGCGGCACCGAGGGCGGCACGGACGGCGCCACCGGCCCCGTGTCCACCAAGGGCGCCGTCGCCCCGGCGTGCACGGCCACCCAGCTGGGCCAGGCCACCGCCACCGTGGAAGCCCCCGACTCCGCCGGCGTCGTCTACGGCACCTTCCGGGTCACCAACGTCTCCACCGCCGGTTGCAGCGTCGACGGCACGGGCACCGTGAGCGCTCTCGCCCAGGGCGCCGCCGACCCGACCAGGATAAGTACGGTCCGGCACATCGCGGGCGACGCCGCGGCCGGCCTGCCCGCCCCGTCCCAGGAGGCCACCGGCCTGCTCCTGCTGCCCGGCGCCGCCTACGAGGAGAAGTTCGCCTTCGTTCCCTCGGAGACCTGTCCCCCGGGCAACGGCGGCACCGGCAGCCCCGGCACCGGCGGACCCACCGGCGACCCGAGCCCCAGCCAGCCCCCGGCCGCCTCGGGCAGTACGTCCGACGGCGGCGCGGCCGGCACCAGTACGCAGCTGCTCCCCGCGGAGGGCACGGCCGACGGCAGCGTCCAGGTGTCCCACACCCCGCAGGCGGGCGCGCCGACCGTCTCCACGACGGTGCCCGGCGCCTGCGCCGGGACGGTCTACTGGACCGGCGTGCTGGCCGGCTCCTAGACACCCGCCTCCGGCATTCCACCTGCCCGGAGGCCACCGGCCAGGGGCGGACCGGACGCCACCGGCCGTCGGCGGACCGGACGCCGGGCCCGGCGGGATCGGGCGGCACGGCCTCCGGCGGCCCAGACGCCCGGACCCCGCGGATCGGACTACGTCCCTCCGGCGGACCGGACGCCCGGACCCCTGGTGGATCAGACCCCGTACACCCGGCGGATCAGACGGCCGACGGGCTGGCGGCCTTCTCCTCCTCGGCCTTCTCCTCCTCGGGCTCCCCCTCCGGGAACAGACCCAGTTCCGCGTCCCGGGCGTACTCCGCCTCCCGGCGCAGCAGCCGGAACCACATGAAGACCACGAAACCCGCGAAGACGAACCACTCACCGGTGTACCCGAGGTTCTGGAACGCCTTCAGGTCGAGCCCCGAGCCCTGCGGCACCGTCGCGGGTACCGCCGTCATCCCCGCGTCGCCCTTGTCGAGCGTGATCCACGCGTCGTACACCGGGTACGGCACCAGGTTCACCAGCGATCCCGAACTGATCGCCGCCGTCTGCCCCGGCGGCAGCCCGCCCAGGGCGCTCACCCCGTTGTCACCCGGTGTCTCCGACGCCTGCAACGCACCGGTGACCGTGACCTCGCCGGCCGGCGGGGCGGGCGCCTTCGCCGCGTCCGCGGTGCCGGGCAGCCAGCCGCGCACCACGGGCAGCGCCTTGCCGGAGCCGGTGCGCAGCAGCGTCAGCACGTAGTAGCCGTCCCTGCCGTCCAGCTGCCGGTCGGGTACGAGGAGCTGCTGGTCGTAACGGCCGGTGGCGGTGGCCCGCTTGCCGGACGTGGCCGTGTCGACGGGCAGCAGACCGGCGAGCGGCCGAGCCGCCTCGGTCCGGTCCGTGGTGACCTTCTCGGACGCGTCACGGCCTGCCTGCACCCGCGACTCGAACCGGCTCAGCTGCCACGATCCCATGAAGACGCACAGCGGGATGGCGAGCAGCGCGAAGACGTTGATGCCCCACCAGCGGGGAGTCAGCAGAAACCGGTACACGCCACCACGGTACGGGCTGTTCCCCGGCGTTCGGGCGGGGGGTCGCCGACAGCGGCGCCGGGTTGTCCACAGGCTGGGGGTACTCCGCCGCGGCCGTCGGCGGGACCAGGCAGTATGGGGCCATGACTGGGGCCAGGAGTGAGAGCAGAATGCCGGACTGGGAGAGGCGCTTCCGCGCGCCGCGGGTGTCGCTGCCCGACTGGGCGCAGGACGCGCCCGACCGCTCCCTGTTCGTGTCGAACGCGACGGGGACCTACGAGCTGTACGCGTGGGACCGCACCACGGGAGCGCAGCGCCAGGCCACGGCCCGGCCGAACGGTACGACGGACGGGCTGCTCTCCCCGGACGGCGCGTGGATCTGGTGGTTCGACGACAAGGACGGCGACGAGTTCGGGGTGTGGCGCCGGCAGCCGTTCACGGGCGGCGACGACGAACTCGCCACACCGGGGCTCGACCCCTCCTACCCGGCCGGTCTCGCCCTCGCCCGGGACGGCCGCACGGCCGTGGTCGGGCGCTCGACGGACGAGGACGGCACGACGATCCATGTCGCCCGCGAGGGTGAGGCGCCGTTCGAGCTGTACCGGCACCGCGAGTCGGCGGGCGTCGGCGACCTCTCGCACGACGGCGCGCTGATCGCCATCGAGCACACCGAGCACGGCGACGCCATGCACTCCGCGCTGCGCGTGCTGCGCCCGGACGGCACGACGGTCGCCGAACTCGACGACAGCGAGGGCGGCACCCGGGAGCTGGGCCTCGAAGTGCTGGGCTTCGCCCCGGTCGAAGGGGACACCCGGCTGCTGATCGGCCACCAGCGCCGTGGCCGCTGGGAGCCGCTGGTCTGGGACGTGGCGTCGGGTGAGCAGACCGATCTGGACCTGGACCTCCCGGGTGACGTGAGCGCCGACTGGTATCCGGACGGCAGCGCCCTGCTCATCGCGCACAGCTTCGAGGCGCGCAGCGAACTGTTCCGCTACGACCTGGCGGGCCGCGGGCTGACCCGCATCCCGACGCCGCCGGGCTCGGTCTCCGGCGCGACGGCCCGGCCCGACGACAGCGTGGAGTTCCTGTGGTCGTCGGCCGCCGAGCCGTCCGCGGTGCGGTCGACGACCGGCCAGGTGGTCCTGGACCCGCCGGGGATGAGGTGCCCGCCCTCCGTCGAGGTGGAGGACGCGTGGGTGACCGGCCCCGGCGGCCGCATTCACGCGCTGATCCAGAAGCCGGCCGGGGCGAGCGGACCCCTCCCCACCGTCTTCGACCTGCACGGCGGCCCCACCTGGCACGACAGCGACTCCTTCGCCGCGGGCCCGGCCGCCTGGGTGGACCACGGCTATGCGGTGGTCCGGGTCAACTACCGCGGCTCGACGGGCTACGGCCGCGCGTGGACCGACGCCCTGAAGCACCGGGTGGGCCTGATCGAGCTGGAGGACGTGGCCGCGGTCCGCGACTGGGCGGTGTCCTCGGGCCTGGCCGACCCCGCCCGTCTCGTCCTCACCGGCGCGTCCTGGGGCGGCTACCTCACCCTCCTCGGCATCGGCACCCAGCCGGACGCCTGGACCGTGGGCATCGCCGTGGTCCCCGTCGCGGACTACGTGACGGCGTACCAGGACGAGATGGAGGCGCTGAAGGCCATGGACCGCACGCTGCTGGGCGGCACCCCCGAGGAGGTCCCCGACCGCTTCCGGGCCTCGTCCCCGCTCACCTACGTCGACGACGTGAAGACCCCCGTCTACATCTCCGCCGGGGTCAACGACCCGCGCTGCCCCATCCGGCAGATCGACAACTACGTCGGACGGCTCGCGGCCCGGGACGCGGTCCACGAGGTGTACCGCTACGACGCGGGCCACGGCTCCCTGGTGGTGGACGAACGGATCAAGCAGGTACGGCTGGAACTGGACTTCGCGGAGCGGCATCTCCCGAAGTAGTCCGTAGGGCGAGTAGTCCGTCGGGCGACGCGGGCCGGGCGGTGAAGTTGGCCGGGCGGTGAAGGCCCGACCGGTGGGTCGGGGCGGGCGGCGTAGGGAGCTACATGCCGTGGCAGTCTGCCGCCGCCGCGGCGCCCGCCCGTGCCGGCCGTCTGCCACCGGGCTCCGGCGGTCGGTGGCGGACCGGCCGGTGCGGGGGCTCACGGGGTCCGGTGGTGGTGGCCCAGCAGTTCCGCCAGTCCCTGGCGGGTCGCCGCCAGCACCACCCGGTCACCGGCGCTCAGCACATGGTCGGTGGACGGCTGCTGCTGCTTCCCCTCCAGCGCCAGCACCCGCCAGGCCCCGGCCCGGAACGCCTCGGCCACGCTGCGCCCCTCCAACTGCGGATGCCCGTCCACATCCACGGCGGCGAACAGCAGCACCTCCCGCTCGACCGGGATCGCGCCCAGGATCTGCCGGCCGAACATCGCTCCGGCGAAGGCGGGCGCGGCCAGGTGCGTGACGCTGCGGCTGCGGGTGACCGCCCGGGGGTGGGCGGCCCGCAGGGTGCGGTAGACGGCGGTCGCGAAGTCGTCGTCGTACAGCCGCAGCAGCACCCGCAGGTCGGGGCGGACGGACCGGGCGTACAGCACGGCCTCCAGGTTCGTGGTGTCCGCGCTGGTCACCGCCAGCAGCGCGTGCGCCCGGTGGATCTTGGCGGCCTCCAGCACGCCTTCCTGCGTGACGTCCCCGAGCACCACCGGCACCCGCAGCCGCCGCGCCGTGGCGAGGCCGCGCGCCTCCGGATCGGCCTCCACGCACACCACCGGGATGTGCAGTTCCCGCAGCCGGGTCAGCACCCTGGTGCCGATCTTCCCGAGGCCCAGCAGCACCACGTGCCCGCCGAGTCCGCGCGGCGGCTTGCGCAGCGTGGTCGCGGTCCGGAAGGTGCCGAGCGCCTCAAGGACCGCCGCCAGCAGCACCGGCAGGAGCAGCAACCCGACCAGACCGGACAGCAGTTGCAGGATCTGCCGCCCCAGCGGCTTGCCCAGCGCCGGTTCGTCGATCGCGAACAGGTCCAGCAGCGTCAGGTAGAACGCGCCCAGCGGATGGATCCCCGTCACCAGCCACAGCGCCAGGGCCAGCGCGATCACACACCCCGCGAGCCCGGCCAGCGACCAGCGCAGTCGCCGCGAGAACAGCGAGGCGAAGGGCGGTACGACCCCGGTGCGGCCGGCCGGCAGCGGCTGCCCGGCGGCGTACGACACCTGCTCAAGGACGATGCTCCCGCAGCCCGTGGCGCCCGGCACGTCCGCCTCGTCGGGCAGGAGTTGCGGCCCGCGTTCCCCGCCGCCCTCGGAGCCGTCCGCGTCGGCCGGATCGCCGCCGGTCGCCGACAGCAGCGCCAGCGTGCGCAGCCCGTGGTCGGCGACCTGTCCCGGGGCGAGCGGCGGCCGTTCCACCGCGCGCAGCAGCAGCCCGTCCGTCTGGACGACCTTGCGGGTGCCGGCGACCGCGGTCGCGACCAGCGCGGGGGCGGCGGTGTCGGCGTCGGACAGCACGGTCGTCGACGCGTCACCGACGGAGTCGGGGCCGTCGCCGGTCGCCAACGCGGCGGCCTGGTCGAGGAGTTCCTCGATGTGCTGGCCGAGCCGCCGGTTGTAGAGCCGCAGCACGAGCCGCAGCCGCGGATTGAGCCGGCGGGCGGTCAGCGCGGCACGGATGTTGGTCTCGTCGTCGTCGTACACGAGAGCCAGCGCGGCGGCCCGGTCCACGCCCGCGTCGGCGAGCACCGCCTCGGTCGGCTCGGCCGCCTCCAACACCCGGTCGGTGCGCCCGGTCTCACCGCCGGAGCCGCCGGTACCGCCGCTGCCGAGCCCGGCGAGTCCGGTGCCGAGTCCGGCGAGCCCGGTGCCGTTGCCCGCGGCCCGGCCGACAGCCGCGTTCACCCGGTCCAGCAGCGCGACCGACGCGGCCCGCGCCCGCCCGACCACCGGGGGCCGTGCCGTGCGCGCGCCGGCCGGTACGACGAGGGTCACCTGGGCGCCGTACACCCCGCGCAACTCGGCGGCCAGCCGGTGCGCGAGCCCGTCGTCGCCGCACACCACCATGGGCGCGGGCGCACCACCCGGCCCACTCTGCATCGGAACGTTCCCCACGGGAGAGAAGACTGCCGCACCGGGAAAGACGGTTCCAGCGGAGGCGGGAAGGAACGGGGGCGGGAGCGGTGAGCGCCGGGACCTTCCCGGAGGTTCAGCGGGGCGTCCTCGGGAAGGCCGTCGGTGATGCGTGGCGTGGGGTTGTCATCGGCCGGGGGCGGGCCGGTTGGCAGGTGCGGCGGGGGAGTGCCCGAAGGGTTGTCCGGCGGGGCCTGACGTGGGTTGTGTGGTTCCGGTCCTGGCGGCTGAGTGCTGTCCGGTGCCCGGTGTGGTGGGCAGGTAGGCGGCGGCGGACGTGGCGTAGGGGTTGTGTGGCTGGGTCGGCTGGCTTGGCGGGGTGTGGGCGCTCGACTCTTCCCGGCGGAGGACCTGGGCTTGGTACTCCTGCAGTAGACCCATCTTCTGGAGTCCTCGGGCCACCGTGTACGAGTCTTTGTCCACTACGACGTTCATGAGGGCTTTGGCGACCGGGGGACTGTCGAGTGCGAGGTGTGGGTCGGCCAGGAAGCGCGGGGCCGGTTTGCCGAAATCTTCCTTCAGCTGGGGTGTGTTGAGGGTGACGATGAGGGGGTCTCCGCCCACCTTTCCGACCGATGCCGGGTGGAGGGCGACTTGAAGTCCGGGGGGAGGCATCGTCGGCAGATCCGGATACATCTGCCGGTGGGCCTGGTACACGTCCAGAGCGGCGGTCTCGGCCGTCAGGCTCTCCTCAGCCTGTGCCAGGATGGACGCGACGGTGGACGTGGCGTAGGGGTTGTGCGGCTGGGTCGGCTGGCTTGTCGAGGTGTGGGCGCTCGACTCTTCCCGGTGGGAGATCTGGGCTTGGTACATGGGCAGTAGACCTGGCCTCTGGAGCTTTTGGGCTGCCGTGTACGAGATTTTGTCCATTCCGGCGTTCATGAGGGCTTTGGCGACCGGGGGACTGTCGAGTGCGAGGTGTGGGTCGGCCAGGAAGCGCGGGGCCGGTTTGCCCGCATCTTCCTCCAGCTGGGATGTGTTGAGGGTGACGATGAGGGGGTGTCCGCCCACCTTTTTGACCGATGCCGGGTGGAGGGCGACTTGAAGTCCACGGGGAGGCATCGTCGGCAGTTCCGGATACATCTGCCGGTACGCCTGGTACACGTCCAGAGCGGCGGTCTCCGCCCTTTGGCTCTCTGCAACCTGCGCCAGGAGGGACTCGGCGACACCCCGTTGCATCGCTTTCCTGGCGTTTTCCATTAGATTCAGTGGAGATTGAATGATCTCTGCGCGGTCGTTGGCGCGCTGTACCTCCGGCGGTCCTTGCGTGGTGGCTGCGCGCTGCTCCGCCAACCGTTGTGTTCTGCGCTGCTGGTCGTCGTTCAGGGGAGGCATAGGGGATGTGCCTTTCTGTGGGCCTTCGGCCGAGCTGTTCTCCGGGGTGGGGTGTCCTGGGTCAGGGGCAGGGTCGGTGTGCGGGGGCTGTCGGGGCGGGGTACGTGGCTCGCATGGCCCGCTGTCGCCGTGGGGGTGGGGGTCATCTTCGGCCCGGGGCGCGGTTGGCAGGCGCGGCGGGGGAGTTGTTCAGGAATGGTTGCCAGGCGGGGCCTGATGCGGGTTGTGGGGTGGTGGGCGAGGGGTATACGCCACCTGCGGGGCTTGAAGCGGTCGGCAGATACCTGTTGGCGTCCGCGGCGTAGGGGTTGTGCGGCTGGGCCGGCGGTGTCGGCTGCGCCTGGCGGAAGAACCTTTCCTCGCGCGCCGAGACCACGCCGTCGTACCGGCTCGGTAGGTCTGGCCCGCGGAGCGATTGGGCTTGCTGGTAAGAGAGTTGGTCCACTCCGGTGGTTCGGATGGCCATGTGGACCGAGGCGTCGTCGAGGTCGAGTCGTGGGCCGGCCAGGAACCTCGGGGGCTGGACGCGCCCCGGTTCGGGTATCTGGGGCTGGGGTATGTCGAGGGTGACCATGACCGGGACCTCCCCCTCCCTTCCCAGCGATGCCGGGTGGACAGCGACCTTGAGTCCGGGGGGAGGCATCGTCGGCCATTGCGGATTCATCTGCTGGTGGGCCGCGTACACGTCCAGAGCGGCGATATACCCCGAAGGACTCCATTCGATCTCCGCATGTACGAGCCTGGCGGCAGCCTCTTGCCTGGCGCGTTCCTGGAGGTTCAGTGCGTATTGCATGATTGCTGCGCCGTCGATGGCGCGCTGTCCCTCTGGCGGGTCTTGCGTGGTGGCTGTGGGGTGGTCGACGCGGTGTACGTCCAGCGCGTGCGTGATCGCTGCGCGCTGCTCCGCCAACCGTTCTGCACTGCGCTGCTGGTCGTCGTTCTGGGGAGGCATATGGGCTTCGCCTTTCTACGGGCGTTCGGTCGAGCTGTTCACCGGGTTGTGCGCGTCCTCAGCGGGCTCACCTCGCTGTGGGACACAACGGCCCTCGGCAAAAGCGAGTTCAATGAGGAAGAACGCCGCGGGACGGCTCGGATCCTCATCGCGCGCCCGCGTGGGCGGCGTCGGGGGTGTCGAGGGCGAGTGACACGGCGAGGCCGCCGAGGACCGTACCCATCAGGTAGCGCTGCGCCCTGAGCCAGGACGGGCGGCGGGCGAGGAAGACGGCGATCGCGCCGGCCGTCAGGACGATCGCGAGGTTGACCGCGACGCTGACCACGATCTGCACCGCGCCGAGGACGAGGCCCTGGAGGAGGACGTGTCCGCGGTCCAGGTCGACGAACTGCGGGATGAGGGACACGTACATGATGGCGATCTTCGGATTGAGCAGATTCGTCATCAGCCCTATCGTGAACAGCTTGCGCGGTGAGTCGGGGGGCACGTCCTGCGGGGCGAAGACGGAGAGGCCGCCGGGCCTGAGCGCGTTCCAGGCGAGGTGGGCGAGATAGGCGGCACCGGCGAGCTTCACCGCCGCGTACAGCTCGGGTACGGCGACGAACACCACCGACAGGCCCAGGTTCGCGGCGAGCAGATAGGCCAGGAAGCCGAGTGCCACGCCGCCCAGGGAGATCATTCCGGCGCGTCTGCCCTGGGTGATGCTGCGGGAGACGAGGTAGACCATGTTCGGTCCCGGGGCGAGGACCATGCCGAGGGCCACGGCCGCGACACCGAGCAGGCCGCTGGTTTCCACCATGGAGGTCTCTCCTCTCGATTTCCATCCGGCGGCGAGAATATTGCCCCGTGGAATATCGGTGCAATAGGGAAATTGCTCTCGGTGCAATTCTGTGGTGGGGTGGAAGCCGTACGCATGGCAGTGGAGGTGCGGGGGAGTTGGGGAATGACGTGAAAGACGACTGGGATGCGGGCCGGCGGATGTCCCCGGACGGCTGCCGCAGTGATCACCGCAAGGACTACCGGCGGGTCGCCGACGGGGTGGCCGGGGAGATCGGGGCCGGGCTGCTGCGCCCCGGTGACCGGCTGCCCCCGCAGCGCGAGTTCGCCCGGCGGCACGGCATCGCCGACTCCACCGCCGCCCGCGTCTACCGCGAACTGGCCCGGCGCGGACTGACGGTGGGCGAGGTCGGCCGCGGCACCTTCGTCCGCGCCGCCGCCCCGCTCGCCGCCCCCGCCCTCACCGAACCCGCGACCGGCCGGGTCGACCTGGAACTCAACTACCCCGAGGCGCCCGGCCAGAGCGCGCTGCTCGCCGAGGCGCTCGGCCCACTGCTGCGGCCCGACGCCCTGGCGGAGGCGCTGCGCCCGTCCGGTGCCTCCGGCCCGCCTGCCCTCCGGGAGTCCGCCGCCGACCTGCTCGCCCGCGGCGGCTGGCGCCCCGACCCCGCCCGGATCCTCTTCGCGGGCAACGGCCGGCAGGCCCTCACCGCCGCCGTCA
Source organism: Streptomyces sp. NPDC001270 (assembly GCF_042896695.1). Classification (NCBI taxonomy): domain Bacteria; kingdom Bacillati; phylum Actinomycetota; class Actinomycetes; order Kitasatosporales; family Streptomycetaceae; genus Streptomyces; species Streptomyces sp. NPDC001270. The sequence goes on along the minus strand of NZ_JBIAXM010000009.1, from coordinate 164,244 downwards.
CCGCGCTGGTCCCGCCGGGCGGCCGGCTTGGCGTCGAGGAACTGACGTACCCCGTCGTCAAGGCCGTCGCCGCCCGGCTCGGCATCACCCTGGTGCCGCTCGCCATGGACGACGCCGGGCTGCTGCCCGAGGCCGTGGCGGACGCCCACGCCGCCGCCCCGCTGCACGCCCTCTACGTACAACCGCGGCTGCACAACCCGCTCTCCTGCTCGATGCCCGCGCCCCGCGTGGAGTCGCTGGCCGAGGTGCTCGGGCGGCTCGGCATCCCCGCGATCGAGGACGCCGTGTGGGCCTTCCTGCGCGACGACCTGCCCCCGCTCGCCGCCCGCGCGCCCGAGCGGACCGTACTGATCGACAGCCTCTCCAAGCGCGTCGCCCCCGGCCTGACCCTCGGCTACGCGGTGGCGCCCGACGACCTGGCGGCCGGGATCGCCACCGCTCTGCGCTCGGGCGGCTGGACGCCCATGCGGTTCGCCGTGGAGGCGGCCGACCGCTGGCAACGCGCCGGGGCGGTACGGGAACTGGTCGCGGCCAAACAGCGGGAAGCGGCCGTACGCCAGGAGATCGCGGGCCGGTGCCTGGCGGGCTTCGCCGTGCGGAGCGAGCCGTACTCCTACCACTGCTGGTGGCGGTTGCCACGCCCGTGGCGTACGGACACGTTCGTCGCGGCGGCCGCGCGGCACGGCATCGGGGTGGTGCCGGCCGGCGCGTTCGCGGTCGGACCCCGGACCCCGGCCGCGGTGCGCCTGGCCCTGGCCTCGCCCCCGCCCGACGTCCTCGCCCACGCGCTCACCACCCTGGCCCGCCTGGCCCGCTCCGCCCCGGAGGAACCGGGCGAGAGCTGAGGTACGGGAAGGTACGGGAAGCGGTCGGTCGCGCGGAGGGTCCTCACCCGTTAGGCGTCCGTCGTCTGGCCGTGCGCCCGGAACGGCCCGAGGCTCGGAGACCGGGCATCCGGCGGGGTGGAAAGGCGAAGGGAACACCGCATCGCGCTCGCGGTCTGCGTCATCCGGGCGCCGGCGTTCGGCCACCGGACGGCGGACGCCGCCGTGACCCGCCACACCGCCGGACCGGGGGAATCCGGCCCGGACACCTGAGCCCGGTCAGCTGAGCCGGTCACTTGAGCCCGGTCAGCTGAGCCGGTCACCTGAGCCCGGTGAGCAGAGCCGGTCACCTGATGTGGCGCAGCAGCGCGGTGACCGCGGGCGGCTGTTCCGCGCGGGTGTGGACGAGCCTGAGCGTCCACGTCGGGGCGTGGGCGGCGAAGGGGCGCGTCGGCAGCTCGGGGAACCAGGCCGCCATCGACGGCGGCATGATGCTCACGCCCAGTCCGTGCCGGATCAGGTCGACGGCCGCCATGATGTCGTTCACCTCGAACGTCGCGCTGTATTCGAGGGAGGCCGCCCGGAAGGCCCGGTCGACCGCGTGCCGGATCGCCCAGCCCGGCGGGAAACCCACCAGGGGCAGCCGCGCCGCCTCGGCCAGCGTCGTCACCGGCCGTTCCGCCGCGGCCCGCGCCGGGTCCGGGCTCGGCGCGGTCACCAGGACCATCTCCTCCCGCGCCAGCAGCCGGGTGGTCAGCCCGCGCAACTGCGTCGGTTCGAGCGCGGCGACGGCCAGATCGAGGATGCCGTCGCGCAGACCCTGCGGGATCTGACCGGCCGGTTTCTGACGCAGCCGCACCGTCACGCCCGGGTGCTCGCGGTGAAAGCCCGCCAGGGCGGGGGCCAGGCCGGCGTACAGGCCCTGCATCACGCCGATCGTGATCTCGCCGCGCAGTTCCCCCTGCGCGAGGTCGACGGCCGCCCGTGCCTCCTCCGCCGCCCGCAGGGTGGCCCGCGCGGCGGGCAGGAAGGCCGCGCCGACGGCGGTGAGGGAGACCCGGTGCGTGGTGCGGTGGAACAGCGGTGCGCCCAGCTCACGCTCCAGCGCCCGTACGGTGCCGGACACCGCGGACTGCACGATGTGCAGCCGCCGGGCCGCCGCGCTGAACCCGCCCTCCTCGGCGACCGCGACGACGACCTCCATCTGCCGCAGATCCATGGCCACTCCTCCGCCCGGGGGACGCCGGCCGTGCCGGTCACGTGCCTGGGCTGTCAGTCTCGGAGACAACCACAGGTCCGGCCATCGGAGCGCACCGGCCGGGCCGGGACACGGCGGCGATGCCGGACCGCGGAAGCCGCCATGGCAGCCGCCGTGGCAGCCGCCGTGGAAATCGCCGGGGAAGCCGCCGCAGAGGCCGACGCGGCGGCCTCCGCGGAAGCCGCCGCGTCGGCCGACGTAGAACCGAACGGCCGGAAAGCGCGTTCCCATTCCCTGGGGGAACCGAGTCCGGGACGGGACGAGACGCGACGGAAAGAGGCGACAGGATGTCCAAAACCATGGGTGTCGTGGCGTGCGGAGCGGCGGCGATGCTGCTCCTGACCCTGGGGCTGCGGGACGCGACCACGGTACGGCGGCTGCGCCGGCACGGCATACGCACACGGGGCGTCGTCGTCGACAACGTCCGGGTGCGCAGCGGCGACTCGGGCCCCACCTGGGCACCCGTCATCGCCTTCGCCGACCGGCGCGGCCACCGCGTGGAGTTCACCACGCGGATGCGGGGCAGCGGGATGAATCTGCCGACCGGCCGGGAGGTCCCGGTGGTCTACCTGGCCCACGACTCCCAGGCCGCCCGGGTGCTGATGTGGCGCCACATGACGGGCCCGGTGGTGTTCCTGCTGGCCGGTTCGGCGATCTTCCTGTCCTTCGGAGTGGCGATCGTCCTGCTGTGACCGTTCCGGTCACACCGTGAACTTGACGGCCTCCAGCCATACGTTGTTGTCGAGGGTGCCGCCGAAGTTGTAATCGGGGCGCGCGTTCTTGCAGTACTGGTCTCCCCAGTTGCCGCCACGGAGGTGGACGACCTGGCAGACCTGGCCGCTGCCGACGTTGATGGCGAAGCCCGTCATGTAGGGGGCGCTCTTCTTCCCGCTGCCGATGTAGAAGTCCTTGCCGCTGCCGGTGACGGCCGTCCAGTTCGGCTGCCAGTGGCCCTGGCCGTTGGTCGACTTCGGGTCGTGCAGGAAGGCGTTCGCGGCCGAGCCGGAGACACCGTACGTCGAGATGTTGAGGGCCTTGATCGCCAGGTTCCTGCCCGTCGTGCCGGCCATCGTCCCGTCGCACACCGGCTTCTGCCAGCCGCTTCCGACGTACGCGCGATAGCAGATGTGCCGTCCCGAGGGGTCGTTCCGGGCGAGCCGCTTCACGGCGTCGGCGGCGGTGTCCTGCGGGGGAGCCGCGATCACGGTCTTGGTGACGCGCGGGGCCTGGGCGGTCACGGTGACCGTACCGGGGCCCGGCGCGGTCTTGGGCGTGGACTTGGCCTTCGGCTTGGTGGGCGTGGCCGTGGCCGTGGCCGGGGGCGTCGGCGCCGGGGTGAACATGAACGGGGACGCGGTGGCCGTCGGCGTTCCGCCCGGAGTGGGGCTGTACGACTCGTCGTTGGAACTCGCGGTCTGCTTCTGGTTCCCGCCGCCCGATCCGCCGCTGCCCAGGATCACGAGCGGGACGATGACGAGGGCGGCCACGATGAGTGCCACCGGACCGACGACCAGGGGCCGGTTGAGCAGGCCGGGCGGCGTGTACTCGTCGTCCGACTGCCGCGTGTTGCTGCTGCGGCGGAACTTCGGACCTGACTCCGCCTCGGACCGCAGCTCGGACTCCGGCTCCGGGTCCGGCTCCGGGTCCAGGTCACGTACCGCCCCCGGCGTCGGAATGGTGACGCGGGGCTCGAAGGGCGACCCCGTGGGCTCCGGCAGCGCGTACGCCGCCTCGTCCTCGTACTCGTCCTTGTCCCCGTACTCGTCCCCGTACTTCTCCTTGTCCCCGTACTCGTTGTTCTCGTTCTCGTGCTCGTTCTCGTATTCGTACTCGTCCTCGTCCTCGTGCTCGTTCTCGTGCTCGTGCTCGTGGCGGAAGCCGTCGTCGAGGTCGCCGGGACCGTGCGGATCACTCGGATCGTTCAGGTCATCGGGGTCGAGGCCGAGGTCGCTCTGGTGGGCGGGATCGCCCGGCTTGGAGAGGTCGGCGAAGTAGTCCTGGCCGTCGGGGCCGTCCTCGGCCCGTTCGTAGCCGGGGGCATCGGCACGGGGGTCGTCGTCGCTGAGAAGGCCGTAGTCGTCGTCGGCCAGTCCCCCCTCGGCGTGCTCGTCCGGCCCCGGACCGGCGTGCGCGGCCCGCGCGTCCTCGCCCTCGGCCGAGGCGTCGTAGGCGCCCGCGTACTCGCCCTCGTACTCGCCCTCGTACTCGTCGTCCTCCGCGTCCTCGTACTCCTCCTCGCCCCGGTATTCCTCTCCCTCCGCGTCCCCGTCCGCGTACCCGTTGCTCTCCGCGTCCGCGTCCGCGTCCCCGTGCCCGTACTCGGGCGCCGCCGGATCCACGTCCGGTGCCGGCGGTGCCGGCGGTGCCATGGTGTGGCCGGACGGCTGGTCCGGTTCCGGATGCGGTTCCTCGTGCTGCTCCAGCAGCCTGCTCGAACCGTCGGGGGCTACCTCGACGTAGCCGACGTAGCCCGCCGAAGGGTCGGAGATGGCCGCCGTCACTGTGGTGCCGCGGTCCTGCGCGTGGCGGTGCAGCGCGTCGAGGATCGCGGTGTCGGCCGACTCGCCGTCCGCCGTCGGCACGGGTTCGCCGTTGATGGCGGCGGAGCCGTCGCCGGAGACGACCACCGCGAAGTGGGGGATCGGTGCGGACGCCTCTCCGGCGGATGCCGACTTGTCGAGGTCCACGGGTTCCCCGCCCGGATCGTGGCCGCCTTTCATGATGGGTTCACCTGTTTCTTCGTCCCGGTTCATGCCCATTTCCTCCTGACCTTCCCGGTCGATCTCCCCCGTCGGGTCTGCCGAGGCAGACCACGCGAAGGGCAACGGGACCGGCGGGGAAACGGTTCAATTCCCGAGGTTTTGTCTCCCAATTGATTTCCCCCGAATGCAAACTCGCCGTGACCCTGGATGGGTCACGGCGAGTTACTGGGCCGAGGGCCGCCCCGCACATGGGCTGAAGGCGTTCAGCCTTCGACTCAGTTCGCGTCGCGGTATGCCTGGCCGCTGGCGTTCGGGGTCGTTCCGTTGTACAGACCGGTCGGGGCGGTCTGGGTGGACAGCGTGAACCACGCGTAGCGCTCGACGAAGGGCAGACTGTCCAGCATCTGCGTCGACGACTTGATGAAGTCGACCTGCTGCTGCTCGCTGGGGTAGCGAGGAGTCCCTGAGGAGAAGTCGGTCAGACCGTACTCGGTCAGCCAGATCGGCTTGTGGTACCGGTCCCAGACCCTTTGCAGATAATCGCGCAGCTGGTTGGTCGCGTCAGGCCCGAAGTCCCCGCCGTACCAGTGCAACGGGATGAAGTCGACCTGGGGCAGACCGCGCTGCTGCACTCCCTGCATGAACTGGTCCAGCCAGCCCCCGGGCACGTCAGCGCCGTAGGAGACGGCCGGCGCGCCGAGCCGCATGTGGGTGATCGACATCCAGCCCCACAGGGTCAGAGCCCTGTCGACCGTCAGGTTGGACTGCCCGGGATTGTCCGGCTCGTTGAAGCCGAGCAGTTCCTTGCCGTACTTGTTCGCCTGGCCCAGTTTGGCGTCGACGATGGAGCCCTCGCCCCAGATCATCGGGACGAACTCGACACCCGGGGGCGCCGTGACCGGACCCGGAGCGGCGTCCCAGTTGTAGTACCAGGACGCCTTGGAGTCGGCGAGCGCCTCGGAGGCGCCGTCGACCGGGTTCAGGCTGATGCCCTTGCGGCCGGAGTTCACCGGCTGCGCCGGGGGGGCCGGCTGCTGCGCCGGCGGATCCGATTCGGCGGGCGGTTGCGTGGAGCCGTTGCCGAAGGCGACGGTCATGCCGTTGCACTGGGTGCACTGGTACATGACCTTGTTGCCCTGCTCGGCGTCCTGCTTGGACCAGGCGTACGCCTTCGGGCACTTCTGGTTGACGTTGTCGCTGTAGGGCGTCTTGGCGTCCCGGTTGGGGTTGACGCACACCAGCGGCTTGCCCGAGCCGTCCTTCTGGAGGTTGTCCGCCGGGCAGCTCGACAGCAGATCGTCCGCACAGCCCGCCTGCGCACACGAGCCGGTTTCGGGCACGGGGACGTCGTTGGGCGTGATGGTGACGGGCGTGGCGACGGCGTTGACGTAGCTGACGTCGTACCAGGGCGCCAGCGAGTCGGCCGGGTCGAAGTTGAACTCGGCCAGACCGGTGGGCTGTTCACCCGTGGAACAGTGGTCGACGAACGGCCCGCAGTCACCGACCGCGCAGTGGAACGTGCTGCCCGATTCGCCCGCGCAGCCCTGCCGGGCGAAGAAGGTGCCGCGCCAGTGCCCGGCACCGGCGTGCTCGGGGATGGTGATGGTGGCGGACTGGCCCGGCTCCAGCGTGGGCAGCCCGGTGATCGCGGCCGAGCCGTCGGCGTTGACGGTGCTGCCGACCCAGATGCGGCCGTCCGTCCTGTTCTCGAACGTGACGGTGTGGTCGGCACCGCCGACGTCGGCGGCCGACTTGCTGTTGATCTTGGTGTTGTCCGAGCGCTGGGACTGGATGGCCCACGTGGTACCGGAAACACCGACTATGACCAGTAAAAAGGCCAGAAGAAAGGAGGTGCGTCTGCGCATGGAATGCCTCTCGGTCGAGCTTGCGCGGGCCGGCTGGTCCGATGGGACACCGCCCGCGCAGGCACGACGGATGCGAGGGGCGGATGGTTCACCGTTTCCGGGTGTGACTGTGGAAGGGGTGGGTTTATCGGGTCTTGGGTTTGTGCTGCGTCGCCTTTCGGTTCTGGTGGCCCTGCGGCTGGTCGGAGTGCGCCCTCCGGTCGGCGGTGACGGGCCGTTGGAACGGCTGGCTGTCGCGCAGGGCGCGGGCCACGTCCTGATTGGCCGGGGGCGGGGTGGCCCACCCCGGTGACATGGCCGTCGGGCTCCCGGTCATTCCCCTGTTCAACCATGCCTGGTCGGCGGGGATGCCGAACTGGGGGTGGTTGGCGTCATCACTGTGATAGCGGCGGGCGGCGAAGCCGCGGTCGATGGAGTCCTCGGGGATCTGGGTCTCTGCTCGATCGAGCGCGGACGGGTAGCCGTAGGCCGTGTCGCTGCGCGCGTCCCTGAAATTTCCCGGGTAGAAGGGAGTCGGAGACTCGTAGGCGGGCGGAGATTGCTGCCCGCTGCTGTTGGAGCGGACACTTTCCTCCGGCTGCTGTGTGCTCTGGGAGTAGTTGTACGAGGGCCTGCCCGTGCCTTGGTTCAGACGCAAGTAGTCGTCCGAGGCACCCTTACTTGGACGATTGTCCATGTCCGGTCCTTTCTTTGTCTGCCCTGGTGCGCCCGATGAACGCCCTTGGGCATTACAACGGCACCGCCTCGGTTCGGGGTTCAGCCGTGAGCAGAGGGCCGTGGTTGAACCGTTCGCCCGCGCCATCCGTCGTGTCCCGTGTCGGCAGACGTGACGCAAGAGGCCGATGCACCGGAACCGGCCGCGAGAGTATCGAGGAGAGAGGGCGACCATGGCGACCGACGACCCGTATCCCCAGGGCACCGAGCAGGCGAACACCGTGCAGGTGAACGACGCACAGCGCCGAGCGATGGCGCGTGATGTGCTCAGGGCCGAGTCCGAGCATCGCAATCGCCAGCAGTCGACGTTCGACGACCTGGCGCGGATGCTGCTGGACGCGATCCGCGAACTCATGGGCCGTCGGCCACGGTCGGGAGCCGCCTCGTTCGAGGGCGGTCCGGTGAACCAAGGCGGGTACGGGCCCGGTCAGGGTGGTTACGCGCCCGGCCAGCAGCACACTGCCGAGATGTCGTCGGCCGAAGCGCTGCACTACATTCGCGAGGCGATCACACGATTTGATCCCGGCCAGCGTGAGGCATTTGAGGACGAGGTGCTGCGCCAGCTCAAGGCCGACAAGCAGTTGCACGGAGAGTTCAGGAAATCACCGGAACGCATGCCGTTGGTCAAGGCGATTGTCGCCAATGCCGAATCCCGGGAGGCATGGCGCAACGGTTCCCGAGGTAATGCCGCGGCCCGCGGCGCCCTCCGCGATCCCGCGCAGTCGACGAACGAGAGGAGCGCGGCGCGGGGGCAGGAGTCCACGGCGAGAAGTCGGGCCGCCTCGACCAGGCAGCCGAACAGCACCGGGCGGATAAACGCCCGGGGTGGCATCAGCAAGCCCGTGTCGGGAAGCCGGCAAGTGGGCGATCCCAGAGCCCGTATGTCGGGTCCGAGAGACGGTAGGACCGTTGACGCTCACGCATTGAACGCGCTTCGTGAGGCCAAGGTCGATCAGCTGCAACAGCCCGCCGCCGGAAACACCACCCCCCGGGTGAGCCCCGACCAACGCGCATACGATTTCCCGCAATCCCTGGTCGGCTCGGATGCAGTGCGGATCGCCAACCAGCAGCACCCGGCGACGACGGCGCGTACCACCCAGTCCCAGACGCCCGATAAAGAGCTGGGTTCGAACAATCCCTGGCACCCCACAAAGATGGCCGCGAGAAATCAGGCCCCCGCGCGGTGACCCGTTCGTCCGGCTCCGCGCTGAACCCCCTCCGCCGCCCCTCCGTTGTGCTCCACGGCCGGGCGGCGCAGCACACCGCCTGACGACCGAAACCGCCAAGTGAGCCCGACCTACGGAGGACCCTTCCAGCCATGTCGACGCAGAACCCCGAAGCCACCGAGGCCGGGCGGGACGCCCCCCGCGGTGCGGATCCCGGCGCCGGGACGGGGAATCCCGCTCCGCCGCAGGAACCCCTCCCGCCGCCGCTGTTCATCCTCTACAAGGAGGGTCCCGAGTATGTGCAGGCGCTGCGTCAGCTGACCCTGTGGACCCACCATGTGCTGCTGCCGGTCTACGGCAGGGAGGTCAGCTCCACCGCACCCTGGTGCGCCCGCTGGTGGGAACACCCCGAAGCCGTCGCCCAGCTCCACGGTCTCTGGCTGGCCTGGGGCGAACTGACCGGTCCGGGCTCCACGCCGAGCGGCCCCGCCATGTGGCACCGCGACCACCTGTCACCGGTCATGGGCACCCTGCGCGACCCGCAGGGCCCCTTCGCCGGCTGCAAGCCCGGTATGCACCGCGGCAAGGAGACACCTCCCGTCGACGCCGTCGACCCGTTCGGACCGCCCCCGCCTCCGCCGCCTCCGCCCCCGCCGCCTCGGTCTGCGCCGCCTCGGTCTGCGCCCGGGGGCGTCAGGCGCTGAACCCGGCCCGCTTGAAGCTTGAACCGTCCGCGTTCCTGTTCCGTTGAGTTCGCCGCCAAGCAATTCCTGCTACGGGAAGGACTCGGACATGCCGGAAAGATCCGAAAGGGAATGGGAATCTGACTTAAGGCGATTGGAAGGGGGAGGACGCTCCTCCTCCGGATCTTCACAGGGAGCTCCCAGCTTCACGTCCACCCCTGATTCCGCCAACCAGCCCGTGCTCTTCCAGGACCCGAGCGACAACACCTCCTACGCCGTCTTCCCTGGTGGCCGGGACGGCTGGCAGGTGCAGACGTGGTGGGAACAGCAGAAGCAATGGGTGGCGGAGAACCGCAAGGACGTCATCAGATACGCCAAGGTCACCGCCTCCTTAATCGTCCTGGGAGGCACGGCGGCCGAGAATCTCTCCGCCGACCCGATGATCAAGGCCGGTGGGAAGATTGCCAGAAAGGTCGGCCAGGGCATCCATTTGGCCACGCAATCCGCGGACGTGCACGACAACGTGAAGTCCGCTCTCCAGACCTTCAGGGAGGAGGGAATCAGCTGGGATATGGCCGGAGACGCGTTGAGGTCGGCGACGCAGGCTGTGAACTTCGGGGCGGGAGCCACGAACCTGGCTGGCGGGGTGGTGGAACCATACGCCGGTCTGGTGGAGAAAGCCGCGGCGACTGCCGCCCTCGCGATCGGGCCGTCGCACCAGGAGCAGAAGGCGGCCCACGCGAAGGCCGTCAACAACTGGACGCTGCGCCCCAATGACCCGCTCCTCGGATGGGGACAGACGCCGGTGCAGACGCCGTACGACCAAGACCTCTCTCTCAGCCGCAGCACGACGTTCCAGCCGCCGGGCGTCGACACCACCACCCAACGCAGGCCCACGTACCACCGGCGGGACGCGGGCGTTGCACCGTTGACGTCCATTCGGGAGGGCTTCGGCACCACGACCCCGTTCGTGTCTTCGGGGTCGGGGACGTCGTCGGATCAGCACTCGCCCACGGACGCGGCACCGCAGAACTCGCTGACGGCTCGTTACGCGCGTGAGGGGCAGAACCCCCAGTGGACCAGCGGGACGCCCGATGGACGGCAGCCTCAGCGCCGCCAATCGGCGAGGAGTGAGCACCGCCAGAGGAACACCTCCCAGGGTCCGAGTCGCTAGTGATTCGGCCGGTGGCGAAGGCGCTCTGGTGAATTGCCCGCCCGACGGCCGCGGTGCCCGGGTCCGGTCAGCTCCGTTCACCGGGGGCCGGGACCGCGCGTAGTGGTCGTTCTCGTTGCTCGTGGGGCGGGATGTCGACAGCGCGCCGCACCCAAGGATCGCAACGCCTACTCCCACTCGGGCAGCTCCGATGGGGGTAGGCTCCGCCCTTCCCTACGGTGTCGCACCCGGGCGTCCGCAGCAGACCCGACAACTCGGGCGTCTCAGGGAAGCCATCGACAGACGTCGCGCCGGTTGCCGACGGCCAGGACGTGAGGCTCGCCGCTCAGTCAGCGGTACCGGCCGGCACAACCCACTCGTGAGCCTGGCCAGTGATGTTGGCGATCTGCTCATAGTCCTCGTCGTAATGCAGGACAGGAACGCGGTGACGTTCAGCAGTGGCTGCGATCAGTAGATCCGCCATCGACAACGCTCGGTGGTTTCCTGTGCGAGTGGCCCGGGCCTGAACCTCTTTGGCTCGGTCCCAGCATTCATCCGGGCAAGGCAAGTGATCGAATCCGGCGAGCCAGTAGCGGAGTTTCCCGGCCTCCTCCGGGTTGCGCGCCGAGTACAGGATCTCGATCTCCACCGCTCCGGTCACTGCGAGGAGACCACGTTGAACCAGTGGGTCCAAGACGCCTCGGACAGCCGGTTTTGTGCGGCGGGCCAGAGCCGACTTGTCGATCAGGTAGCGCACAGATCAGCCGGCTTTCCGCGCGTCGTACGTCAGGTCGATTTCCCCGCTGTCGATGGCGTCCATGAACGCCAGTCGACGATGGAGTTTGACAGCCTCGTCTATGGCGCGCCTGACGGCTGCGGCCTTGCTTTTGATGTTGTAGAGCGCCATCAGTTCGGCAGTGGCCTCGTCGTCGAGGTCAATCACAGTACGAGACATGCAGGCGGCCTCCTTGACTCAGGTGATTGCATCGGAACGATATCATTTTCTTGAATCGTTCGATATCTATGCGCGAGGTGCTCCGCGGCGCACCGGAGAAGGGCGGAGCCGACGGCGCCACCCTCATGCATCCGGCCGTACCACCCCGAGGATCGCCATCGACCCCGCCGGTGCCACCGTCACCCAGCGTCCGGGCCTGGGGGCGTGGATGATCTGGCCGTCGCCTATGTAGAGGGCGACATGGGTGGCGCCGGAGAAGTAGATGATCAGGTCGCCGGGGCGCATGCTCTCGACAGGGACGTGCTTGAGCTGGCGCCACTGTTCCTGGGAGGTGCGCGGGATCGGGATGCCCGCGGCCAGCCACGCCTGGGAGGTGAGCCCGGAGCAGTCGAAGGAGTTGGGGCCCTGGGCGCCCCAGACGTACGGCTTGCCGATCTGGCTGGTGGCGAAGGCGATGGCCTTGCGGCCGGCGGCGCTGGCCTCGGTGCCGACCTTCTTGAGGATGCCGGTGCTCTCCCACTTGTCCTGGGAGTCGCCGGCGGTCTTCCGGTCCAGCGCCTCCAGGTCGCGGCGCTGCTGGGCCGAGAGGAGGGCCTCCAGCTGCCGGGCGTCGTCGATGCGCTTCTCGATCGTCTTGCGTTCGGCCGCCTTGGCCTTGCGGCTCTCCGTCAGGCGCCGCAGTTGGTCCGACGCGTCGGCCTTGCGGGTGGTCAGCTCCTCGCGGGTCTCGGTCAGCGCGGTCAGCACGTTCTGGGTGGTCAGCTGCGCCTGGCGGGTCATGGCGGCGGTGTCCAGGGCCAGCGCGGGGTCGGGGGAGAGGAGGAACTGCGCCTCGGCGGGCAGGCCGCCGCCCCGGTACTGGGCGCGGGCCGCGGACCCGGCGAGCGAGGTGAGCTGGGTCAGTTTCTTCTCGGCCGCGTCGATCTGTGTCGTGAGCCTGTTCACGCTTTTCTGCTGCGCGGTCACCTTCTCGTTCGCGGCGTTGTACTTGTCGGTGGCGACCTCGGCGTCGTGGTAGAGCCGGTCCAGTTCGGCCTGTACCTCGGCCAGCGTCGTCGGCTCGGCACGGGCAGGCTGCTGCTGGACCGTCGCCGTCACCGTACAGGCGAGGGCGACGGCCACCATCGTCCGGCGGCCTGGTACGCGCGGGGTCCGTGTCATCGGGGCCAGGGGCTCCTCTCATGGGCGCCGCATGTCAGGCGGCGGCAGGGGGCATCCTCACAACGGGATGCGAACCGCCGTGGTTCAAGGCAGGCAGGGGCGAATGGGACGAGTGTGAACCGGAGTGGTGTGCGTTTCCGTTGTGACTACAAGGTCGTCGGCCGGTGAGGGAGCGGTATGTTGTCGGATGTGGTGCTTCAGGCGCTCGTCATCGGTTTCGGCGTCGGCTCCCTGGTGGCCGCCCTCAGGGCGGTGCTGGCGGCGGTGCGCCTGTGGGCGCGGGGACTGCGGGTCATGGGGGTCGTGACGCCCCGGGCACCCGCCGACCGGCGGATCGGCGGGCTCGTACGGTTCTCCGACCACTTCGGACGTGACCTTCTCCTCGACCCGGGGAAGTACGGGCCGCTGTGCGGGCTGCCGCGGGTCGGCCGGAGCGTGCCGGTGGTGTACCGGCGGGACCAGCCCACCGACGCCCGGCTGTGGAACGTGTGCCATCTGCTGGCACCGTCGTTCGGCTGGTTCTTCACCTCGACCGTGATGTTCGGCACCGCGGTCGCGGTCGCCCACTGAGACCTGGTCGCCTACGGCGACCGGCGGGCGCCCGCGTCCGGGTCGGGCCGGCGGGCGTGGACGCCGATCACCCTTGCGCGTACGAGCAGGCGCGCCCGCCGCACGCTTGCGGCTACGGGCGGGCGCGTCCGCCACGCATGCCCGCGCGTGCGGGCGGGCGCGTCCGCCGCGTTCGGTCAGGCGGGTGCGCCGTCCCACTCGGCCGGGCCCGGCTTGTCGAAGCTCACGCCCGTGCCCGGGTCCGGGCTCATGCCCGGACCCATCAGCCGGCGTGCGGCCCGTTCGGTGATGGCCGCCGCCTCCGCCTTCGCCTGCGCCGAGATGGCGTCGGCACCGGGCTCCTTGTACCAGGGGCGCAGCTTGATCAAGGCGGGCTTGACGCCGGTCGCGAGCAGCAGCGCGGTGCCCTTGGGCAGGGCACGGATGCGGTCCGGGGGCAGCACGGCCTCCTGGCGGTAGGAGTACGAGCGGGACGTGCCGTCCTTGCTGCGGGAGATGCTCGGGGTCTTGACGTCGTGCTGGCCGACCAGCGTGGAGATCTTCTGCACGAAGTCGGCGTCGTCGAGGCCCGCGCCGAGCAGCTTCACGGTCGCCGCGCTCCACAGCGCGTCCATCCCGATCTCGCCCCACACCCGCGCGCCCTGCCGGTAACTCTGCAACAGGGTCACCACGTTGATGCCGCGGGAACCGAAGTGCGAGTAGAGGTCGGGCAGGTCGGAGATGCGGCACACGTTGGCCGCCTCGTCGAGGACCGCGGTCAGCGGCGGGTCGAGCCGGCCGCCCATGCGCTCGGCGGCGACCACGCCCGCCCGCATCGTCGCGTCCGCGATGCCCGCGATGACCCCGGCCGCGGATCCACCGCCGTCCTTCGAGAGGAGGTAGAGGGTGTCCTTGCCGAGGACATGCTGGTCGGGGCGGAACTCGGGGGTGTCGGGGTCGGGCGTGACCCACCCGAGGATCTCGGGGTCGAGGAGGCAGGAGACGGTCTGCCGGGCCGTCTCGTAGATGCCGTCCCGGGTCTCCACCGCGCCCCGGATGGTGCCCTGCAACTGCTCGGCCATCGCGACCAGACCGGCGTCGCGCAGCAGGTCGATCGGCATCCGGTCGGCGGGGTCGGCGAGCCAGCCGAGCAGGTGCTGGACCGAGGCGCCGCCCCGGGCGGCGGCCAGGAACAGCGCCGTGAGGGTGTTCTGGGCGGCCGAGATCCAGAAGTCCTTCTTCGCGGTGTCGTCGTTGACCGAGGCCACGAAGTGGCCCGCGAGCCGGCGGGCCGCCTCGATGGTGTGGCACTCGCCGAGCAGGTTCCACCACATCTCACGCGGGGTGTGGGCGATGCCCTGCGGGTCGAACGTCCACACCTTGCCGGCCTTCTCGCGTTCGGCGCGGGTGACGGAGTACACGTCGGACTTGTTGGAGGTGAGCAGGACCGCGCCCTGCGCGCGCAGCACGCGGGGCACGGCGATACCGGTGGACTTGCCCGCGCGGGGCGCCATCAGGTCCAGTTCCACGTCCTCGTAACTGCTGCGCAGTTCCGGGCCGCGGGGTTCGAGGTCGCCGAGGAGGTTGCCGGTCTCGTCCGGGTGCAACTGGCCGCGGCCCTTGAGGGTGGGGCGCAGATCACGGGCGCGGGCCTCGATGCCCTTGGGGCACATGGCGGCCATCTCACGGCGGCCGGCCAGGCTCCTGGTGGCGCTGTTGCCCGCGCGGGCGATGAAGAACCGGACGACGAAGGCGGCGGGGACGGCAAGGAGCGCCAGCATGCCGAGCATGCCCCCGTAGACGGCGGCTGCCGGGGCGCCGGGCCAGAGCCCGGCCGTGTCGCCGCCGGCCAGGCCACCCAGGGTGGACAGCGAGTACGGCGGGGCGTGCCAGCCGTGGCCGGTGATGCCGGCGCCCAGGGTGCCGCCTGCCCACACGAGGGTGAACAGGCTGAGGACGGCCCCGAAGAGAGCGACGATCGCCCAGGAGACCTGGGAGTCCATGCCGCCGCCGGGACGCCCGCTCATGTGGTCCTCCTGCGCTTGCTCGGCTGGCTCGCCGGGGTCGCGGGTGCGCCGGGTGTGCCGGGGCGCGTGCCGTAGCCGGGGGCTCCGGGCAGTGCGCCGAGATCCGCGGCCCTGGCGGCGTCGGGCAGCCCGCTCAGGTCGAAGCCTTCGGGCAGACCCGGGACCGCACCCAGTTCGGCGATCCGCTTGACCTGCTCGGCCAGGGCCGCCGCGGACCCTCCCGCGTCCTCCGCGTCGTTGGGTGTCCAGCGGGTGTTGGTGTTGTGCAGGTCGCGTTCCGCGTCGGTGATGGCGACCTTGATGGGGATGCCGGGCCGGCCACCGACCTTGATGAGGAAGCGGCCCCGGCCCGGCGGTTCCTCGTTCTCGCCCGTCATGCTCCAGCCGGGCGGCGAGGACCACGACGAGACCAGTTCGATCTCCCGCCGGGACAGTCCCACCACCCGGCCCAGGTCCTCCATCTCGGTCTTCGGCAGTCCGGCGCAGACCACCATCCCGGCCCGCTCCACGAAACCGCGCGCCTTGGCCCGGTCGGAGTCGGTGCCCAGGGCCTCCGCGTCCTTCAGGGTGTGGGTGATCTTGGCGTCGCCGAGACCGAGGGACCGGTTGAGCCGGGTGAGCGCGTCGATGCGGTCGACGATGCCGGAGGCGGCACGCAGCGGACGCCACAGCTCGTCGAGGACGGTGAAGAACCAGCGCCGGGGCGTGAGTCCGGCGTCCGCGAGGGCGTGCGAGGCGGCCACCGTGCCGAGCCCGTCCGACCAGGCGGCGAGCATCGCCGCGGCGGTCAGCTGGGTGTCCGCCTCACCGATCCCGGAGATGTCGATGCACACGGCGGGCGAGTTCAGGTCGATGCGGGTGGACGTCGGGGAGGCGAAGGTGTCGCCCAGCGGCCCGTCCAGGATGCCCAGCAGGGAGCGGTGCAGCGGGTCGACGGCGTCCCGGTAGCGGGTGTCGGACCCGCGGTCCAGGGTGACGGCACGCACCCGGTCGGGGCCCTCGGTGAGGACCCGCAGCAGATCCGGCAGCAGCGGTGCGTGACCGGCGGGGGTGCGCTCGCGCAGATGGTGCAGGACGGCGGAGAGCACGGACTGCTCGTGGTCGTCCATGGGCCGCC
Organism: Streptomyces sp. NPDC001270; assembly: GCF_042896695.1. Taxonomy (NCBI): domain Bacteria; kingdom Bacillati; phylum Actinomycetota; class Actinomycetes; order Kitasatosporales; family Streptomycetaceae; genus Streptomyces; species Streptomyces sp. NPDC001270. Next base: position 148,070 of record NZ_JBIAXM010000009.1, on the reverse strand, counting down.
CGCGCACGATGGTGATCAGCGCGGCCACCATGTTCAGCACACGGCCGTGCGTCTCGGCCTTCAGGACCTCGCCCGCCTCGCCGCCGATCCTGGCCGCCGCCGCGCCCATCGCGCCCGGGTCCAGGACGTTGATGCCGCCCCGGCCGCGGCCGATGGAGATCACCTGGCCGCCGAGCGCGCGGACGGTGTCGGCGTAGTCGGGCTTGAGGTCGCCGAGGACCAGCGGGACCACACCGGTCGCGGCCAGACCGATCAGCATCCGGTTGATCAGGGTGGACTTGCCGAGGCCCGGCATGCCGAGCATGAACAGCGACGGGTTGGAGATGTAACGGGCCCGGGTGAACCAGCTCAGCGGGTCGCCGCAGACGGTGGCGCCGGTGAACAGGTGCTGCCCGAGCGGCACTCCGGTCATGGGCGAGCCGGAACCGGCGGCGAACGGCCACATGCCGCACGCCTGCACGGTGGTGGCCCGCCACATGGTCGGCGGGTCCATGAAGCCGACGCGTCCGCCACCCACCCCGTTCCAGCCGCGCGGCGGGACGTACGGTTCCCTCGGGCGGGACGGCTTCTTCTGCTTGCCGCCGGCGTTCCCCTTGGCGCTCTGCTTCGCCTTGGACCCGCTGCCCTTGCCGTTCTTGACGTCCTGTTCCAGCCAGGACGGGTCCTGACCGGACCGCTCCGCGGTGAGCACGCTGCGTGCCCGCTGCTCGGCCAGCCGGTCCTCGCGTTCGGCTTTCTTCTGGTCGCTGCGCCGGCTCACAGCGCCTCCTGGATCTCGTGCGGGATGAGGGTCTGCTCCCACGGGAGGATCCCGGCGGGCAGGGTGCAGGAGAACGCCGCCGCCTGCATCCGGTCGGCGGGCCGCATCATCACCCGGGAGGCCGCGGTCAGGTTGCGGATGGCGACGCTCGCGTCGGCCATTTCGCTCATCTCGTCGACGGTCACGGTCAGCATCAGCGAGAACTCCACCAGACCGGCGCCGGCCGCCTCCTCGGCCGCGGTCTGCTCCGCCGCCCGTACCTCGGAGGCCGCGCGGGCCTGGACCATGCCCTTGCCGGACGTCGCCATGAACTGGGCGCTGCGCCGGTCCGACTCGACGATGCGGGCCGAGGTGGCCGCGTCGATGGGCCGGTACAGCAGCGCGACCCGCTTGCGGCGGGTGCCCGGGGCGGCCTCCAGCAGGCCGCGCAGCACCGAGGACCGTACGGTGCCGCGCGGCGCCAGCGTCAGCAGCCAGGTCCGGGACACCCCCGAGTCGTGCTGGTAGCTGCCGACGGTCTCGACGGCGGCGGCCGGTCCGGCGTCCTCCCACTCCAGGCCCGTTCCGCCGTGCTCGGCACGGGCGTTGAGGACGTCGGCGGCGACGGCCGGATCGTAGGCGACGCGGACGACCTCGGCGATCCGCTCCGCCGACAGCGGGTACGCGGCTCCGCCGCCCGCCGAGATGAGCCCGCTGAGCAGGCCCGGGATGCGGATGGCGAGGTCGGCGATCACGTCGTCCTTCTTGCGGCGCTGCCCGGCGGGCACCCCGTAGGTGAGGGTGACGTAGGTGTGCATCTCGGAGGAGGCGTGCGGGTAGCGCTCGACGACCTCCTCCATCACGGCGCGGGCGGCGGCCGGGGCGTCCTCGCGGATCCGGGGCAGCACTTCGTGGGCGAGCGTGGTGCCCGGGTCGGGGGCGGTCTCCACGATCACGGAGGCGCCGCGCAGCCCGGGTTCGTGGGCCAGCCGGGCCAGCCACTCGCCCCACAGCGCCACCCACACGTCGACCTGGTCCGGGTCGACGAGCGAACCGCCGTCGGGGTCACAGCCCAGGACGATCGTGTACAGGTTGCGGGCCGGGTGGTGCAGCACGCCGAACGGCCGGTCGTAGGCGTCCCGGCCCTCCGAGGAGGTGACCTTGTTGAGCAGGCCCGGTGGCCGGAACCGGCCGCCCGGCCGGGAGGACAGCGGACCGGACACGTACAGGTGCGAGCCCTTGGCCTTGCGGTTGCGCCAGCCGATACGCAGCGTGATCAGCTGGTAGATGTTGCGGCCGTCCTGGGTGCGGATGGTGAGCGGCGCCAGGGCGATGACGAGGGGGACCAGGATGAACAGCGCGAGGAACAGCGAGACCAGCGACGCCAGCAGGACGATGACGAGCCCGCCGAAGACGCCGAAGGTGCCGACGAGCCCGAGCGGGCCGAGCCCCGGCCGCCTTGGCCTGCGCCAGTTCCCGTAGGTCGGATGGGTAGCGGATTCCGTGGACATGAGGTCGGTCTCCTTTCATGGGGGAGGGGAGGACGGCGAGGGTGACGGTGGATAAGGGAGGGCGGACGAGACCGCCGGACTCCCCCCGGGGGAAGGGGAGTCCGGCGGTCGGCCGGGGGACGGCGGCGACGTACGGGTGCCGAGTGGGCACGCTGCCGTCGAGTTCGGGTGCCGGGCGTGGCCACCGTCGTCCAGGGATCAGGGGTGGTGCCTCCGATCGCCGTCGGCGTCCTGCGGCGAGCAGCCGGACGCCGTACGGGTCAACGTCTGCGACGCGGTCACTTGTTCCACCCCGCATCGCCGTTGGCCCCGCTCACCCCGGAGACCGCGGTGTCCTTCACGACCTTCGCCACGGTCGCCGCCGCGGTGATCGCGGGCCCGGCCGCACCGGCCGCCCGGCCGGCTCCGCTCGCTGCCGATCCGCCGCCCGCGCCGGAACCCGAGGCGCCGGTCGCGCCCGCGCCGCCGGTCCGCGCCGCCGCGGCCTTGCCGACGGCACCGCTCGGGCCGCTCCCGCCGGACGAACCGCCGGAACCGCTGGAGCCGCTGCCACCGGCCGTGCCGGACGCGCCGCTCGGGCCCATGCTGCCCCGGCCGCCGCTGCCGCCGCTGCCGCTGCCGCCGCCGATCGAGCGGGCACCGGAGGCCAGCGCGCTGCCGGCCTGCGACATCCCGGACATGGAACCGCCGCCGCCGAGGGCCGCGGTGGCGGGCACGATGAGTTTGAGCAGCGCGGGCAGGGCGACGGCGGACAGCAGCATGACGCCGATGCCGGCGATGCGCTCGCTGGCGTTGGCCGTGCCGGGCTTCGTGTTCGATATCAACACCGAGCCCGAGTACATCACGAGAGCCGCCGCGGGTTTGTACAACAGCCAGGCGACCATCCAGCCGATGTGCTTGCGCCACCAGCCGGAGCCCCAGTCGGTCATCGAGGCCGCCGCGGCCAGCGGCAGAGTGCCCAGCAGCACGATCATCACGCCGAGCCGGATGTAGAGCAGGATCGTCTGGATGATCCCGGCGAGCAGCAGCAGCAGGGCGAGTATGAGCATCAGGAAGGCATTGTCGATGCCGCCGGACGAGCAGCTGCCGATGGACTCCAGCTGCTTCTTCGCACCCAGGTCGAACAGGTACTGGGAGTAACGGTCGGAGAGGCCGGCCGCGGCGCTCACCACGGTGGTGGCGGCGCCGGAGACGAGGACGACGCGCATGATGCCCTTGAGGGCGGTCGTGCCCGCGTCGCCGCGTCGCTCGATCGCCATCCGGCAGGCGGCGAAGACCAGCGAGCCCACCGCCAGGTAGACCACGATCCACTGTGACGCGCTGTTGATGTCCTTGGACGAGTCCGTGCCCGTCAGGGTCGGAATACTGTTGACCAACCCCCCGAACACCGAGATCGCGGCGGCCAGGACGAGCTTGGAGATCATGTCCATGATGCCACCGATGGGGTCGGTGAGCATCGAGAAGAAGCCCAGGAAAAAGTCCAGGACGGGATTGCCCGAGCTGCACGTCACGTCAGGACCCCCAGACGAGATAGTCGTTGGTGTTCTGCACCGACTGCGGCTTCGAGAAGAGGGAGCCGCTGTCGGAGGGGAGGATCTTCCAGTCGCCCTTCTCCCAGCGCAGGTTGATGCTGGTCGACATGAAGCCCTGCTGGTTCCGCATGAGCAGGCTTACGCTCGCGGCCGTGCGCGTGCAGGAGAGCACGGAGAAGCCGGCGTACGAGGCGATCATCGACTTGTCCACCCCTTGGGAGGTCGAATCCCCGCTGATCTCGCGCGTGAACTCGAACATGTCGCGCCCCGACCCCGCCACCAGTTGTTCTTTCACCACGGTCTGCCAGCCGGGTTCGCTCGTCTGGGCCGTGATGACGTGGGCCGCCACCACGGCACCCATGGCGGTGTGGGAGAAACACCACCATGGTGTGCCCTTGGTCTGCGTCGGTCCGGCCGTCGCCGAGACGGGCACCCGCGTGACGCCGATCGTGCGCCAGGTGACGTCCTTGGGCGCCGCCTTGGGCAGGGCGTCACCGGCGCTGTCGTCGGTGTGGCAGCCCACGGGGCGGCCGTCCTTGGTGAGCGCGCCGGACAACGGCCCGGGGGAAGGCGCGGCGGCCTCGGCGCTGCCGTCACCGCCGGAGGTCAGCGCGACGACCGCGCCCACCACCACGACCAGGGCGAGGAACCCGGCGGACAACTGCCAGCCGCGCTGGCGCCAGTAGGGCCCGGGCTCCTCGGTCTGCCGCTGTCTGCGTAGGAACATTTAGGACGACCGCCGGTCTAATTGAAGACGAAGTTGACCAGCGGGCCCGCGGTGGCCACCAGGACGCAGCCGCCGAGCACCATGCCGAGTCGGCTCATGTGCTCCGAACTCTCGCCGCGCTTCAGGGAGACGGCCATCATCGAGCCGGTGATCAGCACACCGGCCACGCCGGCGGCGGTACCGGCCCAGGCCAGAATGCCGAGTACGAGTGTGACCTTGTCCTTCAGCTCCCCTGGGGCGTCTCCTGTCTGCGGGTCAGGAACGTCAGCGAGCTGAACGGCGTGGTTGAACAGTTCGAGGGACATGGAATCTCCAGGGAGTTCGGCGCCCGGCCGGACGGCGGGCGTGGAGCTGGACAGGGAGCGGTGAGGCGAGTGGTCGGGGAAAGCGGTACGGGCACATGCACGGGGGTGGGGTCAGTGCAGCCCCAGGTCGCCGAGGAACGCGACGAGCGGACCGGCGCAGCTGGCGAGGATGCAGGAGAGGGTGACGAAGAGGACACCGCGGAAGTGCATGCCGCCCTCACCGGGCTCACCACGCCGTATCTGGAGGGCCATCTGCATGCCGACGATGATCAGTCCGCCCACCCCGGCGGCCGAGGCGCACCAGGCGAGCACACCGAGGATGGAGGTGGTCTCGCCCCCCGCGTTGGGGTCGAAGTCGTCGGCCAGGAAGGCGCCGTGGAGCAGCAGTTGGTTCATGACGTGGTTCCCTCGGGGCGGAGGTCGGTGCCCAGCAGGTGGGCAAGTGTGCTGAGTTGCCGAGGCAGCGCGCGCGGACGGCCGCCCACCCGCCAGGCCGGGATCCACGGCACCCGGTGCACGTGGGCGGCGGAGCGGATGATCCGGATACGGCGCAGCAGGCTGAGCGGCAGCCGGCCCGGGGTGTCGGCGACCAGGACCACGGCCACCAGGTCGAGACCCTGCGGTGCCTTCCCGTCGTTCAGCGCGCCGAGCGCCATTGAGACGGATGTCAGGCCCTGCGCGCTGGTCCGGCCGACGAGCACGATCCGGCGTGGTTCGCCCCTGGCCGGATCCGGCCAGCGGGCGCCCACGTCGATACCGCCGAGCAGTTCGGCGAGTGTGGTCGCACCGGCACCGCCGTGTGCCTTGACCCAGCCGATCTCGTCCCGGCCCCGGGACTTCGCCCCGGTCTGCCTGGGCCGCCGGGGTTCGTCCCAGGGCGCCTCGGCGGCACGGGGGGCGGACGCGGGACGGCGCACGGGGGCGGACGCGGGACCGCGGCCCTGGGCCCGGGTGGGCTGGGGGGAGCGGGGCCCGGCGGGCCGGGGTGCGGTGCGGGGCGCTGGTGCTGCCTCGGGCGCACCGGCTCGGGGCCCGGCCGCTCGGGGAGCTGCCCCGGGCGTGCCGGTTCGGGGCGTGGGGGTGGGGGGTGGGGTCCGTCGGGGTCCACGGACCGGCGCCGTTCCCCCGGCCGACGGCGCACCCGCCGACGACGGGCCCGCGGGCGCGCCGGGGCCCGCCCCCGGCCGTCCACGGCGGGGGGCGGGTCGGCCCGACGGCGGTACGCCGGGTCCGGCCGGGGGCATCGGGTCACCGGGGGCCGTCCCCGGCCCCATCCCGTCGCCGGCGGCCGGCCGCGTGGACTTCGGTCCCCGTACCCATGGCTGTGGGCCCGACGGCGACGCCGAGGGAGTGCCCATGTGCGCCCCGTCCCCTTCTTCGCTCGTGCTTCCGCTGCGCTGGCTCATCTGTTTTCCACCGGTTTGAACTTCTTCGCCCTGAGCTGCGTTTGATCTCTTCGAGCCCGTCGACACCACAACGGCGATGCGGCCCCAGCGGTTCAAAAGATGAGGGGAGGAAGGCGGACACACATGAGTACCGAGCAACAGAAGAGTCCGATCGCGCTGATCATCTCGGCCCTCACCGCCCTCGGTGGCGGCTGTCTCGGCCTCCTGGCCATAGTCGTAGCGACTCCCATAGTGATCATTTTCTGCGGGCTCGGCATCCTGCTCATGCCGATCGTCGTGCTGATCCTGCTGTTCGGGGGCGGCGGCGGGAGCCACCACGACTACGACGACATGGGCGACCAGGCGATCACCGCCTTCCAGGGCGACGGCAAGGGCGCGCTGGCCCCGGACTCCGTCCCCGCGGACCTTCAGGACATCATTGAGACGGCCGGCGGTCAGTGCACCCAGATCGGGCCGATCGTCATCGCCTCACAGATCGAGTACGCGTCCGGCTTCAACTCCAGCATGGTCGGCGCCAACGGCGCGAAGGGCATCTCCCAGCTGCCGCCCGCGATCTTCGAGAAGTACGGCAAGGACGACGACGACAACGACAAGACCTCCGCCACGGACAACAAGGACTCGATCATGGCGCAGGCGCGGTACATGTGCGCTCTCGCCGAGGAGAACCAGAAGCGGGTCGACAACAAGACGGCCACCGGCAGCGTGCTGGACCTCACCCTCGCCGCCTACCACCTCGGGATGGACGCGTCCAGCGTGGGAGCGGGCGGGGTGGCGTTGACGAACGACACGCAGGGCTACATCGCCGCCATCCGGGCTCAGTTCGCCAAGTACGGCGGCATCGTCGACATGCCGTACGGGGCGACTCCGAGTGTCACCGACGGCGAATCCTTCGACCCCAGGGCGACGATTCCCCCGCCTCCTCCGCCCACCAGCGACAGCCCGAGCCCCACCCCATGAGGAGGACAGCCATGGCCCGCTTCGATGTGTACATCTCCGACGACGGGCTCGCCGACATCGACGGAGATCCCGTCGTCCCCGAGCCGGACGAGTCCGTGCACGAGGCCGTGCTCGACCAGTTGCAGCGGTACGCGCAGGAGTACGGCACCTCCGTGGAGGCGACCGTGACCGACGGCCCCGGCGACTCGTACTTCGTCCTTGAGGTGGCACCGGACGGCTCCAGCCACGTCCTCATTCCCGAGGACGACTCGATCGAGGACGACTTCGTGGAGGACGGCTCGACCGGGGACGACGCGATCGAGGAATCCTTCGCCGAGGTGTCCCCCTCCGACTCCGAGGGGTCCTTCTCCGGGGAAGCCTTCGCCGAGGTGTCCCCTCCTGAGGAAGCCTTCGCGGGGGAGTTCCCCTCCGAGCAAGCCTTCGCGGAGGAGTCCCCCTCCGAGGAAGCCTTCGCGGAGGAGTCCCCCTCCGAGGAAGGCTTCTACGAGGAGTCCTTCTCCGAGGAAGCACCCTTCGTTCAGGGCCCCTCCGCGTACGCCCCGACCGAGGAAGCACTCGCTGCGGAGTTCCCTTCTGCGGACATCCCCTCCGCGGAAGCCCCGTTCACCGAACCGCTCGCCGCGACCCCGGCACCCCCACCACCGGCCCCGCTCCCGACCCCGGACCCGGTTCCGCACCTGGACCCGGACGTGGATCTGGAACCGGCCCCGACCGTGTCCGCGGGCCCCGCCCCGGCCCTGCTCGTTGCCAGGGCTCCCGCCCGTACCCCGGTGGCGGCCAGGCGTTCCCCCGCCACCGTCCCGCCGCCCGGCGCACCCCGGACCACCGAGACCGCCGCCCCCGCACCCACCGCGTTCCCGGTCGCCGACGTCGTTTCCGCCCCCACCGTGTTCCCGGTCGTCGAGACCGCCGCCGGGCCGATCGCGCCCCCGGTCACCCAGCGCGTTCCCGAGCCCGCCGTGCCCCCGGCTGCCGAAACCGCCCTCGCCGCCCCCGAACCCCCGGTCGTCGAAACCACCCCCGCACCCCCGGCCGCATCCGCTCCAGCTCCCGCCGCTCCAGCTCCCGCCCGCGCTCCCGTCTCCGCCCTCGCCGCCGCGATCGGGCGGGCCCGCGCGCAGGCCGCCACGGGTGGGGTGAGCGACGACGCGGCGGGCGGCGACCGAACCGGCGCCGACTCCGACGCCCCGGTCGCCGCCTTCGCCTCGGTCTCCGCCGCCGGCACCGATCTCCCGCCCGAGATCGCCGAACGCATCGGCCGTATCAACGCGTTGTCGGCCATCGGCCGGCTCGACGAGGCGTTCGCCGACGCGACCGCGCTGCGCGAGAGCCTGACCGATTCGGTCGGCGCCGAGCACGCGCACACCCTGGAGGCGCGTTCGGTGGAGGCATACCTGGCGTACCTGCGCGGCGAGTACCGCGAGGCCACCGTGCTGGCCCTGGCGGTGGCCCGGATCCGCTGCGGCGCCGCGGACGAGCGGGCGTCGACGGAGGTGGCGCGGGCGGCGGCGGCCTGGCAACGGCTCGACGACGACGTCGCGGCCCTCGTCCACGGGCGCGAACTGCTGCACATGTGGGACAGGTTGCAGGCGCGCGGCCCACTGCCCCCCGGTCACGCGGAACTCGCCGAGCGAATCCGCGGGCACGTGGAGGAACTTGAGGAGTACGTCTGATTTACCCCTTGGTTGTACACCCTGCATACTCGCCGGTAAACAGGCTCTCACCAGCGTATCCATCGAGTATCAGAACGAGTGTCCAACGTACGTGGAACACCCCTCGCAACACTCCGTTCCCCAGGAGCTCCAGTCTCAGTCCCCGTGGACTGGGCCGGACATCCCAAGGAGCAGGAGCACACCATGAACGTGACGGTCATCGGGTCGGCTAGCGCGGTCTCCCCGGAAGAACGGGCGCTTCGTAACCTCTACCTGGAACACGGCCCGGCTCTTTATTCGTATGTGCTGCGGATGCTGGGCGGGGACACCCACCGCACGGAGGACGTCATTCAGGAGACGTTGCTGCGCTGCTGGAACAAGCAGAACCTCGGTGACGACGAGGGAATGGCGATACGTCCCTGGATGTTCCGGGTGGCCCGCAACCTCGTCATAGACGCGCACCGTACGCGGATGGCCCGGCCGACGGAGATCAGCGGAGCCACCTGGCTGACCGAACTGGGCGCCGAGGCCGACGACATAGACCAGATGCTGTCGTCGATGGTGCTGCACGACGCCCTGCAAGCGCTGTCACCGGCACACCGCGACGTGCTCCAGGCGACCTTCTTCGCGGACCACACCACCCAGCAGGCGGCGGACGAACTCGGCGTCCCCCAGGGCACCGTGAAGTCCCGCGTGTACTATGCCCTGCGTAGCCTGCGGTCGGCCCTGGAAGAGCGGGGAATGGACTAGCACCGCACGCCGTCAGGCTTCGCCGTATCCCTTGATGTCGCCCAGGAAGCCGTCGCACCCTTGCACGTTCCCCCGCACGATCACCACCGTGCAGGGACCGAACAGTTCCACCGCCGCCATGTCGTCGGCGGCGCTTGGCAGTTGTTTCACCACCTGGTCGGGCCAGGTGAAGGTCCATGGGTCACGGCCCTCGGGCAGCACCAGGCAGGTGTCCTCCCCCTTCGGGACGGTCACGTGGACGACGGTCGGTTCGCCCCCCATGTCCACGGAGCGGCCGACGCGAACCGTGATCTCCGCACGGGACAGGTAGTCGCCTCTGCGTTCCAGGGGCCGCGCGGCGTGCCGTAGTCGGCTGCCGGGCGCGGCGGAGTGGTCCCGTCCATCACACAGCCGCCCTGGCCGGGGTCGTACCGCAGCGATCCGATCAGCCGGGTGGTGTAGTCATCCTGCGTCGGTGACGCGCCGGGGGACGGCGCGGACGGGCTCGGGCCCGATGACGGCGCGTGCGACGCGCCGACGGTGCCACGTCCGCCCTTTTCGCCTCCTCCGCCTTCTGTGCCGTCGATCACCTTGACGGCGATCCCTGCCGCCGTCAGATCCAGGGCCGTGACCGCGCCTCCCACGACGGCCAACCGCCCGCGCCTGTGCCTGTGTCTCGCCGTGGCCGCGGCGGCCGGCCCGCGGGCTGATTCCCGGCGCCCGGCACCGATCCGGGCCACCCGGACTCTCCGGCCGCCCGGTCCCGCGACCCGTAGCGCGCTCAGGAAATCCCGCGCACCGTCCGGTGCGGGCTGCCGGGACGCCAGGCAGTCCGTGCCCATGTCACCGCCGCCGAGCCGCGCCATGACCCGGAACGGACCGACCCGCCGCGGATCCCCCGACCGTAACTTCTCCATGCTCGCCTCCCTCGGGCCCCGAGAGTAGCGAGGATGATCGCGCGTGGGCGACAGATCAGAGAATTGGCCAGGGGAATGGCCGGTCACTGGTGGCCCCCGCGGTCGGTCGACTCACGGTGCACCACGCGGCTTGTGCCGTCCACGCGCTCACGGTGCACCACGCGCTCATGACGTACCACCGGCTCACGCTGTGCCGCGGTCGGCGCGCGGGGCTACGGCCACGTCAGGACAGGGGGCCACGAGTGCCGCCGCCGCTCCCACGGCCGCCGCGGCGGCGAGGACCGGCCCGATGGCGGGGATCCCGACGGGTTCCCCACCGCGCACAGCTCCCACCACGGCATGTCCTCCACGCTCGCGTACCGCGGCGGCGGCAGCACGCCGCAGACGCGGAAGCCGCACCGGCTCCCGACCGACTGGACTTCCCGGCACACCCGGCCCCCACCCTGACCTGCCCGGCGAACCCGACCCGACCCTGACCTGCCCGGCACACCCCGCCCCACCTGCCCGGCCCGCGCCACGTCAAGGCGGTGTCAAGGTCGCCGGGGTCGACGCCAAAGAACCGCTAACGGCCCTCCGGCCGCCCTCAGCAGCGGCTTCCCTGGAAACCCCTCTCCCGTGACGGGTGTTGGACAACTGAGCGGAGCGCATCGGCGGCGATGAGTGACGTACGGCGCGGACGATTGAAGATCTACCTCGGGGCGGCCCCGGGGGTCGGCAAGACCTACCGGATGCTCGACGAGGGGCGGCGGCGCGCCGTCCGCGGGGCGGACGTGGTGGTCGGATTCGCCGAGTGCCACGGACGCCCGCACACGCAGGCGATGCTCGACGGGCTGGAGACGGTTCCCCCGGTGGCCTGCGCCCACCGGGGCGGACGGTGCCAGGAGCTGGACCTGGCCGCCGTCCTGGCCCGCCGCCCGCAGGTGGCGATCGTCGACGAGTTCGCCCACAGCAACGTCCCCGGCGACGGCCGCAACCCCAAGCGCTGGCAGGACATCGAGGAACTCCTCGCGGCCGGCATCGACGTGATGACCGCGCTGAACGTCCAGAACCTGGAGTCCCTGGGCGACGTGGTCGAGAAGATCACCGGGGTGCCGCAGCACGAGACCGTGCCGGACGAGGTCGTACGGCGTGCCGCGCAGATCGAGCTGGTGGACATGCCCCCCGAGGAGCTGCGCCGCCGCATGGCGCACGGCAACATCTACGCCCCCGAGAAGATCGACGCGGCGCTCGCCAGCTACTTCCGGCCCGGCAACCTCACCGCGCTGCGCCAGCTCGCGCTGCTGTGGGTGGCCGACCGGGTCGACGAGGCGTTGCAGGAGTACCGGTCGCAGCACGGCATCGGGCGGGTGTGGGAGACCCGGGAGAGGGTCGTCGTCGCGCTGACCGGCGGTCCGGAGGGCGACACCCTGGTACGGCGGGCCGCCCGCATCGCCGACCGGTCCGCGGGCGGCGACCTGCTCGCCGTGCACGTGGCCCGCAGCACCGGCCTCGCCGCCGGGGTGTCGCACGCTTCGCTGGCCCGGCAGCGCAGGCTCGTCGAGGACCTCGGCGGCAGCTACCACTCGGTGGTCGGTGACGACGTGGCCACCTCCCTGGTGGAGTTCGCGCGGGCCGAGAACGCCACCCAGCTCGTGCTCGGCACCAGCCGCCGCGGCCGGCTGACCCGGTTGCTGACCGCGCCGGGCACCGGGGAGACGGTCACCGAACTGTCCGGTGACATCGACGTGCACCGGGTCAGCCACGAGCGGGCCGGCCGCGGCACCCTCCTGCCGTCCCGTCGCCGCACCCTGTCGACGGCCCGGATGATCGCCGGTCCGGTGGCGGGCCTGGTGCTGCCGGTCCTGCTCACCGTCGTCCTCGCCCAGCTGCGCGGCAGCCTGAACCTGACCAGCGAGGCCCTGCTGTTCCTGCTCGCCGTGGTGGGAGTGGCCTGCATAGGCGGTGTCACGTCGGCGGTGATCGCCTCGGTGACGGCGTCCCTGCTGCTGAACTACTGGTTCATCCCGCCCATCGGCCATTTCACCCTCGACGATCCGAACGCCCTGCTGGCGCTCCTGGTGTTCGCGACCGTCGCGGCGACCGTGGCGGCGGTGGTCGACCGGTCGCTGCGCCTGTCCCGCCGTTCGGCGCGGGCCACCGCCGAGGCGGAGACCATGTCCTCCCTGGCCGGGAGCATCGTGCGGGGCGAGGCGGCCATCCCGGCGCTGCTGGAGCGCACCCGGGAGACCTTCGGCATGGACTCGGCGGACCTGGTGGACGAGCCCCCCGACGCACCGGGTGCGACGGCCGTGCCCGCCGGTCCGGACGCCTACCTCGTGCTGCACGGCCGTACTCTCTCCTCCTCCGAGCGGCGGGTGCTCGCGGCCTTCGCCGCACACGTCGGCTCCGCGGTCGAGCGCGCCCGGCTCGCCGAGGCGGCGGCCGAGGTGGAACCGGTCAAGGCCGCCGACCGGCTGCGTACGGCCCTGCTGCGGGCCGTCGGCCACGACCTGCGCACCCCGCTCGCCGCGGGCTGGGCCGCGGTTACCTCGCTGCGCAGCCGGGACGTCGCCTTCTCCGACCAGGACCGGGAGGAACTCCTCGCCACGGCCGACGCGTCCATGGCCAAGCTGAACCGTCTGGTGGAGAACCTGCTCGATCTCAGCCGCCTGGAGGCCGGTGCGCTGACGCTGAACCTGCGGGCGACCTCGCTGGAGGAGGTGCTGCCCCCGGCGCTGGCGGACGTGCCCGGGGCGGAGGTGGCGGACGTGGAGGAGATCCCACCGGTGCTGGCCGATCCGCCGCTGCTGGAACGGGTCGTCGCCAACCTGGCGGGCAACGCCGCCCGCTACACCCCGCCCGGCCGCAGGGTGCTGGTCACGGCCAGTGCGCTGGCGGGGCGGGTGGAGCTGCGGGTGGTGGACCGGGGGCCCGGGCTGCCGGCCGACGGCCGGGACCGGATCTTCGAACCGTTCCAGCGCCTCGGCGACACCGACAACACCAGCGGCCTCGGCCTCGGTCTCGCCCTCGCGCGGGGACTGACCGAGGCGATGGACGGCACCCTCACCCCTGAGGACACCCCTGGCGGCGGTCTCACCATGGTCGTGTCGCTGCCGCTCGCGGCACGGACGACGGACCCCGCAGCGGCCTGGCAGACCACCGAAGGCGCGTGATGCGCCAGGTGACGGGGAACTGACGGGTGCGGAGCCGTGCGACTGGCGGCCGGCGCGTACGAAGTCGAGTGGCAGGCGGCCGGCACGTGCGGAGCCGACTGGCAGGCGGCCGGCACGTGCTGAACCGCGCGACGGCCAGTCGGCACGTGCCGAGTCGTGCGACGGGCACTCGCGGACCGCCGCCGGAGGCCGCTACGGGTCGGATATGGGCCGGATACGAGCCGGACATGGGCCGGATACGGTCCGTCGCCCGGGGATACGAGACCGCCGTGGCCGGGAAGGAACCAGAAGGCCCCCTGCGGGCCCCGGCGCCGGCGTCGGCCGGGGACGCGCTGGCTGCGACGCACGGCATCGTCTTCGGGAAAGGGAGGTGCCGCTCGTGGGCGGCGAGAACCGGGAAGCGGACAGGGAATACGGATGCCGCAGGATCGAGCGGGACACGGCGGCGACCGGCTGTCCCGTCTCGCGCGGAAGCGACGGCGTCTGGCGGGTGCACGGGTACGACGAAGCCCGTGCCGTCCTGCGCAGCACCACGACCGTGCAGGCCGGTCTGGGCATCCAGATGGTCGAGAAACTCCCGTCGAGCATCCGGCGGCCGGTGCTCTACCGGGACGGGCCGGAACATCGCGAACACCGCCGCCAGACCGCCCGGTTCTTCACCCCGCGCCGCGTCGACGAGCACTACCGCGACGTCATGCTCCGCGTCACGCAGGCCCAACTCGACCACCTCAGAACGACCCGCAGGGCCGCGCTGTCCGACCTGAGTTTCAACCTGGCGATCGAGGTGGCCTGCGCCGTCATCGGCCTGACCGACAGCCGCCCCGGCATCAAACAGCGGCTGGACCGCTTCTTCCCCGAGAAATTCGGTACGCCCGGACTCACCAGCCTGCACGGCATCTACTGGATGATGCGCCAGAACTCCAACTGGCTGCGCATCTACCTGGGCGACGTACGTCCCGCCGTACGGGCCCGCCGCCGCAGGCGCCGCGACGACCTCATCTCGCACCTGCTGGACGAGGGCTGCTCGGCCGAGGAGATCCTCGGTGAATGCATCACCTTCGCCGCCGCCGGGATGGTCACCACCCGTGAGTTCATCAGCGCGGCGGCCTGGCACCTGTTCTCCGACGCCGATCTGCTGGCGCACTATCAGCAGTCGGACGAGGACGGCAGGCGCGCGGTGCTCAGCGAGATCCTCCGCCTGGAGCCGGTCATCGGCCGCCTCAGCCGCCGCACCACCCAGCCCCTCGACCTGCCCGGCAGCGGCGACGAGACCCTGACGGTACCGGCGGGCGAGCGCGTCGACATCCTCATCGACCGCGCCAACCTCGACGAACGAGCCGCGGGCCCGCGACCGGAACACCTCCGCCCCGGCCGCCCCATGAGCGACGGCGCGGGCTCCCCGGGACTGTCCTTCGGCGACGGCCCGCACAAGTGCCCCGGGCTGCACATCGCACTCCTGGAGACGGACATCTTCCTCAGCGGACTGTTCGCCCTGCCCGGATTACGCATGGTGACCCCACCCGACGTCTCCTTCATCGACGACATCGCGAGCTACGAACTCCGCCGTTGCGTCGTGGAGATCGACAGCGCGGCGGCCTGAGCCGGGTCGGGCCGGGCCCGTCAGAGGTGACGCAGTCCGACCAGCACCCTCTCCATCAGGGTGGTGGTCGGGGCACCGCCGTCGTCGATCGCCGCACCATGGATGACGATCATCTGGTGATCCGCCATCTCACCGAGGAGGACCATGGCCACCCCGAGCGGCATCGCGAGCAGCGCCGCCATCTCGGCCACCGATCTCGGTTCCTGGCACAGCACGAGCGCCGTTCGGTAGGGCTCCGGGACGGCGTTGCTGCTCGGTTCGGCAGCGGTGACCAGGGTCTCGACCTCGAAGTGGTGGTGCGTCCTGGTCCGGCCGCCCGTCCACACGTAGGCGCGGACCGACGCGGCCGGTGCTTCCCCCTCGGCGTTCCCGGGCTCCCAGGCGGCCGGCTGGTCGTCCGCTCCGGGCGTCCGCCCGAACGACGCGTCGTTCTCCCCCTCGTGGTGCTGCACGTCCTGCGGCGTGCCACGCGTTCCGGACGTCTTCCGCCTGCGCCGCCCGCTGCCGAAACTGAACGCGTTGAGCACGTCGGCGAAGGTCTGTTCGTCGCCCGTATCCTGATCTCTCCGAGGCCCGGACGGGCCTTCACCGGTGCTCATGTTCTTCTCGTCCGCGCTATCGGGCGGCAGTCTGCCGGGATTGCTGCAGTTCGGTCCGCAGTTCCGGAGTCAGCATCTCACCGACCTGGTCGACGAGCACGGACATCTCGTAGGCGATCTGGCCGATTTCGCAGTCCGGAGCCGCCAGGGCCACCATGCACGAGCCGTCCCGGATCGACATCATCAGCATGTTGCCGTGCTCCATCTGGATCACCGTGCTCCGTACGTCTCCGGTATCGGTACAGCGGGCAGCGGCATGGATCAGGCTGATGGCGCCGGCCGCGATGGTGGAGAGTTGCTCGGCACGTTCGTCCGACAGCCGGTCCGACGCGGTGAGCAGCAGCCCGTCGGACGAGATCACCACGATGTGCGCCACATTGGGAACTCGCTCGGTGAAGTTGGTGACCAGCCATCCGAACTGGCTCACCTCCCCGGAGTGGGGTGATGTCATGGCTTCTTCCTGCCCGTCGGCTATGGGTTCGGTGTCTGGTCGGGTCGCGCCCGGCGGAGGCCCGCCTGGTAGCTGCTGAGGAAGTTGTGGGCGCGGCCGGCTGCCGAGCCCGTTGTTCCGTCCTCCTCGGCGGGGGGCCGCCCAGCCGGGCGCTCGGCCCGGGCCGGCGGATCGGATCGCGTGAGCTGATCGGATCTCGTGGGCAGATCGGGTCGCGTCAGCTGATCGGATCGCGTGGACGGAAGCCTTCTGGGCAATCCGGCCTGCGTGAGGCGGGCCTGCTCGTCAGGCTCCTGTGCGGCTTGCCCGGCGGGGTGTCGGACAGGAAGCGGGGGCGCCGGTCGGTCCGTCGGCGGTTTCCGGTCGCCGGGGGATCCGGGCGAGAACGCCGCGTCGGGCGAGAACGCAGGGCCGGACGGGCCGGGCGGGCCAGGCACGGGCTTCACCGCCGAGGCGGGCGGCACCGCGCCGGCCGCGCCGTTCCCGTTGCCCGCAGCGGCCGTTGCCGATGCCGACCCGGACTCCGCGAACCACTGGCGGCCGACGGACTCCATGGACTCCCGGGTGGCACCCTCGTCGACCGGGGCAGCCCCTCGGGCAGTACCGGAGAGCGGTCGCCGGGGGAGCGGTGCCGTCCTGCCGTCGTCGGGTCGGCCGCCTTGTGCCCGCCGGGGGAGTGGCGGCGTCCTGCCGTCGTCGGGTCGGCCGCCTTGTGCCCGCCGGGGGAGCGGTGGCGTCCTGCCGTCGTCGGGTCGGCCGCCTTGTGCCCGTCGGGGGAGTGGCGCCGTCCCGCCAGCCCCCGGTCGGCCGCCGCCGGCCGACCGGGGGAGGGGTGCCGTCGTGCCGCCGTTCGCCCGCCCCGGAACGCCGGCCGCGGTCGGCTGCTGGGCCAGGGCGCCCGGCTGGTCCGTGTGGGCCGGCACCTGCGCGGTGACCAGCGTGGCCGCGATGTGCACCCGGACCCGCAGTCCCCTGCGGTCCGGCTGCGAGATCAGGCTGACGGCGATGCCGTGCCGCTGGGCCAGGCGACCGACCACGGACAGTCCCAGTTGCCGGGACACGGGCGCATCCGTGGCGACTTCCGCGGCCACGCGCTGGTTGGCCATGGCCAGGTCGCGCTCGCTCATCCCGATTCCCTCGTCCTGGATCTCGATCAGCACCGAGCCGTCGGACATCTGGGTACCACCGATGAGCACCTGGGTGTGCGGCGGGGAGAACGCGGTGGCGTTGTCGAGCAGTTCGGCGACGAGCCTGCCCAGGTCACCGGCCGCGTACCCGATCACGTCGACGGGAGGGCTGGGCTGGACGGTGACGCGCTGGTAGCGCTCGATCTCGGAGACGGCACCCCGCAGCACGGTGTCCAGCGCCGCACGCTGATGGAACGAGCGCACCAGCGTGCTGCCGCACAGGATCATCATGTTCTCGTTGTTGCGCCGCATACGCGTCGCCAGGTGATCGAGCGTGAAGAGGCTGGCCAGTTGGTCCGGGTCCTCTTCGCGCCGCTCCAACTGCTCCATCAGCAGCAGCAGGCGGTCCACCAGGCTCTGGCTGCGCCGGGAGAGGTTGACCAGGGTGTTCCTGAGGTCACCGCGCAGCCCTGCCTGCTCCGCCGCCAGGCGCACGGCCTGCGCGTGCACCGTGTCGAACGCCCTGGCGAGCTGGCCGAACTCCTCCGTGCTGTGGACCGGTACGACGTCGATCGCGGCCTTCGCCACCTGCCCCTCGCGCATGCTCGCGACCGCCGCGGGCAGCCGGTGCTCCGCCACGTCGAGCGCCGTCGTCCGCAGGACGGCCAGCGACCGCAGCAGATCCCGGCCGATCGCGAGACCGATGGCCAGGGCGAGCAGCAGTACGGCGAAGACGGTGACGGACGCCAGGCCCGCGCGGGTGCTCGACTGGTCCTGCAACCTGGCCGACGTCGTGCGCAGCGTGCGGGTGAGGTCGTCTCCCACCTTGGCGACGAGCATTCCGGTGGTTTCGGAGTCGTGGTTCCACTCCTCGACCGAGGCCGGCAGCGAGGTGGCGGCATTCTGCGGTGCCTCCGAACCGGGGGCCGCGGCCAGCGCGGCGCTCACCGCCTGGTCCCGCCTGCTGACGGCCGAGCCGGTGACCGTCCGTTCGTAGTCGCTCAGCTCCGCGGTGGTGGCCACGGTCTGGAAGTCGGCGAGCCCGTCCTGCAACCGGACGCCGGACTCCTGCAAGGCTTTGCCCAGCGTCGGCGTGATCGTACGGCCCTGACTGACCGCCTCCAGCAGCATCACGTGCTGGAGGTGGATCTGCTCCTCGACCGTCTCCAGGTCGTACAACGTCGTTGCCGACCTGGACAGTTGGGAAGCGCTGAGCGGGCTGAAAAGCGCTTCGTCGAGGTTGAGCAGCCCCTTGATGATCGTGCTGTAGTCGTTGAGCGCGGTCCAGGAAGTGATGTGGGCGGACGCCACCTGCGTACGCAGGGCGGGCAGCCGGGTCAGGAGGCTGTCGGCGTCCCGGTAGCGGTTCGCCGCGACACCCGTGAGGGAGACTTCCTGGTTCCTGGTGCTGGTGACGGCGGCCTGCGCGCGGTCGACGCGCTGTGTCTGCTCCCGCAGGGCGGAGGGGGCGAGGGGGACGCTGTCGCCCAGCCGTTCGACGGACATGGTGCGTTCCATTTGCAGGGCCCCCAGCAGGGACCGCAGCTCGCCACGCATCTTGACCAGCTTCTGCATGTCCGCGTAGGAGTTGGCCTGTGCGACGTCACGCTGGATCTGGATGACGCCCAGGGCGACGGCGAGCAAGGCCGGCACGATCAGCACGGCTCCGAGCTTCACCAGCAGCCGCCAGTTCCGCCACTGCACGAGCGGGGCCCACCACGATGGCCGAACCGGACGCGTGACCGCGTGCCTCGCCGCGGTCACGAGCTGAGCTCCGCAGTCGGAACAGCTTGCTCACAGGGACCTATCACTGTGCCGTTTCTCCTGGGTTTCCCCTGAACAGGATGTGGAATGCCCGGCGGTAAAGGGCGATGCCGACGAGGTGGCGCAGCTACCCGCGGTCACGCCACGGTGCCCGACCCCAGGAGCGGGCATATGCCCGGCCGTGGAGAAGCACCTCGGGAGCCAAAGGAAGGTTCGGCCAAGGGGGCCCAGTCGGCCTGGCTACGTGAGGGGCGCGCCCAGGGAAATCCATTGACTGCTTTACCTCCCCCTTCTCGGGGCCGAGCCGTTGCCCGCCCATTATGTATCTGCTCGTCAAGTAGTGGATAGCACGGGCGCGTTCAGAGCAGCCAACGGAACGGTAAAAATGCTGCCGCCACTCTACCCCGGGCACCGACGAGCGATTCCGTACGCGCAGGTTCGCCTTACTCGGCGAGCCGACGAGCCGCACCACGAGTCCAAATTTCTAATAGTAAATAAACAACAAACGAAAGGTCAAGCCTCCTTCAATTCGTCACTGTTCTGGGCCTCAGGTGGTCAAGTGGCGCAGAACCCGCGAGTGCATCACGGGTGTCGTGTAGATTTTGCGAGCACCGTGTGCGCGGTGGGCCGCTGTTTGACGGCGTGCGGCATCTCACTACACTTTCCACCGCTCAACAGGCCACGGCTTACCTCTTCTCATCTCCCGCTCCGGGAGCGCCGGTTGGCCGTCCCGCCCGGATACCCCAGGAGGGGAACGTGACCAAACCGGTATGGTCGCCGACCGCCGATACTTCCGAGCGGCCCGCCGGACCGAAGTTCATCGAACCCCGTGACGAAGCCGAGCCCGACTACCACGCGATTCAGCAGAGCCCCGAGTTCTTGCGGCTGCGCAGACGACTTCGGCTGTTCATCATTCCGATGAGCATGGCCTTCTTCTTCTGGTACATGGCGTTCGCTGTTCTTTCCGCCTACGCCCACGCGTTCATGAGTCACAAGCTGGTGGGTGAAATCAACACCGGCACCGTCCTGGGCCTGATGCAGTTCGCGTCCACCGTCGTGATCGTCCTGTCGTACCAGCGTTTCGCCCGGAAGAAGCTTGATCCGGAGGTGCAGAGGATCAACGAACTAGCAGGAGTCGGCAAGGAATGACAGCACAGCTCGCGGCCCCGGCGATCGGTAGTCCCACGCTCAACCTGAGCGTGTTCCTGATATTTGTCTTCATCACCCTGTTCATCGTCTACAAGGTCACCAACAGAAACCAGTCGACGGCCGACTACTATGCCGCGGGCAGCGCCTTCACCGGCATGCAGAACGGCATCGCGATGTCCGGTGACTTCCTCTCCGCCGCTTCCTTCCTGGGCATTTCCGGAGCGATCGCGGTCCACGGCTACGACGGATTCCTCTACTCCGTCGGATGGCTCGTCGCCTGGCTGGTCGCCCTCCTGCTCATCGGCGAACGCGTGCGCAACACCGGGCGATTCACCATGGGTGACGTGATGGCCTTCCGGATGAGGCAGCGCCCGGTGCGGGCTGCGGCGGCCAACGCCACCCTCGTGATCACCTTCTTCTACATGCTCGCCCAGATGGCCGGCGCCGGCGGGCTGATGGCCCTGCTGCTGAACGTGCACACCCGGGGCGGTCAGGCGCTCCTCATCACGGGCGTGGGGATCGTCATGGTCTTCTACGTCCTGGTGGGCGGGATGAAGGGCACCACCTGGGTGCAGATCATCAAGGCCGGACTGCTCCTGGTCTGTGTGACTTTCATCAGTGTGTTCCTCATCGGAAAGTTCGGATTCAATTTCTCCGGACTGCTGGAACAGGCCGCGCAGAACAGCCCGTTGGGCGAAAAACTGCTTCAGCCGGGCAGCTCGTACGGCACGGACGGGACGAGCCAACTCGATTTCGTCTCGCTGGCTCTTTCGCTGGTTCTGGGCATCTCCAGCCTGCCGCACGTACTGATGCGCGTCTATACCGTGCCCAGTGCCAAGGAAGCACGCAGTTCGGTGGTGTGGTGCTCCTGGTCGATGTTCATTTTCTACCTGGGAATCCTGGTCGTCGGTTACAGCGCCACGGCCCTGGTCGGCTCCGACACCATTGTTCACGCCCCGGGCGGCGAGAACTCCGCGGCGCCTCTGCTCGCTTTCCACATCGGTGGAGTCGTACTCCTGGGAATTGTCTCGGCGGTGGCCTTCGCGACGATCCTGGCGGTCGTGGCCGGCCTGACCCTGGCCGCTTCGGCTTCCTTCGCCCACGACGTCTACGCCAACGTGCTCCGACGCGGCAAGGCCGATCCCCGGTCCGAGATCCGGGTCGCCCGCCTGACCGCGCTCGTGATCGGTTTCCTGGCCATCATCGGCGGCATCGTGGCCGACGGCCAGAACGTCGCCTTCCTCGTGTCGCTGGCCCTGGCGCTCGCCGCGTCCGCCAACCTGCCGACGCTGCTCTACACGCTGTACTGGAAACGCTTCAACACCTCGGGAACGCTGTGGAGCATCTACGGCGGTCTGGCGTCCTGCCTCGTGCTCATTCTCTTCTCGCCGGCGGTCTCGGGCGGCCCCACGTCGATCATCAGGACGGTCGACTTCCACTGGTTCCCGCTGACCAATCCGGGCGTTGTGTCGATTCCGCTCTCCTTCCTGTGCGGATACCTCGGCACCGTGTTCAGCAGGCACCCCGCGGACCCGGACAAGCACGCGGAGATGGAAGTCCGCGCGCTGACCGGGATCGGTGCCGATCTGTAGCCGACCGCGGCAGTCCATGCCCCGGGCTCCCACTCGTCCCGGACCGCCCGCCCCTCTCTCCGGGCCGGCTGCGCGTCGTGTGCCCTGCTCCCCTGGGAGAGGGAGGCGACGACGCGCGGTCGGCCGCTCGGCTCGGCTCCGTGGGCCCGACGGGTGAAGGCGTCGCCCTTGATGCCGACGGAACTCCAAGTCCCCCCTTTTCGGCGGGACGTGTCGAGTACTCGCCCGGGACTCTTCGAGTCGCGCCGAGCTGACCGCGGCGACCCATGACCAGGCTGCGCCGGCGCTCGCGGGCCCGCTGCTCCCCGTCGAGCCAACCGCGCCCGAACTACCTTGCATGCCCTGCTGCTCACCGGCTGTCTCGGGGCCTCCTGGGGCAGCGGCTGGCTCCCCTGCCCCGCGCCCGGCCCATCCGAGACGTGATCATCGCCGACGCCTGCCGGCTCCCGATTGCCGAGGGCCGCACGCCTCACGGCCTCCGTCACACCCACCGGACCGTGATGGAGGACCCCGGCACGGAGAAGGCCCTCATGGACGAGAGCATGGGCCGCATCGACGGCGCCGTCTCGGCACGCTGTGCCCATGTCACCCCGGCATGCGCGAGCATCACACGGACAACGTCGCGACCAGCCACTCCGTGCCGCCGCCCAGCCGTGCCGAGAAGCGGCGGAGCCGGCCGTCCGCGTCGATCCAGTAGCGGGTACGGCCCGGGCCGGTGCGGGCCGCTCCGGAGGCGGTCCCTTGGGGCGTCGCGGAGGACGGGCCGGTGAACACCGTGACGGGGACTCCTGCCACTTTCTCGTGACCGACGCGGCGGGCGCCGCTGTGGAGCAGCAGCTGGGCGTTGTCGGGGCGGTCGGCGGCCAGGTCGAGCAGCAGGAGCAGTGTGGTGTCGATGGTGGACGCCCGGGTCGTGAGCGCGCGTTGGATCCAGCCGTCGCGGGGTGGGTGAGTGGGGAGGGGTTCGGTCCAGTTGCGCTGCACGGAGACGGTGGTGCGGTCCCAGCGCAGGAGGTGTCGTCCGTGTTCGAGGAAGCCGCCGTTGCCTTGGAGGATGGCGAGTCCGGCCCCGTGGCGCCAGTCGAGGCGGCCGGTGAGTCGCGCGATGCGTCCTTGGACCGGGATGTCGGCTGTGACCTGGGTGGCGCCGCGCCGATAGTTGGTGAACCGGGTGAGGGCGAGCAGTTCGGCCTGCGGCGTGGTCAGGGCCGGGGCGGTGGTGGCGGTGGCCGGGACGGGCGGCTTGTCCTGGGTGCAGGCTGAGGTGCTGAGGAGCGTCATGAGGGTCAGCACGATGCCGTAGGCGGGGAGGCACGGCAGGGTGCGGTGGTGTGGCGGCGTCACCGTGCGGTCCCTCCTTGGCGGGGGCGTGTGGCGAGCAGGTCCGGGGCGGGGAGGGGTACGCGGTCGGGGTGTACGTCGCCGGGCAGGTGGAGCGCGGGTGTGGCGGGTGCGGTGCGGGCGTGCGGGAGTTGCGGCTGGGCGGGGGGCGGGGTGACGTCGAGGAAGGCGATTCCCGCCGGTGGCGGTGTGGTGGGGGTCAGGGGCGCCGTGGCGGAGGACCGGCTGTTTCCTCCAGGGCATGGGGCGGTGCGGGGGAGGTCCTCGGGAAGGGTGCGGTGCAGGGTGTTGCCGCGCAGGCAGTTGCCCTGACCGGGGGATCGGGTCGAAGCCCGGTAGGTGATGTCGACCGCGTTGCCGGACAGGGCGTTGTCCTCCAGCCGGTTGCCCAGGGGAGGCACGTCCTCGTGCGAGGCGAGCACGATACCGGCACGTGAGTTGCCGCTGACGCGGTTGCGCAGGAGCGCGTTGTGCTGCCCGCCGGCGATGCCGATGCCGATCCCGAAACCGCCGTCCGCCTGCTCGGGGGTGTCGGGGGCGTTGTTGTCGGCGACCAGGTTGCCGGCGACCACGCCGCCGGTCTGGGGTACGAAGGCTTCCTGGTAGTCGGTGTCGACGGTCAGGCCGACCCGGTTGTGAGTGAACCGGTTGCGCAGCACCCAGACGGGTCCGCTGGCGTTCGTGCCCTCGTAGCCGATGGCGTTGTGGTCGGCGATGTTGTCCTGGACGAGTACGTCGCAGGGCTTGCACTGGCCGACGTAGAGACCGGAGTCGGCACTGCCGGAGGCGTAGCTGCGCTCGATCACGCCGTGCCGGGCGTTGAACGCGTAGATGCCGTACAGGCCGTTGGCATGAGCGGTGACGTAGCGGACGCGGAAGCCGTCGAGGGGAGGGAAGCGGGCCGGGTCCAGGTGCTGGTAGCCGTCGCTGCCGCGGGCGAGTCCGCCGTCGGCGTTGCTCATACCGGTGACCAGGACCCCGTTGAGGAGGTGGTTGCGGACGGTCAGGTTCTCCACGGAGACGCCTGCTGCGGTGACCACGATGCCGTTGGAGCGTCGGCTCTGGCCGTCGATGATGACGCGGTTGCGGTCGGTGCCCCGCAGCACCACACGGTCGGTGCGGACCTGAACGCTCTCGTGGTACACGCCGGGCGAGACGAGCACCAGGTCGCCGGGGCGGGCTCGGGCGAGGGCGGTGTTGATCGTCGCCGCCTGCGCCGGCACCCGGATGGTGACGGGCCGGGCCGAGCGGGCAGGGGCGTCGCCGTCGGTGGTCGTGGACGCTCCCGAGCAACCGCCGCACAGGAGCGCGGCAGCCAGCATGCCGCCCAGCGTCCCAGCGCGCCAACGGCCATGTGCCCGGCGGGCGATGAGCGGCGTCATGTGCGGTTTGTTCCGATCCGTGAGGAAGCGGGTGTTGGCTTAGAGTACCTGAATGACTACTGTCAGTGCCCGGTTGGGTGGATCAGGTACGGAACAGCGGCCGTCGCGGCGCAGGGCACTGGTGAGCGCAACGGCGGCCATGGTGGCTGCTGGGATCACCGGATACGCGGCCGGTGCGCGGGGACGGCCGACCGCTCCCCCGGGCGGTGTGTCCCGGGCCGGGGCCTCCGGGACCAGGCCGTCTTCCGCGCCGGAGGCGGTGGCCCTGTCCGCTCGGGGCAGTCGCCAAGCCGGGGTCGACCGACCGGTGCAGCCCCAGCAGCACGTGGCCCTGTCGGTCTATGACCTGCCCGGAGCCGGACGTCAGGACGGGCCGGGCAGCGACTTCGCGGGCCGGAGCGGGAGACTTGTCGCCGGGTTGGGCACCCGTGTCCTCGGGCTCACCACGCGGGACGGTGACACGGCCTTGGGCGGATTCCCGCCGGGCGACCTGACCGTCACCGTGGGGGTGGGCCCACGCGTCGTGGCCGCCGTGGACGGCGACTTGCCCGGAGCCCGTGAACTGCCCGGATTCGCCCGGGAGGACATGCCCGACTCGGCCCGGGGCGGCGACCTGATGGTCCAGGTCTGCGCATCCGACCCGCAGGTGGTGACGCTCGCCGACGGCGCCCTGAGAGCCTGGCTCCAGGAGCACTCGGCCGCGCCGCGCTGGTCGCAGCACGGTTTCCGGCCCCCCGCGCCGCCCACACAACCCGGACCGGCCGGACAGCGGGTACCGGTGCGCAACCTGCTGGGATTTCTGGACGGCATCGTCGTACCGCGCACCGGACGGGAGCTGGACCAGGAGGTGTGGCTGCCGACCCCGGCCCGGGTGCGGGGCGGCACGGTCTCGGTGGTGCGGCGCCTGCGGCTGGATGTGGCACGTTTCGCCGCCCAGGACCTGGCACAGCAGGAGCGGGTGATCGGGCGGCGCCGCGAGGACGGGGCGCCACTGAGCGGCGGCGGCCCGGACGCGCCCATGGATCTGGGTGCGAAGTCCGCGCAGGGCCGGTACCTGGTCCCGGCCATGGCGCACGCACGGCGCGCCAACCCCAACGGCACGGGCAGCGGACTGATGCTGCGGCGCGGCTACAGCTACGCCAACGGACCGGAGGACCGCGGGCTGCTGTTCATCTGCTTCCAGCGTGAACTGCGCACCTTCGTGGCGACACAGCAGCGGCTGGATGACGGCGACGAGCTGTCGTCCTTCGCCACGGCCACCGCCTCCGGCACCTTTCTCGTGCTGCCGGGATTCAGTGGGACGCGTCCGCTTGGCGCCCCGCTGTTCTCCTGAGCCCGGAAGGGACTCGGAAGAAACCGGAGGATCCGGGTCCGCCCGTACCGGCGCGGCCCGGATCCCCGCGGCTGACGCGGGCGGCTGTCAGGTGCCCGCCCACATCCCCGCGTCCAGATCGTGGTTGACCGAACCGGGAGGACCGGTCCTCACCTTCGCCACCGCGGTCGGCGCCTGGTTGTCGCCGCCGGTCGGCTCGGCGTCCGAGTTGGTCGCCGGGTCACGGCCCGTGGTGGGCGTCCACATGAGGTCGGCGGGTGAGGTGATGTACGGGGGCAGATTGCTGGTGTCGACGGTGGTCTTGTCGAATTCCACCGTGTAGTCGGTGTTCGGCTGGAGCCCGTCGCGATGGTCGAAGTAGTACTCGCCCTTGGCGTCGGTCTTCTTCCTCGCGACGACCCGCCCGGCCGAATCCTTGAGGGTGACGGTCACGCCCTGGATGCCGAGGGTTTCGTCGTACCTCGCGTTCTGGGTGCCGCCGCCGTCGTCGAGCCAGACCCGGTTGCCGATCTGTACCGGCGGTTCGTCGCACAGCAGCTCCAGGTCGCCCAGGCCATGGGCCTTGCCGAAGCCGCCGTCGGTGTCGTAGACGACCCCGAACCCGTCCTGCATCGCGTCACGGTGGCCCGACGTCCGGTCGAACCACCCGATCCCGCCGGAGTTGATGGTGCGCCACGGGTCCAGGACGGTGCTGGCGATCGTGTTCTGCTGGAGCGGGAGCGCGAGCGCGCCCTGCGCCGTCTCCCGATGGCCGGTCCCGGTGTAGTAGGTGTCGCCGGTGAACCACTCGTTGCCGCCCTGGGGGCGGGGGCAGTCGGCGCTGCCCTCCCAGTGGTAGGTGCCGTCGGACTTGCGGCAGACCTTGTTGATGTCGCCGCCCGTGACGGTGCTCTCGATGCCGCCGCTGGGGTTGGCGTTGGGGATCACCAGCCCGGACTGGTCACCGAACCGGTCGCGGAAGCCCAGGACCAGGCTGCCGTCGCGCTCGATCTCGATGTCGCTGAGCATGGGTTGCGGGTAGGCCGTATTCCCCATGGGGAACTGGGCCAGGTTGTCCTGCGTCCACGGCTTCCAGTCGCCCGGCGTGGGGTCCTGGGCAGGGTCGCGGGGGAAGTTCAGTGGTTCGTCGACGATCGGCGCGGCACCGAACGTGGCGGTGACGGGGTCGTACGTCCACACCACCGCCCGCAGCTTGGTGGGGTCCTGTGTGCTCTCGGCGGAGCAGACGCCGCCCACATACACCACGCCGTCGCGCACACCCAGTCCCATCGGCCGCCAGTCGCCGGCAGGGGAACAGGCGGAATCCGGGATCTTGACCGGTGCGCGCTTGAAACCGCCGGCCGTGGCCTGCGTCGCGTCGTAGGTGTAGAGATTGCCGTCGTTCATGTTGACGACGTACAGCTCCGAGCCGTCCGAGGAGATCTCGATGTCGCCGAGGGACTCCTTGCCGGGCCGGTTGGCGAACGGGGCGTCCACCCGGTTGCTCTGATTGTGTCCGGTGCTGCCCGCGTTCGGCACCGTCGTGAACAGACTGGTGGCGCCGGTGGTCCGGTCGGTCACGTAGATCGCGCCCTGGCCGCCGGGGCCGTACTCGGTGTGACGCTTGGCGTAGGCCCCGGAGAAGAGCCGCTTGTCCTTCTTGCGGTAGGCCAGCCCGTAGAGAGCGCCGGTGTCCGGGACCGTGGCGATCGGCCTCGGGTTCGTGTTGTTGCCCTGGGTGTCACCCCGGGAGTTGTACGGGAAGGTGACCAGCGTCTTCTCGCCCGGCTTGGTCGCTGCCTGCAAGCAGGCCGTGACCAGGGTGGGGTTGTCCTGACAGTAGTCCTCGGGATTCCACACGGCCATGTTGAGCGTGACGTCCTGGTCCTCTGTCAGGTCCACGAAGTTGAGGTGAGAGGACAGTCCCGTGCCGGCGAACGCCGGCTGGAGGAAGCCGGTGCCGGTGGCCGGGTCGTACTTGTCGGGCCAGCCGATCAGCTCGACCTTGTACTTCCCTCCGGAGCGCCTCCACGTGTCGAAGTTGATGGTGATGGTCCCGTTGGGACCGACCGGGTAGGTCTGCGTCTGTCCTGACTGTTCGCTCGTGACGCGGATGGTCGCCCCGGCCAGGGCGGTCTGGATCTGCGGGTTGAGGGTGCCCGTCGCGGCGAACTCCCTGAACACATTGACCGTCAGCTTGCCCTCGCCGGTTTGGGCGGAGGCCGGCGTGGCGGGCGCCAGCAGGATGCCTGCACAACTCAGTGCCAGCACCGCCTGCCAGGCTGTTCGTCTGATCACGTAATTCCCATTCTCTGCCTTGCAGTCGCCATGGAGTGGGGCCCAGAGCAGCTTTGGCTCGGCGCCCCGGTGTTCGGTGGCTTTCGGCAGGAGGAATGCAGGTCAGGTCTCGGATGCCAGGTCTCTCATGAGCCCTGATGAAACGCGGCCCCTCGCTGCACTACAGCCACACCCGTATCTCAGAGTAACATTTTGCATACAGAGAGTGACCATAGGTCGAATGGGTGACCCTGAGTCCATCGAAGCGAAGTCGGTATCCAGGAAGGCGAGGCTGCCGAAGATCATTCGCAGGGCCGGCACTTCCGGTGTGCGTCCGGCGGGCAGCGCGCTCGAAGGTGCAACGCCACTTGCTGGGGGCCGGTGGGGGCCGATGGGGGCCGCGCCCCGAATTCGGCTCCCCGATGGCTCCCAAACGGTTCCCAACCGGTTCCCAAAACAGGGCCGCAACGCAATCAGGCCCGGCGCTGATCTCTCAGCACTGGGCCTGACCAGGCGTTTCTCTGTCGAGGTGGCGGGATCGGAGCCGTTCCTGGTTCTGGTTTGGAAGATCACGTATGCGGAAGGGTGCTGGCCTGGCGAGACGGTGACTTGCGCGTTCCTGGTCCGTTCGCTGGTGTTCCCCGGTGTTCCCCGTCGGGCGCTGCTCGATCGGGCACGTAGAGGGCGCGTGTGGGCTCCGTGCCGTGTTCACAGCCTTCCGGCACCCAGGCGCCCGCTCTTGGTTCTTGGCCGGCTCTCACACGTCCGTCAAGAGTTCCTCCCGGTGGCCCCAGATCTGGGCCCATCCGGTAGCGTCACGTGTCGTCTTCGAGGGACCGCCAGGTCAGAGGGGCAGCGCATGGCACCAGTGATCTCGAATCGCGGGCCGTCGCGGTCGGCGAACCCGGCCCAGCGGCTGGTGTTCTCTGTCCTGTTCGCGCTGACCGGGGCCGGGCTGAGTGTCTTCGGGCTGTACCAGGCAGGCCACGCCGTCGGCCTGCTGGGCGAGCCCGGCACGCTCACAGTCGCATCCTGCGCACGGGTCGGTCAGCCGAAGCCCGAGAGCTGGTGCAGTGGCACCTTCCGGTCGGACGACGGACGCTCTACGGACCCGGCGGCACACTTCACGGTGAACCCCTCCTTGGCCTCGGGGGAGACCGCTCGCCTGGACCGGGACCACGCGGGTTCCTACGTGCGGATCAGTCCGGCCCGAACCGAGGGGTACGCGGCGTTGACGCTGTTCGGCATGGCGCTGCTCGTTTTTGCGGGCGCCGGATTCGCCTCCCGGGCGAACTCCACTGGCCGACCCGAACTCCGTGCCGGCCTCGTCGACCGCGTAGGGCTCCGACTCGGTCAGGCCGGGGTCGTCCTGCTGCTGGGTGCCGCGCTCTGCGTGATCATCGCGTTCCTGAGCCCACTGCTGGGCGGCTGACCGAGCCGTCCCAGGGAGTGCACTGCCCTCCCCTCGGCCGCACCAACCGCCTCCTCCACCCACCACTCTCCCCAACTCCCCTCCCCGCGCCGGCCACGACGGACTCGCGGCCGGGAACGGCGCCCGTCCATCCCGGTGTCGGCCGAACCCCCGCCGGAGGCAGGAGTGGCGCCCGCGGCGGGGCCGGGAGCGCGCCCGGCGAAGCGGAGCGCAGCCGGGGCTTGATGAGGTAGAGAAATCCGTAACAGCTCAGTTGCTGAGGCGGTATTCCAGGACGTACGAACCGGCGTCCAGGAGCAGTTGGTTGACCTCCACGGGGCGTTCGTCCTCGGTGAAGGCGGTACGGCAGATCTCCAGTACGGGCGTGCCTGCGGCCAGGTTCAGGGCCGACCGTTCATCCTCGCTGGGCATCCGTGCCCGCGGTTCCTCGGAGAGGGCGACCGGTTCGGCTCCCAGGTCGGCCACGCGGGCGTAGCTACCTCCGGGGCGGGTGTTGGGCTGGGCGATCGGGGTGTCCCGTACGAGGTCGGCAGGAAGGTACGACGTCGCGATCTGAACCGCGGCCGGAGGCGGTCGCGGAAGAGACTCGGGTCAAGGTCGTCACTGCGATGTCGGACCTTGGTTATGTGCGCAGGGGACCCGCGGACGCACTGGAGGCGCAACGGGTTCGCCACGTGGCTGTTCCAGCCTGCCGCCACAAGTCGGTATCCGAAGAAGGCGCCGCAGGAAGCGCGTTCGGTACCGGTGAGCGCAGGACCGTGGCCGGGGCTGCCTGTCCGCGGCCGGAACGCATCCGGACGGGCTGAGGCGTGCTGGCTCCCGATCGCCAAGGGCCTCACGCCGCACGGGCTCCGTCACACTCACAAGACCGTCATGGAGGACATGGGGACACCACCGAAGCTCATGGACGAGCGTCTTGGGCACGAGGACGGCTCCGTACAGGCTCGGTACACGCACATCACGGCAGGCATGCGCCGGCGCCTCCTGGAGGGGCTCACCGAGCAGTGGGAGGAGGCACTCGATGCGAGGCTGGCTCTGGACCCGCGGTCGGCGGTCGGGGCGCTCGACGAGTTGCTGAGGGCGCGCGGAGTGCGCCAGCGGTAGGCGCGAGCAAGGGGCTGTCCTCCCGAGGACAGCCCCTTTTTTCGTTGTGCGGCCGAGGCTGAGCCGAATCGGAGCGGATCGGCGCACACGGCTCGGCGGCGAAAGTGTTCAAGGCGTCGAGCAGGCCGTGGTGGCGGGCACAGGTGGCGTCGTGCTCGCGGCCCGGACGGACCGGGGAACGTGATGCCCTATGTCTGGTTTAGTCAGTGTGGTCACTAAAAGGGGTCTTCGGGGCGGTAAAGGGGGTACACGCGAATGGGCTAGCCGCCAGGGGTTGGACCAAGAAGAGGCGAAGGGGTCAAGTGATGTTGTGGGGTTCGCGGACGGGGGGTTGTGCAAGGTCGGGTGAAACGCGGCGTCCGCCGCAACCCACCGGAGGGTGCGGCGGACGCCTCAAGCTGTCCTGCGTACGACGGTCAGCTGAGGATGGCGTCCTCGACCTGTGCAGCGGCGTTGGCCTGGCCGCGGGCGTTGGGGTGAACGAGGGCCCAGGTCAGGGGCTGGAGGCGCTGCAGGATGCCTTCCACCCACTTCTCCTGGCCGGGGGCGCACACGCTGTGGCCCTTGCTGGAGGAGTAGATGTCGACGTAACGGTCGCCGTGCGCGGCGGTGACCTGCTGGATGACGGCGTTGAGCGGCTCAAGAGCCGATTCCCGCAGCCAGTTCAGATCCGCGTGGCGGATGGTGGAGAACTGCAGGAGGTTGCCGTACAGGCAGTTGGCGGGGGCGTCGGGGATGACCGTTGGGTAGCCGACGGTGATGACCTTGGCGAAGGGGGCCTTCGCGTGGATCGCCGTCAGCATCTGGTCGTACTCGCGACGGACGGTCTCAAGGCGGGTTGGCACGCTCCCCTCGAAGTGGTCCTTGCAGGGGCTGGAGCCGACGGATCCCTGGGGACCGAGCTCGATGCACTTGCCGAGGAGTTCGCCGAAGCCGAGGCTGTTGCCGCCGACACCCACGGTGACCAGGTCGGTGGAGGGGGCCAGGGCGTCGACCTGCGGGGGGACGGGCGCGAAGGGGTAGTCGGGGTCGTGTTGGTCGATCACGCCGGGGATGTGCAGCTCGTAACCGGTCGGCGTCTGCTCTTCGCGGTAGACGTTGGCGATGGTCGCGCTGCCGCAGCTGACGTTGTGCAGGTGGACCAGCGAGCCCAGGTCCCGCCTGATGATCTCGGGGTAGGACTCGGTGGTGCGCTGGCAGCCGTCGCGGGGGTGCTCGAAGGTGTCGCCCGCCGCGGGGATGGCGCCGGCGCTGTAGGAGTCACCGAGCGCGACCCACTGCAAGCTGCCTGCTGCTGCGGCGGGGGCGGACGATGATGCGCTGGCGCCGAGCAGGCAGAGAGCCGCGGCTACTGCGGCTCCCGCCAGCTTCTTGCTGAATCGGGGCATGCTGAAATCTCCGTCAGGACACGGTGGTTGACAGGACAGCGGCCCCGGCGCCGGGTAGCCATACGGATACTAAGGGTACTGATCATGGAATCGGTAGCAGGTCCGAATAGATCGTCTTTTCACACCAAATCGGTCAACCTTGTCACGCTGGCGAAGTCCGCCTACGTCGAGGTGCCGATCAGCAGCACCAGTCACCGGTCGCCTTGCTATCGCGGGCGGGGGCGATGTTGGGGGAGTCCGGCAGCGACCTCGCCGTCAGATGCTCGACGGTGGAGCGCCGGATATCGAGCACGGCGGTTTAGGTGAGACGTGGTCGCCGAGTGAGGCCCCTCGGTCGGATCCTTCTGACGCAAGATCGCTCCTGCTAGGAGCCTTTACGGTTTCCGGACTTGGAGGCAGCAAGGGCACGGGGACAGTGGCGATCACAGCGAGCGGCGACCGGTTACGGGGAAGGCTCACTTGCCGGGGAGTGGTGACTCACTCCCGGTCCACTCCCCGGGGAGTGGGATTTCCATGATCCACTCCCCGCTCACTCCCCGATGGGCTTCGGAGACGAATCACGCCCGGCTTCCTCAGAAGGAAACCGGGCCTGACCTGGTGTTACAGCTGTCGGGGTGGCGGGATTTGAACCCACGACCTCTTCGTCCCGAATGAGGGTCGATCATGTTATTAACCTGCCGTGAAGGGTGTCTGTGCAGGTCAGAGAGTTAGTGGCGGTTGGTCTCGGGCGGTGTGGCGGGGGTTCTGGGAGAAGATCTTCTCCCAGATTTCTCCCAAGAGGGCAGGTCCCTGTGTCTCGCGTGCGTCTCGGCAGCGATTGCTGGCGCGAGTTTGCAGATGGCGACGACTTACGCGGTGAGGGGGGTGATCGGATCGTATTCATATGAGAGGCCACGGAACACTGGCTGCGGTCATGGCGGCTCGGTCATCTCCGTGGGGTCCTCAGGGAGATGGCCGTACAGGCGGTACCCCATCTCGTCAGGATGCCGCGTGACGCGAGCCAGTCGCCAGGCTGCCTCGTACGACATACGGCCGTGGCTCTGGGCGTGGAGCCACACGGCCAGCAAACTGGTGACTGGATCGAGAAGCCAGCGCAGGAGCATGACCTTCACTGGAAGTCGCCGGCGATGGCGGTGAGGGCACGCGCGGCGTCCTCGTCGCCGAATGCCCTGACGGTGCCTGCGAGTAGGACGAGTAGTTCTTTGCAGCCTTCGGGGGTCAACTTGCCGACGAAATCGTGGATCACCTGAGCGACAACGACCCACTGCTGTCCGGGTTGCCACTGTCTGACTGTGCGGACCAGATCTTCGAGATCCGTACCGGCCGGTGGTCCGCCCAGACGGGGCCAGTTTCTGGCCGAGCCTTCCAGAGCTGAGTAGAGCCGGGCGGTGGCGGGGTTGGCGAGGATGTGGTCTTGGAGGAATTCCTCGCGTGCTTTGGCCTGGCGACGGGCCAGCTCGTCCAGTTCGAGTTCGCGGCGCAGCAGCTCTTCCTGGCGACGGTGGTTCTGCTGCAGGTGTTCCGCAGCGAGTGCGGCCCTCCGGGTTGATTCGTCCACGTCGATGCTTACGGTGGCGTCCACGACGATCACGCCCGCGCCGCCTATCGGTAGAGCCTTGGCGAGTGCGGTTCCGATGTCCTGCTCGGCGGCATCAGGGCGGAGGACGTCGCAGTCGGCTGCTGCCTCGTCGATCACGGCCCTGATGAGCCGCCCAGCTGCGTACGGGTCCGTAGGGATGTCAGTGTCGTCACGGCGCCGCCAGGTCGCCCGGACATCTGCGCAGAAGCAGAGCGTCGGATCCGCACTGCGTGGTCGGTCGGAGAAGGTGGCGATCCAGGTGGCGGCACTCGGCTCGGAGGCGCCTTCGGGCACGGGGCGGCGCTTCATGCGGCTTTGGACTCCTCTGACTTGGCTGCCTCGGGGTCTTCCTGCAGCATGAGTTGCTGGACCTTGGCGAGGTCGGCGTCAAGGAGGGAGGAGAGTTCGTGCTTCAGGTTTGCCCGGTCGGGCGAGTACGGGCGGTCTTCACTCTGGACCCATACCTGTGAGCAGGTGCGCAGGGCCTCGCGCAGGGTCGGGCCTTCAGGGCCGCGGATATCCACGGCCCGGCGAAGGGTGTCGAGGATCAACGGGCGCAGTGGCGGCTGCTGGAGGGCCGCATCGAGCCACAGGTAGATGGCGCGGTCGATTTCGCGTTCCCCTGCCGCTCCGGTCGCCTGACGCAGCAGAGTGCGCCATCCGGTGACAAGGCCGGCGACGGGTGGGCGGAAGTCTTCGTCCTCGTCGGCGTCCGAAGGGGCGTCGTTGCCCAGCACGAGCGGCACTCGGTCGGATTCTGACGCAGACGACGCAGCGAGAGCCGCGAATGTACGGTGTCCCACGGTGTCCCTGATCTTCTCGTCACCGCACCAATCGACGACGTACCCGAAGAGCGTCTTCCGGACGGACGTGTCCGCCCACAGCACCTGGATCGCTTCGCGCAGGCTGTCTACGACCTCCGGAAGTCCGCTGTTTGCCACGCGCTTCAGGCGGCGTAACGCCTTTCCGGTGTGCCGACGTCCGAACTGCCCGGTGCAGACCTCGACGACCGCCCGCTGGAGGGAGGGATCCTTGCGCTTGGCCCAGGACAACAACAGAGCATGTACGTATGGTGCGCTGGCAGCATGGATGGCCGCGTTGTCAAGCAACTTCACTGCCAGGGGCCACAGTTCCTTTTCTGTGCCGTGGGAGTGCCACGCCGTGACGATCGCCTCCAACGGTTCTTGTCTGCGATGGCGCACGGCCCAGCGCAGCGCGAACTCACCGATCCGGCCTGCCAAGGCACGGCGGGCTTCCTTGGTGATGGTCTCCAGGGCTTCCTTGTTCGTTCCGTTGTCGTCGACGGGGACCTGGGCGAGCCACTTCAAGAAGGAGGTGCGGGCCAGTGGACGGTCGTTCCAGAAATACTCGATCGCGGCGTCGTCCCAGTGCGGGCGGTCGAAATGGAGGGTGCCATCGTCTTCGCGCCGCGCCTTGATCGCCTTGGTCATTGCGATCACGCCCGGGGCTTGCTGTCCGTGGACGGGGACAGGCATGTCGTTCTTGTCGAGCGTGTCGGTTAGCTCCGCGGCCTTGGCATACACATGGCCTACCGGGTCGCCGCGCAGGACAGCCGCGGTCAGGAGGAAGTTCCGTTCGAAGCTGGTCCGGACGCGGTCTGTTGGTTCGTGCCACTCGTAGAGCGCGTCTTCCCAGTTACTGAGGACGTCCACAACACTGGCGATCTGTTCGTCGAGGGAGCGGCATCGCTCGGCAGAAGTCTGCTGCCCCGATTCCCGGGCTACGCCCGAGAGGTCATCGGCAGCGAGTTGCTCGGCCTTCCGGTGCTCATCGAGCATGAGAGGAGTGACATTCAGGATGTCCGTGGGCGTCATGCCGTCGACGAGGCGGCGTATGCCGGTGCTGCTGAGCCAGGAACTGACAGGGAACGACGGCTCCTGCGCCAGCAGCCATCGGGTGGCTATGTCATGAGGGCGAATATTGCCTAGATCCGGCGCTATGCCTGGCGGTGCGCCGTGGCTAATCCTTCGCCACTGGTCAGGGCGGGTGAGGACGATGAGCCGGTTGTCCCGCCGGGCCAGCCGCTCGCCGAGCTTTCCCAGGCCGGAGCCGAATGCGTCGGCTACCTGGAAGCCGTCTTCGTCCGGCGGGAGTTCGAGCAAGAAGCCGCACCGGTGGTCATGAGGTAGACGTCGTGCGGGGAAGTGCTGGGAGCCGCCGAAGGAGAGCGGGCGCACTTCTGTGATCAAGCCTTCTTCTACTAGCTGGTCAAGAAGGGCGTAGGCGGTCGTGGTTCTGCTGTTGTTCGGGGGGCGGTTAATGACCAGAACAGAACCTGAAGGCCGCAGGGTCGCGAGGGCCTGGGCGAAGGGATTGCGAGGTCGGTCTACGCCTTCGGAGCGTGGCTCGGCATAGACCCTGCGGATCACCGCCAAATACTCTGCGTCGATGGGGGCGTCAGCGTCCAAAGTCTGCTCGAACACGTACTTCGTGCCGATCATTTCACCGAGATTGATCAACGCGCGCTGCAGCGTGGCCGCTTGTCCGACGGCCTCGATTGCCTCGGGGGACGGCGCCGCCACCCTGCCCCGTTCGGCTTCTCGCTGCGTCGCAGGCTCCGAACTGCTCGGTGGGTCGACAGGTGCAGGTGGATACGACGGGAGTCCGGAGGAGCCGGACTGCGCGCCCGTCACTGTCACCCCGTCGGGGCGAAAGCCCGCTGGTGACTCGGCGTTGGTCACTGAGCCTGTCGTGGGCGCGTCGGCGGAACTGCCTTGACGTTCGAAGCGGTTGGTCCCTTCTCCATTTGCGTGGCGGTCGAGCAGTGGTGGACGCGCGCGAGAATCTTCGGCTGCGCTGTGTGGTATTCCGGCAGCCGTGACGGGCTGCTGCTGGGCAAAGTCCTGTTCGTCGTCGAAAGCCATCGGTCGTGTCGCCTCTCAGCCGATGGTTCCGTCGATCTCGGTGCCTACCTGTTCCGCCGACGCCTCGATGACCCTCGCGGCCTGGTCCACATGTACGCGGCCCTTCTGGGAAATGCCCTGCGCGCGTACGCCGACCTGGTGGCCAGCGAGTTGGTCCGCGCGCTGTGTGACAGAGACTCCCGGGCGCGCAGGCCGCTCCTCCTCTTCGCCGAAGGGCAGTTGCCGCCCGTAGATCTCCTCCAAGTCCAGGCGCAGCGCACCCAAGAGCTCCCTGAGCCCTGGATCGTCTCCCTGCAGCAGCGCCGGACGCGTCAGATACACCTGGAGTGCTCCGCGGGCTTCGGTGATGCGCTCGATTCGCGCGGAGGACAGTTCAGCTGGGCGGACGGTCAACGGCTCGCCTCGTCCTTCCACTTCCTCCGGTTCCTCCAGGGGAACTCGACCCGCGCGCCGATCGAGGACCGCCCCGGCTCGGTCGAACAGAAACTTGACCGCCTCGGTGAGCGCGGTGCCGATGAGCATTGGAAACGTCA
The DNA here is from genome assembly GCF_042896695.1 of Streptomyces sp. NPDC001270. Classification (NCBI taxonomy): domain Bacteria; kingdom Bacillati; phylum Actinomycetota; class Actinomycetes; order Kitasatosporales; family Streptomycetaceae; genus Streptomyces; species Streptomyces sp. NPDC001270. The sequence goes on along the minus strand of NZ_JBIAXM010000009.1, from coordinate 110,928 downwards.
GTGGATCCACGGATGTATGGCCTCCCCGTTGATTGCGCATCCAGCGGTGTACGTGCAGGCGCAAAACTTGACCGACGGTACATTCACTGTCACTCAGAGAGAAGGACTGTTCCGGTCGCCGAAGGTGCTGTCCCAAATGCCCCTGGCGTTCATGTGTGCGATGTCCTTGACATGCATGTTGCCCCATAGCACCCGGTCGATGCGCATATGGCGGGCGTACTTCCGGCCGGAATCATGTGGAATCACCCGCGCGCGAGCTTCCTGGTGTGGCCGAAATGCGGCAAGGGGGCGTCCAACTCCGCCGTGCCCGGATCGCGACACTCCTGCGCGACGCCGGGACCGACACGGGGTTGGGGGCCGCGCACAGGTGCTACCGGCGCAGACCACGCGTCGGGCCAGCCCTACGTCCAGGCCAAGCTGGAGCTGGCACACGCCTTCGACTACGACTGCCGACTCCGTGGGCTGACCCGGGAAGGCTGCTACGCCTATTGCGTCGACCTCGCCCACTTCATGGCCGACCCTCCCCCGACGCCCGCTCCTGCACCCGGCGGCTCGACGAGCGGCAGACGGTGCGCCGACGGTGGCGCAGCATGGTCACCGACCGACGGGCTCCGCTCAGATCAAGGCCAGCTACCGGTGCGCTGTATCCGCCATGGCGATGTGCACAGCAGTCGTCGTGTCCTGACTCGGTGGCGGTGGCAGCATCCAGTTCCATTGAGGCGTCCCGAGCAGACTTCAGTTTGTGAAGTACGGCCAAGGCGGCATTAAGTGTGCCCCACTGGTCCTGGCCGTCGGATCTATACGACGTTCAACCTCTGATCTTCGTCAAACCGATCCGCCGCACCGCGACTGAATCGGAGCATGACGGTATGTCGTTCTGGTACCGGCCTGTTGGCCTTGTGCGCGCCCACTGGAAGCTCGCCCTCTTGCCGGTTGGGTTCGTCCTGAACCTCTCGAGTAACCAGCTTTATCAGACAGGGCGCCAGGCTGTTGGAGCCGTGATCTTTGTCTTCAGTATCGCCCTCAGCGTTGTGGCGGGACGTCACTGGCGCCAGATTTCCCCCGACTTGCAGGCGCCGAAGCCCATACGCCACATACGTAGTCGGCTACATCATTGGCTGAAAATGACGTTCCACACGCCCGTATGGCTCGGTCGCCGAGAGAAGGTGAAGGTGGTGATCTAGGGGATTATTGCGTTCAAGATATCCTTCTATCCGCTCAATGTGGCTGACCGGATCATCGCAGCTCCAGAGCAATTCATCGCTCGTTACGGGGACGCCCAGAAGATGCTGGCTTTCTGCCTCCTCTTTCCCTATTTCGCCCACTGGCTCGAGCCGAAAGACAGGCTGCTCGAACGGCTGGAGGGCCGTGTCCTTCGAGCTATGGTCAGCCGGACGGTCGGGAACCTCAATGGAGCATGTGGTGTGGCAGTGTTGCTATATGCAGTGCTGCCGACAATCTCTCGTGACTATACCAAGGTGCTGCCAGCTCTAGCGATCACTGTCGCTATTGCCACCTTGGTGGCCACGCATAAGATGTGGACCCGCTACCGCAAGTTGTGCACGCAGGCGTACAAGAACATCCAGGACCTGATCCGGGCGCTGGAACAATCGTCCGGAGTCGGAGGGCATTTGGAAATTCTGGCTGCCTGGGAGGTGGCGCAGCTGGATTTGCGCACCCGCGTAGACACTGGCTACGTGTTCGGTATGCGATTCGCCCCGAAAGTAGTCATCGCCGCAATCGGCGAAGCGGTTGAGAAGGTGAATAGCGGACTGCCCGGTAATGAGGAGGCGCGGGATCAGGCAGTGGCTGACTTGAAGATCATTCGGGGCGTGTGCGCTGAGCGGATCGATGCGGTGGCGTGAAGTTGCTTGTGGCTCTCAACTGATGTTTTAAAAGGCCAAGTTGGCGATCCGCTATGCACCCTCTTCGGAAGGACCTTCTCGTTTGGGAACGTAGACGCACTCGCCGGATCCGACGGGCGGTCCGCCCGCCTGTTCGATGGATTCTCGCTGATGCCCCGTTCGACGCCGGACATGGATCAGACGCGCACCTCGTCGCGCCGCCCGCGCGCTCGGCGGTGCCAAGAAGGCCGTCTTCGCGCTGCAACCGCTACCTCGACGGAGGCCCGGAAGTCTCCCCAACGTCTTCCTTACCGTCGTCTTCGTTGCGCACCAGGACCCTGACCGCCAGGGCGCCACCCATCGGCGCCACCCCCGCCACGGCCGCGCCCAGCCCCTGGGGCCGTGCGGCCGGCACCCTGGCGCGCGCGGCGGCGGTGAGCGCCAGCCGGGCGGCGGTGGCCGAGACCAAGGCGGTGAGCGCGCCCCGGGCCCACGAGTCGTCGTACACCTGCGCCAGGGCCGCCACCTGCTTGCCGAGCCCGCCGCATAGCCCGTACGCCTGGCTCCGGGGCGGGCCAGCACTCTCGCCCGCCCCGGACGCCTTCAACCACAGGAGGCCCTGATGACACCGGCTGCCTTGCTCAGCGCCTCGGCGCCGTGGGCGGCGTTCAAACTCCGGTGTCCGGTGAGACCCCCGGCTGCCCGATGGCACCTCCCAGGCTGCCCGGTACTCTGCGCCGATGTCCACCACACCGCCCGCCTCGCCGCCGGATGGGGTCCATGCGTGCCGCGGCGTTGGATGGCTGGCTGGGGATGCTGCTGGAAGATCTCGGCACCCCCATCCGCGATGCCGACGACCTCTACGGCGCTGCCGCAGCCGTGGTTCTGCACGGTACGCGTAGGGCACCGGGTCTCGCGTAGGGGCTGCCAGCGTGCTACATGAGCCCATCTACCGTAGTGAGCGGTGTTTTTGGGAAGGGTGCACTCTCCATATCCATGCTCTGGCTCAGCGGCGGGAGGATTGGTGCTCAGCCTCGGCCTGGGGACTGGGACATGCAGGTGGGCCGTCGCCCTTGGAGGGCGGCGGGCCCACGCGCTGCACGCCGGTTACTCCGCGAAGAGCAGCGTTGGCTCGGCGAGGATGTTCCGGTCCAGTTCACTCTTGTAGATCAGGTCGATGCTGCCGTAGCGGGCCTGCTCGTAGTCGAAGCCGAGTGCGGCCACAGCCTTGCGGACCGCCTCTTCCGAGGGGCCTTCGATCTCGATGAAGGTGGGGAGATCGGGCCAGGTGTCGAGATCGTAGGTGATGTCGCCGAGCTGCCATTCCTCGCGGTAGTTCTGCTGGTATCGGACCTGGCGCAGCCCGAGGGCGGCGAGGAGTTCGGCTGTCTTGTCGAGGTCGTTGACTTCGATCTCGATCTCGGTGGTGCCGTTGATGGTGGTGGCGTCGCTGACCTGCTTCAGGGTGAGGGTCTTCTTGCCCCCCTCGTCCCTCAGACGCAGCCACTGTTCGCCTTGGACCGCGTCGTTCTCGAAGATGAGGCGGGTGAACATGGTCTTGTCGAAGGCTCGTTGTGCACCGGCGGCGCGGAGTTGGTCGCGTACCCCGTCGACGTCGATGCTGAGGAATTTCGCCTCGTACTCGTGCTGGGCCATTGCTGTCTGTGCTCCTGGTAGATCGGTTGCTAGGCGGTCATGTCTCGGAGGTCGCTCTCCCGCAGTCTGACGACCTCGTCGCAGGCGTCGCCGGCTACGAACTCTTCCACGGGCTGGCAGAGGTCCATGCGTTGAATGCAGACTCCGACGTGGAATCGGCCTTGGGTGTCTCGGTACAGGCGCACGCCGTAGTAGCCCTCCTCGCAGTCGGTGCTGTTGTTGAACCGGCAGCCGGCGCAGGTTGTCGGCAACCGGGTGGTCCGTATGTGCTTGACCACGAGTGGACGGCCGTCGGGCAGCCGGTAGGACATGCGGAAGCCCGAGGTGCCCGCGATGAGGCGAACCTCTTCGAGTTCGGCGCCGAGCTCGTCGAGGAGGAGATCTATGGCGTTCAGGGACTCGTTGCCGTCCGACAGCGAGGAGAGGATCCGGACGGAAAGGGAGGAGGAGTATTTGGCGAGGAGGCCGTGAATACGCGGCACATGGTCTCGGCTCGGCAGGACGACGTTCGCGCGTGCCTCCATGCCCAGCTCCATGGCGAGCCTGATCGACTCGTCCAGTGCTGCGATCTTGCGTTGAGCCAGCGTCCTGTTCCGGTATCGGACGTGCTGCACCTGGGCCAGTTCTTCGGGAGTCGTTCCGAAGACGGAGAAGTTGACGCGCCCGAGTCCGGCCAGGGCGCAACTGGGGAGTATCCGAGCCCCGTTCTCACCGTTCGAGGTGATGCTCACCGCGTAGCCGGCTTCTCTGGCCGTGGCCACGATCTCGGGAAGCCGGGGGTGGAGGGTCGGCTCGCCTCCGGTCAGGTGTACTTCGTTGAATCCGAGGGCGTTCTGGAGTTGGTCCAGTGCGCGGCGGAAGGACTCGTCCGGGAAGACGGGTGCGCTGAGGAAGTCGGCGCCGTTGGTGGCCACGTAGATCGATACGCGTCCGGAGCTTCCTGAGTCGGTGAATGTTCCGGCGGTGTGATCGCGGTTGTCCAAGCTGACGGGGGTGCCCTCGTTGTGGCAGAAGGTGCAGGTCATACCGCAGGAGTCGATGACCTTGACTCTGAGGGTGCGGTCAGTGGTGACCGAGATCGGGACTGCGCGGTCGATGTTCTCCAGAGCTGGGTGCTGAATCACTCTGCGTACCTCTTGTCGGGTCAGGTCGAAGCGGATCGCGGTACGAGGGCCCGCGGCGCGCAGGGCGCGTCCCACGCTGGAAACAGGCGGGCCCTGTGGGCGGGGACTCACGGTTGGTGGGTGCGGAGCAGGCCGGTGGCCCTCCGCCGGCTGTCGAGCTCGCTCCTAGGCAGCCGGCGGAGGGGGAGGGTCCGCCCCAGGTGGGCCCGGGGGAAGCCGACCCGCGGTGCGGGTACTCGTCTGGGGCGGACCGGTCTATGGAATCGGTGCTGTTGCGAGTGCCAGCCCGACGGTGAGGCCGCATGATGCGCTGATGCCGATGATGAAGAGGACTCCGGCGTAGCGGCCGACGACGCGCATCACGGCTGTCGCCTCCCGCCGGCGGCGGGTCCGGGGGCTGATCTCGACGGGGCGGTAGCTCGTGCGCGTGCCGCGGGACGCGCGCGTGGGGGGCCGTCTCATCGTGATCCGTGGGACGTGCGCAGGATCTGGGCCCACACCGTCTTGCCCGTCGGTTTGCGCGCGTGGTGGCCGACTCGTACGGCCAGGGCGCTGACGAGCGGCAGCCCGCGACCGTGTTCCTCCTCGGCCGTAGGGCGTAGTGCCATCGGGGTGCGGGGGCTTCCGTCCGACACCTCGATCAGGCAGCTGTGGTCCGTCGAGGTCAGAGCGACTTCGAAGAGGTGCCCGGGGAAGTGTCCGTGTAGCACGGCGTTCGTCGCGAGTTCGCTGGAGACCAGGACGACCCGGTCGATGTCGTCGAGTACGTATCCCCAGTCACGGAGCGTCTTCTCCACCTGGTGCCGGGCGAGGCAGACGCATGCGGCGGTCGAACTGAACTGCATGTGCCATCTCTGTGCGGTCTGCTGGTCGTGCGTGGCCATCGCGTACATCGCGTCCCCTCATCGCGGGCGGTTGGAGGACCAGCTCACCGCGAGAGGCCATCACGTAATCAGGTCACGGTGGTTACCCAACGTGGGTAATATCCGGAGCGGCTGACCAATCGCCAGACGCGGCCGCCTGAAGCGGCAGAGGAGCGCATGTGCCTGGACCCCAGCCTCATCGAGGACTCCCGCCGGAGTTACTCGCCAGCCCCGAGTGGCGGCGTGCGTGTCGGCAGCGCGACTTCGCGAAGGTGTTTCACCTCGTGAAGACGAAGGCGGGTATCTATCCGTCCCGCGTGGCCGCCTTGTGCGGCATGACGCCGAGCCGGGTCGGGGAAATCATGTCGGGGCGGCGCGGACTCGCCCATATCGATGTGATCGAACGGGTCGCCGATGGACTGCGTATCCCCGGTGCCATGCTCGGACTTGCTCACAGGCCATGGCAGATCCCGGCTTCCGCGACGTCGCCGCGCGACCACATCCCGAGCCGTTCGGCGCAGACATCCGAGACCGAGACCGGGACCGGGACCTTCGCCGACACCGGGCAGGCACCTGACGCCGAATCCCACAGTGGTCTCGACGACTTGCTGACGCTCGCCGACGGAAGAGTGACGCGGTCGACGCTCCTCGCCCTGCGGTCATCGGTCGAGGACTACTGGCGCCGTGACGACGAGCACGGCGGCGCTTCCCTGCGCCCGGCCGTCGTGGGGCACCTTCGATACGTGACGCAGATGATGCGCAGCGTCCGCGCCCCTCTGCGCCGCGATCTCCAGTCACTCGCGGCCGAGCTCGCCCGCCTCGCGGGATGGGCCTACTTCGACGCTCGCCAGTACAGCACCGCGCGCGCCCACTTCACGCAGGCCCTGCGGCTCTCGCACGGTCAGGACGACTACCTCTTCATGGCCAACGTCCTGTCCTGCATGAGCCTGCAGGCGACGTACGACGGGCAGCTCACGGACGCGGTGGCCCTGGCCTGCAAGGCCCAGGACAGCGCGCGAGCCGCCGGCGGACAGCCGCTGGTGATGTCGATGCTCCACATGCGGGAAGCCTTCGCCCACGCCGCGCTCCGCGACGCCGCCACCTGCCACCAGGCCATCGGTCGGTCCCGGGACGCATACGAGCAAGCCCGCGGCCACGAAGACGAGGCGCCCTCCTGGGTCCGCTACTTCGATGAGACGAAACTGATCGTCGACACCGGGATCGCGCTCGCCAAGCTGGGCGAGTCAGAACGCGCCGAGCCGCTGATCGCCGAGGGCCTCCGGCGGGAAACGGGCGCACAACAGCGAGGCAGGGCCTTCCACGCCTTCTGGCTGGCCACGGCCCAGCTCCAGCAGGGCAAGCTGGATTCCGCGTGCCACAGTGCCGGGCTCGCGCTGCACCTCAGCGCATCCCTCGACTCACCACGGGTCGCGGGCCACGTCCACGAGTTCCACCAGCGTCTCGCCCCCTACGCGAGCGAAACGCCGGTGATCGCATTCGAGCAGCGCATGCGCGAAGCTCTCGGCTAACTCGTAGCGCTGGTGGCTTCATCCAGCAGGAGGTACAGCAGCCCGACCAGGCTTCCGCTGCTGACCACCTCGCGGCGGTCGATCATGCCGCGGATCTCGGACATCGGGATCCACTCGATACGGTCCGACTCGTTCACCTCGGTCGGCGGGCCTGCATAGACGGCAGCCTCAGCACGGAAGACGTGATGCTCCGAGTCGGTGATGCCGTTCGCCGGCTGCGCGTACACCAGAGGCTTCAGACCTTCCACCCGCCAGCCGGTCTCCTCCTCCACCTCACGAGCCGCCGCCTGCTCCGGGGTCTCGTCGGCCTCGATCAGGCCCATAGGCAGTTCCCAGCCCCAGGTGTCCGTGATGAACCGATGACGCCACATCATCAACACCCGCTTCTGCTCATCCACCACAGCGGCGACGGCGAGATGTCGCATCCGGACCACATGGTGCTCCCAGCGTCGGCCGTCCGGCTGCTGGACGTCCACGAGCCAGAGATTGACCCACGGGTTGCTGTAAATCTGACGCTCGCCATGAACCGTCCACCGCATGAGTCAACTCCCTTTCGCCGCCGTGCAGCTCCAAGAATGTCACTTGGACGAGAAGCCGTCTGCCCCAGTCAACGACTTCCGGCCGGTGTTCGCGTGGTCCGGCCGGAGTCGCCGTCCATATCCGCGTCGCCAGCCCGCTGGGACCGTCGCAAGGCGTGCGGCCGGCCGTGGAGTGTTCTCCACCTCGGCTCGGACTCCGGCGTTGAGCTCGCATTCCACGGTGTGGGCCCGCCGGCTTGCGGTGCCATCGGCGAAGGCGACGGTTCACTCCGTCTACGCGGGGCGCGGTGGCTGCTGCGAGTGTGATGGGTGGGCTGGCGTTGCCGCTCCGGGCCAGGGCGGCGATGTCGGTCGGATCGCCCCGCCGAGCGCCTCGACGTCGTGCGCTCGCACCTGCAGCGCCGAAGATCTGCACCGGCTTGCCGCAGATCTTCGGCGCTGCGCGAGATGGGTGTCCTGATCGGGTCGTACGAGCCTCACCGGCCGAAGGGCGGCGGCGGGGCCGACCGCTACCGCTGGGAGGAAGTGCTGGAGCTGCTTGCTCCCAGGATGTCCAGGCGGTCGTGATCAGCGCCGCCGTGCTCGCGGCGGTTGCGGGGCTGGGACGGTGGCTGCTTCGTGGGCGGAAGCGCTGGGGCGCTGTGCTGGGCCTTGGGCCGTACTGTGCTGCGGGCCTGCGCCGCGCGGGCTCGTGCGCTCGGTGCCGGCCTCGCGCTCAGGCGCTGGATGCGCCAGGTCAGGACCCGTGCAGGATGGCGAGCATCGTCCAGAGAGTCCGGCAGCGACCTCGCCGCCAGGTGCTAGACGGTGGAGCGCCGGATATCGAGCACGGCGGTTTAGGTGAGACGTGGTCGCCGAGTGAGGCCCCTCGGTCGGATCCTTCTGACGCAAGATCGCTCCTGCTAGGAGCCTTTACGGTTTCCGGACTTGGAGGCAGCAAGGGCACGGGGACAGTGGCGATCACAGCGAGCGGCGACCGGTTGAGGGGAAGGCTCACTTGCCGGGGAGTAGTGACTCACTCCCGGTCCACTCCCCGGGGAGTGGGATTTCCATGATCCACTCCCCGCTCACTCCCCGATGGGCTTCGGAGACGAATCAGGCCCGGTTTCCTCAGAAGGAAACCGGGCCTGACCTGGTGTTACAGCTGTCGGGGTGGCGGGATTTGAACCCACGACTTCTTCGTCCCGAAGCAACTTGGGGTGGGCGCTGTCCTTGGGCTCCTGCGCCTGCCACCTGCGTTGATGGTTCGCTGACGTCCGCGGTTGTTCGCGGTCGTGCGTCGCGGTTGTCACGCAGTTAGACACTCAGTCTCGCGCAGCGTCCTGTACAGCCTGCAGATCGCGCTAGGGCTCTTGTGGTTCGTCGCATGACGAGAGCACCAGACGTTAAGCAGGAGCGTCAGTCGGGAGAGAAGGTGCATCCATCTTCTCGACATCGCTAATTACTTCCCGCACGCTCTGATATCTCTTATCGATATCATGATCTGTGCACTTTCGCACAATTAGACCTGCGGTATCTCTTTGGGAAATCAGGGCTTCCCGGCCGCTAAAGATATAGGAAAGCACTGATCCAATTGCATAGATCTCATTGCGCGCGTCGTAATCTTTAAAGCTGACCAGGAGGGGGTCGCGAATTGTTCCGCGCATCTCCGTCTTCGTTCGGGTGTATTCGGAGTTTTTGTCTTTGGCGAGGCCGAAATCCGAGAGCTTCACGAGGACTGCGGCATCGTCATTGTAGGTCTTCACTAGGACGTTCTGTAGGCTCACGTCGCGATGGAGGATGCCTTTGCTGTGAAGGTAATTGATGCCGTATAGAAACTGTAGGGCGATCCTCTTCCTGGACGAGAAATGCAACTTATCGTTGCGCCTCTTGATGTATTCCCGGAGCGTGGAATCGCAGAACTCCATCTTGTATTCATTGCGGGTTTCGTCGTACTGAAACACTTCAACGATATATGGGAAGCTCAAGCGCTTGAGGATGTCGAACTCTTGCCGGAATCGGTAGAGATCACGCGCCCCAAGATCCTTATTGGCGCGCTTTACTGCGAATTTGATTCCATAGTCGGGGTCGGTGAATGAGAAAACCTTCGCGTATGATCCTTCGCCGATGAGCTGCAACTGATTTCGTTGCTGGGACTTCTTCAGTCTGATCTCGGTGTCCGGACGAGAAAAGAACTGGTGAATACTGGATAATCTGAATCTGTTCAAAGTCATCTGGCACGGTGCTCCCCCCGCTGCGTACCAGCCACGACTGGCAGGACTTCACTGCGGCCACGTAGGACTCTGCTAAGTGCACATCGATACCCGCGTGCTTGAGAGACTGGAGGAAGTTACTCACTTCCTTGATTAGGGTGATCATTTCTCTGCTCGGCTCGGCCCAGTAATGGTGGGTCGTTTCCGCCCTATCGTTGATGGCCTCGAAATGGCCGTTCAAACGCTCATGGATGCTAGCGAAGGCGCGTCCGAAGCGGCCTTCGCTCTCATATAGTCGCAGGTACGCATTTGAGACTTTCATGTCCGCGTACTTCTGTGAGAGATCGGCCAGCATTAGCTCGGTAGGGTCAGCCACTTCTCTAGCCTCACACTCTCTGCCTACGTTGCGCGGACGTCGTTTTGCCGTGCATCCAGGTTAAGGCTCGACTGAGGGGAGCGGGATGTGAATCCAGATGGAGGTCGCGGGAGACGAGGCCATCCCACCACTTACCCAGCTCCCATCCCGTCCGCCGTCGACCCACACACCGTGGAGCGGGCGTGGTTCATCGCGTCCAGGTGGAGCGCGCCACTGTACGAACGACCTGGACGCCATGGGCCGCGTCTGCTCGGCTCTGCCTGGGGCGACGGTGGACGGGATGGGAGCCCCCACGCTCGCCACAATGTGCCCGCGGCCGGGAACGGCGCCCCCTCCCACCCGGTGCCGGCCGATCCCCCGCCGGAGGCATCGTCTGTGACCGTGGGCCGAAGTCGTCGGGTGCTCGACTCATGGCCTCCGGGACCTATCCACTGTGGGCGGGCGTCGGCGCAGCCGGGGCGGAGCGGGCCGGAGGCAGGAGCGGCGCCCCGAGCGGAGCCGGGAAGCCCGCCCGGCGGAGCGGAGCGTAGCCGGGTGCTTGATGAGGTAGAGAAATCCGTAACAGCTCAGCTGCTGAGGCGGTACTCCAGTACGTACGAACCGGCGTCCAGCAGCATCTGGTTGACCTCCACGGGGCGTTCGTCCTCAGTGAAGGCGGTACGGCAGATCTCCAGCACGGGCGTGCCTGCGGCCAGATTCAGGGCCGACCGTTCATCCTCGCTCGGCATCCGTGCCCGCAGTTCCTCGGAGAAGGCAACCGGTTCGGCTCCCAGTTCGGCCAAGCGGGCATAGCTGCCTCCGGGGCCGGTGTTGGGCTGGGCGATCGGGGTGTCTCGTACGAGGTCGGCAGGGAGGTACGACGTCGCGGTCTGTACGGGGCGGTCCTCGACGACGAACTTCCGGCTGCGCACGATGACGGCTGCTCCGGGTTCGAGGTTCAGCAAGCGGCCGATCTGGCGTGGGGCCTCGGCCTCGTAGACCTGGACGTCGGTCACCAGCGGGCGCTGGGCTACGTCTGCTGACCAGATGGACTGTCCGGCGTCCCGGCGGGACTTGGAGAGGCGGTCGTTGGCCACTCGGCGGATGGGCCTGAACTCCCGTACGTAGGTGCCGGATCCGGGCTTCGCGACCGCCAGGCCCTCGCTCACGAGGATCTTCAGCGCCTGGTTGGCGGTCATCTTGGCGACGCCGTACGTCTTCACCAACGAGGGTTCACCGGGCAACCGATCGCCCGGCTGTAGTTCACCGGACTCGATCCGCGCCCGGAGATCGTCGGCGATCTGCCGCGCAGTCTCGGGCATTGTCTCTCCACTCCTCGATGCTCCCTAGGGTGGTCAGCCTACCTGCCGCCCCTGCCGGACGCACGAGCGTGTACCCGATCGCTTCTTGCGCATGTCCATACGCAGGCCCGATTGACATCCCTAGGGAGGTTTGGTTTCAATCTCCCTAGGGAGGTGCACACTCCCTGAAGAAGGGCGGCGCCCTACCGCCAAGCAGATGCGCCGCCCCACCCCTCTTCCAAGGGAGCCTCCATCATGCCTGTCTCGCTGATCCACCCCGGCCGACAGACCGCGGCCTTAACTCCGAAGATCGTCCGCCGTTCGGCCCGCAGCTGCGCGGTGTGCGGGAAGGCGCGTTGCCAGGACCCGGCCGCCTGCCGTTCGGCTTTCGGCACCACCGAGTGGCTGGAGTGCCCGGCCTGTGCTGGCAGCGGCTACGACACCACCGGGTTCCAGCTCTACTGCCCCGACTGCGGCGGCGCGAAGGTCCTGGAGGTCGAGATCGTCGACGCTCCGGGGGTGGTCGAGTGACGGTGTTCCCCGTCGCCCCTGAGGCCGTGGCCGGTGCTGCGGCCACCATGGGCACCGACCCGGTGACCCTGGCAGACCTCCTCCGGGTCGCCTCGGCACCCGGCTTCGACCGCTGGCGCGAACAGGTACGCCGTACGGGTGGCTGCTCGGATCCGATCCACCTGTCCGGCACGTCCGTCACCCGCGACGCACGGACCGGGGACGTCCTTTACTCGTACTCCACGGCCGAAGAACCGGGCGGACGCCTGCGGGTCGCCTGCGGCAACCGGCGTGCCTCCCGCTGCCCGTCCTGCGCCTGGACATACGCGGGAGACGCCTACCACCTGATACGGGCCGGACTCACCGGTGACCCGCGCATGGGCATCCCTGACGGCGTACGCATCCACCCCGGCGTGTTCGCCACCCTGACGGCGCCCTCCTTCGGCCCGGTCCACAACCGCCCCGGGACTGGCCGTTGCCGCTGCGGTGTTGTCCACGCCGAGGACGCCCCTGAACTCGGCACGGCGCTCGACCCGGTCACGTATGACTACGCCGGGGCCGTCCTCTGGAACAACCACGCCGGGGACCTCTGGCGCCGGTTCACGATCTACCTCCGCCGGGAGATCGCCGCCCGCGCGGGCATCACCCAAGCCACGCTGCGGGAGGTCTGCCGGATCTCCTTCGGCAAGGTCGCCGAGTTCCAGAAGCGCGGGGCGATCCACTTTCACGCCATCGTCCGCCTGGACGGCCCGGCCGGTCCCGACGACACCCCACCCAAGTGGGCCAGCACGACCCTGCTCGGCGACGCGATCCGCGATGCCGCCGCCCGCGTTTCCGTTCCGGTCCCGCCTGCCGGTGACGCTCCGGCTCGCGTCCTGCGCTGGGGCTCCCAGGTCGACGTACGCGCCATCGGCACGGACGGCCAGGAACTCACCGAACAGGCCGTGGCCGCGTACGTGGCCAAGTACGCCACCAAGGCCGCCGAGTCCACCGGCACAGTGGACCGCCGCGTCGGGGAGCTTTCGGAACTCGACAAGCGGCCCGACCTGCCCGACCACACCCGGCGCCTGATCCACGCGTGCCATGACCTCGACGAGCACTACCCGGACCGCAAGCTCTGGGCCTGGGCCCACATGCTCGGCTTCCGCGGCCACTTCCTCACCAAGTCCCGCCACTACTCCTCGACCTTCGCCGAACGCCGCCAGGTCCGCGCCGACTTCCGCGCACGCCAGGAGCGCCGAGAGCGAGGTCTTCCCGAAGACCCCGCCGATACGGAGGGTTCCACGCTCGTCCTCGCCCACTGGACCTATGCCGGCCACGGCCACACCCCCGGCGAAACGTGGCTCGCGGCCTCCATCGCACGGGATATCCGCGAGAACCGCGCAACCGCCCGCGAAGAACTTCCCGCTCTGCTCAGCCTGGAAGGAACCTCCGAATGACCCCCACGCCTGAACTGCTCACCGTGCCCGAGACGATGGCCCTGCTCAAGGTCGGCCGGACCAAGGTCTACGAGCTGATCCGCACCCGGCGCCTTCCATCCCTCAAGGTCGGGGGGTGCCGTCGCATCCCGGACGACGCCCTACGCGACTTCATACAGAGCCAGATGGAGCTGGGGGAAGCCGCCTGATGACCAAGCGTCGTAGTCGTGGTGACGGTGGCCTGCACTGGGACGAGAAGAGACAGCGATGGATCGCCACGGCGAACCTCGGCTTCGATCCGAGCGGGAAACGGATCGTGAAGCGGGGGAGTGGCAAGACCAAGACCGAGGCGAAGAACAAGCTCAAGGAGGTACTTCGGGACCATGAAGACGGTCTCGCCATCGCGCCCACCAACTACACGGTCAAGGATGCGATCACGGACTGGCTTACCTACGGTCTGGCTGGCCTCGATCCCAGCACAGTCGAGACCATCACGCTCCTGAGTGAGAAGCACATCATTCCCTCGCTCGGCGCTCGCAAGCTCCGCGACCTCAGCGCGGAGGACGTTGACCGCTGGCTGGCCATCAAGGCCCGGACACTCAGCACGCGCACCCTCCAGTCGCTCCACTCCTGCCTGAACCGCGCGGTCAAGCGGGCCATGGCGCGCGACAAGGTGAAGCGCAACGTCGTCGAGCTGTGCTCTGTGCCCCAGGGCCAGGCGGGGCGTCCCTCCAAGGCGCTTACGTTCGCCCAGGCCGAAGCAGTGCTCAAGGGCGCTGAAGGGACGACGATGTACGCGTACATCGTCGTCGCGCTGCTGACCGGGGCTCGTACGGAAGAACTGCGGGCCCTCACTTGGGACCACGTCTTCCTGAAAGGCCGACCGGACGCTGATCCGCCGCAGCCTCCGCACATCGCCGTCTGGCGCTCGGTCCGGCGCAGCGGGGACACCAAGACCCGGAAGTCCCGGCGCACGCTCGCTCTGCCGACGCGATGCATCGAGGCCCTGTGGCAACAGTTCGAAGATCAGGGATGGGATCGGCTCGCCGCTGACGAGGCGTGGGAGGAAAACGGCCTCGTCTTCTCCTCGGCGGTCGGCAAGCCGCTCGACGCTGCCAACGTCCGCCGCGCTTTCCGGCAGGCACTCAAGGGCATCGAGGGGATCAACGCCGACGAGTGGACGCCCCGGGAGCTACGGCACAGCTTCGTGTCCCTGCTCTCCGACCGGGGCGTCCCGCTGGAGGAGATCTCCCAGCTCGTCGGGCACTCCGGGACGGCGGTCACTGAGGAGGTCTATCGGAAGCAGATCCGGCCCGTGATCCAGACCGGCGCCGTGGTCATGGACGGCATCTTCGGCACGCAGGAACGGCGGCCGTAGACACGCGGGAGCGTTAGTCACGCAGATAGATACGCACGCAGAAACAGGTGAGGCACCTAGGAACGTTCCTAGGTGCCTCACCTGCTGTTTCGGCTGTCGGGGTGGCGGGATTTGAACCCACGACCTCTTCGTCCCGAACGAAGCGCGCTGCCAAGCTGCGCTACACCCCGATGTCACTGCCTGTCGCGGTGACGTCGTTTACTTTAGCCCACTGGTGGCCGGAGACGAAATCCGATTCTGCCGTGGCGGCGGATCGGGTTCGGGCGGGTGCGGTCCAGGGTGACCAGCAGGACCGCCAGGGCGGAGACGCAGAGGCCGACGAGCAGGGCGTTGGCGAGGACGCCCCGGTAGCCGTGCTGGTCGACGTCCAGGAAGGAGTAGAGGTAGCGGCCCGTGGTGCCGGGGATGAGGAGTTCGGCTCGGCCCAGGTGGAAGGCCAGGTAGGCCAGGGGGTAGAGGAGCCAGGTGGCGGTCTGGCGGAGGCGCAGGCGGCCGGGTGCGGTGAGCAGGAGCCAGTCCAGGAGCGCGGCGGCCGGGGTCACGGTGTGGAGGAGTTGGAGGGCTGTCCACTGGCCGTGCCAGGCGGTGGGCGGTGTCGTCGCGTCTGTCATCGAGAACGGAGGCGTCGTGTGCCCGAGGAGCAGGTGGTAGACGAGGCCCGTGGTCAGGATGTACAGCAGCGCGGCGCCTGTGAGGGCTGACGGGAGGGGGTGGCGGGCCGCCCACGCTCGGTGTGCGGAGAGCGCCATGACCACGGCAAGGAAGGCGTTGCTCTGGACGCTGAAGTAGCTCAGGGTGCGGGCGGGGGAGCCGAGCAGCAGTTCCAGCGTGACGCCGGCGGTGGCCGCGAGGGCGACGAGGAGTCGGTACCGCGCCGCCAGCGGGCGGCGGACCGGGGCCACCACTGCCGTGGCCGGGACATACGAGGGCATCAGTACGGGCGTGCCCGGGACCGCGGGCAGGTCCGGGATGTCCCTGGGTATCGGGGCCGTCATGCCCACTACGCTAAGCGGAATGGGTGAAATAGGCGATATGGGGTGGGCTGGGTGGGTTATTTCTTGAGTGGGTTCATTCCGATGGGCTAGTTCCGGTGGATTAGCCCCAGTGGAATAGCACCCGTGGATTAGCGCCCGTGGATTGGTTCTGGTGGGTTACCGGTTCCAGGGATTGGTTCCGAGGAGGGTGGTCGGTCGGTGGTCGGTCGGTTGCCTGGGTGGGGCGCGTTGCCCGCCCGCGCGTTCGTTACTCCCGGCCGACCAAGGTCAGCAACGTCGCCTCCGGCGGGCACGCGAACCGTACCGGCGTGTAGCGGTTGGTGCCGCAGCCCGCGGAGACGTGCAGATAGGAGGTACGGCCCTCCGCGGTGTGCGTGGACAGGCCCTTCACCCGGTCCGTGTCCAGGTCGCAGTTGGTGACCAGGGCGCCGTAGAAGGGGATGCAGAGCTGGCCGCCGTGCGTGTGGCCGGCCAGGATCAGGGGATAGGCGTCCGCCGTGTACGCGTCCAGGACACGCAGGTACGGGGCATGGACCACGCCCATCGAGAAGTCCGCGCCGCTCGACGGCCCGCCGGCCACGTGCGCGTAGCGGTCGCGCTTGATGTGCGGGTCGTCCAGGCCGGTCATCTCCACCGAGATGCCCTCGATCTTCAGCACGCCCCGGGTGTTCGTCAGGTTCAGCCAGCCCGCCGCGTCGAAGCCGTCCCGCAGTTCCTCCCACGGGTTGTGGACCGCGCCCACGACCGGCGGGTTGCCGTTCAGGCCGTAGCGGCCGCCGGCCTTCTCCAGCAAGTAACGAGCGGGGTTGCGGAGTTTGGGGCCGTAGTAGTCGTTGGAACCGAAGACGTACGCGCCCGGGAACTCCATCAGGGGGCCCAGCGCGTCCAGTGCCTCCGGGATGCCCTCCGGGTCGGACAGGTTGTCGCCCGTGTTGATCACGAAGTCGGGGCGCAGACCCGCCAGCGAGCGCAGCCAGCGCTGCTTCTTGCGCTGACCGCTCACCATGTGGATGTCGGAGACCTGGAGCACGCGCAGCGGCCGCATGCCCGGCGGCAGAACTGGGATCGTCACCCGTCGGAGCCGGAAGGAGCGGACCTCGAACGCCGCCGCGTAGGCCACACCGGCGGCGCCTGCCGCCATGATTCCCAGGGGTACTCCGTATAGCGCGCGCATATGACCATCGTGTCAGAACCCGGAGGTCCCCACAGACCGCGGGCGCCCCGGAAATCGATGGGCGGCCGGACTTGCGCACCTGCGACAATCGGACCCATGACCACCACGCTCAAGTCGAAGCTGCACGACGACCTCAACGCCGCGATCAAGAAGCGTGACGAGCTGCGCTCCTCGACGTTGCGGCTGACGCTCGCCGCGATCACCAAGGAGGAGGTCGCGGGCAAGGAGAAGCGTGAGCTGTCCGACGACGAGGTCCTGAAGGTGATCACCAAGGAGGCCAAGAAGCGCCGGGAGGCGGCCGAGGCTTTCGCGCAGGGCGGTCGGGCCGAGCAGGCCGAGCGGGAGAAGGCGGAGGGCGTGGTGCTCGCTGCGTACCTGCCCCAGCAGCTGTCCGACGAGGAGCTGAACGAGATCGTCGCCCAGGCCGTGGCGGAGGCGAAGGCCGCCGGTGCGGAGGGGCCGCGGGCCATGGGTGCCGTGATGAAGATCGTGAACCCGAAGGTGGCAGGTCAGGCCGAGGGCGGCCGGGTCGCCGCCGTGGTCAAGAAGCTGCTCCAGGGCTGAGCGGGGATCTTGTTTTCGCGGTGATCGCCGGGCCTCGCGGTGACCGGCCCGCCGGGTTCGGACGGGCCGTGGTCGGGATTCCCGATCCGACGGGACGGCCGGGGAAGGCTCGGGGCCAGGGCTCGGGGCCTGGGATCCGGGCGTAGGGGGCTCCCGCGACGCGCCAGGACCTCCGGCTCAACCACGGGCACGACCCCTTCTCGACCCCCTGCTCGACCCCCTCCGCAACCACCCGCTCAACGGGCATCCGGGCAGCGAAACGGGGCCGCACCCTCTTCAGGGTGCGGCCCCGCCGCGTTGTCTCTCCGGGGCCGGGGCCGGGAGCGTTCGCGCCTCTGCCCGTCCGCCCCGCCCGTCCGCCGTGTCCCGCGCTCAGCCGGGCTCAGCCCCGCGGGCGCCCGTTCCGCCCGCCGTTGCCCTGCCCCTGGATGAAGTTGCCGGGGAAGGAGAACGTGGGATTCGGGTTCGTGCCGCCGTTGTCGCCGCCGCCGGGGAGGCCGCCGTTGTCACCGCCGCCGTTGTCCCCGCGGCCGTTTCCGTCGCCCCGGCCGTGGTCGTTCCCGTTGTTGTCGCCGTTGCCGTCCGGGATGTCGACCAGGTTGAAGCTCTGGACCGGCTTGCCCTGCAGGGCGCCGGTCATGGCGTCCTTCCAGATCGGGCCCGGGACCTCACCACCGTAGACGAGCGGGCGGTAGACGCCGCCGATGCTGATGTTCTTCATCTCGACGTTCTGCTGGGGGCTGCCGACCCAGACCGCGCCGGACAGGTTCGGGGTGTAGCCGACGAACCAGGCGTTCTTGCGCTCGTCCGTCGTACCCGTCTTGCCGGCGCTCTCGCGGTCCGTGAGGCCGGCCTCCTTGCCGGTACCGGAGTCGACCACACCGCGCAGCAGGGTGTTGACCGTGTCAGCGGTCTTCTGGTTCATCGCGCGGGTGCACTTCGTTTTTGGTACGGGGAGCGACTTCTGCTCGTTGCCGATCTTCTGGCTGATCGACTCGATGGCGATCGGCGTGCAGTACGTGCCGTCGGAGGCGAAGGCGGCGTACGCGCTCGCCATGGTCAGCGGGGACAGGCCCACCGAGCCGAGGGCGATGGCGGGCTGCTCGGGCAGCCTGTCGCCGTTGCCCTGGACCACGTGCAGCGAGTTGGTCATGTTCACGACCGGGCACAGCCCGATGTCGGAGATCAGCTGGACGAAGTACGTGTTGACCGACTTGGCCATCGCGTCCTTCATCCGGAACGGGCCGACCTCGGACTTGTTCTCGTTCTCGACGGTCTCGCCCTTGGTGTTGACGTAGGGCTGGCTCTCGCACCGCTGCACCGGGCTCGGGTACTTCATCTTGTACGGCGACGAGTACTCCTGCGTGGCAGGCTTGCCGCCCTCGACCGCCGCCGCGGCCACGAACGGCTTGAAGGTCGAACCGGTCGGGAAGCCGTAGTTCGACCCGCCCATGTCGCGGTCGACCGAGTAGTTGTACTCGGTCTCGTTCTTCCCGTAGCCGTACGGCCTGGACTGGCCCATGCCGAGGATCTTGCCGGTGCCGGGCTGAACCAGGGTGGCGGCCGCGGCGACCTTGTCCGACTGGTTGACGTGGTCCTTGAGCGAGGTCTGGACCGACTCCTGGGCCTGCGGGTCGAGGGTCGTACGGATTGTCAGGCCGCCGCGGTTCCAGATCTTGGCGCGGTCCTCCTTGGTCTTGCCGAAGACCGGGTCGCTGAGGAAGACGTTCTCGACGTACTTGCAGAAGAAACTGGCGCCCTTGACCGCGGTGATGCAGCCGTTCTTCGGCTGGCTGACGTGCAGGCCGAGCGGGGCCTTCATCGCCTTGTCGGCCTCCTGCCGGGAGATGTCGCCGACCTCGGCCATGCGCTGGAGCACGGTGTTGCGCCGCTTGGTGGCCTCGGCCTCGTCGTTGACCGGGTCGTAGCGGCTCGGGGACTGCACGATGCCCGCGAGGAGCGCCGACTCCTGGAGGTTGAGGTCCTTGGCGTGCTTGGAGAAGTAGCGCTCGGAGGCCGCCTCGACGCCGTACGCCTGCTCGCCGAAGAACGTGATGTTCAGGTAGTTCTCAAGGATCTTCTTCTTGCCCAGCTTTTCTTCGAGCTGAATGGCGTACTTCAGTTCCTTGATCTTGCGGCCCAGCGTCTGCTGGGTGGCCTGGGCGACCTTCGTCGGGTCGTCGCCGGCCTCCTCGATGAAGTAGTTCTTCACGAGTTGCTGGGTGAGCGTGGAGGCGCCCTGGGCGACCCCGCCGCTCTGCGCGTTCTTGTTCACGGCGCGCAGCACGCCCTTCAGGTCGATCGCGCCGTGCTGGTAGAAGCGGGAGTCCTCGATCGCGACGATCGCCTTCTGCATGTACGGCGAGATGTCCTTGATGTCCACCACCGTGCGGTCGCGGGAGTAGACCGTGGCGATCTGCTGACCCTGGTTGTCCAGGATCGTGGTCCGCTGACTGAGCTGGGGGCTCTTGAGATTGTCCGGGATCTCGTCGAATCCCTTGACCGAGCCCTTGGCCGCGAGGCCCAGCGCGCCTGCCGCGGGCAGCGCGATGCCGGCCATGACGGCTCCCGCGAGAACACTGACACCGAGGAACTTGGCGGCCTGCTGCGTTGGCGACAGACCACCGCCCGAGCGCTTCTTTGGCATAGGGGCAGCCTACGTTCTCATTCGCCGGACACGCGTACATGCCTTGGCCTAAGCTGCTCTCAACTGTCACAGCAGCGCGGCCATGTATCAATACGTCCGGCGACCCCGAATCGTTCCGGACCTTCTCGGCTTTGTCCGACGGGCTCCTCCGCCGGGTGTGTCGAGGCATGTTGATGGCGTGTCCGAATCCGCCTCGTGTGTCACCTGGTGTCCGTTGTGGCGCACCATAGCTGTCCTGTTTTGTCGGCGTGATCACCTATGTCGTCAGCTCACTCCCGCGGGTGATCTGCCGCTTACCCATAGTCCGTTCGGGCCATCCAAGATTGGGCCCGAAGGGGGTGTTGCGCTGTGTCCGCCTTCCGTAACGTCCTCAACTGGCGGCGGTGAATATGCCGCTGCCGCCGTGGGGGAGCCTCGATTCGGGAGAGGACGGCGCCGGTATGGGCTGGGTAACCGACTGGAGTGCGCAGGCTGCCTGCCGCACTACCGATCCGGATGAACTGTTCGTTCAGGGAGCAGCGCAGAACAGGGCCAAGGCGGTGTGCACCGGATGTCCGGTACGCACTGAATGTCTGGCCGATGCGCTGGACAATCGCGTGGAATTCGGGGTGTGGGGAGGCATGACGGAGCGCGAACGCCGCGCACTGCTGCGCAGGCGCCCCACCGTGACCTCATGGCGTCGGCTCCTGGAGACCGCGCGTTCGGAGTACGAACGGGGCACCGGGATCGTGCCCCTCGACAGCGACGAGGTGTACGAGAACTACGCGGCGGTCGGCTGAGGGCGTTTCGCCGTCGGGTCGCTCCGCACGCGCACTCGCCGCACGCTCACTCGTCGTCAGCGCGCGTTTCGGGCAGCTCCGGCCGCTTGGCCGCGAGCCGGTCGCCGATGTCCCGCAGCCCCACGAGGTCGTGCACGTCTCCGGGGAGCGCGGCCACTTCCACCACGGCCACCTCGGGATGGCGTGCGGCGAAGCGGTCACGCGTGCGCTGCTCGCGGGAGAGCAGTTGCATGCGGTCGGCGTGCAGTCTCAGCAGACCCGCGGTCAGCTGGTCGACGTCCGGTTCCGGGCCCGGGGAGCGGGGCTCGGACGCGGGGGCTGAGGGGGCAGCGGGGGGAACAGCGGGGGAATCTGAACTGCCGTACGTGTCGGGAGAGTTACGAAGTCCAGCTTTCCCGTCCCTCTGATCCACAATGCGAGGATCTTCAAGATTTTCCGCGGCGGCGAGCGCACGCTCGGCCGACAACCGGTCGGCGCCGCTGCCGTGGACACGGTTGAGCACCAGACCGACCAGCGGCATGTTCTCGGCCGCCAGCCGCTCCACGAAGTACGCGGCCTCGCGCAGCGCGTCCCGCTCCGGGGCCGCCACCACCAGGAACGCCGTGCCGGGCGCCTGGAGCAGCTTGTACGTGGCGTCCGCGCGGGTACGGAACCCGCCGAAGGTGGTGTCCATCGCGGCCACGAACGTCTGTACGTCCTTGAGCAGCTGACCGCCCAGCAGCTTGCCCAGGGTGCCGGTCATCATCGACATGCCGACGTTGAGGAACTTCATCCCCGCCCGGCCGCCCAGCTTCGCCGGCGCCGTCAGCAGCCGGATCAGCCGCCCGTCCAGGAACGAACCCAGCCGCTTGGGCGCGTCCAGGAAGTCCAGCGCGGACCGGGACGGCGGGGTGTCGACGACGATGAGGTCCCACTCCTCCCTCGCCCGCAGCTGGCCCAGCTTCTCCATCGCCATGTACTCCTGCGTGCCCGCGAAGCCCGCCGAGAGCGACTGGTAGAAGGGGTTGGCCAGGATCGCGGCGGCCCGCTCGGGGTCCGCGTGCGCCTCGACGACCTCGTCGAAGGTGCGCTTCATGTCGAGCATCATGGCGTGCAGCTCGCCGGCGCCGTCCGTCCCCTTCACCCGGCGCGGCACGTTGTCCAGCGAATCGATGCCCATCGACTGCGCCAGCCGCCGGGCCGGGTCGATGGTCAGGACGACCACCTTCCGGCCCCGCTCGGCGGCCCGCAGCCCCAGGGCCGCCGCGGTCGTGGTCTTGCCGACCCCGCCCGAGCCGCAGCACACCACGATCCGCGTCTCGGGGTCGTCGAGCAGCGGATCGACGTCCAGCACGCGCGTGGGGGAGAGCCGGTGACGGGCGGTGTCCTGCGCGTGGGCCGGGTCCGGACTCATGACAACCCCTGATTCCGCAGCTCGGATGCGAGTTCGTACAGGCCCGCCAGGTCCATGCCCTCGGCGAGCAGCGGCAGTTCGTGCAGCGGCAGCCCCAGCTCGCCCAGGACCGCGCGCTGCTCCTGCTCCAGCGCGTGCCGCTCGGCGTACTCGGCGGCCTGGCGCAGGAGCGGGTCCACCAGCCGCTCGGCGTTCCCGCCGCGCCGCGCCCCGCCCAGGCCGGCGGCCGACAGCGAACGGGCCACGGCGGTGTGCGGCACGGTCCGCACGAGATCGAGGCCGGTCGTGTCCAGCACCTCGGGCCGCACCATGTTCACGATGACCCGGCCGACCGGCAGCCGCGCCGCCCGCAGTTCGGCGATGCCGTCCGCGGTCTCCTGCACGGGCATCTCCTCCAGGAGCGTGACCAGGTGCACGGCCGTCTCCCGGGACTTCAGCACCCGCATCACGGCCTGCGCCTGGTTGTGTATCGGGCCGATCTTCGCCAGCCCGGCCACCTCGTCGTTGACGTTCAGGAAACGGGTGATGCGTCCGGTGGGCGGCGCGTCCATGACGACGTAGTCGTACGTGAACCGGCCGTTCCTGTCCTTGCGGCGCACCGCCTCGCACGCCTTTCCGGTCAGCAGGACGTCCCGCAGGCCGGGCGCGATGGTGGTGGCGAAGTCGATGGCACCGAGCTTCTTCAGGGCGCGGCCGGCCCCGCCCAGCTTGTAGAACATCTGGAGGTAGTCCAGAAGGGCCAGTTCGGGATCGATGGCCAGGGCGTACACCGTGCCGCCCCCGGGAGCGACGGCGATCTTTCGCTCCTCGTAGGGCAGCGCCTCCGTCTCGAACAGCTGCGCGATGCCCTGCCTGCCCTCCACCTCCACGAGAAGCGTCCGCTTTCCCTCGGTGGCGAGGGCCAGCGCGAGGGAGGCGGCGACCGTCGTCTTTCCGGTCCCGCCCTTGCCGCTGACGACCTGGAGCCTGCTCACGTCTTCGAGACTAACCAGTCCGCCCGACACCTACGCGGGAGGCTGTGGATAACAGCCGCTACAGTCGGCGCATGACGAAGTGGGAATACGCCACCGTGCCGCTGCTCGTACACGCCACCAAGCAGATCCTGGACACCTGGGGCCAGGACGGCTGGGAACTGGTCCAGGTCGTGCCCGGGCCCAACCCCGAGCAGCTTGTTGCCTACCTGAAGCGGGAGAAGGCGTAATGGGCGCCGTCGAGGACCGGCTCGGCGAACTCGGTCTGACCCTGCCCGAGGTCGTACCGCCGCTGGCCGCCTACCAGCCGGCCGTGATCTCCGGCCCGTACGTCTACACCGCCGGCCAGCTGCCGATGGTGGAGGGCAAGCTCCCGGTCACCGGCAAGGTGGGTGCCGAGGTCACCGCCGAGGAGGCCAAGGACCTGGCCCGCACCTGCGCGCTCAACGCCCTGGCGGCCGTCAAGTCCGTCGCGGGCGACCTGGACCGCATCGCGCGCGTGGTGAAGGTCGTCGGCTTCGTCGCCTCGGCCACGGACTTCACCGGGCAGCCCGGCGTCGTCAACGGCGCCAGCGAGCTGTTCGCCGCGGTCCTGGGCGACAAGGGCGTGCACGCCCGCAGCGCGGTCGGCGTCGCCGTGCTGCCACTGGACGCACCCGTGGAGGTGGAGATCCAGGTCGAGCTGGTGCCCTGAGTCCCGGCCCCGGGGACCCCTCGAAGATTCGCCTGCGCCGGGATAGCCTCCGGCCATGGCGAATGGGCAGTGGTACCCACCGGAGTGGCCGGACCGCATCCGCGCGCTGGCCGACGGCACCCTCACGCCGGTGCGCCCGAAGCGCGCGGCCACGGTGCTGCTCCTGAAGGACGCCGCGGCCGGTCCAGCCGTCCACATGCTGCGCAGACGCGCCTCCATGGCCTTCGCCGGAGGCGCGTACGCGTATCCCGGCGGCGGTGTGGACCCCCGCGACGACGACCTCCAGGTCCGCTGGGCGGGCCCCACGCGCGCGTGGTGGGCCGATCGGCTCGGCATCGACGAGGCGGGAGCCCAGGCGGTCGTCTGCGCGGCCGTCCGGGAGACGTACGAGGAGGCGGGCGTCCTGCTCGCCGGACCGACGCCCGACTCCGTGACCGGCGACACCACCGGCGCGGACTGGGAGGCGGACCGCGCCGCCCTGGCCGCCCACGAGCTGTCCTTCGCCGAGTTCCTGGACCGCCGCGGACTGGTGCTGCGCTCCGACCTGCTGGCCCCCTGGGCCCGCTGGATCACCCCGGAGTTCGAGGCCCGCCGCTACGACACCTGGTTCTTCGTGGCGGCCCTCCCGCAGGGCCAGCGCACCCGGAACGCCTCCACGGAGGCCGACCGTACGGTGTGGACCGGGCCCGCCGAGGCCGCGGCCGGATACGACCGGGGCGAGTTGCTGATGCTGCCGCCCACCATCGCGATCCTGCGGCAGCTGGCCCCGTACGCCACCGCGGCCGAGGCGTTCGCCGCCGCGCCCGCGCGCGACATGACGCCCGTCCTGGCCCGTGCGCGGCTTGCCGACGACGAGATCGTGCTGGCCTGGCCGGGGCACGACGAGTTCACCAAGCACATTCCGACCGCCCCCGCCGGCGGAGGTCCCGCATGACCGACGCGGCAGCCCTGCCCGGCCAGCCCCGGGGCGGCGTCATATCGGGTCCCGCCACCGCGCGGACCGTCAACGTGCTGGCACCCAACCCGTCCGCGATGACCCTGGACGGCACCAACACCTGGATCGTCGCGGAGCCCGACTCCGATCTGGCCGTGGTCATAGACCCCGGCCCGCTGGACGACGGTCACCTCCGCGCGGTCGTCGACGCGGCCGAGCGGGCGGGCAGGCGCGTCGCGCTGACCCTGCTCACCCACGGCCACCCCGACCACGCGGAGGGCGCCGCCCGCTTCGCCGAACTGACCCGCACCGAGGTGCGCGCGCTGGACCCGGCGCTGCGGCTCGGCGACGAGGGGCTGGCCGCCGGGGACGTGATCACCACCGGCGGTCTGGAGCTCCGGGTCGTCCCCACCCCCGGCCACACCGCCGACTCGCTGTCCTTCCATCTCCCGGCCGACCGGGCGGTGCTCACCGGGGACACGATCCTCGGCCGCGGCACGACGGTCGTGGCGCACCCCGACGGCCGCCTCGGCGACTATCTGGACTCCCTGCGCCGGCTGCGGTCCTTGACGGTCGACGACGGCGTCCGGACCGTCCTGCCCGGCCACGGCCCGGTCCTGGAGGACGCCCAGGGCGCCGTCGAGTTCTATCTCGCCCACCGGGCCCACCGGCTCGCCCAGGTCGAGACGGCCGTCGAGGACGGCCACCGCACGCCCGCCGAGGTCGTCGCCCACGTCTACGCCGACGTGGACCGCGCCCTGTGGCCGGCGGCGGAACTGTCGGTCCGGGCCCAACTGGAGTACTTGCGCGAGCACGGGCTGCTCTGAGCGCGGGCTGCTCTGAGCGCGGTGCGGGGATCCGGGCCTGGGTTCTGTCCGGCTGGGAGGGCGGTGCCGTTCCGGGGGCGTGAGGCTGTGGCCTGGTACCGGTCGGGGGGTGTGAGGCTGCGGCCTGGTATCGGTTCGGGGCGTGACGATCCGGCCTCGGGGCTGGTGTGGCTTCGGGAGGGTGCGGTTCCGGGTCGGTGCGGTCGGTGCCGTTCCGGGGGCGGTTCCGGGGGCGGCCTCGGGGTCGTGAGTCTGCGGGCCGGTGCGGGTTCGGGTCAGCGGGGTCTTGGGGTCTTCACGCCGTGCACGCGCGCGTACTCGTGCGCGAGCCACGGTCCGATGTCGTCGACGTACGCCCGCAGGACGACGGGGTCGCCGACCGGCTCGTAGCCGTACCCGGCCGCGGTCCGCAGGTGGGCCGCCCGCCGCGGGTAGTACGCGCCGAACGCCTCGGCCATCTCGTGCAGGTCGCTGGTCCAGCCGTTCCAGCGCGGCATGACGAGGGTGAAGGCGGTCCGGACGAGGTGCCGGGACATGAACCGGACGAGGGGCCGCCGGGCCGCCTCCGTGTCGTCCACGGCGGCGATGCGCTCCCGCCAGCGGGGGAGGAGGAGGGCGAGGTCGCCGTTGGTCTCACGGGCCAGCAGGGAGTCGGGCCGGTAGCGGGGCAGACAGCCGGCCAGATCCTCCCCGAGCAGCGGGGTGCACAGGCAGGCCACGAACCAGCCCAGGTCGTGCCGCTCCACGTCGCTCAGCAGCCGCTCCCGGCCGAACAACAGCGTGCCCACCCCGTCGATCTGGGGGAACTCGGCGTCGATCGCCGCGCCCAGCGCCCGGGCCGCGGCCCGGTCCTGGTCGTCCGGTTCGGCCACCAGCGCCACCAGCAGATCGAGGTCGCTGCGCCCCACGCGCGCGGTGCCGCGTGGGATCGACCCGTAGAGGTACGCGCTGTGCAGCCGCACCCCGAACGCCTCCGGCAGCCGAGCACGCGCGGCGGTCACGACGGGGCGGAAGACGGGCTGCACGCGCGCGAGGGAGCCTTCGCGCGCGATATCGCCCTCAGGATCGAGGCCCTTGCGCTGTACCGCCTCGGGGTCGAGGTCCTTGTGCCGTACCGCCTCGGGGTCGACACCCGTGCGATGCACGCCCTTGGGGTCGGGGCTTTCGCGATGTGCGCCCTCGGCCGCCTCGGGCCCGGTTTCCATCGGGTCAGCAGCAGCGCGGAGTGAGCCGGATCAGCGTGAACGCTTTGCGAGCCGCTCGACGTCCAGCAGGATCACGGCGCGCGCCTCCAGGCGGAGCCAGCCGCGCTGGGCGAAGTCGGCGAGCGCCTTGTTCACGGTCTCCCGGGACGCGCCGACCAACTGGGCCAGCTCCTCCTGCGTGAGGTCGTGGACGACGTGGATGCCCTCCTCGGACTGCACGCCGAAGCGGCGGGAGAGGTCCAGCAGGGCGCGCGCCACCCGGCCGGGTACGTCGGAGAAGACGAGGTCCGACATGGCGTCGTTGGTCTTGCGCAGCCGACGGGCGACGGCGCGCAGCAGGGCGCCGGCCACCTCGGGACGTACGTTCAGCCAGGGCTGCAGGTCGCCGTGGCCGAGACCGAGCAGCTTGACCTCGGTGAGTGCGGTCGCGGTCGCCGTGCGCGGGCCCGGGTCGAACAGTGACAGCTCGCCGATCAGCTCGCCGGGACCGACGACCGCGAGCATGTTCTCGCGCCCGTCGGGGGAGGTGCGGTGCAGCTTGACCTTGCCCTCGGTGACCACGTAGAGCCGGTCGCCCGGGTCGCCCTCGTGGAAGAGGGAGTCACCGCGCGCCAGGGTCACCTCACTCATGGAGGCACGCAGCTCCGCGGCCTGCTCGTCGTCGAGAGCCGCGAAGAGCGGGTTGCGCCGCAGAACGTCGTCCACGAGTTCTCTCCTTGTCGACCTGCTCAGGGGATCTTGCTCCCCGGTGTACCAGGGGACCGTGCTTCCCATTTTGCCGGACGGTCCAAACAGTGTGATCTGTCACAAGGATGCCGCACGGGTGTACCGAGGTAAGCGGCAGGGGGCCGATCGTGGGCTGATCCTGGGGGTCCAGGGCAGATGTCGGTGCCGGGCTCTAGGCTGGCCGGGTGTCCAAATCGCCGGTGAGAGCACGGGCCAAGGGGGCTGGGCGGGTGGACGTACGTCGCGATTCCGCTGTGGGCGAACAGGGGCCGAATGATGGTAGGGAAATGGTGAAAACGGGAGAAAAGGTGTCTTCGGGGAAAGAGGCTGCGGCAGAGCAGGCGAAGAAGGCCGCGCCCTCGAAGAAGTCGGTGTCCGCCAAGAAGGCCGCCTCCGCGGAGGAGGCCGGTTCTGCGGAGATGGTCCCTTCTGCGAAGAAAGCCGTTCCCGCGAAAAATGCGGCATCGGCGAAGAAGGCGGCTCCCGTGAAGAAGGCCGCCGCCAAGAAGTCACCCGTCAAGAAGGCAGCCGCGAAGGCGACCGCTGCGAAGAAGACGGCGAAGACGGCGAAGACGGCGAAGACGGCGACGACGAAGACGGCGGTGAAGAACGCGGCCGGCAAGAAGGTGGCCGCCGGGAAAACCGCCGTCGAGAACGCGCCCGTCGTGAAGCCGCCGAGGCGCGAGTCGCACACCGCGCTCGTCCGCCGGGCCCGCCGGATCAACCGCGAACTCGGCGAGGTGTACCCGTACGCCCACCCCGAGCTGGACTTCGAGAACCCCTTCCAGTTGCTGGTCGCCACGGTCCTGTCCGCGCAGACCACCGACCTCAGGGTCAACCAGACCACCCCCGCGCTCTTCGCCAAGTACCCCACACCCGAGGACCTGGCGGTCGCCAACCCGGAGGAGGTCGAGGAGATCCTCCGGCCGTGCGGCTTCTTCCGGGCCAAGACCAGGTCGGTCATAGGGCTGTCCGCGGCGCTGACGGAGCAGTTCGGCGGTGAGGTCCCCGGCCGCCTGGAAGACCTCGTCAAGCTTCCCGGGGTCGGCCGCAAGACCGCCTTCGTGGTCCTCGGCAACGCCTTCGGGCAGCCCGGGATCACCGTGGACACCCACTTCCAGCGGCTGGTGCGGCGCTGGCAGTGGACCGAGGAGACCGACCCCGACAAGATCGAGGCGGCGGTCGGCGCGCTGTTCCCCAAGAGCGAGTGGACGGATCTGTCGCACCACGTCATCTGGCACGGCCGCCGCATCTGCCACGCCCGCAAGCCCGCCTGCGGCGCCTGCCCCATCGCCCCGCTCTGTCCGGCGTACGGCGAGGGCGAGACCGACCCGGACAAGGCGAAGAAGCTGCTGAAGTACGAGAAGGGCGGCTTCCCCGGCCAGCGGCTCAAGCCTCCGCAGTCCTACCTCGACGCGGGCGGCAAGCCGGCGCCTCCACTGGCCACCGGATGAGGCTCGGTCAACCGGACCTTGACCGGCTGGAACGATCTCGGACCCGCGGGGCGTTGGATTCGGCAGAACGGGGGCGGCCATGACGCACACCAGCAAGAGGCAGACGACAAAGACCCAGGCGCCGAAGACGCAGACCACGAAGACGCCGACCGTAAGGACGGAGGCGGCAGCGGCGCAGACGGCGAAGACGCAGACGAACGGGGCGAGCGGGGCGAACAGTATCCGGACGGACGCGAACGGTACGAATGCGAATGGAACGAACACGAGCGAGGCGAATACCGGCGAGGCGAATACCGGCGGGGCGAGTACCGGCGGGGCGAGTACCAGTGGGGCGAATGCCGACGGGACGCGCGCGGGCAGGCCGCGGGATCCGCAGGTGACGCCGGAGATGCCGGAGACGCCGGTGGTGCCCAGCAAGGACGGGCTGCCCGACTGGCTGGACCCGGTGGTACACGTCGTCGAGACGGTCGAGCCGCTACAGCTCAGCCGCTTCCTGCCGCCGGGGAACGGGGCCGGACGACAGTCCGCCGTACTGATCCTGTTCGGCGACGGACAGCGGGGCCCCGAGCTGCTGCTCATGGAGCGCGCGAGTTCGCTGCGCTCGCACGCCGGCCAGCCCGCCTTCCCCGGTGGCGCCCTCGACCCCGAGGACGGCGACCCGACGGCCGACGGGCCGCTGCGGGCCGCTCTCCGCGAGGCCGAGGAGGAGACCGGGCTCGATCCCGCGGGCGTCCAGATCTTCGGTGTGCTGCCCAAGCTGTACATCCCGGTCAGCGGATTCGTCGTGACACCGGTGCTCGGCTGGTGGCGCGAGCCCAGCCCGGTCGGTGTCGTCGACCCGAACGAGACCGCGCGGGTCTTCACGGTCCCCGTGGCAGATCTCACGGAACCCGCCAACAGAGCCACCACGGTCCACCCGAGCGGCCACCGAGGCCCGGCATTCCTGGTCGAATCGGCGCTGGTGTGGGGGTTCACCGCCGGAATCATCGACCGCCTGCTGCACTACGCGGGCTGGGAGCGGCCCTGGGACGGGGACAGGCAGGTCCCGCTCGACGGGCGGGCATGACAGGGTGGCCTCCGTGCTGTGCTATCCCGGGGGCTTCCCTCGGCACTCCGGCCGTGCCGGTCGGACCGGAGCGTGACGAGGCGAGGTTCCTGAACAAGTGAATGTGCTGGACATCCTGCTGCTGGTCGCTGCCGTCTGGTTCGCGATCGTGGGCTATCGCCAGGGCTTCGTCGTCGGCATCCTGTCGGTGATCGGCTTCCTCGGCGGCGGTCTTGTCGCGGTCTACCTGCTGCCCGTGATCTGGGCCGCCATCACGGACCACGCCCAGGTCAACACGACCGCGGCCGTCGTCGCGGTCGTCGTCGTCATCGTCTGCGCCTCCGTCGGGCAGGCCCTGACCACCCACCTCGGCAACAAGCTGCGCCGGTACATCACATGGTCCCCGGCCCGTGCCCTGGACGCGACGGGCGGCGCGCTCGTCAACGTCGTCGCGATGCTGCTGGTCGCCTGGCTGATCGGCTCGGCCCTCGCGGGTACGACGCTGCCGACGCTCGGCAAGGAGGTCCGCAGCTCCAAGGTGCTCCTCGGTGTCTCCCGGGCGCTGCCCGCGCAGGCCGACACCTGGTTCGCCGACTTCTCCACGGTCCTCGCGCAGAACGGCTTCCCGCAGGTCTTCAGCCCGTTCTCGAACGAGCCGATCACCGACGTCCAGCCGCCCGACCCGGCACTGGCGGGCAGCGCCGTGGCCACCCACGCCCAGCGCTCCATCGTGAAGGTCGTGGGCACCGCCCAGAGCTGCGGAAAGGTCCTGGAGGGCACGGGCTTCGTCTTCGCCGACCGCCGGGTCATGACCAACGCGCACGTCGTCGGCGGCGTCGACGAGCCCACCGTGCAGATAGGCGGGGTCGGCCGCAGGTACGACGCGAAGGTCGTCCTCTACGACTGGCGGCGCGACATCGCCGTACTCGACGTACCGGACCTCGACGCCCCAGCCCTGCGGTTCACCTCCCAGGACGCGGCGAGCGGCGACAGCGCGATCGTCGCGGGCTTCCCGGAGAACGGGTCGTACGACGTCCGTGCCGCGCGCGTGCGCGGCCGCATCACGGCCAACGGTCCGGACATCTACCACCGCGGAACCGTCCGCCGCGACATCTACTCCCTGTACGCGACCGTCCGCCAGGGCAACTCCGGTGGTCCGCTGCTCACGCCGGACGGCAAGGTGTACGGCGTGGTGTTCGCGAAGTCCCTCGACGACGCCGACACCGGGTACGCGCTCACGGCGGACGAGATCCAGCAGGACATCACCCAGGGGATCACGGCGAACCAGCAGGTGGGAACCGACCACTGTGCCCTGTAGGACACCGATGGCAGTGCCCTGCTGGACACCGGTGGCAGTGCCCGGCTGGGCGCCGGTGGTTGGTCCCCGCCGGACACCGGCCTTCGGGGCACCGGTAACCGTGCCCCGCAGGACCTGGTGGGACCGTCAGCCGCGGGAGTGACGCAGACGCACCGAGACCCAGCGGGCCCGGCGGCGCAGGATGCGCGGAATTCCTACCCGGAGGTCCGTGTCCGACGCCTGGGGCGTGCCCGGCCGACGGTGGTCCAGACCACCCGTCGAGCGACGGTTGCGGGGTGCGTCACTGTAGTCGTGCGTCCATCCCATACCGGGACGTCTGCCCCTGCCCCAAGGTCGATAACCGCCCCGAAGACCCTCAATTGGCCTATGCGGCAGGCATGTGGCCGTCCGTAGGCCGTCCGTAGGACAGCTGTTCAGGTCCGGATACCGGGCGCATCGGCGCCTTCACCTGTCGGGTTCGGGATCTTTCAGCCAATTGACGAGTTCGGCGGAGAAACCGGCCGGGTCCTCCTCGTGCGGGAAGTGTCCCAGACCGTCGAACAGCCGCCAGCGGTAGGGCGCTTCGACGTACTCGCCCGAGCCGGCCGCGCTCCGTGTGCGCACCACCGGGTCCAGCGAGCCGTGCAGATGCAGGGTGGGCACCCGCACCGGCCGCTTCATACGGCGGTTGAACTGGATACCGTCCGGGCGGGCCAGCGACCGCACCATCCAGCGGTACGGCTCGATCGCGCAGTGTGCGGTGGACGGGATGCACATCGCGCGCTGGTACGTCTCCACCGCCTGCCCGTCCGGGGACTGCGGCCCGGACCAGTCCCGGATCAGCCGGCCCACCAGCGCGCCGTCGTCGGCGGTGAGCTGCCGTTCGGGGATCCACGGCCGCTGGAAGCCCCAGATGTAGGACCCGGCGACCGTCTGCCGGGCGTCCCGCAGCATCGCGGAACGCCAGCGCCGCGGGTGCGGCATCGAGACGACCGCAAGGCGCCGGACCAGCTTGGGACGCATCGCGGCGGCCGTCCACGCCAGATAGCCGCCCAGGTCGTGGCCGACCACGGCGGCGTCCGGTTCGCCCAGGGAGCGGATCACGCCGGTCACGTCCAGGGCGAGGTTGGCGGGATCGTAGCCGCGCGGCGTGCGGTCGCTGCCGCCCACGCCGCGCAGGTCCATGGCCACGGCACGGAAGCCCGCGTCGGCGAGGGCGACCAGTTGCTGCCGCCAGGTCCACCAGAACTGCGGGAAGCCGTGCAGCAACAGGACGAGCGGACCGTCGCCCAGCTCCGCCATGTGGAAACGGGCGCCGTTCGCCGCGACGTCCCGGTGCGTCCAGGGACCTTCGATCCGTACGGCCGTATAAGCGGCGGGGTCCGTCATGACGACGAGCGTGCCACAGCCTCGATGGCCTCGGGCACCCGGTCGTGCGGCAGCTCCGGGCGCGGGTGCGGCTTGGCGTTCTGCAGGACGCCCGCCGTCTCCTTCATGGACGCGGCCACCTTCTGCGGGCCCTTGCCCTTCTTGGCCTTCTTGAAGAAGTAGATGCTGATCAGCGCGAGAAGGACGGCGACCAGGACGTTCGCGGCGAAGGACAGCAGGAAGCAGAGGGCGAGGTTCCAGTCGGTCCAGGTCCGAATGCCGTACGCGAGCGCGAAGTTGAGCATCGGCAACGAGAACAGCAGGATCAGGGCGGCCACCGAGAGGGCGCCCGTGCCCACGCCGCCGCGCTTGACGTCCTGCTTGAGCTGTGCCTTGGCCAGCGCGATCTCGTCGTGCACCAGTGCCGACATCTCGGCGGTCGCCGAGGCGACCAGCTGGCCGATGCTGCGTTCGGCGCCGACCGGGCTGCCGTCGGGTGCGCTCATCGCGGTCTCCCTCTCCTGCGTACGCCGCGCGTACGGATCCGTCTTCTGCCTGACTGCGTACGGTCCCGTAATTTGTACCGTCTCGTCAGATCATGCCGGACGGCCGTTCTCCTCGCCTGCCCCGCCCGGCACTTCGGCACGCCCGTGGCGTGCGTCGGTCATCTCCCGGGCCAGGCGCCGGTGCTCGGCTGCCTTGCGCTCGTGGATGTCGGCCATGCGCAGGTGGTAGGCGGGGTCGTCCTCCTCGTAGACGTCCGGGATGCCGTCGCTGTCCTCGTCCCGTTCCTCCTCCGCGCACAACCGGCGGTACTTGGCGTTGCGGATCTTCAGCAGCACCGTCGCGCCCAGGGCCGCGATCAGCGATCCGCTCAGTACGGCCGCCTTGACCTCGTCGGTCAGCACCGCGTCGCCGACGAAGGCGAGTTCCCCGATGAGCAGCGACACGGTGAAGCCGATGCCGGCGAGGGAGGCGAGCGCGAACACGTCGGCCCAGGCGAGGTCGTCGCTGAGCGAGGCCCGGGTGAAGCGCGCGGTCAGCCAGGTGCCGCCGAAGATGCCGACCGTCTTGCCGACGACCAGGCCGAGCACCACGCCCAGGGTCTCCGGCTGGGTGAACACGTCCCCGAGCGCGCGCGCCGAGACGGACACGCCGGCGCTGAACAACGCGAACAGCGGCACGGCGAGCCCTGCCGACAGCGGGCGCACGAGATGCTCGATCCGCTCGCCGGGTGACCGGTCTTCACCCTCGTGGGTGGTGCAACGCAGCATCAGGCCCATCGCGACGCCCGCGATGGTCGCGTGGACGCCGCTCTTGTACATCAGGGTCCAGATCACGACCGCGAGCGGTACGTACACGTACCAGCCGCGCACTCCCTTGCGCAGCAGCAGCCAGTAGACGACGAGCCCGGCCACCGCGCCGCCGAGCGCCGCGTAGTCGAGCCGGCTGGTGTAGAAGACGGCGATGATCAGGATCGCGAACAGGTCGTCGACGACGGCGAGTGTCAGCAGGAAGGCGCGCAGGGCGCTGGGCAGGGAGGTGCCGATGACCGCGAGCACGGCCAGCGCGAACGCGATGTCGGTGGCGGTCGGCACGGCCCAGCCCCGGAGTGAGCCGCCGTCGGCCAGATTGGTGAGGGTGTAGACGAGGGCGGGCGCGGCCATTCCGCACAGCGCCGCGATGACGGGCAGCACGGCGGCCTTCGGGTCCCGCAGGTCACCGGCGACCAGTTCACGTTTGAGTTCGATACCGGCGACGAAGAAGAAGACCGCCAGCAGTCCGTCGGCGGCCCAGTGTGCGACGGAGAGGTTCAGGCCGAGGGGCGCGAGTCCCAGGTGGAAATGGCTGACGCTCGTGTAGCTGTGCCCCAGCGCCGGAATGTTCGCCCAGATCAGCGCGGCGATCGCGGCGGCCAGCAGCAGGACGCCGCCCACCGTCTCGGTCCGCAGGGCGTCCGCGACGAACCTCCGCTCGGGCAGCGACAGCCGGCCGAGGACCTTGCGGGCGGTGGTGGTGCGGGGCGCGGTCACGGGGGAGACCTCCGGTGGGTGGGCACGGCAGAACACATGCCGACCAGACTTCCCGGCGCACCTTGCAAACCTTTTCGAATTTTAACGCTTTCCGTATTTTACTCGACGCACTGACGGGCCTTTCGGGTGATCTTCGCTCTCTGTACAAATGGGGTTGGTCGGTGTGGCCGGTGTGGCCGGTGTGGCCGGTGTGGTTGGCGCGGTCGGTGGCGGCGGCGGCGCGGTTGGGCTGTGCACCGTCGTCGGCGCCACGCATGGCAAGCCGTACGTGGTATGAGTCCTACGTACGGCAAGCCGTACGCGGTACGAGTCCTCCGTACGGCAAGCCGTACGCGGTGCGAGCCCTGCGCACGGCAAGCCGTACGGGACAAGTACGTACGCAACAGGGGCGCCCCGCTCTCGGGCGCCCCTGTCGGTGGTGCTGGGCCTTCTCCGGCCGTGGTGCTTCCGCCTGGTGCTCAGTCCTCGCTGGGTGCTGCCGGGAGCTTCTGCTGGATGAGGTCCATGACGGTCGAGTCCGTCAGCGTGGTGACGTCGCCGAGCTGGCGGTTCTCCGCGACGTCGCGCAGCAGACGGCGCATGATCTTGCCGGAGCGGGTCTTCGGCAGTTCCGCCACCGGCAGGATCCGCTTCGGCTTGGCGATGGGACCGAGCGTGGCGCCGACGTGGTTGCGCAGGTCGTTGACCAGGCTCTCGTCCTCGGACGCCGTACCGCGCAGGATCACGAAGGCGACGATCGCCTGCCCCGTCGTCTCGTCAGCCGCGCCAACCACGGCCGCCTCGGCGACCGACGGGTGGGAGACCAGCGCGGACTCGACCTCGGTCGTGGAGATGTTGTGCCCGGACACGAGCATCACGTCGTCGACGCGGCCGAGGAGCCAGATGTCCCCGTCCTCGTCCTTCTTCGCCCCGTCACCGGCGAAGTACTTGCCCTCGAACCGAGACCAGTAGGTGTCCAGGAACCGCTGGTCGTCACCCCAGATGGTGCGCAGCATCGACGGCCACGGCTCGGTGAGCACGAGATAGCCACCGCCGCCGTTGGGCACCTCGTTCGCGTCGTCGTCCACGACCGTGGCGGAGATGCCGGGCAGCGGTCGCTGCGCGGAGCCCGGCTTGGCCTCGGTCACACCGGGCAACGGGGAGATCATCATCGCGCCGGTCTCGGTCTGCCACCAGGTGTCCACGACCGGGGTCCGGTCGGCCCCGATGTGCTTGCGGTACCAGACCCAAGCCTCGGGGTTGATCGGCTCGCCCACGGACCCCAGCACACGCAGGCTGCTGAGATCGAACTTCGCGGGGATGTCGTCGCCCCACTTCATGAACGTGCGGATGGCGGTCGGCGCCGTGTACAGGATCGTCACCCCGTACTTCTGCACGATCTCCCAGAACCGGCCCTGGTGCGGGGTGTCCGGCGTGCCCTCGTACATGACCTCGGTGGCGCCGTTGGCGAGCGGCCCGTAGACGATGTACGAGTGCCCGGTCACCCAGCCGACGTCGGCCGTGCACCAGTACACGTCCGTCTCCGGCTTGAGGTCGAAGACGGCGTGGTGGGTGTAAGCCGCCTGCGTGAGGTAGCCGCCCGAGGTGTGCAGGATGCCCTTCGGCTTACCCGTCGTGCCGGACGTGTAGAGGATGAACAGCGGGTGCTCCGCCTCGAACGCCTCCGGCGTGTGCTCGGCGGACTGCCGCTCGACGATCTCGTGCCACCACACGTCGCGCTCGTCGTGCCAGGCGACCTCCTGGCCGGTGCGGCGGACGACCAGCACGTGCTCCACGTTGTCCACGCGCTCGATCGCGTCGTCCACGGCCGGCTTGAGCGCGGACGGCTTGCCGCGCCGCCAGCCGCCGTCGGAGGTGATGACGACCTTGGCGTCGGCGTCCTGGATGCGGGTGGCGAGCGCGTCCGCCGAGAAGCCGCCGAAGACGACCGAGTGCGCGGCGCCGATACG
The DNA here is from genome assembly GCF_042896695.1 of Streptomyces sp. NPDC001270. Taxonomy (NCBI): domain Bacteria; kingdom Bacillati; phylum Actinomycetota; class Actinomycetes; order Kitasatosporales; family Streptomycetaceae; genus Streptomyces; species Streptomyces sp. NPDC001270. Next base: position 74,164 of record NZ_JBIAXM010000009.1, on the reverse strand, counting down.
GGCCGAGGCCAGCATCGCGATCGCCGTCTCCGGAATCATCGGCATGTAGATCGCGACCCGGTCACCCGCGCGGACCCCCAACTCCAGCAGCGCGTTGGCGGCCTTGGAGACCTCGTCCTTCAGCTCGGCGTAGGTGATCGCGCGGCTGTCGCCGGGCTCGCCCTCGAAGTGAATCGCGACCCGGTCGCCGTGCCCCGCCTCGACATGACGGTCCACGCAGTTGTATGCGACGTTGAGCCGGCCGTCCTTGAACCACTGGGCGAACGGCGGGTTCGACCAGTCCAGCGTCTCCGTGGGCTGCACGGCCCAGGTCAGCCGGCGGGCCTGCTCGGCCCAGAAGCCGAGCCTGTCAGCCTTGGCCTGTTCGTACGCCTCTGCCGTGACGTTGGCGTGCGCGGCCAGGTCAGCGGGCGGCGCGAAGCGTCGCTCCTCCTTCAAGAGGTTGGCCAGGCTTTCGTTGCTCACGACATCTCCCTTTCGAAGGGTGTCCGTTGTGTCCCGGGGCCACAGCTCATCAGACCCGGGGGGCGATGACAAGGGCCGAATTGAACAATTGGTTTAGACCTATGATGGTGGCGCCCATCTGCGTCCACGGACGCCGACCGGGCCGGGTTCACCTGCGCGGTCGAGCACGTGGCGCTGGGATCGCGGGGGGAGCGGAGGGGGACCAGGAGGCAGGGACGGCATCGGGCTCTCGGCGTCCAGACTTTCAGTGTCCGGGCCTCCGACATGGGCTTACTGGTATCGGGCCGGTCGGCATGGACTTCCCACGTCGGACCTTCGACATCGGGAGCGCCGCGCTGCGAAGACCACTACTGGGACGCACGGTGTTGACGGGTATGGCGGTTGACGGTGGGGCGGTGGGGCGGTGGGGTGCGAGATGGGGTGTGGCTGGGGCGTGGCGGGGTGCGGCGGCGTGTGGTGTCGTGCGTGCGGTGATGCGGGCACCATCTGGAGTGGTGTCGACCCGGTGCCTGTGCGGTGTGGCGGGATTCGGCGAGGGCGAGGGCGAGGGCGAGGGCGAGAGCGCGGGCGCGGGCGCGGTTGGGTTGGGCGTAGGGCGTAGGGCCGTGTCTCGTGTCGGCCAGGTCCGGGGCTGCTGGCGGTGGTCGGAAGTTGGCGGAGCCCGGACAGTCCGGGGACGGGCGGCCCTGGACTGTGATGTGAGTGACTCCTGTGATGCTTGTGACGCCTGCGATCGCACACTTGCTGCTGTTCTTCTTTCGTTCCCTTTCCCCTCCCCTCCCCTCCCCCGCCCACCCCACCCCGCTCACTGCGCCTTGACCCCGGCGCTGGCCCGCCGGGCTCAGGGCGTGCCGGCCCGCACGGCTTACGTTGCCCGACCCCCCGCCCCGGTCACGCGGGGCTGGGCAACTCCTCCGTCCCGGGCACGTGCTGGAACACCTCCTCCCCGCTCGCGCCACGGAGCAGATACGCCTGTGCCTCGCCCACGTGGAAATACATCCCGTGCAACTCCAGCGCACCCGCCGCCCGCGCCCTGGCCACCGAATCATGGGCTTGGAGATGCTCGAGTTGCTGGACCACATTGGTCAGGCAGAGCTGTTCCACCGCGTCGGCCGGCGTCCGCCCGGCCAGCCGCGGGTGCGGACGGCTGCCGTCGGCCATCCGCAGCAGGCTCGGCTGCCCGTGACGCAGCCACCGGCCGAGCGGCGACCGCCCGTCCTCCGGGGCGGAGTCGAGCAGCGCCTGCATGGCTCCGCACCCGGAGTGCCCGCACACCGTGATGGAGCGCACCTTCAGCACATCCACCGCGTACTCGATCGCGGCGCCGACCGAGTCGTCGCCGCCCTCCGCGCCGGGCAGCGGCACCAGGTTTCCGACGTTGCGGACGACGAAGAGGTCACCGGGACCACTGGAGGTGATCATCGACGTGACGAGCCGGGAGTCGGCGCAAGTGAGGAACAGTTGGGACGGACGCTGCCCCTCCCGTGCCAGCCGTGCCAGCTCGCTCCGCACCAGAGGCGCGGTGTTGCGCTGGAACGCGCTGATCCCGCGCGCCAGTTCATGCCCACCGGAACTGCGGGCCGCGTCGGCAACGCCGCCCATGCCGGTGTCCGCACCGGTGCCGGTGTGGTCACCGTTGCTGAAGTGGGCGCCGGTGCCTGTGTGAGCACCGGTGCGGATACCCGGGTCGACTGCAGAGCGCGAGCCCAAGGCGGAGCCCAAGACCCAGCCGGAGCCGGAGGCCGTGACCGGGCGCAAGCCCGAACCGGGGGCCGAGCCCGACCGGGAGACCGAGCCCGCGGCCCGACCGAAGCCCGAGCCCCGGTTCGGGCGCGCACCCGTGCCCGTGCCCACGCCTGTGCCTGTGTCTGTGCCTGCCGCTCCTGTCGCCGAACCAGCCACCGAATCGGAGCCCGTGACCGAACCGGCTACTGAGCCAGGGCCTGCCCCGGCTGCCGAGCCAGAGCCCGCTCCTGCTTTCGATTCCCGGTCCGCTCCCGATCCTGGGACCGCTTCCGATCCCGCAGCCGAGCCCGAGCCTGAACTCGAATCCGCACCGCCTCCCGGGCCCGCACCGCCCCCTGAGCCCGTACCGATATCTGGCCGCACACCGATACTGACGCCGGAAACTGCCGAGTCCAGGGCGGAGCCGGAGCCGGAGCCAGCGACGGCCGGGGCGGTGCTGGCGCCGGAATCGCCGCCTCCGCCGCCGCTGTCGCCCCCAGCGAAGCCATTTCTTCCGTCACCGACGCCGTCCCGACTGCCGACGCCACCCGCTGCGCCGTTGCCGCTGCCTCCCCTCTGCCCGGTCCCGTCAGAGGCCGAATGTCCGTTGCCGCTGCCTCCCCTCTGTCCGACCCCATCCGGAGCCAGCTGCCCGCTGCCGATGCCCGCCAGCCCGACTCCATCCGAAGCCAAGTGCCCATTGCTGTTGCCGTCCAGCGCCCCAGCCTCATCAGGAGCCCGGCCTCTGCTGTTGCCGTCACCTCGCAGACGCACCCGATCGCCCTGACCGCCATGCCCGCCTTGACCGCCGGACGGCATGACGCACTGGTGGTTGCGCCATGGCGTCCAGGGCCGGCAGTGGCATTCGGTGGAGGCGGTCCGCGCGCTGGACCGCAGCCCCGTGCGGCAGCCGGTCAGCTCGGCGGTGCCGCCCTGCCCGGTGTGCGAGGTCCGCCAGTCCTGCAGTGACTCGTACGCCGCGTGGTCCATGAACGAACCGTCCAACTCCACCACGGCGTAGGCGCCTTGGGGTACGAGATGCAGGGCTCGGCTGAGCCGGGGCACCGCCAGGAACGTCAACTGTCCGCGTACATGTACGTGATGGACCCCTCCCTTCTCTTCATGCGTGATACGGGTGCGCGTCAGGCGGTGCATGGCGACGGCGACGGCCACGGCGACGCCGAACACCACGCCCTCCAGGACGCCCAGGAACACCACGCCGAGTGTGGTGACGGCGTACACCAGCACTTCTCTGTGGCGGGTCACCGTGCGAATGTGGTGCAGCGACACCATCTGGATGCCGACGGCCATCACCAGGGCGGCGAGTGAGGCGAGCGGGATGAGGTCCAGGACCGGAACCATCAGCAGCGCGGCGACTACTACGAAAACGCCGTGCAGCATCGTGGAGTTCCGGCTCACGGCACCGGATTGCACATTCGCCGAACTTCGCACCGCCACGCCCGCGACCGGCAGCCCGCCGAGCGCCCCGGAGACGATGTTGGCCGAGCCCTGTCCGAGTAGTTCCCGGTCCAGGTCGGAGCGGCCGACGTGGGGTTTCGGTCCGCGGCGGGCTGCGGCCATCTTGTCCACGGCGACCGCGCCGAGCAACGACTGCACGCTGCACACCAGTGTGGTGGTGAAGACGGCGGCGGCCAGCCCGAGCACCGGCCCCTCGGGCAGCCCGGCCAGGGCGTGGCTGCTCCAGGACGGCAGGTCGACCGTGGGCAGGACGAGCCCGGAGAGTGCGGCGGTCGCGGTGGCGCCGGTGACGGCCACGAGGGCGGCTGGGATCTTGCGCAGCAGCCGGCCCGGTCTGCCGGGCAGCCGTGGCCAGGTCAGGAGCAGGGCCAGGGTCAGGGCGCTCATCGACACCGCGCCGGGATGCAGTCCGGCCAACTGGGCGGGCAGCGCGACGATGTTGTCGATGACGGCGCTCTGCGGGGTGCCCCCCAGCACTACGTGCAACTGGGCGATGGCGATGGTCAGGCCGATGCCGGCGAGCATGCCGTGCACCACGGCAGGGCTGACGGCGAGGGCGGTCCGGGCCACGCGCAGGCAGCCCAGGCCCAGTTGGGCGAGGCCGGCGAGGACGGTGATGGCGCACGTCGTACGCCATCCGTAGCGGTGGATCAGGTCGGCGGTGACGACCGTGAGTCCGGCGGCCGGGCCGCTGACCTGGAGCGGGCTGCCGCCGAGCCGTCCGGCGACGATCCCGCCGACGGCGGCGGCGACCAGACCTGCCTGGAGCGGGGCGCCGGTGGCGAGGGCGATGCCGAGGGACAGCGGGAGCGCGATCAGGAAGACCGCGACCGATGCGGACAGGTCGGCACCCGCGATGCGGAACCGGCGGGCCGGGCCCGGCGGCGGGCTGTGTGGTGGGTGCAGGTGCTGGGGCTGGGTGTGGACGCAGGCTGACATGTTTCCCGTCTCCTCCGGGGCAGCGCGGTCGCGGAAGGGGGTCCCGTCGACGACGGGGGCGGGCATGGCCGTGGGGCACGGCGTGCAGCGGCGGCATGTACCAATGTTGGGTAAATGAATAGTAATTCAGAGTAAAGGCCATGTAGGTATTTTCTGTGCAAATGGGGCACAGCTTCACCTGTTGAGGTGAAGTGCTCGGCTTATCGGCTTGTCGTATTAATTCCTTCTCGATCCCGTGCGACCTTGGCGGCGCTGTCGGCACAACCCGGCACATCACCAGAAAACGCCCGACCAGCGTTTGCCTGAGAGAAGGAAGAAGGTGGGCGGAACATGGCCACCCCCCAGAGGATCGCCGCGGGCGCCATGGTCGCCGCGGCGTGTGCCGCGTCGCTCGCCGGTTGCGCGACCGGCTCCGACCGTTCGAAGGAGGGGGCGCCCGGCCCGCAGCAAGGGGCGCCGGCGCCCAACAGCGTGCTCCGTCTCATCGGCGACGGATCCACCGCCTACACCGGGGCGCAGCCCCACCTGCCCAGACCCGAGCGGCTCAAGTCCGGCGAGAAGCCACCGCAGTTCGTGGTGTTCTCCTGGGACGGTGCCGGCGAAGACAGCCAGAAGCTGTTCTCCCACTTCCGCAAGGTCGCCAAGGCCAACAACGCGACCATGACGTACTTCCTCAGCGGCGTCTACATGCTGCCGGAGGAGAAACGCGACCTCTACCGTCCTCCGCAGCACTCACCGGGCCGCTCCGACATCGGTTTCAACGATGAGCAGGGGATCACCGACACCCTCAAGCAACTGCGCCTCGCCTGGCTGGAGGGCAACGAGATCGGCACCCACTTCAACGGCCACTTCTGCGGCCCCGACGGCGGGGTCGGCGAGTGGTCGGTGGAGGACTGGAAGAGCGAGATCGCCCAGGCCAAGCAGTTTGTGAAGAACTGGAAGACCAACAGCGGTCTGTCGAAGTCGGCGCCGCTGCCCTTCGACTACGACAAGGAGCTGATCGGCGCCCGCACCCCCTGCCTCGAAGGCCGGAAGAACTTCATGAAGGCGGCCCGTGAGCTGGGCTTCCGCTACGACACCAGCGGTGTCAACAACCAGGTCTGGCCCAAGAAGAAGGAGGGGCTGTGGGACCTGTCCATGCAGCTCGTTCCCTTCCCCGGCCACACCTACGAGCAGCTGACCATGGACTACAACTTCATGACCGCTCAGTCCGGCACCTCGACCCAGGGCGACCCCGACAAGCACGACTACTGGGGCGATCAGATGCGGGACGGCCTGCTCCAGGGCTTCAACCGGGCCTACAACGGCAACCGCGCCCCCCTGGTGATCGGCAACCACTTCGAGTCCTGGAACGGCGGCACCTACATGCGTGCCATCGACGAGGTCGTGGAACAGGTGTGCAACAAGCCGGAGGTGCGCTGTGTGTCCTTCCGGCAACTGGCCGACTGGCTGGACGCCCAGGACCCGCAGACGCTGGCCAAGCTGCGCACCCTGGAGGTGGGCCAGGCGCCCAAGCAGGACTGGGCGTCCTTCCTTTCGGCCCGCCCCGCCCCGGCCCCGAAGGGAGCGCCCGGCGCGTCGGCGGTCAAGCAGTAACCGTCAGGCGGGGGTGGCCACGCCCTCGCCGAGCACGAAGGCGGGGTCGACCTGCGCGGCCAGGTCGGCCCCGGTGCGCTCGTTCGCCCACGCCTCGGCGTTCTTCAGGTGGAAGTGCACCATCTGGCGGGTGTAGTGCTCCCAGTCCCGATGCTCGTACCTCGCGTCGGCGGCCGCCTGGAGCGTGCCCAGGGCGTGGCGGTTGGCGTCCTCCAGCAGTTCGAACCGGGGCGGCCGGCCCTTCTCCATGGCACGCACCCAGTCCGAATGCCCGACGGTGACGAGCAGGTCGTCCCCGACCTCCGCGCGGAGGAAGTCGAGGTCGTCCTGACCCTGCACCTTGTTGCCGACGACCCGGAGGGTGACGCCGAAGTCCCGGGCGTACTCCTTGTACTGGCGATAGACGGAGACCCCCTTCCGGGTCGGCTCGGCGACGAGGAACGTGATGTCGAAGCGGGTGAACATGCCGGAGGCGAAGGAGTCCGAACCGGCGGTCATGTCGACCACGACGTACTCGTCGCGGCCGTCGACCAGGTGGTTGAGGAACAGCTCCACCGCTCCCGTCTTGGAGTGGTAGCAGGCGACCCCCAGGTCGGCGTCCGTGAAGGGCCCGGTGACCATCAAACGGACGGCGCCGCCGTCGAGTTCCACGGGTCGCGCGCAGGCGTCGTAGACCGGGTTGGGTTCGCGGACCCGGACCAGCCGGGAGCCCTCGCCGGGCGGGGTCGTTTTGATCATCGTCTCGGCGGAGGTGATGCGCGGGTTCGCGCCGCGCAGATAGTTCTTGATCAGTGGCAGTTGTCTCCCCATCGCGGGCAGCGCGGCCGCTTCCGCCTCGTCGAGGCCGAGGGCAGCGCCCAGGTGCTGGTTGATGTCGGCGTCGATGGCGAGGACCGGGGTGCCCGTGGCCGTGAGATGGCGGACGAAGAGGGAGGAGAGCGTGGTCTTGCCGCTGCCCCCCTTCCCGACGAAAGCAATTTTCATGTTCACGAAGGGTAGTGGTGTGATCACTGTGCGGGGCGCGCTGCGGGGAGAAGACCACTCCTTCGTGGGGTGGTGATCGACGGGGGCGCGAAGTCCGCCGGGGGAGGGCGGTCGGGCAACGGCGGGCGCGTAGTGTCGTACTCATGAGTACGACTGGCGCGACCACCGATCCGCTCGCGGCCCTGGGCTCGCTGCCCGGCGTGCCCGAGTCCGTGGAGTCCGTACGCAAGGCCGTGGACCGGGTCTACGGGCACCGGATCATGCGCCGCCGCAGCAACGAGATCACCTCCGAGGCGGCACTGCGCGGTGCCCGGGGCTCCGCGGCGCTGTCCGGCGCCGACTGGGCCCTGGAGGAGGTGCGGCGGCGCACCGACTTCAGCGCCGACGACGGGGCACGCGTGCTGGGCGCGGCCCTCAGGCTGACCGCGGAGACGGGACAACTGCTGTCCATCTGGCGGCAGTCACCCCTGCGGGTGCTGGCCCGGCTGCACCTGGTGGCCGCCGCGGGCAGCGCGGACGCGGTGGGCCGGCCGCGGCAGGACGGCGAGTCCGTCGACGAGCCGCTGATCGAACTGCCGCTGCCCGGCGCGGACGAGGTGTCCGGCCGGCTGGAGGGGCTGGCGGAGCTGATCGTCGCGGGGAGCGCCGCGCCCGCGCTGGTGACGGCGGCCGTCGTGCACGGCGAACTGCTCGCGCTGCGCCCCTTCACCTCCCACAACGGCCTGGTCGCGCGCGCGGCCGGGCGGATCGTCCTGGTCGGCAGCGGCCTCGACCCCAAGTCGGTCTGCCCCGCCGAGATGGGCCACGCGGAGCTGGGCCGCGCGGCCTACCTGGCGGCCCTCGACGGCTATGTCTCCGGCACTCCGGAGGGCATGGCCGCCTGGATCGCCCATTGCGGCAGGGCGGTCGAGCTGGGGGTGCGTGAGTCGACGGCGGTGTGCGAGGCACTGCAACGCGGAGCCGCCTGAGAGCGGCGCGGAGCCCGGGGGCGGCCACGGGGACCGATCCACGGGGGCCGCTCACAGGGATGCGGCGGTACGAGTCCTCGTACCGCCGCTGGCATGTCCACCGGGTTACCAGGCGTCCTCGAAATGCTGCCCATCAGGCCGGGAACTTCGCCCGTCACCTGGTGCGGCTGGCCCGTAATCGACGGGTCGACGTCGCGTGGGTGCCCGGTGTTCATGCTCGGTCCGTGGGGCCGAATGCGTTGTAAAGGTGATCCTTGATGGATGCCCTTTGGTCTCGCGGGCCGTTAAATCCTTTGTACTGCACACCCGAAGCCAGCGGAACCCCCAGCCGGGGTTCTTTACTTTTAGGTTCAAATGTCTATGAACCGGGCAGCAGGTCAGGCGGCCGAGCCGCGGCGCCGGTTCGCGTACCACATCAGACCCGCGGTGGCTGCCGCCGCACCTATCGCCGCCGCGACCAGGACCGGACGCGGCGGCGCCGACAGCGAGGGCAGTCGCTGCTTGAGCCGCACCGGCCGGTGGAAGTCCAGAACCGGCCACCCGCGCGCGAGTGCCTCGCGGCGCAGCGCCCGGTCCGGGTTCACGGCGTGCGGGTGCCCGACCGTTTCGAGCATCGGCAGGTCGGTCGCGGAGTCGCTGTAGGCGTAGCAGCGGTCGAGGTCGTACCCCTCGGACTCGGCCAGTTCCTTGACCGCCTCGGCCTTGGTCGGGCCGTACGCGTAGTACCCCACCTCCCCGGTGAAGCAGCCGTCGTCGCCCACGACCATGCGGGTGGCCACCACTCGGTCGGCGCCGAGCAGCTCGCCGATCGGTTCGACCACCTCGGCGCCCGACGTGGACACGATCACCACGTCGCGTCCGGCCGTGTGGTGCTCCTCGATGAGGGAGGCGGCCTCGTCGTAGATGATCGGGTCGATCAGGTCGTGCAGGGTCTCGGCGACGATTTCCTTCACCTGCTGGACGTTCCAGCCGCGGCACAGGGCGGACAGATACTCGCGCATCCGCTCCATCTGGTCGTGGTCCAAGCCGCCGGCCAGGAAGACGAACTGTGCGTATGCGGTGCGCAGTGCGGTCCTGCGGTTGATCAGTCCGCCTTGGTAGAACGACTTGCTGAAGGTGAGGGTGCTCGACTTCGCAATGACCGTCTTGTCCAGGTCGAAGAAGGCTGCCGTGCGGTGCAAGGAGTGGTTATCCACACCTCCGAGCATAGGCGCCCACCATTCGGCGTAAGGTGGGGCGCGTGGGTTTGCCTGAGATGGCTCTCGGGTACACCATGGAAGTCACGGATCGTTCGCGACCGTGCTAACCCGGTCCGACTCCTCCCCCCCCGAGTCGGCCGTGGGGACGACCCCCGCTCTCCCCCCCGGCGGGGGTCGTCGCATGTCCGGATGGGTTTTCGCTTCTTCGGTCGGCTGTGAGGCCATGACCGGGCTTGCATGATCAAGAAATTGTCAGGGGCATGACTTGCTACGCTGAGTAGTCGGTAGGGCGCTCTGTGGCTCTCGTACGGCGGCTTGCGCGGGCTCACCGGTATGGGTGACCGCGATATTCACAACCACTGAGTCGTCCACAGTTTTCCACCAAGATCCACATGATTTCCGGGATCGCTGCACCGTGATTCCCACGCGTTCCGCCGACCGCGAGTTCATGGCCGGTCGGCGATTGCCGGCGCGCGTTCGGCCGATACGTATCGGCCGTTCATATGAAGGCAGCTCGCCGGTTCTTCACACGCTTGGAATCGCGTGGCCGCAGAGGGCCGCGCGGGAGATGCAGCGAAGGGGGAGCACACATGACCGGAACCGTCACCCACGATCCGCCGCCCGCCACCGGAGGCGGGCAGGGACGGCCGCTGATCGTCACCGAGGACACCGATCTCCTCGACGACCTGTTGCGTCTGTGCGCTGCGGCGGGCGCGACACCCGAGGTCCACCACGGGGTACCGGAGCGCAGAGACCGCTGGGAGGCTGCCCCGCTCGTCCTGGTCGGCGACGACGCGGCGCGGCGCGTACACGGGGCCGCGCGCCGACGCGGAGTGGTGTTGGTCGGGCGCGATCAGGACGACCCCGGAGTCTGGAAACGGGCCGTCCAGATCGGTGCCGACCACGTCCTGATGCTGCCCGACGGCGAGCAGTGGCTGGTCGACCGCATCGCCGATGTCGCCGAGGGCGTCGGTCGGCCCGCGTTCACCGTCGGCGTCATCGGAGGCCGGGGCGGTGCAGGAGCCTCCACGCTCGCGTGTGCGCTCGCCGTGACCTCCGCGCGCGAGGGAGTGCGCACCCTGCTCGTGGACGCGGATCCGCTCGGCGGCGGACTCGACGTGCTCCTCGGCGGCGAGACGGCCGAGGGGTTGCGCTGGCCCGCCTTCGCGGCCTCGCGCGGCCGGGTCGGCGGCGGCGCGTTGGAGGAGTCGCTGCCCCGGCTGCACTCCCTGAGGGTGCTCAGCTGGGACCGCGGCGACTGCGTCGCCGTCCCGCCCCAGGCCGTGCGGGCGGTGCTGGCCGCCGCCCGGCGGCGCGGCGGCACGGTCGTCGTCGACCTGCCCAGGCGCCTGGACGACGGCGTCGCCGAGGTCCTTGCCCAGCTCGACCTCGCGCTCCTCGTCGTCCCCGCCGAACTGCGCGCCGTCGCGGCGGCCGGCCGGGTGGCCGCCGCCGTCGGCATGGTCCTGCGCGACCTGCGCGTGGCGGTACGCGGGCCGTACACACCGGGACTCGACGACCGTGCGGTGGCCCGTCTGCTCGGACTTCCCCTGGCCGGCGAAGTACCCGTCGAGCCGGGGCTGCTGCGCCCGCACGAGGGCGGTAAACCACCCGGAGTCGCGGCCCGCGGGCCGCTTTCCCGGTTCTGCAAGGACTTCTGGGGACGGACGCTCGTCGAAGCAGGTGGCACATGAGGACGATTCCCGGGCTCGAACCGGCGGACGGCGCGCGGCTGCTCGACGGCGTGCGGCGCCGGCTCGCCGAGAGCGGCGCCGAACCGACCCCCGCACGCGTGGCACAGGCGCTGCGCGAACAGGGACGAGTCCTCGGCGACGCCGAAGTCCTCGGCGCGGCCGCCCTGCTGCGCTCCGAACTGGTCGGCAGCGGCCCGCTGGAACCCTTGCTCGCCGATCCCTCCGTCACCGACGTCCTGGTGTCGGCCCCGGACCGGGTGTGGGTGGACCGGGGCGGCGGGCTGGAGCTGACCCCGGTGACCTTCCCGGACGCGGCGGCGGTACGACGCCTCGCACAGCGGCTCGCGGCGGTGGCCGGACGCCGGCTCGACGACGCACGGCCCTGGGCCGACGCCAGGCTGCCCGACGGGACCCGGCTGCACGCCGTGCTGCCGCCGGTGGCCGTCGGCTGCACCTGCCTGTCGCTGCGGGTCGTACGGCCCCGGGCGTTCACCCTCGACGAACTCGTGGCGGCCGGCACGGTGCCGCCCGGCGGGGACCGGATCCTGCGGGCACTGCTCCGGGCGCGGCTGTCCTTCCTGATCAGCGGCGGGACCGGCAGCGGCAAGACGACCCTGCTGAGCGCCCTGCTCGGACTGGCCGGCTCCGGTGAACGGATCGTGCTCGCCGAGGACTCGGCGGAACTGCGGCCGGACCATCCACATGTCGTACGGCTGGAGACCAGACCCGCCAACCAGGAGGGCGCCGGCCTGGTCACCCTGGAGGACCTGGTGCGCCAGGCGCTGCGGATGCGCCCCGACCGGCTGGTCGTGGGCGAGGTGCGCGGCCCCGAGGTCGTGCACCTGCTGGCCGCCCTCAACACCGGCCATGAAGGCGGTTGCGGAACCGTGCACGCCAACGCTGCCGCGGATGTCCCGGCCCGCCTGGAGGCCCTGGGGACTGCCGCCGGACTCGACCGGGCGGCCCTGCACAGCCAGTTGGCGGCCGCGTTGTCGGTGGTGTTGCACCTCGTCCGGGACCGTACCGGACGGCGGCGGATCAACGAGGTGCACGTACTGGAGCGGGATCCGGCGGGCCTGGTGCGGACCGTGCCCGCGCTGCGCTGGGACGCGCGGGCGTTCACGCGGGAGCGGGGATGGGAGCGGCTGCGCGGGCTGCTCCGCGATGACGGAAGCGAAGCGAGCCATGGGGGTGACGGGGGCGATGGGTGAGATGCCGATGGGGGCCGCGGGGGTGTGCGTCGCGGTGGCCGCGTGGCTGCTCGGCGGGCGGCACCGTGGCGCACGGCGGGCACGGCTGCTGCTCGCGGGCGGCGGTGTCGTGGCGACCGGACCACCCCTGTGGGGTCTGGTAGCGGGGGAACTGCGGCGTCTGCGCAGCCGGTTGCGGGGCGAATGGTGCGCGCTCGCCGCTGGTGCGGCGGTCGGACTGCTGAGCGGCTCGGTGATTCCGGTCGTCGCGGGGGCGGCCGCGGTGCCCCTGCTGCGCCGGGTCCGGCTGGCCAGGGCGGCACGGCGGGTCCGGGAGGAGCGCGGGGACGCGGTGATCGCCCTGTGCGGGGCGCTCGCAGGAGAGGTGCGCGCCGGGCGGCAGCCGGGGGAGGCACTGCTGCGTGCCGCGCGGGACTCCGACGGACTGGGGGAGGCGCAGGCCACGGTGCTCGCAGCGGCCCGGTTCGGCGGTGACGTACCGGGCGCGCTCGCCGCGGCGGCCAGGCAGCAGGGCGCGGAGGGGCTTCGGGGACTCGCGGCGTGCTGGCGGGTGGCCGTGGACCAGGGCGCCGGGCTCGCGGCCGGCCTCGACCGGCTCGACGCGGCCCTGCGCGCGGAACGCGACCGGCGTGCCGATCTGCGCGCCCAGTTGGCAGGCCCGCGGGCGACCGCGGTGATGCTTGCGGCCCTGCCCGTCCTCGGGCTCCTGCTGGGTACGGCGATGGGCGCCGACCCCCTGCGCGTGTTGCTGCACACCGGGGCGGGACTGGGCTGCCTGGTGATCGGCGGGCTGTTCGAGGTCGCCGGGCTGTGGTGGACGGCGCGGATCGTACGGCGAGCGGAGGCGGCGTGAGCGCGGAAGTTGTCCACAGGCTGGGGGTGGCCGCCGCGATGGCGTGGGGCCTCGCCTTGCTGGTGCGGTGCCTCGCGGTGCGACGGCGTGAGTGCCGGGTCCGCGGACGGCTGGCCGAGTTGCCGGCGGCCCGGGCTCCGGCGATCCGGCCGCCCGTCCGACGGTCCGTCTCGGCGGCGCGGGCCATCGGGCCCCGGTGGCTGCCGGTGGCCGGGGCGGTGTGCGCCGGGTGGGCGCTGGTCGGCGGTGTCACCGGCGCGGTGCTGGGGCTGGGAGCAGGTGCGGTGCTGTGGCGGTGGCGGTGGCGGTGTCGGCAGGAGTCGGCGGGCCGTCCGGCGGGAGCCGATGCCGCGGAGGCGGCTCGCCAACTGCCGCTCGCCGCAGACCTCCTGGCGGCCTGTATCGCGGCCGGCGCCGGACCGGTGATCGCCGCCCAGGCCGTCGGCGAGGCCCTCGCGGGGCCGGTCGGGGAGGGGCTCGCCCAGAGTGCGGCGGAGGTGCGGCTGGGCGGCGAACCGGCCGAGGCATGGCGACGTTTGGCGTCCCTGCCGGGTGCCAGGCCGCTCGCCCGGCTGCTGGAACGGGCCGACGAGTCCGGGCTGCCCGCCGCGGGACCCGTCGCCCGACTGGCCGCGGACGCCCGTGCGCAGCGGGCACGTACCGCCACGGCGAGGGCTCGCAGGGCGGCCGTCATGGTCACCGCGCCGGTGGGGCTGTGCTTCCTGCCCGCCTTCATCACCGTAGGCGTCCTGCCCGTGGTGATCGGGCTGGCGGGTGGCGTGGTGGGAGGGGGTGGTGGATGACGGGACGAGGGGGTGTGAGACGGCGAACGTGAAGTGAGAAGGCCGACAAGGCCGACAGGGCCGACAGGTTCGGCATGGCTTGGGAACAGCGGGAGTTGAGATGAACAAGAACGCCGGGAGGGCGTGGGCGCGGCTTTGGGCGCGGCGGTGCCGGGACTCGGGGATGGTGACGTCCGAGTACGCGATGGGGATCGTCGCGGCGGTGGGGTTCGCGCTGCTGCTCTACGAGGTCGTGACCAGCGGACAGGTGCGCGCGGAACTGCAGGCCATCGTGAAGCGAGCCCTCAGTGCGCGGATGTGAGTGGGAGGAGAGGCGCGATGCGGGGTTCGTGACGGCCGAGGCGGCGGTGGTGCTGCCCGTGCTGGTGGCGTTCACGATGGCGCTGGTCTGGGGGCTGTTCGTGGTGGCGACGCAGATCCAGTGCGTGGACGCGGCGAGGACGGGCGCGCGGGCGGCGGCCCGGCAGGACCCCGCCGACGCGGTCGTCGCGATCACCCGTGCGGCGGCACCGGGCGGTGCGAAGGTCATGGTCGCCCGCGAGGAGCACCAGGTGCGCGTCACGGTCGTGGCGCGGCCGCCGCTGCTCGGCTCCCTGCCGCTGGAGGTGCGGGAGGAGGCCGTTGCGGCCACGGAGGGCCCACAGCTGACGGGGGAGGTGGGTCCATGAGGCGCCGGGCGCCCGTCTGTTTGCCCGGATCGGTTCTGTTCCACAGGCGGGCCCCGGTTGTCCACAGGCGAGTTCCGGTTCCTGGGCGGATCCCGTCCCGCGGGTGGGTTGCGGGGCCCAGGCGGATCCCGTACCGAGGGTGGGTTCTCGGGTCCGCACGGACCCTGTCCCTTGGGCGGCTTTCCCTCCCCGGATGGTTCTCGTTCCGTGGGCGGGTCGCGTTCTCCGAGCGGTTCTCGTTCCTCGGGCGGGGCGTGGTCCGCGAGCGGTTGTCGTTCCCTGGGAGGGTTCGGGTCCCCGGGTGGGCTCGGGCGCGGTCGTCGGACCGGGGGTCCGCCACCGTCTGGTGCGTCGCGGCGATCGCAGTCCTGTGCGTGGTGTTCGGTGGCGTGCTCGCTCTGGGCCAGGCCGTCGTGGTCCGGCATCGTGCGGCGGGCGGCGCGGACCTCGCCGCTCTCGCGGCGGCGGACCATTGGGCCGAGGGCACGGACGCGGCCTGCGCGCGAGCCGGACGGGTGGCCGAGGACCAGGAAACACGTCTGGTGCGGTGCGTGATCGTGGGGGAGACCTCGGACCTCACTGTTGCGGCCGGCAGCGGTCCGCTCGCGGCGGAGGTCAGGGCACGGGCCGGTCCTGCTGGGCCGCCTCCGCAGGGCCCGCTGCCGGCATTTCCGCCGAGCCTCCCGGCACCCCTGCCGACCCTCCTGGCCCCTCCGCCGACCTCGGCTGCCCCTCTGACGCCCCTTCCGGCCCCTCCACCGACCCTGGCTGCCCCTCCGCCGACCCTGGCGGCGCCGGCTCGTGCCGCGATCTCCGCTCGGAGTCCGGCGTCTCCTCGGGGGCCGGTGTCTCCTCGGGCTCCGGTGGGTGCGCAGCCCCGCGCAGGAGGGTCGTGAGGAGCCGTACCGCTCCCCTCTTGTGCAACGGCTCGTTTCCGTTGCCGCACTTCGGGGACTGGATGCAGGACGGACAGCCGGCGTCGCACTCGCAGGAGGCGATGGCTTCGCGGGTGGCGGTGAGCCATTCGCGGGCCGTGTGGAAGGCGCGTTCCGCGAATCCCGCGCCGCCCGGGTGGCCGTCGTACACGAAGACCGTCGGCAGGAGTGTGTCCGGGTGCAGCGGGACCGAGACACCTCCGATGTCCCAGCGGTCGCAGGTGGCGAACAGCGGCAGCATGCCGATCGAGGCGTGCTCGGCGGCGTGCAGGGAGCCGCCGAGGATCTCCGGATTGATCCGTGCCTCGTCCAACTGGTCCTCGGTGACCGTCCACCACACCGCGCGCGTCCGCAGCGTACGAGGAGGGAGATCGAGCTTGGACTCGCCCAGCACTTCGCCGGTGATGACACGTCGACGCAGGAAGGAGACGACCTGGTTGGTGACTTCCACAGAGCCGTAGCACAGTCGCCCCGCGCCCCACGGGACCTCTGCGTCCGTCTCCAGGACGGAGATCGACGTCGTGTCGCGGGCGACCGTCGAGTAGGGCGGGTCCGCCTGTTCGACCAGGGCGACCGAGTCCTCCAGGTCGAGTGAGCGCACCAGGTAGGTGCGGCCCTGGTGCAGATGGACCGCCCCCTCGTGCACGGTCGAGTGCGCGGCGCCCGCGTCGACCGTGCCGAGCAGGCGTCCCGTCCCGGCCTCCACGACCTGCACCGGCTGGCCGCCCGCACCGCGGATGTCGGTCAGGTCGGCGGCCCGCTCCCGGCGCGTCCAGTGCCAGGCGTTCGCCCGGCGGCGCAGCAGCTTCGCGGCCTCCAGTTGCGGCAGCACTTCCGTGCAGGCGGGGCCGAACAGGTCCAGGTCCGCCTCGGTGAGCGGGATCTCCGCGGCGGCCGCGCACAGGTGCGGAGCCAGGACGTAGGGGTTGTCCGGATCGAGGACCGTGGACTCCACGGGCTGGTCGAACAGGGCCTCGGGGTGGTGCACGAGGAAGGTGTCCAGCGGGTCGTCGCGGGCGACCAGCACGGCCAGCGAGCCCTGGCCGGAGCGGCCGGCCCGGCCTGCCTGCTGCCACAGGGACGCGCGCGTGCCCGGATACCCGGCGATCACCACGGCGTCCAGTCCGGACACGTCCACGCCGAGTTCCAGGGCGGTCGTCGCGGCCAGGCCCAGCAGCTCGCCGGAGTGCAGGGCCCGTTCCAGGGCGCGGCGTTCCTCGGGCAGGTAGCCGCCGCGGTAGGCCGCCACGCGCCGGGGCAGGGAGCGGTCGACCTCGGCGAGCCGTTCCTGGGCGATCACCGAGATCAGCTCGGCGCCACGCCGGGAACGGACGAAGGCGACCGAGCGCACGCCCTGGACGGTGAGGTCGGTCAGCAGGTCGGCGGTCTCGGCGGTGGCGGTGCGGCGGACGGGCGCGCCCTTCTCGCCGTGCAGCTCGGTGAGCGGAGGCTCCCAGAGGGCGAACACCAGTTCCCCTCGGGGGGAGGCGTCGTCGGCGACCTCGACGACCGGCAGGCCCGTGAGCCGACGGGCCGCCACGGACGGTTCCGCGGCGGTCGCCGAGGCCAGCAGGAACACGGGCGAGGCGCCGTAGCGGGCACAGACGCGGCGCAGCCGGCGCAGCACCTGGGCGACGTGCGAGCCGAAGACACCCCGGTAGGTGTGGCACTCGTCGATGACGACGTATTCGAGGTGCTTGAGGAAGGAGGACCAGCGGGCGTGCGAGGGCAATATGCCGCGGTGCAGCATGTCCGGGTTGGTGAGCACGTAGTTCGCGTACTGGCGGATCCACTCGCGTTCCTCGAACGCTGTGTCGCCGTCGTACACGGCGGGGCGCACCGCTTTGCCCAACGGTTGTGAAAGTTCTTTCACCGACCTGCACTGATCCGCCGCGAGTGCCTTCGTCGGGGCCAGGTACAGGGCGGTGCTGCCGCGACCGCCCGTCCCTCGCCCGCCAGAGCCTCGTGGAGGCGCTTGGCGCTGCTCCGTCCGGGTGGGGGCCTCGGAGCCGCCCAGGAGGGCCGAGAGGACCGGTACGAGGTACGCCAGGGACTTGCCGGAGGCCGTGCCGGTGGCGACGATCACCGAGTCGCCGTCCAAGGCGTGCTCGGCGGCCAGGGCCTGGTGGGCCCACGGGTGGTCGATACCGGCGGCCTGGACGGCCGCGACGACCTCGGCGCGGATCCGATCGGGCCAGACGGCATGGCGGCCCGCACGCGGGGGCAAATGCTCCGTATGAGTGATGCGCGAAGACCGGCTCGGCCCCGAGGCGAGCCGGTGCAGGACCGTGCCCGGGGAGAAGCCGGTTTCGGCGTCCGTCTGGAGTCGATCAGATCGGTGATTCTTGGCCATCGGCACCGAGTGTGTCACCGGCGTGACGGACAATGGGTCCAAGGCGTCGTGCACGCCTGCCGGTAAGTGATTGAATGCCATCGCGGCTGGCGTACGTCCCGGGGGCCGCAAGCCGAGGTGTCCCGAGGGGCGACCGCTCGATAGCAAGGTGCTGGAGGATCCGTGGACCTGTCCCTGTCGACCCGTACCGTCGGCGATCGTACGGTCGTCGAGGTCGGTGGCGAAATCGACGTATATACCGCGCCCAAGTTGCGCGAGCAGCTGGTCGAGCTGGTGAACGACGGGAATTTCCACCTCGTCGTCGACATGGAGGGCGTGGACTTCCTCGACTCCACCGGGCTCGGCGTGCTGGTCGGCGGCTTGAAGCGAGTGCGTGCCCATGAGGGCTCGCTGCGCCTGGTCTGCAACCAGGAGCGCATTCTCAAGATCTTCCGCATCACCGGTCTGACCAAGGTGTTCCCGATTCACACCTCGGTCGACGAAGCGGTGGCAGCCACCGACTGACGCCGGTCGCCGATCGGACTCGGGCCACCGACCGGCCCGAGCCGTCGGACCGTGTCCGGGCCTATCGCCCGGGCGGAAGAAGTTCATCAGGGGGGTCGGACTTTCGGCGGTCCGGCCCCCCGACCGCACGCCCGAAGTTCCGAGGGGGACGCATGGCCACCGTTGAACTCCGCTTCAGCGCGCTGCCCGAGCACGTCCGCACCGCCCGACTGGTGGCGGCAGCGGTGGCGCGCAGGGCCGGAGTGGACGAGGCCGTACTCGACGAGGTCAGGCTCGCCGTCGGCGAGGCATGCTCCCGCGCCGTAGGACTGCATCAGGGCGCCGGTACCACCGCGCCGGTGAAGGTGGTGCTGATCGAGGAGGAGAAACAGTTCTCCATCGAGGTCGGCGACGAGGCGCCCCGTTCGGCCCCGGGTGAGCGCGCGCCCGGCGGCTCCGCTCACGACGCGGACGCGGAGACCGAGGAGGACGAGATGGGCCTCGCGGTGATCAGCGGACTCGTCGACGACGTGGAGGTGACCGCCGGTGAACACGGCGGGCTGATCCGCATGACCTGGCCGACCACACCACCGGCCACCGCCCTCGCCTGACACCGCCGCGCAGCGGCACCCCGCGACACACCTGCGGTCGCCTTTTTATCGGCTCCATGGGGCCCAACCTGGCCCGATCCGGTTCCATCTGGCCCAATCCGGTTCCATCTGGCCCAATCCGGTTCCATCGGGCCCAATCCGGTTCCATCGGGTTCCCGGGCTCCACCTGGTTGCACCTGCTTCTTCGGCTTCATTGCGCTCCCGGACGACCGGGGGCTTCGGCGTGGGTTACGGGCGGCTTTCCTAGCCAGCGCTTCCCGGCTCGCCGGGCCTACCCGGTCCTACCGCGGTTCTCCGGGTGCGTTCTCCTGGTCCGTTCTCCTGGTCCGTTCTCCTGGTTCCAACTGGTCACACACGACCGCGTACCGGTGGGGGTGCCGACACGCCGGGATCTCGATGCTCCTGGTCCCGAGTTTTTCTGTGCCTCGTCTCATCGGCGTCACCTTGCTCACTGTGGCCCTAACCCCGTTCACGGCGGCCCACGCCCTGCACATCGCGCCACTTGCGTTCCACGTGTCCCTTCAGGCCGTCCGTGCCGCCGCCTCTTCCACCTCCGGCAGGTCCCTGCCGACCTGTCCCCACACCACCGTCCCCACACGACCGTCCCCGCATCCCACCACCGCCCCCGTGCCGCCCACGCCACCCGCGTCACCCGCATGCACCCGTGCGCCCGTGCCGTCGTCCGGTGGTGCGGCCGCCGCCGGCCGGCCGTCCTCCGGAGCCCCGCTCAGCAGGGGTTTCGTGTTATTTTCCGGCGGACGTCGGAATTCGTGAAGGAATTCACGATCAATCACCTGATAATTTGATCAAGCGTCAATGCGGGCGTCAACGCCTTTGGGGCGTTACCACTTTCGGGTTCTGTGGTGTGATGTCGATCATTTGCTGTAGAGCAGGTGCAGGCTAATTCCGATTACCGCGCTCTGTTTTGATCAGGTTCCGGTACCTAGAATCCGTCCACATCTTGAGCTCAGCCCAAGCGTCAAGGAGGACGAATGGCGGGGCTTTCTACCCCTCATCAGTTGGGCCAACCCACAACCTTCGCAGCCGCAGTACTGACCGACGGCAACCGTGTCCTGGTGGCGGTCTTCGTGGCCGTCGCGCTGGCCGCGCTCGTGGTCGCCGGGATCCTGGTGCGCCAGGTGCTCGCGGCGGGCGAGGGCACCGACAGCATGAAGAAGATCGCGGCGGCGGTCCAGGAAGGTGCCAACGCATATCTGGCCCGTCAGTTGCGCACGCTCGGCGTATTCGCCGTCGTCGTGTTCTTCCTGCTCATGCTGCTGCCCGCCGACGACTGGAGTCAGCGTGCCGGACGATCGGTGTTCTTCCTGATCGGAGCGGTGTTTTCGGCGGCCACCGGCTATATCGGCATGTGGCTCGCCGTACGCAGCAATGTGCGTGTCGCCGCGGCGGCCAGGGAAGCGACACCGGCGGCGGGTGAACCGGAAAAGGATCTCACCGCCGTCTCGCACAAGGCAATGAAGATCGCATTCCGCACGGGCGGCGTCGTCGGCATGTTCACGGTGGGTCTCGGCCTGCTGGGCGCCTCCTGCGTGGTGCTGGTGTACGCGACCGACGCGCCGAAGGTGCTGGAGGGCTTCGGCCTCGGCGCCGCCCTGATCGCCATGTTCATGCGTGTGGGCGGCGGCATCTTCACCAAGGCCGCCGACGTCGGCGCCGACCTGGTCGGCAAGGTCGAACAGGGCATTCCGGAGGACGACCCGCGCAATGCCGCGACCATCGCCGACAATGTGGGCGACAACGTCGGCGACTGTGCCGGTATGGCGGCCGACCTGTTCGAGTCGTACGCCGTGACGCTGGTCGCGGCGCTGATCCTCGGCAAGGCGGCGTTCGGCGACTCCGGGCTCGCCTTCCCGTTGCTGGTGCCGGCCATCGGTGTGATCACCGCGATGATCGGCATCTTCGCGGTCGCCCCGCGCCGGGCCGACCGAAGCGGCATGTCCGCGATCAACCGGGGCTTCTTCATCTCCGCGGTGATCTCGCTCGCGCTGGTCGCCGTGGCGGTCTTCGTCTATCTGCCCGGAAAGTACTCGGACCTGAACGGCGTGACGGACGCGGCGATCAGCGGCAAGAACGGCGATCCGCGGATCCTCGCGCTGGTCGCGGTGGCGATCGGCATCCTGCTCGCCGCCGTGATCCAGCAGCTGACCGGCTACTTCACCGAGACGACCCGCCGGCCCGTGCGCGACATCGGCAAGACCTCGCTCACCGGTCCGGCCACCGTCGTACTCGCCGGTATCTCGATCGGTCTCGAATCTGCCGTGTACACGGCGCTGCTGATCGGGCTCGGCGTCTACGGGGCGTTCCTGCTCGGCGGTACGTCGATCATGCTGGCCCTGTTCGCGGTCGCGCTGGCCGGTACCGGTCTGCTCACCACGGTCGGCGTGATCGTCGCCATGGACACCTTCGGCCCGGTCTCCGACAACGCGCAGGGCATCGCCGAGATGTCGGGCGACGTCGAGGGCGCGGGCGCGCAGGTGCTCACCAACCTGGACGCCGTCGGCAACACCACCAAGGCCATCACCAAGGGCATCGCCATCGCCACCGCGGTCCTGGCGGCCTCGGCGCTGTTCGGGTCGTACCGCGACGCGATCACGACCGGGGCGAACGACGTCGGCGAGAAGCTCTCCGGGGCGGGCGCGCCGATGAGTCTGATGATGGACATCTCGCAGCCCAACAACCTGGTCGGTCTCATCGCCGGGGCGGCGGTCGTCTTCCTCTTCTCCGGGCTCGCCATCAACGCGGTGTCGCGTTCGGCCGGCGCCGTGGTGTTCGAGGTGCGCCGGCAGTTCCGTGAGAGGCCCGGGATCATGGACTTCAGCGAGAAGCCCGAGTACGGCCGGGTCGTCGACATCTGCACCAAGGACGCCCTGCGGGAGTTGGCCACACCGGGTCTGCTGGCCGTGATGGCGCCCATCTTCATCGGCTTCACACTCGGCGTCGGCGCGCTCGGCTCCTATCTGGCCGGTGCGATCGGCGCGGGCACCCTGATGGCCGTGTTCCTCGCCAACTCCGGCGGCGCCTGGGACAACGCCAAGAAGCTCGTGGAGGACGGCCACCACGGCGGCAAGGGCAGCGACGCGCACGCGGCGACGGTGATCGGCGACACGGTCGGCGACCCCTTCAAGGACACCGCGGGCCCGGCGATCAACCCGTTGCTGAAGGTGATGAACCTGGTGGCGTTGCTGATCGCGCCCGCGGTGATCAAGTTCTCCTACGGCGACGACAAGAACATCGGCGTGCGGATCCTGATCGCGATCCTCGCGGTCGCGGTCATCATCGGCGCGGTGTACATCTCCAAGCGGCGCGGCATCGCGGTGGGGGACGACGAGGAGGATGCCGGCCGGGTGTCCAAGTCGGCGGATCCCGCGGTGGTTTCGTAGGCCGTACGTACGGAGTTCGCTCAACGGGCGGGCGGGTGGCGCGCATTGGTGCGCCGCCCGCCCGTTTTGCGTCCGTGCGCGCCCGCACCGTGAGTCTTCTCTCCTGCGGTACAAATAACATTAAAAAGCTACTTAATGCGCGTTCGAGGCATGGGGGTGAACGGTCTGCCGTGTATGGTCCGGGGGCCGAGAGCATGGAAGGGACCGAACCGGTGAACAAGAAGCTCGCGGCCGCGCTGTCCGGCGGTGCGGTACTGGTGCTGGGGCTGACGGGATGCAGCGGCGGCAGCAACGACAAGCTGAACGGCTGGGCCAAGCAGGTCTGTGACGCGGTGCAGCCGCAGGCCAAGAAGATCGCGGCCGCCAACACCGCGATCCAGCAGCAGACCTCGGACAACAGCGCGCCCGCGGACGTCCAGAAGACCGACGCACAGGCATTCCAGGACATGTCGGACGCCTACCAGGCGATCAGCGCCGCCGTGAACTCGGCCGGTGCGCCCGACGTCGACAACGGCGAGAAGAAGCAGCAGGACGCCGTCAAGGAGCTGAGCGCCATTTCGGCGCAGTACGCCTCCCTGAAGAAGCAGGTCGACAAGCTGGACACGAAGAACCAGGCGAAGTTCGCCGACGGCCTCAAGAACATCGCGACGGATCTGGCCGAGCTGAGCAAGACCGGCAGCGACGCGCTCAAGAACCTGGAGGAGGGCGACGTGGGCAAGGCCATGGCCGGGCAGGAGAGCTGCAAGTCGGCATCCTCGCAGTCTTCGCCGTCCTCGTCGGAGTCCTCGCCGTCCACTTCGTCTTCTTCGTCGCCTTCGTCTTCTTCGTCTTCGTCCGGTTCGTCGAAGGCGGGCTGAGCGCGGGGTGGCGAGGCCGACGCCGGGGGTGCGCGGGTGCGTGCGCCACCCGCATGCGCGGACACAGCACGGGCACGGGCCCCGCCCGCGCGTACGGAGACCATGCGTACGGACACAATGGGAAGCGTGAGCAACGCCACTGTGCCCCCTTTCCCTTCCGTGACCACCCTGCCGTCCGCCGACCGTCCCGACGTCGCGGCCCGGCTGCGCGAGGCCCTGCTCGGGGCCTCCTTCACCGCCGACGGACTGCTCGAACTGCTCGGCGCCGCGGCCTACGCGGCGCTCGCCCGCAGCGAGACCGTGCCCGCGCTCCGGGCGACCCGCGGGGACACGCCGCTGGAGACGCTCGTACGGCTGTTCCTGCTCCAGCAACCCGTCGGGTACGCGCGCGTGGCCGGCGTACTGCCCGTCCCGGAGTGCCTGGAGAGCGGCTGGCTGGTGCGCACGGGCGGTGACGAGATCGCCGCCGGCGTGGACGTACGGCCGTACGGCGGTCCGGACGGCGAGGACTGGTTCATCGTGTCCGACCTCGGCTGCGCGGTCGGCGGCGCGGGCGGCATCGGGAACCGGAACGAAGGGGTCGTGCTCGGTGTCGGCGGCGCCTCCACCACCCTCGCCGGCATCACCGTCCGCACGCCCGTCGCCGCCGCGCTCGACCTCGGCACCGGGTCCGGGATCCAGGCACTGCACGCCGCTCAGCACGCCACGCGTGTGACGGCGACCGACGTCAACCCGCGCGCCCTGCACTTCACCGCGCTGACGCTCGCCCTGTCCGGCGCACCCGCCGCTGACCTGCGCGAAGGGTCGCTGTTCGAGCCGGTCGAGGACGGGGAGACGTACGACCTGATCGTCTCGAACCCGCCCTTCGTGATCTCTCCCACCCGGCTGCCGTCGTCCTCCTCGGCCGAAGCGCCCGGCGACGCCCCTGCGGTCACTCGGCTGACCTACCGGGACGGCGGGATGGGCGGGGACGATCTGTGCCGCTCGCTCGTTCAGCAGGCGGGGGAACGACTGAACGAGGGCGGGTTCGCGCAGTTCCTCGCCAACTGGCAGCACGTGGAAGGGGAGGACTGGCAGGACAGGATCAGGTCATGGGTACCGCGCGGGTGCGACGCCTGGGTCGTGCAGCGCGAGGTGCAGGACGTCACGCAGTACGCCGAGCTGTGGCTCAGGGACGCCGGTGACCACCGCGGGGACACCGGGGAGTACCGGGCGCGGTACGACGCCTGGCTCGACGAGTTCGAGGCGCGCAAGGTCAAGGCGGTGGGCTTCGGATGGATCACGCTGCGCAGGACGGATGCCGCCGAGCCCTCCGTCACCGTGGAGGAATGGCCGCATCCGATCGAACAGCCGCTCGGGGAGGTGGTCCGGGCGCACTTCGGCCGTCTCGACTATCTCCGGGAACACGATGACGCGGCGCTGCTCGACGGCCACTTCCGGCTCGTCGCCGAGGTCGTCCAGGAGCAGGTCGGCCTGCCCGGCGCCGAGGACCCGGAGCATGTCGTGCTGCGCCAGAACCGGGGGATGCGCCGCGCCACCATGGTGGACACCGTCGGCGCGGGCTTCGCGGGCGTGTGCGACGGCACGCTGAGCGCCGGCCGCATCCTGGACGCCATCGCCCAACTCGTGGGCGAGGACCCGGTGGTGCTGCGTGACCGCACACCGGCACAGATCCGCCTGCTCGTGGAACAGGGGTTCCTCGAACCGGCCGGGTGACGGCGCCTCGCCCCGGCCGGGGCGCGCTCGGGGCATCGAGCCGGACGCGTGCCCGGGGGCCTGGCCGTGCCGCGCCCCTGGCCGTGCCGCGCACGCCGTCGTGCGCGGTGCCCGGCCGCGCCTCGAACCTGGCCGTGCCGGGCGCCTGACTGTGCCGCGCACCCGGCCGCGCCTCTCACCCGGCCGTGCCGCGCGCCCGTCGTCCGCGCCTGGTGCCCGCGCCTGGCTGGTTTCCGGTCGTGGTCGGCGCCGTCCTGCGGCGTGTGGTCGCGGTACGGAACGGCCCGTGAGCCGTGCGTGGCGGAAATCGGCCGGAAAGATGCGGGCGGCCCGATCGGGAGCGGAAGGTGTCCGGAGTCACTTGCGTGGTCTGTCGGCTCCGCGTTCACTTCGGATTCGCCCACCCGCCGCCTGCGCGTGCCAGTCTCCGGGCGCTGGATACGCACGAACGGAGGGAAAGGGGCGCACGGGACCATGGAGAGCGGACCAGCGATCTTCGCGGGAGCGGTGTTCGCCCTGTTCGGGGGCGCTTTGCTGGTATGGACAGGCATGCGGCTGCACCATCGTGAGCAGGTCGCCCACGGTGTGAGTCAGGTCGCATCGGCGACCCTCGCCGGCCTCGCCTCGGTGATCGCGCTGGGCCTCGCGGCGTACTGCTTCACCCGCATCTGAAGGCGGTGCGCACGCTGTCCCGTGCGTAAGGGGAGCGTTACCCTCCGAAAAGGGCCGCGTGGGTCGCCCGGCAGTCCGGGCGGCAGGAATGGCGGTAGTCGGGTTACCGTTCGAGTGGCCGTTGCGGGCTTTTCCCGTTTGACACGGGGGCGGGATGTACCGTCACACTCCGCAGCGTCACCACCACCCAACCCCAGGACGAAGACCTGGGGAGGCCCCAGCGTCGACCGGAGAGAAGAGCGAAGTTGTCCCCGACCAGCGAGACCGCACAGGGCGGCCGCCGACTCGTCATCGTCGAGTCGCCTGCCAAGGCGAAGACGATCAAGGGCTACCTCGGCCCCGGCTACGTAGTCGAAGCGAGCGTCGGGCACATCCGCGACCTTCCCAACGGCGCCGCGGAGGTGCCGGACAAGTACACCGGCGAGGTGCGCCGCCTCGGTGTGGACGTCGAGCACGACTTCCAGCCCATCTACGTGATCAACGCTGACAAAAGGGCGCAGGTCAAGAAGCTCAAGGACCTGCTGAAGGACTCCGACGAACTCTTCCTCGCCACCGACGAGGACCGGGAGGGCGAGGCCATCGCCTGGCACCTCCAGGAGGTGCTCAAGCCGAAGATCCCGGTCAAGCGGATGGTCTTCCACGAGATCACCAAGGACGCCATCCGCGCGGCCGTCGCCAATCCGCGCCAGCTCAACCAGCGACTCGTCGACGCCCAGGAGACCCGCCGCATCCTCGACCGCCTCTACGGCTACGAGGTCTCGCCGGTCCTGTGGAAGAAGGTCATGCCGCGCCTGTCGGCCGGCCGTGTCCAGTCCGTCGCCACCCGGCTCGTGGTGGAGCGGGAACGCGAGCGCATCGCGTTTCGTTCTGCTGAGTACTGGGACCTGACGGGGACCTTCTCGACCGGCCGCGCGGGGGATCCGTCGGACCCGTCGTCGCTCGTCGCCCGCCTCCAGAGCGTCGACGGAAGGCGGGTCGCGCAGGGCCGCGACTTCGACTCCCTGGGACAACTCAAGAGCGCGAACACCCTCCACCTCGACGAGGCGAACGCCCGCGCCCTCGCCGCCGCCCTGGAGAACACCCGGTTCTCGGTGCGGTCCGTGGAGTCCAAGCCGTACCGCCGCTCGCCGTACGCCCCGTTCCGTACGACGACGCTCCAGCAGGAGGCGAGCCGCAAACTCGGCTTCGGCGCGAAGGCGACGATGCAGATCGCGCAGAAGCTGTACGAGAACGGCTACATCACGTACATGCGTACGGACTCCACGACGCTGAGCGAGACCGCCGTCAACGCCGCCCGCGCCCAGGTCACGCAGTTGTACGGGGCGAACTACCTGCCGACCCAGCCGCGTACGTACGCAGGGAAGGTCAAGAACGCGCAGGAGGCGCACGAGGCGATCCGCCCCTCGGGTGATCGTTTCCGCACGCCTGCCGAGACCGGCCTGACCGGCGACCAGTTCAGGCTGTACGAGCTGATCTGGAAGCGGACGGTCGCCTCCCAGATGAAGGACGCGACCGGCAACAGCGTCACCGTGCGGATCGGTGGCACGGCCGCCGACGGACGGGACGTCGAGTTCAGCGCGTCCGGCAAGACCATCACCTTCCACGGATTCCTCAAGGCGTACGTCGAGGGAGCCGACGACCCGAACGCCGAACTGGACGACCGCGAGCGCCGGCTGCCGCAGGTCGCGCAGGGCGACGCCCTCAGCGCCGAGGAGATCACGGTCGACGGGCACTCCACCAAGCCCCCGGCCCGCTACACCGAGGCCAGCCTGGTCAAGGAGCTGGAGGAGCGGGAGATCGGCCGCCCGTCGACCTACGCGTCGATCATCGGCACGATCCTCGACCGCGGCTACGTGTTCAAGAAGGGCACGGCCCTGGTGCCGTCCTTCCTGTCCTTCGCCGTGGTGAACCTCCTGGAGAAGCACTTCGGCCGGCTCGTCGACTACGACTTCACCGCGAAGATGGAGGACGACCTCGACCGCATCGCCCGCGGCGAGGCGCAGTCCGTGCCGTGGCTGAAGCGCTTCTACTTCGGTGAGACGACGCCCGACGGCGGCTTCGCCGCGGGCGGCCCGGGCGGCGCCGCCGAGGCCGGCAACGGTGACGGTGACCACCTCGGCGGCCTCAAGGAACTGGTGACCGACCTCGGCGCGATCGACGCGCGCGAGGTGTCGTCGTTCCCCGTGGGCAACGACATCGTGCTGCGCGTCGGCCGCTACGGCCCGTACATCGAGCGCGGCGAGAAGGACACCGAGCAGCACCAGCGTGCCGACATCCCGCAGGACCTCGCCCCCGACGAGCTGAACGTCGACCTGGCCGAGGAACTCCTCGCCAAGCCGAGCGGTGAGCGCCCCCTGGGCACCGACCCGGAGACCGGCCGCCCGATCGTCGCCAAGGGCGGCCGCTACGGTCCGTACGTCACGGAGGTCCTGCCCGACGGCACCCCGAAGACGGGCAAGAACGCCGTCAAGGCGCGCACCGCCTCCCTCTTCAAGTCGATGTCGCTGGACACGGTGACGCTGGAGGAGGCGCTGCGCCTGATGTCGCTGCCGCGCGTCGTCGGCAAGGACGCGGACGGCGTGGAGATCACCGCGCAGAACGGGCGCTACGGGCCGTACCTGAAGAAGGGCACGGACTCGCGTTCGCTGCAGGCGGAGGACCAGCTCTTCACCATCACGCTGGCGGAGGCGGAGGCGATCTACGCCCAGCCCAAGCAGCGTGGCCGGGCCGCCGCCAAGCCTCCGCTGAAGGAACTGGGCGCCGACCCGGTCAGCGGCAAGCCGGTGGTCGTCAAGGACGGCCGCTTCGGGCCGTACGTCACCGACGGGGAGACCAACGCGACCCTGCGCTCCGACGACAGCGTCGAGACGATCACCGCGGAGCGCGGTTTCGAACTGCTCGCCGAGAAGCGGGCGAAGGGGCCCGCCAAGAAGACGGTGAAGAAGGCGACCGCGAAGAAGGCCGCCCCGGCGAAGAAGACCGCCGCCAAGAAGACGGCGGCGAAGAAGACGACCACCGCCGCGAAGAAGACCACGGCCAAGAAGACCACCGCGAAGAAGGCGACGGCCTCGAAGGCGGCCACGGAGGACTGACAGCCCAGGGGCGGCGAGAGCCCCGGCGGCGAGAGTCCGGGGCGGCGACGACCCCGGGGGCGGCGTGGGTCGGTGGGTTGCAGTGCGGATTGCAGGCCGCTTTGCACTGCGGGCGGCGTGATCCGCGCAGACCGGATCGCCGGAGTCGGCGAACTGTGCCGCATCCGGGTCGTCGGAGCCGCCGCCCCGCGTCGGGCCGAAGCCGCCGTCCCCCGTGAGGCTTGGATCACCGGGGGCGTCGAGCAGGCGACGAGTCGGGGTCCGCACGGCGATCCGTGGGCCCCGGACGGCCACCACCGGTGGGCCGACCCGTACCTCCACACCGAATTCACTCGCACACCAGGCGCACCGACTTCGCAAAGGGCGCGCCCAGGCATCACTTTGATGTCGGGGCGTGTACATGTCCGGACGCGCGCGATCCGCTGTCGGTGGCTGCCGATAGGCTGAACGCATGACGCGAGCCGAGCAGCCAACGGCCCACAGCACGAACCCCGACGACGCACTCGTGGCGGATTCCCGCGAGCGCGCCGTCCGCTCCCTGCTGCGCCAGCCCGAACTGAAACGCCTGTGGAGCGCACAGCAGGTCGGCGGAGTCGGGGACGTCCTCGCACTCCTGGTGCTGGTGGTCCTCGCCCTCCAAACGGCAGTCACCGAAGGCTCGTTCGGCGGTGGGTACCGGGGCGTGGCGTTCGCGGTGGCGGCCGTCTTCGCCGCGCGCGTCGTCGCGACGCTCGTCTTCGGCGCCGTCCTCCTCGGCCCGCTCACCTCCCTCACCGCCCAGGGAGGCGCGCTCGACCGCCGCTGGACCATGGTCGGCGCCGACGGCCTGCGGGCCGCGCTGCTGATCGTCGCCCCGCTGTGGATCGACTGGACGCCGGCCAACGCGCTCCCCATGATCCTGGTGACGGCCTTCGTCACCGGGGTCGCCGAGCGCTTCTGGACCGTCTGCCGGGAGAGCGCGGCCCCCGCGCTGCTGCCCGCCCCGCCCCCGGAGGGCGCGACGGTCCGGCCGCTGCCGGACCACATGGACGCCCTGCGCCGCCTGTCCCTGCGTACGAGCTTCGCGGCGATTCCGCTGGCCGCCGCCGTCCTGGTCGCCGCGGCGCTCCTGAACAACCTGCTCGGCACCGGCCTCGACTGGTTCGACCAGCACCAGGTGGCGCTCGGCTCGTACGTGGCGGCCGGGCTGTTCGCCGCGTCCCTCTCGGTGGTCGCCTTCCTGGAACTGCCCGACGTGCGCACCCCGCGCGCGCGGTCTCCGCTCGAAGGACTGCGCCGCCCCCGGACCGGCTCCGGCGTGGACAAGGGCCGCACGGGCGTCATCCCGCTGCTGGTGGCGGCCTGCGCGGCCGTCGCGGGGGCGATCTCCGCCGCCGTCGCCGTGTCGGTGCTGCACGCCGCGGAACTGGGCGGTGGCCCGGTGCTCTACGGCCTGCTGGTGCTCGCCCTGGCCGGCGGGGTCGTCGTCGGCATCCGTACCGCCCCGGCCGTCCTGCCGTCGCTCTCCCGTCGCCGGCTGCTGGCCCTGGCCATCGCCTTCACCGGTGTGGCCCTGCTCGCCGCCGGGCTCGTCCCGGACGTCACCAGTGTGGTGCTGATCGGTGCGCTGGCCGGGATCGGCGCGGGGGTCGCCGCCAACACCGGGCACACGCTGCTCGACCAGGAGGCCGAGGACCACCGCCGGGCGCGCACCACCGAGCACCTGCACGCCGTCGTCCGGGTCTGCGTCGCGTTCGGCGCGCTGATCGCGCCCCTGGTGGCGGCGCTCATCGGACCGCACCGCCTGGTCAACGGCAAGTTCGTGTTCGAGCACGGCGGTGCCGCCTTCACCCTGATGCTGGTGGGCGCGCTGCTGCTGCCGGTGGCCGCGCTGGTGCTGGCCAAGGTCGACGACCGGTCCGGCGTGCCGCTGCGGCACGACCTGCGCGACGCGCTGCTCGGCGGGGACGACCCGGCGCAGGCTCCCGCCACGAGCGGCTTCTTCATCGCCCTGGAGGGCGGCGACGGCGCCGGGAAGTCCACCCAGGCCGAGGCGCTCGCCGAGTGGATCCGGGCCAAGGGACACGAGGTCGTCCTCACCCACGAACCGGGGGCCACGCCCGTGGGCAAGCGGCTGCGGTCGATCCTGCTGGACGTGTCGTCGGCCGGGCTGTCCCACCGCGCGGAGGCACTGCTGTACGCGGCCGACCGCGCCGAGCACGTCGACACGGTCGTGCGGCCCGCGCTGGAGCGGGGCGCCGTCGTCATCTCGGACCGGTACATCGACTCCTCGGTGGCCTACCAGGGGGCGGGCCGCGATCTGTCCCCGACCGAGATCGCGCGGATCAACCGCTGGGCGACCAACGGCCTGGTCCCGCATCTGACCGTGCTGCTGGACGTGTCCCCGGAGGCCGCCCGCGAGCGGTTCACGGAGGCCCCGGACCGGCTGGAGTCGGAACCCGCGGAGTTCCACGCGCGCGTGCGGGCCGGTTTCCTGACGCTGGCCGCCGCCGACCCGGGCCGTTACCTGGTCGTGGACGCGGGCCAGGAACCCGAGGCCGTCACCACCGTCATCCGGCACCGTCTCGACACCGTGCTGCCGCTGTCCGAGGCCGAGATCAAGGCCCAGGAGGAGGCCCGCAAGGCCGCCGAGGAGGAAGCCCGCCGCAAGGCCGAGGAAGAGGCCGCCCGCAAGGCCGAGGAGGAGCGCCTGGAGCGTGAGCGCCAGGAGCAGCTGGCCCGGCTGCGTGCCGAGGAGGAGGAGCGCAAGCAGCGCGAGCTGGAGGAGGCGCAGCGGCGCGAGGCGGAACGGCAGGCCGAGGAGGCCCGGCAGCGGGCGGAGGAGGCCAGGCGCCGGGCGGAGGAGGAGCGGCAGCGGCTGCTTGCCGAGGAGAAGATCCGGGCCGAGGAGGAGGCCCGCCGCAAGGCCGAGGAGGAGCGGCGGCGCAAGCAGGCCGAGGAGGAGGCCAGGCTGCGCGCCGAGGAAGAGGCGCGGCGCCAGGAGAAGCAGCGCAAGGCCGAAGAGGCGCTGATGCGGGCCGAGGAGGCCAGGCGCCAGGCCGCCGACGCGGCGGTCGCGGCCGACGCGGTGGCCCGGCAGCCGGTGGCACCGCGGCCGGCGGCACCCGGGGTGACGCCGGACGCCACGACCGTGGAAACGCCCATGGTGAATCCGGGCGCCGACGAAACGGCCGTACTGCGGCCGGTGCGTGAGGAACGGGACGCGGAAGCCCGGCCCGCCCGCGGGCCGGAGTCCGCGTCCGAGGTGACGACGCAGCTGCCGCAGCCGCCGGTCCCGCCGGGCGCGGCCGAGGAGACGGCCGTGCTGCCGCCCGTACCTGCCGGTGACCCGGCGGACCGGGTGCCGCGGGGCTTCTTCCGGGACGAGCGGCCGGCCGCCGACCGCTCCGAGGACCGTACGCGCGAGATGCCGCAGGTCGACGTGGACGCCGACGCTACGGTGCGGCGGCGCCCGCGGCCCGACTGGGCCGAGGAGACGCCGTTGGACGACCTGCCGACGCTGGCGGACGAACTGCTCGGCGGGTACGACGACGAGGAGCACGAGAGCCGGGACGGGCGGGGCCGGGGACGGCGCGGCTGATCGTCTCCGGGCGCCGGGCGCCGACGTGGGGGCGCATGTCCCTCGCGCCCGGCCGCTTCACCCGAGACGACCGGAGCCCCGTTGTCAGTGGGCGCCCGCACAATGGATTCCGGACCGTACGACGTGAACGCGGACCGTGGTTCGCGGACCGTGACCATGCACCGTGGACACGGACCGTGAACACACACCGCGGACACGCGAGGTGAACGTGCAACGTGACGGAAGGGCGGCGTGACCCATGACCGTGTGGGACGACCTCGTCGGGCAGGAGAAGGTGAGCGAACTGCTCACCGCCGCTGCCCGGGACGCCGACGCCCTCGTCACCGCCGCAGCCGCGGACGCGCCGCCGCCGGAGGCGTCCAGGATGACCCACGCCTGGCTGTTCACCGGCCCGCCCGGCGCGGGCCGCACCCAGGCGGCGCGCGCCTTCGCCGCGGCCCTGCAGTGCGTGAGCCCCGACCGGGCCCTGGGCGGGGCCCCCGGCTGCGGATTCTGCGACGGCTGCCACACGGCGCTGCTCGGCACCCACGCGGATGTCTCCACGGTCGCGGCGGTCGGCACCGAGATCCTCGTCAAGGACATGCGGGACACGGTCCGCAAGTCGTTCACGTCCCCGGCGAACGGCCGCTGGCAGGTGATCCTCGTCGAGGACGCCGAGCGGTTGAACGAGAAGTCCGCCAACGCAGTCCTCAAGGCCGTGGAGGAACCCGCCCCGCGCACGGTGTGGCTGCTGTGCGCGCCCTCGATCGAGGACGTGCTGCCCACCATCCGTTCCCGCTGCCGCCACCTCAGCCTGCGCACGCCGTCGGTGGCCGCCGTCGCGGACATGCTCGTCCGGCGCGAGGGCATCGAGCCCGATGCCGCCGCCGCCGCGGCCCGCGCCACCCAGGGCCATGTCGAGCGGGCCCGCCGCCTGGCCACCGACCCGGCCGCACGGGAGCGCCGGGCCTCCGTGCTCAAGCTGCCGCTGCGTCTCGACGAGGTCGGGAGCTGCCTCAGGGCGGCCCAGCAACTGGTCGACGCGGCGACCGACGACGCCAGACAGCTCGCCGAGGAGATGGACGGCAAGGAGACGGAGGAGCTGAAGGCGGCCCTGGGCGCTGCCCAGGGCGGACGCCTGCCCCGTGGCACGGCCGGCGTGATGAAGGACCTGGAGGACATGCAGAAGCGCCGCAGAACCCGGACGCAGCGCGACAGCCTGGACGTCGCGCTGGGCGACCTCACCGGCTTCTACCGCGACGTCCTCGCCCTGCAACTCGGCTCCCGCGTGGCGCTGGCCAACACCGATGCCGAGCAGGATCTGGAGCGGCTCGCGCGGGCCGGTTCACCGGAGTCCACCCTGCGCCGTATCGAGGCGATCTCGGCGTGCCGGGAAGCACTGGAGGGCAACGTGGCGCCGCTGCTCGCGGTGGAGGCGATGACGATGGCACTGAGAGCGGGCTGACCGCGGGGGCGGCCGGGGTCCGGTCCGGCCGGACATGCCGTTGACGCCGTCACTCGAAAGAGCCACGGAGGCCACGCACGGCATCCACCTGGTCGCTCAGCGTTACGCTCGCTTGATGCACATCAGGCGAACCCCCCGCCAGACCAACCCCGTGGCCCGTGCCATGGCCACCGCCCTCACCACCGCGGTGCTCGTCGCCGCGTGCTCCGCCGGCAGCTCGGTGACGGCGACCAACGACCTGGCAGAGGCGGCGCTGGCCCCGCTGCCCAGTACGACACCGCCCGCGCTCGCGCCGTACTACGGGCAGAAACTCGCCTGGCGCACATGCGGTGTCGAGGGCTTCCAGTGCGCGACGCTGAAGGCGCCGCGCGACTACGCCGACCCGGGCTCGGGCGACGTACGGCTCGCCGTCGCCCGCAAGCAGACCACCGGCAAGACCACCGGCAAGAACAAGCCGCTCG
Source organism: Streptomyces sp. NPDC001270 (assembly GCF_042896695.1). Taxonomy (NCBI): domain Bacteria; kingdom Bacillati; phylum Actinomycetota; class Actinomycetes; order Kitasatosporales; family Streptomycetaceae; genus Streptomyces; species Streptomyces sp. NPDC001270. Next base: position 39,975 of record NZ_JBIAXM010000009.1, on the reverse strand, counting down.
GCTCGCTCCTCGTCAACCCGGGCGGTCCGGGCGGCTCCGCGGTCGACTACCTGCAGCGGTCCGCGGGGATCGGCTACCCGGCCGAGGTCCGCGCCCGCTACGACATGGTGGCGATGGATCCGCGCGGCGTCGCCCGCAGCGAGCCCGTCGAATGCCTGGACGGGCGGCAGATGGACACGTACACGCAGGCCGACGTCACACCGGACGGCGCCGCGGAGACGGACGCGCTGGTCGGGCAGTTCAAGAAGTTCGCGGAGGGCTGCGGGGCCCGCTCTCCGCAACTGCTGCGCCACGTCTCCACGGTGGAGGCCGCCCGGGACATGGACATCCTGCGCGCCGTGCTTGGGGACCGGAAGCTGAACTACGTGGGGGCGTCGTACGGGACGTTCCTCGGGGCGACGTACGCCGGGCTGTTCCCGCAGCGGGCGGGCCGCCTGGTCCTGGACGGCGCCATGGACCCGTCGCTGTCCGCGCGCCGGCTGAACCTGCAGCAGACGGCGGGCTTCGAGACGGCGTTCCAGGCGTTCGCCAAGGAGTGCGTGCGGCAGGCCGACTGCCCGCTCGGCGGCAGGGGCACCACCGCGGCGCAGGTCGGCGACCACCTGCGGGCGTTCTTCCGCAAGCTCGACGAGCACCCCATCCCGGCCGGCGACGCCGACGGCCGCACCCTCGGCGAGGCCCTGGCCACCACCGGGGTGATCGCGGCGATGTACGACGAGGCGGCCTGGCCGCAACTGCGCGAGGCGCTCACCTCGGCGCTGAAGAAGCGCGACGGCGCCGGTCTGCTCGCGCTCGCGGACAGCTACTACGAGCGGGGCGGCGACGGGCGCTACACGAACCTGATGTTCGCCAACGCGGCCGTGAACTGCCTCGACCTCCCGCCCGCCTTCGACACACCCGAGCAGGTCGAAAAGGACCTCCCGGCCTTCGAGAAAGCGTCCCCCGTCTTCGGCAGGGGCCTGGCCTGGGCGGCCCTGAGCTGCGGTTACTGGCCGGTGCGGGCCACCGGCGGGCAGCACCGCATCGAGGCCAGGGGCGCAGGACCGATCGTCGTCGTGGGCACCACCCGCGACCCGGCGACGCCGTACTCCTGGGCGGAGTCCCTCTCCCGCCAGCTCACCTCGGCCCGCCTGCTCACCTACGCCGGCGACGGCCACACCGCCTACCGCCGCGGCAGTACCTGCATCGACTCCGCGATCAACGCGTACCTGCTGGAGGGAACCCCGCCGGCCAACGGAAAGCGCTGCTCATAGCCTCGCCGCACGCCCCGGAGGACCCTCCTCCGGGGCGTGTACGAAGCACCTCGGAAACTGTGTAGACTTACCGCCGTCGCTGATCGCACCATAAGTGCGTACGACACGCCGCTTTAGCTCAGATGGCCAGAGCAACGCACTCGTAATGCGTAGGTCTCGGGTTCGAATCCCGAAAGCGGCTCATCCAAGCCCAGCTCAGACAATGTCTGAGCTGGGCTTTTTCGTCTATCGGATGCGGTGACGACGCTGGGCGCGTGCCGCGCGGCGGTGCGTGGTCTCAGTCTTGGTCTCAGTTGTGGGTGCCGGGCGGGGCATGAACGTGTCTCCCATCCGGCGCATCGCGTCCTTCGAGAGGTGGGATCTGCCCTTCACTTATCGCCGGGTCTGACTGATCTGGGTGTGCCGAAGGATCTCCATGATGGTCGGCATGTCCACCCCGAGTTCGTCCTCGACTTTCAGCTGGACCTGGAGGGTATGACCCGTACGGTCAGCTACTACGACCACAGCAACCTGATCCTCGGCGATGGGGACCCGGAGTTCTGGGCCGACACCATCGTCTGGTTCCTCGGCCTGCTCCCGGCTGACGCCGACGCCGTTGCCATGGTCGAGGTGAACCCGGAACACACCGCCCCGATCCCGCCGCGGGCCGATGCCGAAACCATCCACGCCCTGTTGGAGGGGCTTGCCGAAGCCGAGTAGCCGCGGTTCCACTCCGTAGATGAGCGGTCTGGCGGCAGGCCCTATAAGCGGCCCTCCTGCGCGAGAGGGCATTTATGAGGTCGGAGCCGGACGGCGAGCACGCAGATTACGCCATGCGTGCTTTGTTCCCAACTGCACCGCAGGTGTACTCGTAGGTGCATACAGGGGAGGCGCCGATCCACCTCCTCCACCGGGTTCGTCCACTCTCTGCCGGGACGTGCGGCGCGGGCGCTTCAGGCGTGCGACGTCGCGATCCGCGCCCTGATCACGCTCGCGTTCGCCATCTGCGCGGACGAGACCCCGCTCAAGGTGGGGCCTGCCGCACTCTCGCGGGGAAGAAGGAAGCCAAGGGCTACCTGCACGCTACCTGCACGTCGCCTGCACCGACCTGTACACCCGCTTCTTGCTCGGCGACCGCTCGATGCCGAGCTGATTCGGGTCGACACGGCAGTGGACGGCGCGTGCGAGGTGGGTGATGAGCACGATGGCGCTCGTGGAAGGGGCCGTGGTGGCGGTCCGCTGCAGCCGCTGCTCCGCTTCTGTCAGGAGCCCTACGCGGGGGTTCCCGCAGGTTCCCTCCACTGGATCCCGTCCTTGCCGTCGTCGGTGAGGGTCTGGGCTATGACGTTGCCAGGCTGCGGGTAGAGCGGGTGTAGCTTGAAGTAGCCGGGCGCGTTCAAGAGCGACGCGTCGCACACCGGGTCGCCGTGGATGCAGTACCGCGTGACCGGAACGCCGTTGAACTCGGTCGGCCCGGCGCCCGGGGAAGTTAACCCGGGCACGCCCCATCCCTTCGGGATCTGGGCCGTCAAGCCGGTGCCAGGCTGCATCGGGTCGGCGTAGAGCATGCCGTCGACCTGCGAGAGCGGAATGCTGGTGCCACCGCCCGCGATTGTCTGGAGCACTTCGTCCGCGACCTGTGCGCCCTGGGAGTAGCCGGTGATCGTGATGCGTGCGTCCGGGTGGGAGCTGTAGGTGTCCTCCGCCGCCTTCAACGCCGCCTGGTAGCCCTGTTGCACGCTGGAGTCGTAGTTCGGTGCGATGAGGGCGTCGGGGCGGAATTGCAGGGTGCCGAGGTCGATGAGCGACCCGCTCGGGCCGACGAACGGGCCGGCGGTGGCCGGGTAGCACACCGGGAGCGCGGAGGAGCCGGGCGGAAGAGTCTTGTTCGCCTCGGCGTAGGAGGTAGTAGTGGTGGGGCAGTCAGGCGTGGGGTTCGTGGCGCCGGTGCCGCCGATCTCGATGTAGTAGTGCCCTGAACCAGCCGCTTGTGCGGCGGAGGAGAACGCGACGGCCGTGCCGACCATCAGCGCCGCCGTGGTGACTGCGGTGCCAACAGCCCGTGCCATCATTCTCGTTTGCGACATGCCTGATCTCCTGGTGGGTGGTGGACTTCACAAGATGGCGGATAGCCGCTGCGCGTCCTCGTTGGATCGGGAGGCCCAAGTTGCTGTCAAGGGCCTTTATTTTCACGGCCGTAGTCACCCGGGTGTGGCCCGGTGCCTGCGGCGCTTGTTGATCCAGTAGACGCCGCCCACGATCAGAGCGCTCGCGACCAGCGGCACGCCGACTACCAAGGGCAGATACATGCTCTGCCGGTGGGGCTCCGGCGGACTGGGGTGGGTGGTGGAGGGAGTGGGAGTGGGGCTGGGGCTGGGCGTTGTCGTGGTGGGGCTGGGATTCGGCGTCGTGCCGGTGGGGTCGGGCGCGGGTGATGCAGTGATGGGTTTCGGGCCGGGCGTCGGCGTGGTGGGGTGGGGGTTCGGCGGTACGGGGGTGGGGCCGGGCAGCGGCGGAGGCGCCGTGATGGCGAAGGACGCCACGGTGTTTTTCTGCCCGGCTTCCAGCGTGCAGGGCGAGGTGAACGTGTTCGGCCATGTCGGACTGCCGCTCGCGTCCCGCGCGGTGAGGTGCATGGTGACATCGCCGACACGGACGCTCGCGTTGCCCGACCGGCTGAAGGTTTCTGATGGCAGGGCACCGCTCGCCGTGATCTCGAAGCCGCCGGATGCGGAGACGGTCGTCCTGGGAACCACGAACGTCATCCCGGCCGGGATCGGCCCCTGAGGCGCGTTCACCACACCGCTCGCGTCCACCGTGCCCTCGACGGTCTTGATACCGATCAGCCGCCTCATCAGCGTCGCCTCAACGGCGTTCACCGGCGCCGAAGCATGGACGACGAATCGGTCGGTGGGTACGCCGACCGTGACCTGCGGGATTTCCGAGGTGATCGTCATCGCGACCGGGGCGGGGCCGATGAGCGGGAACGTGCAGGAATACCGCAGAGTAACCGAAACCGACTCCGCGACCGCCGGCCCGGCGCCGATAGGTCCAACGAACGCGCCCGCCCCCGCGACGGTCGCTGCCAAGCCTGCACAGGCTGCCGGACCGGCCGTGCCGATCTCCTGACGTAATGTCAATTCACCCCTCTGTCAGGGCAGTTGGACCACCGTATAAAGAGTAGGCCCCGTGTCCGCAATGGGGCAGTCACGATTCAGACCCGGGAACGGGTGCTGATGAGGTGATCCTGAAGCCGCTCGTGGCGGAACTTTCCCTCAGGGACCTGTCGCTGTCCCTGGGCCGACGGATGAAATACGACCGTCTTTGAGGGGGTCATCGGCGGCGGCAGGGCTGTCCGATCCTGACAGGTCTCACGTCCAAGGTGACGAGGTCGACGCCGCGCGCGTGAAGTTCCTTGGAGAGCCGGAGGTCGCGGCGACCGTGCCGAATCGCTCCGTACAGGCGATGGACAGGGCTAGAGTCGTTGGCGACCGACAACTGGTATCGGTGCAGGGGGCGCGGGTGATCGAGTTGGCCAGTGTGATCAGGGACCTGCGGGAGGAGTTGCAGCAGGCGGTCGTCGCCGCGCAGGGGGAGACGCTGCGCTTCGAGTTGGGGACGATCGAGCTGGAATTGTCGGTCACGCTGGAGCGAACCGGGCACGCGGAGGCGAGGGTACGGTTCTGGGTGGTCGAGTCCGGTGCGGACGCGACGGTGAACTCCACCTCGACGCAGCTGGTCAAACTGACTTTGCAGCCGACCCTCCAAGGGTCGCCTGACCGGCCGTTCGTCGTCGGCCGCGCTGACCCGGACGAGCAATGAGCACTGCGGACGGCAGCGCATCGGGGGCACCCGGGCCGGACGAGCTCGACGTACGTCGAGTGGTCCAGGTCGTCATCACCCGACGCGGAGGCGAGGAGTGGCGCGGATCGGGTTACCGCGTGAGCGGGAACGCGGTACTCACAGCCGCGCATGTGGTGCGGGGCGCGGTCTCGGTCACGCTGCGCTTTCTCACCGAGGACGGTGACGTAACGGAGTTGTCCGGCGAGCCGGAGCCGCTGTGGGAGGACTCCGACGTCGATGTCGCGGTGCTCAAGATCTCGAATGACCCGGGCGGCAGCGGGCTCTACGCTGCCGAGGTCCCGCCGGTGCGGTACGGCCTCATCACCCAGCCGGTGGATTGCGACGCGCTGGGGTTCCCCAAATTCAAGCTACGCCCCGACAACGCATCGTCGGAACTCAACAGGACCGCACGGTACCGGGATTCCCACCATGCGCAGGGCAAGACCACGCCGTGGGCGGACCTGCGCAAGGGCACTCTGGAGATCTCCGTGGGCGCTCCGGGGCCCGATCCGGAGGGCCGTTCCCCATGGGAGGGAATGTCGGGAGCCGCGGTGTGGAGCGGTGGGTACCTGATCGGAGTGGTCAGCGCGCATCACCTCACCGACGGAGCCGGCAGGCTCACGGCAAGCCGGGTGCAACGCTGGTACAAACACCTCACCCAAGCCCAGATCGATCAACTGGGCTACCTGATCGGCCTGCCGGCCCGCGCCGTCCACCTCACGCGGCTCCCACCACCGCCGCCGCATCCACCGCCGGCTGAGGGCGACCCGGCCGAGGCCCTCGCCGACGAGGTCTCCAAGCAGTGGCGTAAGGAGGAGGAGCAGCGACGGGTGCACGACCCGTTCCCGCTCCCCGTGCGCTTTCGGTGCACCGACCGGAATGTCTTCGACAACTGGGCCAACATCCGCCGGCTCCCGCGCGGGGCGGCTGCAACGCCCCTGCCGCTGGACGGCGAACTCGACCAGATCGTGGACGCGTACACCTTCGTCCCGTCCGGTCGGCTGGTGGTGCTCGGTGAGGCCGGATCGGGCAAGTCGATCTTGACTTTGCGTTTCCTCGTCGACTGGCTCGATACCCGTACCCCCGGCGACCGGGTACCGGTGATCTTCGGCCTGGGTTCCTGGGATCCGGCCGCGACTTCGCTGCGCGACTGGATGTGTGCCCAGCTGGTGCGTGACCACCCCTTCCTCGCGGCTCCAGCCGCGCGCGGAGGCAATCTGGCCCGTGTCCTTGTCGACTCGGGCCGGATCCTGCCCGTTCTCGACGGTTTCGACGAGATCCCCAGCGGCCTGCACGGTATGGCGCTCAAAGCGCTCAACCAGGCCACCACCATGCCGCTGCTGCTCACCAGCCGCCCCGACGAATACACCAAGGCCGTCAACGGCTCCGAGGATTCCGACGTGCTCACCGCCGCTGCGGTCATCGAGTTGGAGGACCTCATGGTGGACGACTACGCCCACTACCTGATCCGTGCCAGCCGGACGATCAGAGAGGGCGGCGCGGACCGTACGGTGTGGGATGGCGTCCTGGCCCGGTTGCGCGAAGGGCCGTACACCCAGGGCACGGCGAACCTCGCCAAGGTTCTCGCCACCCCGCTGATGGTCTCGCTGGCCCGCACCATCTACAGCGACGCTCCCAGACGCGACCCCGAAAAGCTGCTGGACTTCCCCACGCCCGAAGCCCTGCAAGATCATCTCCTGGACGCATTCATCCCCGCCGTCTACAGTGCCGCGCCGCACGACGATCGTGACGCCGACAGTCCCCGTCACCGCCGTCACTGGACGCCCGGGCAGGCCCAGCACTGGCTCGGCTACCTCGCCGCGCACCTGGAGAAACTCAAGACCCATGACCTCGGCTGGTGGCAACTGGGCACCACGATGCGCCGTTCCACGCGCATGCTCGTGATCGGGTTCCTCGCCGGGATGGCTCTGGGGGTGCCGACCGGGATCGGGAACCTGCCCGTGGACTTGATCGCGACCACGCGTGGGCTCGGGTTCGCGATCGTGCGGGGGCTTCTGGTCTGCCTCCTGCACGGACTGGTGGCCGGGTTGGTGTTCGCGTTGGTGTACGAGTTCGCGCCCAGAGGGGCGGCGGCCAAGCCGTCGACTCTGCGCATACAGATCTTCGGCGAGACCCGGCGCAATGGTGCCGAGATCGCCCGGAGGTTCATCCTGGGGATCGGGTTCGGGGCGCCGACCGCAGTCGTGCTGGTGCTCATGGACAGATTGATCGTCGGGCCGCTGGGGTTCGACGACGGACTCGACGGCGGCCTCAGGGGGGCGTTGCTGTTTCCGGTGGAAATCGGTTTCGGCGCCGGAACCGCGCTTGCCGTCATGGCGTGGCTCGAAACCCCTATTGACACCACATCCGCTATCAGCGCCTCGGACCTGTTGAGGACGAACCGCAAGAACGCATTCGTCCATATGCTTGTGTGGTTGCTCGTGCTCGGGGTCCCGGCCGGAATCGCCATGGGATTCGCGCCCGGGCGACTGGGCGGGTTCGCGCCCGGGCCCGTGCTCGGGCTGTTGGTGGGGCTCGTCTTCGGGATCGAGGGCGCGTTCGCGGGCGGGCTCGGGTACGGGCTGAGTTTCACCGCCTGGGGTCAGTGGGCGGCCCTGTCGCGCATGTGGTTGCCGCTGACCAGGCGTCTGCCCTGGGCAGTGATCGCTTTCCTGGATGACGCCCATGATCGAGGTGTGCTGCGCAAGGCCGGTGCGGTCTACCAGTTCCGCCATGCTCGGCTCGAAGCCCACCTGGCCCACGTCCACCGGGCGCGCCAGGACAGCACCGGCCGCGGAGTTCACCCGGTGGGCAAGCCGGGAACCATGGGGGAGCGGACGAGCGTCGCCATGGACACAGCGATATCCGACAGGCGTTGACCGATGAATATCGCAATTGATCAATTGATCAGTTGATCGACTGATGGGGGACAACTCATGGGCACCGGGAACAGTTCGGGAAGGCCAAAGGCGAGGTTCGCCCTTGGGGTCATGGTGGCAGCAGGAGTTGCGGTCGGAATCGTGGGCGCTCCCGGGGCCGGCACCGCGTCCGCGCGCCCGGCCTCGATCACGCTGAATTACACATGCAAGGTTTCCGGGGTCAGCCGGACCGTCCCGATGGAGATCCACGCGGATGTCCCGGATTCGGTCGCAGCCGGCAAGCCCAGCCCGGAATTCACGTTCGACGCGACGACGACGGCGAGCAAGGAAGACACGCATCTGATCCACACATTCCTTGCGGACCTGAAGTCCATTGAGGGCACGGTGGACACGAACGTCGAACTCCGGTCGCAGGAGGGCACCTTCAAAGTCCCTGTACGCTTCAGCATTAACAAGGTCACCATTCCCAAGGCCGACCGTGCCTTTGCCGTCACGGCGGCCGGCACCGTCCCCTCTCGCACGTTCCACAAGCAGGGCACTGTGCGGATCGCCGTCGGCGACCTCAACCTGACGCTCGTCGGGAAGCAGGCGAACGGCAAACCCGTGGGCCGGGTCAACCCGGCATGCAAGCTCGATGCCCACCAGTCGCCCGTCGTAGCATCGTTCGCGATCACAGGGGCAGATACGACGACCGGCTCGGCCTCGTCCGGCACTTCGGGCACGGGCGCCACGACCGGCTCGGCCTCCGCCGGGGCGTCGGCTGTGTCGCCATCCCATGCCGACGCTACGGTGCAGGGCGCCATGGCGACGACCGGCCAGGACACCAAGGGTCTGATTCTGCTGGCCGCTGGCGTTCTCGTCGCGGGCGGCGGCGTCTTCCTCTTCGGCTCGCGGCTGAAACGCCGCCGTCGTGGGTGACGGCCGTCGTGCGGCCGGGCCCGCTCCCTGTCGGCGAGGCCCTGACCGAGTTGCCCAGGCGCGAGGAACTGCACACGTTCGCCGCTGAGATCGGGGCACCGCTGCCAGCCCGGGTACAGGGGGAGGAGGGGCGAATCTCCCGCTGAACGGACGCCCAATGTGGATTTCCTACAGTAACCTCCGTTCGTAGATCCGACCGGTTTCCAGCGGGACTGGAGCTTAGTTTCAGTCCCGCTGGTGGGCCGACGACAGCCCCGTCGGTGGACAGCCGGTGGACGGACGCCTTTGGACAGTGCGTCACGGGGTGACACAGGTCAACCTGTCGCACGTGCGCTGATCAGGCAAAATGTCACTGGACAGTACGAGGGGGCACTACGCAACATGATCGCTCGTGGACTCGTAATGCGTAGGTCTCGGGTTCGAATCCCGAAAGCGGCTCTGTGGTGAACCCCAGGTCAAGCCTCTGACCTGGGGTTTCTTGTTTTGGTTTACCTTGGAATTCGGGCCAATCGGGCACGTGTGGTCTGTGTATCGCAATGCGTAGGTCTGAAGTTGACGGCCAGTGGCGGTTGCGGATCGTGGGGCTGTGACCTCGGCATTTTGTTCATGGCTGTCGATTTTCCCGGCCCCGTCCGGTTCGAGCTGGTGGCCGTTTGGTGGCCAGGCGTGCAGAGGGCGTGTAGATGGCTCCTCGGGCAGCCTCGCGGTTTTCGCATGGGCGGCGAGGCCGTGACTTCATTGGCCGGTTGAACGCAGGCCGTGCTCATGGTGGTGGAACCCGTAGTGGTGGAAGACGTGGGAACCGCCTGCAGGCGTAGATCACGGCATGTCACAGTCGCGGTATGTGTGGTGCGGACGGAGTGATGGGTGAGGGTGTCCCGGCGCACTTGGGGACGGGCGCGGAGGGATCCGTGGCCGAGGTGGCACGGCGGCGGTGGGGTGTCGCCCTGGGCGGGGATGCCCCGGCTCGGTTCTTCGAGCCCGGCTGGGCCTACGAGGAACGGGTGGAGCGCCGTTGTCCCGTCTGCGAGGGGGAGTTGCACGCGCTGCGCAGGCCGTACGAGTCGCAGGGGCGGGTGTACCGGTATGTCGCGCTGGTCTGTCCTGGCTGTCCCGCCGCGTTCAGTCTCGCTGACCTGGGGGTGAAGACGTACGACCAGCTCACGGCCGCGTTTTCGGCGGCCGTGTCCGTACCGCTGGGGCCCTGCCCGGGTGGGCCCGGGGTCAAGGTGACCGCGATCCGTGTCCCCGGGCAGTTCCCCGGGGCAGTGCGCGGGGGGCACCCTCCGGCGTGGCCGGACGATCTGGCCGTGCCGGAGCAGACCGAGAAGCGGGCCCTGTTGTGGTGCAAAGTGACCGATCCGGGCTGGCGTCCCACCGGGGAGGCGGTCGCGACGGCGGAGGACGTGCGGGTGGTCCTGCCCGAGGGGCCGGGATACGACGCCCTGCGGACCTGGCTCGCGGAGCGCGGCGTCCCGTACCGGGTCAGCCGCTACTGGGAGGAGGCCGAACAGGTCCGCACGGTCAATGAGCTGGGCGGCCGTACGGATCTGGTCGCGGTCGGTCCGGGTGGCGCGGTCCCGGCCGCGGGTGCCTGGGCGACGGCGGCCCGGGACGCCTTCGCCGCGCAGTGGGACGCGCTGGAGGAGTTGCCGGAGGCCGGCGGCGACGCGTATGTGCCGGTCGAGGAGTTGGTGCCCGCCGAGTGGGCCGCGCTGCTGCCGCATCCGTCGTTCAACCCGGCCCAGGCGGCTGCCGTTCCCGTCGTTCGGGAGGGCACCGGGCATCTGGTGGTGGTGGCACCCACCGGTGCGGGCAAGACTCCGGTCGGCATGGTCGCGGCGCTGGACGCGCACACCCGGGGCAGGAAGGCCGCTTGGCTGGTGCCGCAGCGCTCGCTCACCGACGAACTCGACCGGGAGTTGCGGCTGTGGCGGCGCCGGGGTCTGCGCGTGGTGCGGCTGACCGGTGAGGCAGCCGTGGACACCGGACTGATCCGGGCGGCCGATGTGTGGGTGGCGACGACGGAGAAGTTCGAGGCGATCTGCCGCGCGGGATCGCTGGGCGACGCGCTCGCCGAGGTCGGCTGCCTGGTCGTCGACGAGATCCATCTCCTCGGCGATCCGGTGCGCGGCGCCGTACTGGAAGCGCTGCTCGCGCGGGTGCGGGAGGACAGCGAGGGCACGCGGATCGTCGGGCTGTCGGCGACGGTCGCCAACGCGGACGAAGTGGCCGAGTGGCTGGGCGCCGGCCTGGTCCGCACCGCCTGGCGGCCCACCCGGCTGACCTGGCAGCTGCCGGTCCTGCCGGAGGGGGACGAGGGGGACTGGGCGGCGCGGGCCGCCGTACGCACCGAGGCCGCCGTACGGATCGCCCGCGGGGTCGGTGCGGACGGCGGCAGCGTGCTGGTGTTCTGCGGCAGCAAGCGCCGGGTGCGGGCCACCGCGCTGGCGCTGGCCGCCGACCGTGGTGCGGTGACCGCAGGTGTGGACGCGGACGACGCCGAAGCCGTCGAGCGGCTGTGCACCAGGGCCGGGGTACGGCTCCACTACCGGGACTGGCCCTACAAGCGGGAGGCCGAGCAGGCCTTCCGCGCCAGGGAGGCGGACGTTCTGGTCGCCACATCGACCGTCGCCGCGGGGGTCAACCTCCCCGCCAGGGCCGTGATCGTCGCCGACACCACCATCGGTCTGCACCGTATCGAGGTGTCCATGGTCCAGCAGATGTTCGGCCGGGCGGGCCGGATCGGTGCCGGCGAGCGGGAGGGCTGGGCTTTCCTGCTCGCCGATCCGGCGGAACGGGCGCACTGGCAGGCCCGGTTGGCAGCCGGATACACGGTGCGGTCACGGCTGGGCGACCACCTGCCCGACCACCTCCTGGCCGAGGCAGTCCAGGAAAGGGTGGCCGACATCGAGGAGGCGGAGCGGTGGTGGGCGGGGACACTGGCGGCACACCAGGGTGCGGACGGCGTCGGACCCCTGCGCGTGGCGGCGAGATTCCTCACGACCGCGGGCTGTCTGCGTGCCACCCCCGACGAGGGCCGCTGGGAGCCGAGCCCGCTGGGCAGGCTGACCAGCCGCTTCATGGTGGACGCCATCCTCGCCGACGAACTGGCCACCGCGGTGCGGGAGTCCCCGGTACCTGGGGACGCCCTCACCGCCGAGCGGTCGCTGGCGGCCCTGCTCAGCGTCCGCCTCCCGGTGCTGGAACAGGCGCCGTTCACCGACCGGGCCCGCGCCGCGCTGCGCCGCGTACTGCGCGAGGCGGAGCAGAGGCAGGAGGCGCCGGAGGAGAGCGGGGAGTCTGTGGAGGACGAGCCGGAGCCGGTGGCCGGGGATCTCGCTCGCGCGGTCCTCCACCTCGTCGCCGACCGACCCGGCCTCTTCCGCGGGCGGCCTGGTTACGTGCTGGGCATCCCCGTCGACTCCATGACCGGCATCCTGGAGGAGGCCCAGCGCTACCTGGCCTGGCTCGGCGCGCAGGGCCAGCTCGGCACGGTCCACCCGTGGGCGGCCGTCGTCGCCGGTGACCTGGCCCAGCGCATCCGGTGGCGCGCACTCGGGCCCGACCGCGGGGCCGGACGGCTGCTGTGGATGTGCGAGCGGATGGCCACCGCCCCGCTCGCGCCCGATCTCGTTCCCCGGATGTGGCGCGCGGCCCGCGCCCGCGGCGTGGACGCCCCCGACTGGAGCGGGACGACACCGCCGAACGACTGCGCCTTGTCCCCGGACCGTTACCGCGCGCTGCTCGCGGAGCGCGCCACCGGCGTTCACCTTGACCTGCGGGAGAACAGGTTCCGGGTGGCGGCCCCACCGGGCTCGGTGATCCGGTTGTGGAACGGCGCGATCACCACCCTGCACAGCGGCGACGGCGAGATGACCACCTTGCTCCTGCCGCCCGACGACCCGTCGGACAACTCGGCCGGCAACAGCGGGGCGGCCGTTTTCACCAGGGGCGGTGACCGGCTGGGGACGGGGTGGCTCGGGGCGTACGCGACGCTCCGCCGATGAGCCGGCCACAGGCGTGTTCCTACGGCGGCCACCGTCCGGCAGGGAGCGTGAAACGGGCGCACGGTAGCACAAGTGGCATGGGCGGAGGAGCGGCTCACACGCACTGGTCGGGGTGCGGCAGACTGGTGTGGATTCGGCTGGTACACGTCCGGCCGGACGTGTACCAGCCGGAGCAGGGGGAGAAGGGAAGCTCACAGTTCCGTGAGTGACGAGTTCGATGTCCCGGAGCCCGATGCCGCGGACCCCGTCGACGAGGGCGCGTTCGGTATCGACGCGTTCTCCCTCGACGACCGGCTTCGGCTGTTCCACTTCGCCGCCGCCGAGAAACGACACGAGTACCTGTGGCTGCTGCGGGCCTTCGACCGCGGACGCGCCAACTACCAGGTGCTGCTGCACGCCTCGGACGCGGTGGGGCTGCTGGAGCGGCTCGCCGCCGGCCATCCCGCCGCGGGTGCCGTCGGTGGTACGGCTGGTGTGCAGCCGTTGCTCGACGCGCTCGCGGAGTGGCAGGTGCTGGACCGGTCGTACGACGGGACGCGCGCCGCGAACCTCGCCGAGTACCGCAATCGGCACTACGTGTACCAGTTCACCCAGGCCGGGTACCGGGCCTACCGGGCCGTGGAGGACGTGCTCGGCGCGAGCCTGGAGGACGCCCAGCTCTCCCGCCTCGTCTTTCCCGACATTCTTGGCGACCTGCGCGCGCTGGCCGAGGCCAACACCGCGGGTGACGGCGAGGAGGTGTACCGCAAGCTCGGCCGTCTCGACTCGGTGCTGAACGAGATGGCGCAGCGTGCCGCCCGCTTCTACCTCATGCTGGGCGACCTGGCGCGCACCAACGACACCCGACCCGAGGTGTTCCTCGCCCACAAGGACGCGCTCCTCGCGCATATGCGGGAGTTCACCGCCGAGCTCGGGCGTTACGCCCCGCTGCTCGCCGAAGCGGTCGAGAAGGCCGCGGCCACCGGTGTGGACCGGATGATCGAGTACGCGGCCGAGGCGGACGAGCGGCTCTTCCGCAGTCCCGCCGAGCGGCTGGCGGACTGGCGGCACCGGTGGGACGGCATCGTCCACTGGTTCGCCGAGCGCGAGCACAGCGAGACCGAGCGGCTGCAGGACGCCACCGTCACCGCGATCCGCTCCGTCCTCGCCCTGCTGCGCCGGGTCACCGAGGCTCGCCGGGGCGGGGTGAGCCGGGAGAGCCAGCTGCGCCATCTCGCCCAGTGGTTCACCTCCTGCGAGAGCGACGAGGACGCGCATGCCCTGTTCCAGGCGGTCTTCGGGCTCGGGGCGCCGCGTCACATCGCGGTCCCGTACGCCGACCCCGAGCGGATCCCCGGCCGTGCGTCCTGGTGGGAGGCCGAACCGGTCGAACTGGCCCGCACCCTCGTCCAGTCCGGCCGCACCCCCGCCCTGCACGGCCCCGGCCGCATCGAACGCGACGACGAGCGGCGGGCCCTGCTGCGCGCCGAGCAGCTCAAGGAACAGGCCGAGCGCCGCGGCGCCGCCAACTCCCTCGCGTCGGACGGCGTGTACGGCCGGACTCTCGACGAGCCCGAGACACGCGCCCTGCTCGCCCTGCTGGACGTGGCGCTCGCCGCCCGGGTCCCCGCCAGCCGCCTGGTCATCGCCGCCTCCGGATCCGCCCATGGGGTGCGGCTCACCCTCACCCCCGCCGAGGGTTCCACGACCGTGGACACCGTGCGCGGGCGTCTCCATCTCGACGGGCTGCGCCTGGAGGTCACCGCATGAGTGAGGTCGTCGTATGAGCCGTGTCGCCGAAGGAGTCTCCGCGCTCGAACTCGCCGACTACCAGAAGGCGGTGCGGCTCGTCCTGCGGCATCCGCTGGTCACGCCCGGGTTCCCGGACGGGGCGGCGCTGGCGACCGTGCGCCGCTGGGCCGACCAGCTGCGCACCGACCTCATGGAGGTACTCGGGTACCGGCTCGTCACCACCGCAGACACCGTCCGGCTCCAGCGCGCCCAGGACGGTCTGGACGCCACCCGCCCGGCGCTCACCCGCGCGGGCCGCCCCTTCGACCGGCGCCGCTACGCCTACCTCGTCCTCACCCTCGCCGCCCTGGGCCGCCACGGCGCGCAGGTGGCACTGGGCGAACTGGCCGACGCGGTCGCCGCCGACGCCGTACGCATCGACGGACTCGGCCTCGACACGGCCCGCAAGCCCGACCGGGACGCCTTCGTCGACGCTGTCACCTGGCTCACCGAACGCGGCGCGCTCACCCTCGCCGACGGTTCCGCCACCGCCTGGGCAGGCGACCCCGAGCGTGCCGAGGCCCTGTACGACATCGACCGCGAGATCCTCCTCGCCGTCCACCACCCGACCCGCGTGCTCCAGCACCTGACCTCGGTCACCGCGCTCCTCGACTCCGGCAGCGCGCTGGGCATGTCCGCGGGGCGTGCCGCCCAGCGCCGCGACCAGGCCCGCCGGGCCCGCCGGCTGGTGCTGGAGAACCCGGTCGCGTACTACGCCGACGCCGACACCGAACTGCTGGGCCAGCTACGGGCCCCCGCCCTCGCCGAGGACCTGGAGCGGCTGACCGGGCTGACGGTGGAGCGGCGGGGCGAGGGCGTGGCGCTCGTCGACACGTCCGGCCGGCTGTCCGATCTCCGCTTCCCCGGCGGCGGAACCGTCGCGCAGGCCGCGCTGCTCCTCGCCGCCCGGATCAGCGCCGCCGCGCAGCGCTCCGGACGGCACGCCCTCGAACTGCTGCCCGCGCCCACCGCCGCCGAACGCCTCGCGGCCCGCGCCCGGCGTATCGACGCGGCTCTGCCTTCGCGTGGACTGGTCGCCGAACTCGCCGAGCAGGGCGAGGAGCCGGCGTACGGGGTGTCTGTGTACGAGACGCCCGACGACGGTGGCCAGGAGCCGGCGGAGACCCGCTACCCCTTCGTCACGGACTCCTGGCTCCGGGGCAGGCTCAAGGAGATCACCACCGAGTACGGCGCGGGCTTCGCCGCCGATCTGCGCGCCGACCCGGACCGGTTGCTCGGTCAGGCGCTCGACCTGCTGGCCGCCATGTCGCTGATCGCCCGGGTCGACGGCGGGGCGCTCGCCCTGCCGCTGATCGCCCGCTACCGGGGGGTCACGGCCCGGGTGAAGACCCGTACGTCGCCCCAACCGCTCTCCCAGGCCACCCTGTTCACCGACGACACTGCCAAGGACCCCACTCCGTGAGCACCCCCGCTCCCACTCCAGCCCTCACCCCCTCAGCCCGGTTCGTCCCCACCCGCGCCGGGATCATCAACCTGTGGGACTACCGGGACGAGGAGTTCTCCTTCGCCGGCGGCTGGTTGGTGCTGCGCGGCCCCAACGGATCCGGCAAGACCAAGGCCCTCGAAGTCCTCTTCCCCTTCGTCCTCGACGGCCGTATCGACCCCAAGCGGCTCAACCCGTTCGCCGCCGAGGACCGCACGATGAAGTCCAACCTGCTCTTCCGAGGTCAGGACAGCGCGCTCGGCTACGTGTGGATCGAGTTCACACATCGCGAGACCGGCGAGGCCGTCACCTGCGGCATCGGGCTGCACGCCCAGCGCCACCGTGACACACCGGCCCGCTGGCACTTCGTCGCGGAGGGCCGCGTCGGCGCGGACTTCTCCCTTCTCACCCGTGACGACCGGCCGATGACGAAGAAACAACTCGCCGTCGAACTCGGCCGTGATCTGATCGCCTCCACTGCCGACTACCGTGCCGCCGTCGACCAGCGCCTGTTCGGTCTCGGCCCGGAGCGGTACGAGCAACTGCTCACCCTGATCCTCACGTTGCGCCGCCCACAGCTCGCCAAGAACCTCGACCCGGCCAGGCTCTCCGACACCCTCACCGCCGGTCTGCGCCCGCTGGACGACGACCTGATCGCGGAGGCGGCCCGTTCCTTCGACGACATGGAGTCCGTGCAGCGCACCCTGGAGGGGCTGGCCGCCGCCGACGACGCCACCCGTGCCTTCCTCGCGAGCTACTCCACCTACCTGAGGGTCCACGCCCGTGCCGCCGCCGACCGGCTCACCGCCCGCCGCACCGAGACCGCCGAGCGCGCCGCCGCGCTGAGCACCGCCACCGCGGACCTGACGGCGGCCCGCGAGCGGCAGGCCGCCGCCGAGACGCGCGCCGAGTCGGCCGACGCCTCGCTCGCCGCCCAGCGCGCCCGCCTCGACCAGCTGCGTTCCTCCGCCGCCTACCAGGCCGTCGAGCAACTGGCCGACCTGGAACGCCTGGTGCGCACCTGCGAGCAGACCGCCCGGCAGGCGAGCGCCGAACGCGAACGCCGTAGCGCCGCCGCCGGCCGCGCCCGCGCCGAGGCCGAGCACGCCGCACGGATCGCCGCCGACCTCGACGCCGCGGTCTCCCGGGACGCCGCCGCCGTCGCCGACCACGCCCACACCGCGGGCCTGCCCTGGACCCCGGCCGACGCCGAGCCCGCCCGCCTCGCCGAACGCTCTGCGGCGCTCGCCGCCGCCCGCCACGAGGGCGTCCGGGCCGTACGCGCCGCCCAGGTGGCGGCACGCGGCGCCGAGCAGACCCGCGACCTCGCCCGGGTATCGCTCGACCGTGCCGAGGAGGCCGTCAGCGCGGCCGAAACCGAGGAGGCCGCCGTCGAGGCGGCCCTCGAATCCGCCCGCGAGGAGCACCGTTCGGCGCTGGGTCAGTGGACGGGGACGCATGGCGAGCTCCTGTCCGAGGAGGGTCGCGGGCGGCTCGCCGAGGCCCTGGAACTCACCGGCGAGGCCGAGGCGGTCACGCTCGCCGACGCCTTCACCGAGGCGACCGCCCCCGCCGTACTGGAACTGCGCGACACCCTCGCCGCCCTGCGTGCCCAGCGCGCCGACGTCGAGCGTCGCCGCGCCGAGACGGAGGCCGAACGCGACCGGATCGCCGACGAACACGACGACGCCCCGCCCCCGGCCCGTGGCCGCACCGCCGACCGGGCGCCAGGCGACGGCGTTCCGCTGTGGCAGCTCGTCGACTTCGACCAGAACCTGACGGAACGTCAGCAAGCTGATCTGGAGGCGGCCCTGGAGGCTTCCGGCCTCCTCGACGCCATGGTCACCGCCGAGGACACCCCCGTGGCGGCCGGGCACAGCGAGGGCTACCTCCGGGCCGGTGCCCCGGTCGACGGACCCAGCCTCGCCGACCTCCTGAGCCCGGAGGCCCCCGAGACCGGCGACGGGATCCCGACCGCCGCCCGGATCACCGCCGTACTGCGCTCGGTCGCCGTCACCGGAGACCTCGGCACCGGCATCCCGCAGGTCAGCCCGGACGGCCGGTACGCGGCCGGTGTCCTGGTCGGCGCGCACACCAAGGAGCACGCCGAGTACGTCGGCGCGACCGCCCGTGCCCGTCGCCGGGCTGCCCGGATCGCCGCCTGCGAGACGCTGCTGGCCGAACTCCGCGCCCAGCTCGACGAGTCGGGGCGCGCACAGGCCCGTACGGACGCCGCCCTCGACGCGTACGCCGCCGCCCGCGCCGCCCTGCCCCGCACCACCGCGATCACACAGGCGCTGCGCGAACTCGACCGGGCCGCGGCGAGGCTGCGTGCCACCCGTGACGCCGCCGACGCCGCCGAGGGCGCGTACGACGAGTCGGTGGCCGCCTGCTCGGTCGCCGAGCGTGCCCTGCTCCGCACCGCGGCCGAGCACACCATCGAGACCGGGCGCCCAGAACAGGTAGACGCCGTCGAGACCGCCACCCGCGCCTTCGAGACGGCGGTTCGCGAACTGGCCGCACGCCGCCGCGAGCGCGCCCGTCAGAACGAGGCGGCCGAGGCAGCCGCCGACCGGCTCACCGTCGCCGCCGAGGACGAGGCGGCGGCGACGGACATCGAGCGCGCGGCGCGCCGCCGGCACGCGGAGGAGGCCGCGGGACTCGAGGCCCTTCAGGAGGCCGTCGGGGCCGAGGCGCAGGAGGTGATGCGGCAGTTGCGGGAGACCGAGGACGGGATCGACGCCCTGGTGGGGGAGGCCGATACGGCCCGCAGCGCCCAGCACACCGCGATCGCGGGCACCGCGGCGGCCGAGGCCCGCCGTACCGCCACCGCCGAGGCCGGGGCGGTCGCCGCCGCGGAGGAGAAGGACACCGCCCGCTCCCTGCGTCCGTACGCCGCCCGCGAACTCCTCGACATCCTGCGCTGTCCGCAGGGTCTCGCCTGGCCCGCCCAGGAGGCCGACTGGACCGGCGAGGCACTCCCGCCGGCTGTGGCCGCCGTCCACGAGGCGATCCTCTCCGCGACCCGTGACCTCACCCCCACCGAGACCAGCCTCAAGCAGTCCGTCACCCGCCTCACCAAGGCACTGGACGACCTCCAGGCGCAGCTCGCCGCCGCGGGGCAGGACTACCGGCCCGAATGGGACGGCTCCGACGGGGTCATTCTCGTCCGCGTGGCCGACGAAGAGGGCCCGCTGCCCGTCGCCGCCTTCGCCCAGAAGATCTCCGCCCACCGTCGTGACCAGGCCGAACTGCTCTCCGAGTCCGAGCAGCGCATCCTGGAGGATGCCCTGCTCACCCGGCTCGCTCAGCAGATCCACGACCGCACCGTCGACGCCCGCGACCTGATCCGCCGGATGAACACCGACATGCGCCGGCGCACGATGTCCTCGGGGACGACGGTCGGGGTGAGCTGGCTGCTCGACGACCACCTCGACGACGAGCAACGCGCCGTCTGCGCCCTCCTCGACGCCGACGCCGCCCGCCTCGGTCCGGACGGTCTCGCCCGGGTGCGCGTCCACTTCGCCGCGCAGATCAAGACCGCCCGCGCCCGCCACCGCGACCAGCCCTACCGTGAACTGCTCGCCGAGACCCTCGACTACCGGCGCTGGCGGCAGTTCGCGTTCCAGCTCGTACGCCCCGACAAGAGCGAGGAGCGGCTCACCCGTGCCCGGCACAGTCGCCTGTCCGGCGGTGAGCAGTCCGTGTCACTGCACCTGCCGCTGTTCGCCGCCGCGCACGCCATGCTCAACTCCGCTGCCCCACACGCGCCGCGCCTGCTCGCCCTCGACGAGGCATTCGCCGGCGTGGACGACACCGGGCGCGGCGAACTC
Organism: Streptomyces sp. NPDC001270; assembly: GCF_042896695.1. Lineage (NCBI taxonomy): Bacteria > Bacillati > Actinomycetota > Actinomycetes > Kitasatosporales > Streptomycetaceae > Streptomyces > Streptomyces sp. NPDC001270. The sequence continues at coordinate 20,046 of NZ_JBIAXM010000009.1, read as the reverse complement.
ATGTCCCTGGCCGCGCAGTTCGACCTCGATCTGTTCATGACCGGCTACGACCTGTGGGCCGCCCACGCCTCCGTGTCCGCCGCCGCCCACTACGACCTCGCGCACACCGCGGTCGACCACACCGTCTCCGCCCTGCTGCTCGTCTGGGACGGCGACCGGCTCCTCGCCGACGACACCGGCGACCTCACCACCGCCCTCGGCTCGCCCGGCACCCGGCGCGTCCCGATGCCCGAGGAGGCCACGATTGCCGACTGAGCGGCGAGAAGACCACGGGTACGACGAGTTGCGGGGCGAGGGATGGACCCGGCTGCTCGCCACCGCCCGCCGCAGACTGGAGCGCACCGGCGGCGCGCTCGACGGTGACATCGGGCTCGCGGGGCCAAGTGAGGCCGAGCGCCGCACCGTCATCGGGATCACCGGCCGTTACCGGCCCGAGACCGCCAAGCGCCTCGCCGTACCCCTGAGGGATCTGGACGGGTATCTGTACGGCCGCTACGGCACCGGTCTCCTCCAGACCCTCGGCAGTCTCCACGGGCCGCTGCGTGACCGGCCCGCCGAACGGGCCGAAGAGGAAGCGCGCCGCGACGACGCCCTGAAGTCGGCCCACTCCAGCCGGCTCGCCGGGCAGGGATGGTTCGCCGCCTGGCTGGACCGGATTGCCGCCGACGGCACTCTCACCCGTCTCGTACGCCGGGGGGACGCGCCGCTCCTCGACGCGGCGGTACGTGTCCTGGATCTGCTGACCGGTGACGGGGACCGTTCCGGGGGCTCCCCGAACCGGGTCCCCGGCGTCCTGCCGCTCCCGGTTCTCGCCGAGTGGGCCACCGGCGACACCAAAGCCCTCGTGCCCGGCGCCCCGCTGGAACAGCTCGTCCTGCGGGCCCTCGCCCGGCGCACCGGCGACGGGTGCGCCGTCCCGCGTGAGCGGGCGGGGCGGCGCGCCTTGTGGGAGAGCGCAGGCGCCATCGCGGACGACCTCGCCAGCCAGGTCCTCGTCCTCAACATCGGTGCCGAGGGGGACACCGTGGTCTGCGACTGGCTGCGCGACGCCGCGGGCTTCGGTATTCCCTTCCGGCTCACCCTCCACCAACTCGCCACCGACCCGGTCGTCCCCGCCGCCCGCACCATCTTCGTCTGCGAGAACCCGGCCGTACTGCGCGCCGCAGCCGGCGAACTGCACGACACCGGCGCCGCCTTGGTTTGCACCGAGGGCGTCCCGTCCGCCGCCTGCCACAAGCTGCTCGGCGACGCCGTGCGCGCGGGAGCCCGGCTGCGCTGGCGCGCCGACTTCGACTGGGCCGGCCTGCGCATCACCGCGGACGCCGTGGCCCGCCACGGCGCCCAGCCCTGGAGGATGACGGCCGCCGACTACACGGCGGCACTCGACGAGGGCGAGTCCACACCGCTCGTTGGACCGCCCGCGGCCAGCCCCTGGGACCCCGAACTGGCCCTCGCGATGGAGGCGTCGGGTGGCACGGTCATGGAGGAACGCCTCCTGCCGGCGCTCCTGTCAGACCTCGCCCGTGCCTGATCCGGAGTCCTGCGGCCGACTCGATCCGTCCACCAGAGCACGCCGACGTGGCGTGTGCCCTACCACAAGGGGGAACCGCCGGCATCCGGCGTCGCGCGGACGAGGTGATCGCGTTCAGGCTCTCCACGGAAACGTGAGCGCCTACCATGCGCAGTACGTCGCCCTGGCCGAGGCTCTCGCCGCAACGCTGATCACCAGTGATGCGAGGATCGAACGGAGCGGTGCTGCGAAATGCGGCATTGAGGTCTTCGGCTCGGACTGACGGTGGCGTGGCCGTGGGCCGCTGACTCAGGACGGCGCCGGCGGGCTGGTGAAAAGCCGGCAGTGGCTTGTTGGAGGTCACCTGCATCTCGACCCCAACACCGCGCTGCGCTGCTCAGCGACTCCCCCGGTGGCCAGCCGGTGGCCGGACGCCTTTGGGCGGCGCGGCACGAGGCATCACCGATCAGGACGCCGCAGCCGCTCTGATCAGGCAGGGCGGCATCAGACAGCACCCAGCTGGTACGAGGCAACATGATCCCTCACGGTCTCGTAAGGCGTAGGTCTCGGGTTCGAATCCCGAAAGCGGCTCCACCGGATCCCAGCTTGGACAATGTCTGAGCTGGGATTTTTCGTTCAGTGCGGACACGGCCCGTGGGCATGCGGGGCGTTCTGTAGCCTCAAGGCATGGTGCCCGAGAGGGGCGATGCGGGTGGACGCGAAGAGTGACAGAGGGTGGCAGTGAGCGCCGTCGAACAGGTGTTTCTTGAGTGTGAGCGGGCACGGGCGGACGGTGACCTGATCCGGCGTGTCTCCGCCAGTGACAAGGAGTACCACTTCCAGAACTGGGTGCAGGCGCGTATCGAGGCCTGCGGTCTGGCGTACGACGAGCCCGGTCGGAACACGTATCCGGACTTCCGGCTCATCCATCACCCGGAGGGTTACGAGGTCAAGGGCCTGGAGTTCCCCGGCCGGGAGGCCGACTACGACTCCAACTCCCAGGTGCCGACCGGTGATCACGGCGGACGCGAGGTCTTCTACGTGTTCGGCCGGTACCCGAAGTCGGAGCGCGGGGTCGACGAGTACCCCGTCGTGGACCTTGTGGTGTGTCACGGCAGTTTCCTCAACGCGGACAGTGAGTACGTCCACAAGAACAGGTCGTTCCGTGGCTTCGGCACGTACGGCGACATTCTGGTTCGCGACCGCAAGATGTACGTGGTGCCGACGCCGTACGCACTGGCTTCCGGGACCGCGGGGCTCGCGACCCTGATCGTGCCCGCCGGCTTCGAGCCGCAGTCGGACGCCCTGGTAAAGGTGGGAGAGCTGAACCGGATCGAGGTCGACGAGGTCGTCGTGTCCTACGAGTTCAACCTCCAGACCAACGAGATGGTGGTGTACAAGGCGCCGAACCCCCTGGCGGGAATGGTCCACAGCTTCCACGCCTATCGGTCGCGTGGCGCGGGTGACTCCAAGACCGTTTCTCTCACGGGAGCCCGACTGTGGTAGCCGTGGTGCCGGCCCGCACCAGTCTGGAGTCGGCCTTTCCGGCGGCGATGCTCAGCGAGGTCGGCACGAAGGAGTCCTGGCGCAAAGAGGTCCACCGTCCGGCCACCAGCACCCACAAGTGGTGGGCGAAGCGCCTCGGCACGGTCTTCCGGGGGATTCTCGCGTCGGCGACGACACCTGAGGGAGCCGACGCGGAGAGGGCCTACGGATCATCGCTCGATCTGGCCGGTGCCGTAGTGCTCGACCCTTTCTCCGGCTCGGGCATCACCGGCGTGGAATCTCTCAAGCTCGGGGCCAGGGCCATTTGTTTCGACATCAATCCCGTGGCGACGCTGGTCCAGCGCCAAGCCGTTCAGCCGTGGGACCTGGCGGCACTGGAAAATGCCTTCGCGGCGGTCGAGTCGGCCTGCCGGTCAGAGGTCGACAGCCTGCACCGGACGGAGGATGGCAGGACCGTTCTCTATTACTTCTGGGTCGCTACCGTCGCATGTCCCGATTGCTCCGAAGTCGTGCGATTGTTTGATTCTCCGGTGTTCTCCAAGAACGCGTACCCGAAGCGGGTGCCCAAGGCGCAGCTTGTCTGCCCGGAATGTCTGGCGGTCCAGGAGAGCCGGTACGACTTCGACGTGGAGATGTGCTCCAGCGGCCACAGGATCACGCAGCGTGGTGCGGTGCGGGGTCAGTCGGCCACCTGCCCGCGCGGTCACGAATTCAAGACCCTCAGCGCTCTCGGTGGGGCGCGACCGGCGTACGAGATGTACGCCAAGATGGTGGCCAACCCTGACGGCACGAAGAGTTACGAACCCATCACGGAATGGGATCGCGAGCTGTACGAGCGGTGTGTCGAAGCGCTTGCGGATCTACCGGATTCCGCTGTGCTCCCGCACGGTGAGCTGGCTCCCGGCAACAACACCGACCAGGCCCTGAAGTGGAACTTCCGCGAGTGGCGTGACTTCTTCAACGCACGCCAATTGGTTTCCCTCTCGCTCATCGCGACGGCGATCCGCGACCTTCCCGGGCCCGCTCCCGAACGTGAAGCGCTCTGCGCCCTTTTCTCCGGAACGCTGGAGTTCAACAACCTGTTCACGTCGTTCAAGGGCGAGGGCACGGGTGCGGTGCGGCACATGTTCAGCCATCACATCCTGAAGCCGGAGAGGACTCCACTGGAGGCGCATCCCTGGGGTACGCCGCAGTCTTCGGGTGCCTTCTCCACGCTCTACAAGAGTCGGCTGCACCGCGCCCACGAGTACAAGACGCACCCCGCCGACCTCGTCGGCCGCGGTGCGGGGATCGAGCGCGTCACCGGCGTATCGAAGCCGCTGGGCGCGACTGTTGCTGATTCGTGGGAGTCCTTTGCCGCGGCTGAGGGGCAGGTCGCCTACGTCGCCACCAGGAACTCGGCAGACACGGACATCCCCGATGAATCGGTCGATCTGGTCGTCACCGATCCGCCTTATATGGACAACGTCCACTATGCCGAGCTGGCGGACTTCTTCCACGCATGGCTTCGGGGCATGCGGCCGTACTCCGATTACTCCAGTGCGGCAACGACCCGTCAAGCGGGCGAAGTTCAGCATGCCGACCCGGTGGAATTCGGGAAGGCGATCGAGGCCGTGTGGACCGAGTGCGCGAGGGTCTTGAAGCCGGGCGGACTGCTGGCTTTCACCTTCCATCAGGCCCGGATCAGCGGCTGGGTGCGGGTGGTCGACTCGCTCCGCCGTTCCGGCTGGGTCGTGATGGCCGTCCAGCCGGTGAAGGGCGAGATGACGACCAGCGTCGTCAAGGCCGGTGCTCGTGAGCCCTCCAACCTCGACAGCGTCGTGGTCTGTCGCCGGATCGCGGACGGAGCGGCGAACCCGAATCGCTCCGTGGAGGAAGCCCTGGCGACTGCCACAAAGGAGCTGACGGGCCTGCGGGACGCCGGAATCGATGTCGGGGCGGGCGACGTCAGGTCGGTTGTCCGCGGGTCGCTCCTGGCCTACTTCGCTTCCACGGGCACAGACCTCGACGAGGCGGTGGCCGTACGGGTGGACTCCCTGGCGACGGAGAGCATCGCGATGCTGCTGGGTTAGCGCATTCCGGTGGACCGGGGCCGGGGCCGAGGCCCGGAGCCGAGGCCCGGAGACAGGGGCAGAGGCCGAGGCCGGTGGTGACGGATGGCCGTGCGGCGAGCCGGGCTGTCCATGAGTATGGCCGGTCCTGCGGGGCGGACGCCGCGTGTGTCGGGACAGCCTTTGCAGGCAGGGCAGTTGGACTACTGTCGGTGATTCAGCACGATCGTGGTCCGCAGCGGTGGCTCCGCCGTGCGTCAAGCACCCGTGCCCCAGGGGTTCTTCATGTCAAAGATCATCGTGGCGTCACCTCCCATCACCGGCGAGCTGGCCCCTCTGCTCGAAGTGGCACGCGGATTCACCGGTCGCGGGCACCAGGTCACCGTGCTCACCGGCAGCCGCTTCCGTACGACCGTCGAGGGCATGGGTCTCGGCTTCGCGCCGCTGACCGGCGATGCGGACTTCGACGACCGGCTGTTGGCGGAGGTACCGGAACGTATGCGTCTGACGCCCGGCCCCGAACAGCTCAACTACGACTGGACGTACACCTTCGTCAATCCCATGCCGGACCAGCACGCGGCCTTGCAGGAACTGCTCGACCAGGACCCCGATCAGTATCTGATCTGCAATGCCCTGTTCCTGGGAGCGGTGCCGACCGCCATGGGGGTACCGGGCCGCCGGCCGCGCCGCTGGGTCGGGGTGTCCGTGGTGCCGCTGGCGCTCAGCAGCGACGACACGACGTTCTTCGGGCCCGTGCCGGTCGAACCGGGCCAGGACCAGAAAGCGGCCAACCGCGCCGCCAACGCGGGGTTCGCGCAAGCGGCGCAGCCGACGCAGGAGCGGCTCAACGAGGTCCTGCGCGCCATGGGCGCGACCGCGACGTTCCCGGCGTTCGCCGACGGAGTCATCACCGTTCCCGATGTGACCGTCGCCCTGACCGTCCCGGGATTCGAGTTCGAACGCAGCGACGCCCCGGAGTCGTTGCACCTGGTCGGGCACCTGCCCGCGCAGCGCCCCGCGGGGTGGCAGCCTCCGGCCTGGTGGTCCGAGCTGGACGGTTCACGCCCGGTCGTCGTCGTGACCCAGGGAACCCTTGCCAACCGGGACGTCTCCCAGCTCATCGAACCGGCCCTCGCTGGTCTCGCCGACCTCGACGTCACCGTGGTGGCCGCCCTGGGCCGTGAGGTCGACGCGTTGTCCGTCCCGGTGCCGGCCAACGCGCGGGTCGCCGATTTCATCCCGTTCGAGGTGCTGCTGCCGAAGGCCGACGTGTACATCACCAACGGTGGCGCCGGTGGCATCCATCAGGCGCTGGCCTCCGGAGTGCCGGTCATCGCCGCCGGAACGACCGAGGACAAGCCCGCGAACGCCGCGCGGGTCGCGTACCACGGCCTCGGGATCGACCTGCGGACGGCCACTCCCGCGCCCGAAGAGGTGGCCGCGGCCACCGAGAGGCTCCTCAAGGACACCGAAGTGCGGGACACCGTACGGCGCCTCGCGCAGGTGTATTCCGCACACGACGCGCTTGCCGAGATCGAGCGGCTCACCCTCGCCTAGCTTGTTCCTCATCCACCAAGGTCTTCCGGGCTTGCCGATGGCCGTGAGGGTCTCGGGGCGTTTGACGGTCTTGCCCCTGGCCTGGGGCTACAAGCGGTCCACTGCTGCCGCCGGCAGGGACCGGGACGGCCCCGAGCCCACGGCTGCGGTCCCGCTCGCTCTGCCGTTCCTCAGCTCAGTGACAGGTCGCCCTGATCGTTCTGGATCTTCACCTTGACCCAGGCATGGCCGCTGGTGTGGCCGTCGCCGACGCCGTCGACTTTGCACTCGAACTCCTGGCCCGCCTCGACGGGGACGGAAGCGGGGCAGCTGACATCATCGATGGTCGGGGGCTTGGCGAAGTCGGTGGAATTGACGTTGTTGAGCACGGCCCGCGCCAGCGCGTCCTGATCCAGGACGCGCTGCGGCTGCACGGCGGGACTCCCGGCCAGCAGCATGATGGTGAAAGTGAGCGCACAACAGGCGATCACGGCCAGGGAGAGCGCGATGACGGTACGGGCGAAGCTGCGTTGATCAGTCACGCGGACAGTCCTATCCGGCTGTCCGTGCTCATACAACTCTCTGTGGTGACGTGAAGTCCCTCTCGGTCCCTGCGAAGTGCTCCCGGCGGTCGATGCGTCGCCGTGGCTTCGTTCGGACGCATCAATACCCATACACCTAGGGCCTGTCAGAAGGGCCCGTCGGGTCGCTGGGTCCCGTCCGGCTCCGGGGTGCGCTGCCGGGCGGTGCCGGGTCCGTGCCCGGGGGATCGGCGGTCAGGCTTCCCAGCAGGGCGAGGGCCTGTTCCGAGGCGCTGCCAGGGGTGGCCCGGTAGACGACCAGTTGCTGGTCCGGGGTGCCGTTGACGGTCAGCGACTGGTAGTCGAGGGTCAGTTCGCCCACCAGGGGGTGCCGGAAGCGTTTGGTCGCGTGGGTCTTCTGCCGGATGTCGTGGCGGGCCCACAGCCGACGGAACTCAGCGCTTTTCAGGGACAGTTCCCCCACCGTGCGGATCAGGTGGGGGTCGTCGTGGCGGTCGGGGCCCGCGGCCGCGCGCAGGCCGCCCACGGTGTTGACCGCCACCTCGTCCCAGTCGGGGTAGAACACGCGCGCGTCCGGATCGAGGAACACCAGGCGTACCAGGTCACCGCTGTAGGTGTGGCCGGCGAACAGTGCCCGGCCCAGGGTGTTGTGGGCCAGCACGGTCATGCGGCGGCCCAGGACCACGGCCGGGGTGCGGTGCCAGTCCTCCATCATCCGCAGCAGGACCGGGCCGACCCGCTCGGGACGCGGGCGTGCGGGCGCCCGCTGCGGGACCGGACGGGCCAGCCGGTGCAAGTGGTCGGTGGCCTCCGGGTCCAGGCGCAGCGCACGGGCGAGGGCGTCGACCACCTGGGCGGAGGGGTTCCGCTCACGGCCCTGTTCCATCCGTACGTAGTAGTCGCCGCTGACACCGGCCAGCAGGGCGACCTCCTCCCGGCGCAGTCCCGCCACCCGGCGCCGGCCCGCGTTCGGCACTCCCGCGTCCTCGGGCCGCACCAGCGCACGCCGGGCACGCAGGTACGCGCCGAGCGGGTTCGTCCCCTCTGGCGTCCTGCCCGGTGTTCTGTCCGGCGTCCTGTCCATGGTTCTTCAGCCTAGGCAGGCCGGAGGCGGGAACGGGAGACCGGAAGGTGGCCGTGGAACTCCTACCACGGGCGGTGGCAGGAGAGCGGCGGCCTGGGCAGCGCAGCGCACCGGCCGCAGGGTCGAGGACATGACCTCAGAACACACCACCACACCCGCCGGGCTCCGCACCGCCGAGTCGGACGGCGTCGCCCGGCCCCTCACCGGTCGGGTCGCCGTCGTGACGGGCGCCTCCAGCGGTATCGGCGCGGCGACCGCGGGCCGGCTGGCCGCGGCCGGAGCCGCCGTCGCCCTCCTGGGCCGCCGCGCGGACCGGCTGAACGAACTGGCGGACCGGTTGCGGGCCACGGCCACCGGGACGGACCGGCCGCGGGACACGGCCACCGGGACGGTCCTGCCGCTCGCCGTCGACCTGACCGACCCCGAGGCCGTACAGGCGGCGGCCCGCACCGTCGGCTCGCGCCTCGGCCGCGTGGATCTCGTCGTCGCGGGCGCCGGAGCGATGCTCGGTGCCCCCTTCGCGGACGCCCGGACCGAGGAGTGGGACCGCATGATCGACGTGAACCTGCGGGGTCTGCTGCACACGGCACGTGTCTTCACCGACGACCTCCTCGCCGCCGCGGCCGACGGTCGGCCCGCGGACCTGGTGCACGTCGGATCCGTGGCCGGCCACAGCCTCTACCCCAACTGGTCGGTCTACTGCGCCACCAAGGCCGCCGTGGCCCACCTGACCCGCAATCTGCGCGCCGAACTGGGGCCCCGCGGCGTCCGGGTGAAGAACGTGGAACCCGGCGTCACCGTCACGGAGTTGGGATCGGACATGCAGGACGGGGACATGCGCGCGACGCTCGTGCGCATGCGGACCGACCTGCGGCCCCTGGGCGCCGAGGACATCGCCGAAGCCATCGCCTTCGCCGTCTCCGCGCCGCCGCACGTCAACATCGCCGAGTTGATCGTCGTCCCCGTGCAGCAGGGCTGACCCCGGGCCCGGGGCACCCGTGCCCCGGGCCCAGCACACGAGCTGCCAGGGCTCTTGTCGGGCCCGGCCTCCACTCTTCGGGCGCATCGTCAACGCAGCTGTCCAGGACGCCTGTTGCAAGGAGCATCGCCCGTGCGCGTCCTGCCGAACACCGACGAGGACTGTCCGCCCCTCCTGCTCGTCCGCACCGACTTCCGGGACGAGGCGGCCTGGTTGCGGCTGCGGGCCGCTCGACCAGCCCTGGGTCTTCGACGCGAACGAAGCCAACGACGCGAACGACGGGGGACGGTGACAGCCTCACGGAGGAGATCCTGTCCGTGGACGACCCGGAGTGGGCGGAGGCGACCTTCGCCGACGTCCTCGCCGCCCTCACCGCGCCCGAGGACGGCGGGGAACCGTCCGAGTGCGGCTGGGACGTGGTCTTCCTCGCCGACGCCGCGAGCATGACGGGGCCGGAACCGACGCTGCTCGCGGTGAGCACCGACCCGGAGGAGCCGACCGAGCCGTACCGCGTACCGGCCCTGGGGACCCCGCACGCCCTGCACGGCAACCTGGCCCTCGCCACCATGGACTTCGAGGAGTTCGCCGGCGAACCGCCCCACTGACGGGAAGCCGCCCCGCAAGGGGAGGTTACGACGGCGCGGGGCGCGGCGACACGGACGACGGCACGGGCCACGAGGCCGGTCGTCGCCCGGAGTATCGCATCGCCGTTCGAGGTGTCACACGTCCCGCTGAAATGCCGACGACACAGCGACCACCGCTCGCGCACGGCTCCCCCTTGATCGAGCAAGCTGGTGTCTTCTGCGAAGGAGACGCCACTGTGCGAATTTCTGATATCCAGCGCTGCGAGGTCCGGCCCGGACGGCTCGTCGAGTGGACGTTCAGCCCGGCGACCATCGCGGCCGCGGCGGCACTGCCGCCGGATCCGCGGCCGCCGGCGTACATCCAGGAGTCGCACATCAGAACGGCCCGGTCGGTGCGGGAGGACGGGTTGTTCGTACCGACCTGGCTCGGCACGGCGTTCGACCTGCCGGGCCAGGTCGATCTCGACGTGCTGGAACAGGCGTTGCGCGTCTGGACGTTGCGTCACGAGACGCTGCGCAGCGGCTTCAGGTGGGCCGGCGAGGACATGCACCGGTTCACGCTCGACGAGGACGACGTGGCGTTGGACCGGGCGGTGGTCGGCGACTTCGGTGACACGCATGCGCTGATCCGGTACTTGCAGGACCGATTCGACATCGCGGCGGACGCGCTCGGCTGGCCGAACCTCATCTACGCGGCGGTCGTACGCGAGGACTCCACCAGCGTGTACATGGCCTTCGACCACACCAATGTGGACGCCTATTCCCTCCAGCGCATCCCGGACGAGGTCCACGAGCTGTACCGGGCGGGCGTCACCGGGCGGCCGGCCGGCGGCGTGCCCGCCGGGAGTTACGTCGACTTCTGCGAGCAGGAGCGGGTGAACGCGGACGGGATCGACGACACACACGCGATCGTCGCCCGCTGGCGCGAGTTCATCGGCCGGTGCGACGGGAGGCTGCCGGAGTTCCCCGTCGACCTCGGTCTGCGGCCCGGTGAGGTCCTGCCCGCTCAGAAGCTGATGTGCGAGCCGCTCGTCGACGCGGACGCCGCCGCCGTGTTCGAGGCGCACTGCCGGCCCTACGGCGGCAGCCTGGTGGGCGTCCTGGCGGCGACCAGTCTGATCGTCCACGAACTCGGCGGGCAGCCGGTCTACCGCACGGTCGTGCCGTTCCACACCCGGCTGAGGTCCGCGTGGTCGGACTCCGTGGGCTGGTACGTCGGCGGCGCACCGATCGAGGTGCCCGCGGCACGGGACTTCGACGGCGCGCTCGCCACGGTCCGCGCCGAGCTGCGGGCCAACCGGGCGCTGGCGCGCATTCCGCTGGCCCGCGTACTGCGCCTGCTCGGCACGGACTTCCGGCCGACCTCGCCCGACATGTACTCGATCATCTCGTACGTGGACGCCCGCCTCACCCCCGGCTCGGCCGACTGGCCCGAGAAGAAGGCGTACGGGCTGCTGCGGGTGTCGTACGGCGATCAGTTGTGCGCGTGGGTCAACCGGCTGCACGAGGGGCTGTGGTTCGCCTGCCGCTATCCGGACACGGACATCGCGTACCGGAACGTGCGGCGGTATGTCGAGCGACTGCGGGACGTGATCACCTCGGTGCCCGCGCGCGAGGACCTGCGGATCGCGGCGTCGGCGCCCGCTTGACGCAACTGGCGTCCGCAACCGGCGGGTTGGCATCGGCAGGTGCCGCACCTGACGCGGACTCACGTGAGGCGCGCCCCTGTGCCGCGGGTCAACCCCGTCGCCGAATGGGCAGTCAGAGGTAACCCGTTGATTCTGGTGGGTTATGTCCCTCTCAGGGCGGATGTCCCGTGTGGAATGCTATGTGCCGCTACTGCTAGTGTTTTGGCAGTCACGCTAGGCAACCAGTTTTGATGGATGAGCAAAGAACCGAGGGTTCCATGCGCAAGCTTCAGCAGGTCGTGATCGCAGCGGTGGCGGCCGGTGGCCTCTCCGCGGTCGGCGTCGGCACGGCCACCGCCACCACCTCCGACGACGGGCCGCGGGTGTCCGACCTCTACCGCCCGTACCAGGAATGCAGCCCGCAGACGGTGTCCGAGAACGACATCCCGGTCGGTGTGCTCGGGGTCGCCGGCACCCTGGACAACGCCTGCGGCCAGTACAACAGCAGTGCCTTCAACGGCTGAGACCTGCTGCGTCATCGTCAGCGACGCTCGGCGCGGGACCCTTCGCAGCGAGTCTCGACGGGTCCCGTACCCCCCGGCCGGTTGCCTGAGCGTCGAAGACGGAGCCCGGCGGGGCCGGTTCTCGGGCGTCCCTGAAAAGGAAAACGCATCACATGTTCAGCGGGAAGAAGATCGCGGCTGTCTCCGGACTCCTCGGCGGCCTCGCCGTGGCCTGCACCGGCATCGCCCAGGCACAGGCCGGCGCGGGGCCGGGGACCTGCACGCGCGACCTCCAGGGCAATGTCACCTGTTCCCAGCGGATCCAAGGCTGGATCTCCGAGGGCGGCGCCGCCCCCCATCAGGAGACCTGTCAGCCGGTCCGCCGTCTGGCGCTGCCCGCCGCCCTGGCGGGCGGGCCGACACGGTTCGGGCCCGAGGTGACCTGTTCCCCCACGGCATCGGGTGCGCCGGAGGAAACCGGTGGCGGGCAGGGGTGGCCCGGTCTGTCGGACTGAGCTCCTTGCGCCCCCGCGCGGCAGCCTGCCGGCCGGCGGCTCCTTGTGTCGATACGGCAGAAGGGGGCGACGCGCCACGTGGGACGCGGCAGATCCTGAGTAACTACGGAATGTGTGGTTATGATCACGTTGAGTAGTCAAGTCGGGCGTTGACGCCTGAACACGAAAGGGTCGAACCATGCGTAAATTTCAGCGCGCCGCAGTCGTAGCGGTGGCCGTGGCGGGGCTGTCCGTCCTGGGCGCCGGGATCAGCTCCGCCGGCGGTTTCGACGACGAAGCGCCGCAGGGCGTCACCGCGGTCGCCAACTCGTCGGCCAACGCTGTTGCCGTCGGCGGCGATTTCGGCACTCCGCCGCACGGCTTCGCGCCGGAGGAGCACAAGGGTGGTCCCGAGCAGGGCTACGGCCCGCAGCAGGGTGAGCAGGGCGAGTAAAGACGTCCCGAGGGCTCATCGGTGAAGGCAGCCCGGACGCGCGACGGTTCATCAGGTCGCGCGTCCGGGTTGCGGCCATCCCGCCGTCGGACGCGGCTGACGACGCGTCCAGGCACAGAATTCTCAGTCTGACCTTCTCGGGCCCGGGCGCATGCCGATCAATGGCACAGGCGCCCGGGCCTCTGTCGTAAAGGAATACAGCACATGTTCACTCCGCGGAAGATCGCCACCGTCACGGGGCTCGTCGGAAGTCTCGCCGCATTCTGTGTCGGCGCCGGACACGCGTACGCGTACGGGCCCTCGGGTCACTGCAAGAGCACCGAGCAGGGTGACACCGTCTGCGTGCACAAGAGCGAGACCCGCATCGACGAGGACGACACGCACGTCGTCAAGCAGGAACAGAACTGCTCGGCGGCCGACCATCCGCGCGTGTTTCCGGAGGACCAGCTGACGGGCGGCGGATCCGCCCGTGTCGGACGGGACGTGGACTGCTCCAACACGGCGAAGCTGCCCAAGGGATTCAAGAAGCCGCACGTCGAGTTCTGAGAGCTCTTGGTGAATGCCTCACCGGATTTCCCGGCCGGGTCTTCGGTTTTCGGGAATACGGGCCGGTGGCGAAATGGTGATCCCCGGTTTTCCGATCAGCGGTCGGAAAACCGGGGATCACCATTTCGTCCTGCCGGCGGCCGACCCGAACGAATACTTCTCGATCTCCCGGGTCCTGTCGGAGCACACAAAAGGTCCCGGCACCGGGCCTGGGGGCCGGTGCCGGGACCGTTCACCGGCCGGCGTCTGTGCGTCGGCCGTCGCCTCAGAGCGCGCTGTTGTTGCAGCCCATCGTGGAACCCATGTCGGTGGCCTCGGCGCCCGGGTTGCCCTCGCCGTTCAGGGCGTTGCCCAGCGCGCCGTTGAGCAGGCCGACGTTGCCGAGAAGGTCGAGGTTCAGGTCGTGCGACTTGCAGTGGGAGCTCTGCTGGATGTTGAACTTGTCGCCGCCCTCGTCGCCGCCCCTGCCGTGGTCGGCGTGGGCCGTGCCGCCCACGAGCCCGATGCTGCCGAGCGCGGCGACCAGGACGGCAACGTTGCGAAGCTTGCGCATGTCATCTCCGGTGGAGTGAGTGGGTGTGATCTGTGACAGATCGACTTTTTACAGTTACTGGAGATTAGTGTGAAATGGCATAAAAGGGGCGGCGACGCGCCGCTTTTGCGATCGCGTAACAGAAGCACCCGAAAGCCGTAGCGAAGGCCGACGGGCCCGTCGGCCGGGATGCTCGCCGGGCCCGTGCCGTCCGTCGCCCCCGTGGTCAGCGCTGTTGCGCGCTGGCGAGGGAGTTCGACTGGCTGTTGGCCTGGCTGCACTCGACGCCCCGGGTCTGGGCGGCGGCGAGCAGTGCGACCGGGACGTTCGCGTCGAGCAGGGACTGCGGGCTGCACTCCTGGTGCGGACGGTACGAGCTGCTCTGGGTCACTGGGGCACCCGCCGACGGCTGTGGGGCCTGCGGTGTGATCTGGGGGTTGATCTGCGGGTTCAGTTGGGGGTTGACCTGCGGGGAGACCTCGGTGCCCCGTTGCGGGGCCGGCTGCTGGGCCGGCGCGCCGTAGGTCTGCGCGGTCGCCTGGGCCGAGGAGGCCGAGGCGGCCTGGGCGGCCTGGGCGTCCGGCTGTGAAACGGGGGTCGGCACGGCCCCGTTGTAGGCGGCGGGGGCAGCGGAGCTCGGGCCGGCGCCGACGGCGGACAGACCGCCGGCTGCCGCGACGACGAGCGCGACTTGGTGAAGCTTGCGCATGGAATCCTCGGCCCTTCATTGACCTGTAGACGTCATTGACCTGGAGACGGAACCTGGGTGAAATGGCTGACGGGGCAGCGCAGTTATCGCATTTCTTGCTGCTCTGTGCGGCTGCGCCGGTCCGTCGTTCTTGTCCGTGGGGAACGAAGTGCGCGCGGACGCAGATACGGGTGCCGGATCGTGGTCACCCATTTGCCGCAAGGACGTACGGGCCGCAATGTCCGGCCAGTGGGCGGCAAATGGGTGACGGGTTTTCAGGTGCCGTGACCATGGCCGGGGAATCGTCGTTCCGACGGGGAGAGGGCAGCGACCGCAGGACCTGAAGAGGGATGAGGGAATTCGCTGCCAACTCCGACGCGACGTCCGTGTGCAACTCAGGAGTACCACTGCTGACGGTGCGGTGCGAATATCGCACCGACCGCACGCGCGACCGCACCGAATGCAATGGATTTCCCTTTTCGGGTATCGAAGGGCCGAGGGTTTCATGCGCAAGCTTCACAGGGTCGCGCTCGTCGTGGCGGCGGCCAGTGGTCTGTCCATCGGGGGTGGCATCAGCCATGCCGCCGACTTGTCCGTACCAGGTGGCGGTGCCACTCCGGCGCCGGCTCCCGAGTACCCGGCTCCCCAGGCCGCAGCCCCGGCGCCGGCCCCGCAGCCGGTCGCGCAGGCCGCTCCGGCACCTGTCCCGCAGCCGGTGGCGCAGGCCGCTCCGGCGCCGGCCCCGCAGGCCGCTCCGGCGCCGGCCCCGCAGCCGGTCGCGCAGGCCGCTCCGGCGCCGGCCCCGCAGCCGGTCGCGCAGGCCGCTCCGGCACCTGCCCCGCAGCCGGTCGCGCAGGCCGCTCCGGCACCTGCCCCGCAGGCGCCACAGCCGACCGGTTACGCCTCCGCCTCGGCCTCCTCGCAGGGCTCGGCACAGTCGTATGCGTCGCCGTACCCGCAGCAGGCCGCCCCGACGTACCCGCAGCAGGCCGCCCCCGCGCCGCCGGCCCAGGTGGTGCCGCAGGTCATGCCGCAGGTCATGCCCCAGGTCGGCCCGCAGGTGGCCATGCCCCAGGCATTCGGCCCGGAGTCCCCGCTGCATGTCGCACCGCAGGTGAACCCGCAGATCAACCCGCAGCTGAATCCGCAGGTGAACCCGCTGGTGGGGCCGCCGAGCGTACCGGGGCTGGCACCGGTCGGCCTGGGTCAGGTCGCGGCGCCTCCCGTCGGCCAGCTCGGGCTTCCCCGGCTCGGTTGACGGCCCGCCCGCACTCGTCCCGCAATCCCGATCCGATCCGATCCGACCCGATCCGATCCGACCCGATCCGACGCGGACCCCGTCCGCTCGACCAACGGAGAACCCATGCGCAGGTTTCACAAGGCAGTCCTCGTCGGCGCCATCCTCGGCAGCGTCGGCACCCTCGGTGGCGGTACCGCCCTCGCCCACGGCGAGCGGGGCCACGACGAGTTCGACATCACGCAGGGCGTCGAGTGCCGTTCGCACGACATGAACATCGAAGTGCTCGGCAGCGTCAGCGGCCTCACCGGCCTGGCCGGCAACCTGCTGAACGGCGAAGGGTCCCCGGGCGCGCAGCAGAGCCACCTGGGTTCGGACATGGGCTGCGACAACCGGGCGTTCTGACCGGCGGCGCCGCCCCTCGGCCGCCGAACCCCCCTGCGCCTCCGGGCCGCGCACCCTGGCCGGTCCCGTCCACCCTCGTTCCCTTCCGGCTCGGGGGCGGCTCGGAGGTACGCACGTCGGAGAGCCCGGGTGCCCCTGGCGCCGGCGTCCGATCCGGTCGCCTCCCCGACGCGCGGAACTGCGGTTCTGCCGGGGCCTGCCGGACCGGACCTCCTCGGCTGGTCCCCGGTCGACGGGCCCCGTTCGACCGGGGCCCGTTCTACCGGCGGACGGAGTCCAGCAGAGCCAGAGCCCCCTGGACGGCCCGGTCGTACGGCTCGGTGGAGGCCGCCGCCCGCGCGAGCGTGTGACCGCCCTGGACGACGGCCGACAAGGCGCTCGCCGTGCGTGCCGCGTCCAGGTCCGCGTCGAACTCCCCTTGGGCCTTGCCGTCCTCGATCACGGACACCAGGCAGGCGTGCAGGACCGCGAACGTCTCGCGCGCGGGCTCCCGGAGCCGTTCGTCCGCCGCGATCTCGGGATCGGCCACCAGGCGCCCGACGGGACAGCCGCGCAGCGCGTCGCGCTCCCGCAGCAGATAGGCCGAGATCCGCTCATGGGCCGAGCCCGGGCCGCCGAGGCACGCCCGGATGTCCCGCTGCATCGCCTCGGCGGTGCGCCGTTCGGCCGCGAGGACCAGCTCGGGCTTGCCCCGGAAGTGGTGGTACATGCTGCCCTGGCCGACGCCGGAGGCCCGCCAGATCGCCGTCGGGCTGGTGCCGAGGTAGCCCCGGTCCCACAGCAGTTCCCGGGTTCCCTCGATCAGACGCTCGCGGGCGTCACCGTGCGATTCCGTCACCCCATGACCGTACGTACAAGTATGTATGTACGGCAATCGGCGTGACCCCGTCCGCTCGGAGGGGGGGCGGGCCGAAGGGACCCCGCGGGGCGTCGGTCGCTGGGGCGGCCGGACCCGGGCCGAGCCACATGGTTGTCCGCGTCGTTTCACCGGCTCCCGTCGCCGCACGGGGTGGCCTTCTCCGTCCGAGGTTCCTTGTCGGACACGAGCGTGTCCTGGAACGGGTCTGCTCCCCAACTCTGCGCGGCCTTCAGGGATTTCTCCGCCAGCGGGGAGCGCCCCGGGGACAGCCTGTCAGAGAGCGAACCCAGCCCCGTCCTCGACTGTCGACGAAGGAGAGGCTGTCGACGTAGTAGCGGACGGTGTTCAGGCGCTGCATCTCGGGACCGTCCGACGGCAGGCGCGGGAAGGCCAGCAGGTGCTCCTCCGAGTAGGTGACGACGGTGCACGGGGCGAGCACGTTCTCGGCCAGGTAGCGCTTGCCGGATCCGTTCCACGAGACGGCCAGGGCGACCGCGGAGACCGCGTCCGGCGACCTGTTCACGATGTGGATCGTGCGCGGGCGGCCGAACGGAGGCTCCTCGGTCCAGAACGTGACCTGGGACGCCTGGTCCCGCTCCGCGTCCTTGTCGTTCTCGCGGGACTGCTTCAGCTGGTCCCTGGAGACGGCGGCGTCGTAATAGGTTGCCACTGCCTGGGCGAAGAGGCCGCCGATGGCGGAGACGACTCCGATCACCGTCGCGATCTGCGCCCAACTGCGCCCGCGCAGGATCCGCCACACTCTGCTCGGCCACGGCACCCGCGCCTCCTCGTCGGGCTCCGGCGCCGGCGCCGGCTGAGGTTCGGCGACCCGTGCCCGGACGTGGGCCGGGGCCGTCCGCCGCCGGGCCAGGCGGATCCGGGCACTCCGCTGCGGTTCGTCGGTCACCCGTCCCCCTCTGATCGTCCGCGACGGACACGGTGGCACAGTCCGACCGAATTCGTGGCCCGTTCAAAGATCTGGCCGCACGCCCGTGCGGCTCCGCCGGGGCGAGCGCCGTGAGTCCGGTCGTACCCCGGGATCGGGACGTGCGGCCCAAGCGGCGGCCGTGTCCGGCCGAACACCATGGAGCAACCGGGCATCATGGAGAAATAGGGCGAAAATGGGTTGAAATGGGCAATCGGACATCGTGAAGGAAGAGGCCCAGAAGGATCGGACAGGAAGGAGGCCGGCGTCATGGTCGGCGCATCATGGACGACGCCGGGGGTCTTCACCGGCCGCGGTGGCGTGCGTACCGACGAGGCGGGGATCGTCACGGGCGATCTGACCGTTCACACCACCTGGCACGGCAGAGCGGCCGATGTGACGGTCCAGTACACGGGCACGTCGACGTGGCTGACCATGACCGGCAGCCCGGTCCCCTGCCGTTCCGAGCGGCACAGCCGCGACCTGCACCAGGCGGCGGTGGCGGCCGTCCGGCTGGGCGGCGGTGCCACCGTCACGGAACTGGGTGCCGCTGCCTCTCCCTAGTGCCCCGACAGGCAACGGGTCAGCCGAAGAACACCCCGAACTCGTCGTACAGCGACGGATCGACCGTCTTGATCCGGCCCGTGACGTCGGCGAGGGGCACGCGGACGATCCGGGTGCCGTCCAGCGCCACCATGACGCCGAAGTCACCGTCCTTGACCGCGTCCACGGCGTGCAGCCCGAACCGCGTGGCCAGCCAGCGGTCGAAGGCGCTCGGGGTGCCGCCGCGCTGGACGTGTCCGAGGACGGTGGTGCGGGCGTCCGTGCCCGTGCGCCGCGAGATCTCCCGGGCCAGCCACTCGCCCACCCCGGACAGCCGGACGTGGCCGAACTCGTCCACCGAGTCGTCCTTGAGGATCATCTTCCCGTCCTTGGGGACCGCGCCCTCGGCCACCACGACGACCGGCGCGTAGTTGATCCGGAAGCGGCTGTTCACCCACCCGCAGACCTCGTCGATGTCGAACGGCCGCTCCGGTACGAGGATCACGTTGGCGCCGCCCGCGACGCCCGAGTACAGGGCGATCCAGCCGGAGTGCCGCCCCATCACCTCCATCACGAGGGTGCGCATGTGGGACTCGGCGGTGGTGTGCAGACGGTCGACGGCCTCGGTCGCTATGCCGACGGCGGTGTCGAAGCCGAAGGTGTAGTCCGTGCCCCACACGTCGTTGTCGATGGTCTTCGGCACGCCGACCAGGCCGATCCCCAGGCCGCTGAGCCCGGCGGCCGCGTTGAGGGTGTCCTCGCCGCCGATCACGACGAGCGCGTCCACGTCGTGCGCGGCGAGGGTGTCCTGCACCCGTCGAACCCCGTCCTCGTGCTGGAACGGGTTGGTCCGGGAGGAACCGAGGATGGTTCCGCCCCGCGGGAGGATCCCCCGCACGCTGGAGACGTCCAGCGGGACGACGCGGTTCTGGAGCGCTCCGCGCCAGCCGTCGCGCAGTCCGACGAACTCGAAGGCGTACTGCTCGATGCCCTTGCGGACGACGCTGCGGATCACCGCGTTCAGGCCGGGACAGTCTCCGCCACCGGTCAGTATGCCGACCTTCATGGCTTTCTCCCTTGCGTCAGTCACCCGTCCGATCAGCCACTCGTCAGACCGGTCACCTGTCTGATCAGCCGCCCGTCAGGCCGGTCACCCGTCCGATCAGCCACTCGTCCGATCAGTCATCCATCCGGCTGGGCGGCCTCCTCTCCGCCTCTCCCTCCGGGCTTCCCTCTCCCTCTTCCAGCCTCCGTCCAGCTGCCCGGCCGTGCCCACTTCGCACTGCGGGGCGGGGGGGGGGGGGGCCCCGGCCGCGGCCCCCCCCCCCCCCCCCCCCCCCCCCCCCCCCCCCCCCCCCCCGGCCCCCCCCCCCCCGGGCCCCCCCCGCCCCCGCCGCCCCCCCCCCCCCGCCGCGCCAGCACGCCCATCTGCCCGAGGGC
>NZ_JBIAXM010000008.1:108373-333249 GCF_042896695.1 Streptomyces sp. NPDC001270 | reverse complement strand
ACGTGCGAGCCCAGCCCCACCGGCACCCCGTACGCCAGCACCTCCACCACACCACCCAGCGTGTCCCCGTCCCTGTGCGCCCGGTCGATCTCCGCGACCATCGCCTTCGACGCGCCCGCATCCAGACACCGCACCGGATCCGCATCCAGCCGCTCCACATCGGCGGGCGTGGGGCAGACACCGTACGGCGCCTTCGCCGCCGCCAGCTCCACCACATGCGAGACAACCTCGATGCCCGCGGTCTCCCTCAGATACGACCGCGCCACCGCACCCAGCGCCACCCGCGCCGCCGTCTCCCGCGCCGACGCCCGCTCCAGCACCGGACGCGCCTCGCCGAACCCGTACTTCTGCATCCCCGCCAGATCCGCATGACCCGGCCGCGGCCGGGTCAACGGCTCATTTCGCGCCAACCCCGCCAGGATCTCCGGGTCAACGGGATCGGCCGCCATGACCTGCTCCCACTTCGGCCACTCCGTGTTCCCCACCATCACCGCGACCGGCGACCCCAACGTCAGCCCGTGCCGCACCCCGCCCAGAAACGTGACCTCGTCCCGCTCGAACTTCATCCGCGCACCCCGGCCGTATCCCAGCCGCCGCCGCGCCAGATGGTCCGCCACCATCTCCGTGGTGACCGGCACACCGGCGGGAAGCCCCTCCAGCGTCGCGACGAGTGCGGGACCGTGGGACTCCCCCGCGGTAAGCCAACGCAGCCTGCTCAACGGTGCTCCTCTGAAGATCGCGCCCTGGTCCTGCCCTGCGTACGCGGGTCTTCGCGTACGGCGACGGCGCCGCCCGGTTGCGCGGCCCGGTTCGTCACTCCCGATCCTCCCACGTCCGCGGTCCGGACCCGGCCGCCGGTCCAGCAGGCGGGACGCACGGGGACGCTCAGCGGTCGGCCAGGGCCTTCTCCCCGGCCCGGCGCATGGCGTCCAGCGGGGCGGGCGTGCGGCCGGTCATCTGCTCGACCTGGAGCACCGCCTGGTGGACGAGGAGGTCGAGGCCGCTGACCACGGCCCCGCCGGCCATGGACCAGCGGGCCGCGAGGTCGGTCGGCCAGGGGTCGTAGAGCACGTCGAAGAGGGTGGCGGGCTGGTCCGGTACGGCGGCGGCGAGGGCGTCGGTGGTGCCCGCGGGGGTGGTGGCGATGACCAGGGGGGCGTGCAGCGCCTCGGCCGCGTCCGCCCAGTCCGCCGTACGGACCTCGACGTCGAGCCGGCGGCCCCACTGCCGCATCTCGGCGGCGCGGGCCGCGCTGCGGACGTAGGCGACGACCTCGCCGGTGCAGATCCGGGCCAGGGCGGCGAGCGCGGAGGAGGCGGTGGCGCCGGCACCGAGGACGGCGGCGGAGCCGACCTGTTCGATTCCGTGCTCGCGCAGGGCCGCCACGATGCCCGGGATGTCGGTGTTGTCGCCGAGGCGACGGCCGTCCTCGGTGAACACGACCGTGTTGACCGCGTCCACCGCGGCGGCCGTGTCACTGACCTCGTCGAGCAGCGGGATGACCGCCCGCTTCAGCGGCATGGTCAGCGAGAGCCCCGCCCACTCGGAGCCGACCTGCTCGAAGAAACCGGGCAGCCCGGCCTCGTCGACCTCGATGCGGTCGTACGTCCAGCCGCTGAGGCCGAGTTCGGCGTACGCGGCCCGGTGCAGCACCGGGGAGAGCGAGTGCGCGATGGGGGAACCGAGCACGGCGGCCCGCTTGTGCCTGACGTTCTCCATCACCGCTCCGCCGTTCCTTGCCGCCCCGATCCGCGTCGGGCCGCAACGCTACCGGAACCGCCCGCCGCCGAGCACGGCGGGCGTCCGGTGTCAGCCGATCGAATTGGCGTTGAACTTGTCCCGGAGCTGCTGGAATTCCTCGTAGGTCTTGGCGAATTCCGTGTTGCTCTTTCCGTCGGTCGCCACGAAGTAGATCCAGCCGTCGTGGGTCGGATTCAGCGCGGCCTTCAGGGCGTCGTCGCCCGGGTTGCCGATCGGACCGGGCGGCAGGCCCTTGTTGGTGTACGTGTTGTACGGGTCCTTGTTGCCGTGCACCTCGGACTCGGTGATGTGGATGTTGCTGGTGCCCTTCAGATAGTTGTACGTCGAGTCGAATTGCAGCAGCCCGTTGGTCTCGGTGTTCGTGGGCTTGAGCCGGTTGTAGATCACTTCCGCCATCTTGCGGAAGTCGTCGTGCGTCTTGCCCTCGGCCTGGACCAGGCTCGCGACCGTGACGAGCTGGAACGCGTTGTCCAGACCGAGTTCCTTGGCCTTGGCTTCGAGGCCGGAGTCGGCGAACTTCTCCTTGGCCGTGCCGATCATCTGCTTGAGGACCGTGTCGGGCTTCATGCCCTTCGCGGCGGGATACGTGCCGGGGTAGAGGAAGCCCTCCAGCGGGTCCCGGATCTGGCTGTTGTTCTGCGCCCAGCTCGGCAACCCGAGGGTCTTGTATTCCTTGTCCGCGGTCTTCTTCGTGGTTCCGGAGGCAAGACCGAGTTGCTTGTCGATCGCCTGGTACACCTGAGTGTTGCGCTCACCCGGTTTGACGAGCACATTGCTCTGGCTCTTCGGGTCGAGCATCATTTTCACGGCGCTCGCGGCGGACATCTCCTTGTGCAGCACATAGGCACCGGCCTGGATCGTGCCGCCCTGGGAGTTCTGCGACTGCGCGGAGACGAACGCGTCGACGCTCTTGACGACCCCGGAGTCCTTGAGCCGCCGCCCGATCTCGTAGCCGCCCGCTCCCTTGGGGATTTCCACGGTCACGGTCTCGCTGGTGCCGTTGCCCGGGTAGTCCGGGGCCGCACCGAAACGGTTCTGGTAGAACTTCAGGCCGAAGTATCCGACCCCGCCGAGGCCGCCGCCGAACACCAGGACGACCACCATGCAGGCGCAGCCGCTGCGCCGCTTCTTGGCTCCCTTGCCGCCCTTGGCGTTCTTGCCCCGTCGGTCACCGCGTCCGCCGCGCCCCTTCGGGTCGTCGTCGACGTCGTCGTCGGAGTCGTCGCCCGTGAAGAACGCGTGCTCGCCCTGGTCCGGGCCGGGGTCCCAGTCGGTCTCGGGATCCGGCTCGGGCCGTCTTCGCCCCGGCGGCTGCGGGGGCGGGTAGGCGTCGGGGGTGCCGTAGCGGTCGGGCTGCTCCGCGCCGTACGCCGCGGGCTGCTGACCGTAGGGGTCGCCCGGGTCCGCGGCGTGCGGCACGTGCCCGTGGGAGCCGCTGGCGTCCCAGCCGCCCTGCTGGTACTGGCCCTGGGGCGGCCCCGGGTACGGCTGCTGCTGGCCCTGCCGCGGGTACGGCGGCTGCTGACCCGCGTAGCCCTGCGGGTCGTAGTGCTGGTCGTGCTGGTCGCCCTGTTGCGCGTAGTGCTGCCGGCCGTGCTCGTCGTAGTACGGGTACTGCTGCTGGCCGTACCCGCCCTGCTGCTGGTCCCAGTCTCCGTACTGCGGCTGCTGGGGATGGTGCTGCGGCACGCCGCCGTAGGGGGACTGCTGACCCGCCTGGGTCTGCTGTCCTCCCCATCCTCCGTCCCCGTACAACGGGTCCTCGGGATGCCATGGTTCGGGGCCCGGGCCCCGGCCATACTCAGTCATCGATCCCCTAGAGCCACGAGGCGGCGGTCCCGCGGCTGCCCGCCGGGGTCCTGTTCCGCCTCTTGATGTGCGGCGGCTGTTCGAAAACCGCCGCATCGCGCGGAACGTTACCGTATCGCGATCAGATGACCACTTCGACGCCCTCGCCGGGCGCCTTACCTGACACCCGTTCGGATTCCAGGGCCTGCTGGAGGATGATGACGGCGGCCGCCTGGTCGATGACGGAGCGGCCCTTCCTGGCCGTGACCCCGGACGCGCGCAGCCCCTGGCCTGCCGTCACGGTCGTCATCCGCTCGTCGACGAGACGCACGCCGACGGGTGCGATGCCCTTGGCCAGCTCCTGCGCGAAGCCGCGCACCTTGACCGCGGCCGGGCCTTCACCCCCTTTGAGGGAACGGGGCAGACCGACGACGACCTCGATCGGCTCGTACTCCTCGACGAGTTGCCTGAGCCGGCGGTGGGCCGCCGGAACGTCCCGTCCGGGGACGGTCTCCACCGGGGTCGCGAGGATCCCGTCGGGGTCGCACGAGGCGACCCCGATACGGGCGTCCCCGACGTCGATCGCAAGCCGACGTCCTCTGCGCATGATTCCTTGACCGTTTCTTACTTGGCGGTCTCGCCGACCAGGCGCTCGACGGCGTCCACGGCGTCACCGATGGCGGCCGGGTGCTGGCCGCCGCCCTGGGCGACGTCCGGCTTGCCGCCTCCGCCGCCGCCGAGGGTCTTGGCGGCGGTACGGACCAGGTCGCCGGCCTTCAGGCCGCGCGCGCGGGCGGCCTCGTTGGTGGCGATGACCGTGAGCGGCTTGCCGTTGTTCACCGTGAACAGGGCGACGACGGCGGCCCGCCCGCCCTGGATGCGTCCGCGCACGTCGAGAACCAGTTTGCGCAGGTCGTCCGGGGTGGTGTTGTCCGGGACCCGGCCGGTGACGACGGCGGTCCCGCGGACGTCCTTGGCGGACTCGGCGAGCCCGGCGGCGGCCTGGAGCACCTTCTCGGCGCGGAACTTCTCGATCTCCTTCTCGGCGTCCTTCAACCTGCCGAGCATGCCGGAGACCTTCTCGGGCAGCTCCTCCGGGCGGCCCTTGAGCAGTTCGGTCAGCTGGTTGACGACGGTGTGCTCGCGGGCGAGGAAGGTGTAGGCGTCGACGCCCACCAGGGCCTCGATACGGCGCACACCGGAGCCGATGGACGACTCGCCGAGCAGCTTCACCAGGCCCAGCTGGGCGGTGTTGTGCACGTGCGTGCCGCCGCACAGTTCCTTGGAGAAGTCACCGATGGTGACCACGCGGACCCGCTCGCCGTACTTCTCGCCGAACTCGGCGATGGCGCCCTGCTTCTTGGCCTCGTCGATGCCCATGATCTCGGCGTTGACGTCCAGGTCGCGGGCGAGCACCTCGTTGATCTTCTGCTCGACGTCGGTCATCACGGCCGTGGGAACGGCGGACGGCGAGCCGAAGTCGAAGCGGAAGCGGCCGGGCTGGTTCTCCGAACCGGCCTGGGCGGCGGTCGGGCCGAGGGCGTCGCGCAGGGCCTGGTGGGTGAGGTGGGTGGCCGAGTGGGCGCGGGCGATGGCCTTGCGGCGGCGGGCGTCGATGGTGGCGTGCGTCTTGGCGCCGAGCGTCACCTCGCCGACCTGCACGACGCCCTTGTGGACGTACACACCGGGGACGGGCTTCTGGGTGTCGCGGACCTCGATGACGGCACCGGAGTCCGCTTTGATGCGGCCGGTGTCGCCGATCTGGCCGCCGCCCTCGGCGTAGAACGGGGTGCGGTCGAGGACGATCTCGACCTCGTCGCCCTCGGTGGCGGCGGGTGAGGGGACGCCGTCGACCAGGATGCCGACGACCGTGGACTCGCCCTCGGTGTCGCCGTAGCCGATGAAGTCGGTCTCGCCGGCGGTGTCGGCGATCTCCCGGTAGGCGCCGAGGTCGGCGTGGCCGGTCTTCTTGGCCTGGGCGTCGGCCTTGGCGCGCTCCCGCTGCTCCTTCATCAGGCGGCGGAAACCGTCCTCGTCCACGGTGAGGCCCTGCTCGGCGGCCATCTCCAGGGTGAGGTCGATCGGGAAGCCCCAGGTGTCGTGGAGCAGGAACGCCTTGTCGCCGGCAAGGACGGTGGAACCCGTGGCCTTGGTCTCGGTGACGGCGGTGTCGAGGATGTTGGTGCCGGACCTCAGGGTCTTGAGGAAGGCGTTCTCCTCGGCGAGGGCGACCTTCCCGATGCGCTCGCGGTCGGTGACCAGCTCCGGGTACTGCTGTCCCATCACACGGATGACGACGTCGATGAGGTCCGCCACGACCGGACCGGTGGCGCCGAGCAGGCGCATGTTGCGGATGGCCCGGCGCATGATGCGGCGCAGGACGTAGCCGCGGCCCTCGTTGCCGGGGGTCACGCCGTCACCGATGAGCATGGTGGCGGTGCGCATGTGGTCCGTCACCACGCGCAGGGACACGTCCGAGGCGTGGGCGTCGCCGTAGCGCACGCCGGTCAGCTCGGTGGCCTTGTCGATCACGGCCATGGAGGTGTCGATCTCGTACATGTTCTGCACGCCCTGCAGAATCATGGCGAGCCGCTCCAGGCCGAGGCCCGTGTCGATGTTCTTGCTCGGCAGGTCGCCGAGGATCTCGAAGTTGTCCTTGCCGGTGCCCTCGCCGCGCTCGTACTGCATGAAGACGAGGTTCCAGATCTCCACGTACCGCTCGTCGTTGACGGCGGGGCCGCCCTCGGCGCCGAACTCGGGGCCGCGGTCGTAGTTGATCTCGGAGCAGGGGCCGCACGGGCCCGGTACGCCCATGGACCAGAAGTTGTCCTTCATGCCCAGGCGCTGGATGCGCTCCTTGGGCACACCGACGACCTCGTGCCAGATGCGCTCGGCCTCGTCGTCGTCCTTGTAGACGGTGATCCAGAGCTTCTCCGGCTCCAGGCCGTAACCGCCCTTGTCCTGGGGAGCGGTGAGCAGTTCCCAGGCGAGCTTGATGGCGCCTTCCTTGAAGTAGTCGCCGAAGGAGAAGTTGCCGCACATCTGGAAGAACGTGCCGTGCCGGGTGGTCTTGCCGACCTCTTC
Source organism: Streptomyces sp. NPDC001270 (assembly GCF_042896695.1). Classification (NCBI taxonomy): domain Bacteria; kingdom Bacillati; phylum Actinomycetota; class Actinomycetes; order Kitasatosporales; family Streptomycetaceae; genus Streptomyces; species Streptomyces sp. NPDC001270. The sequence continues at coordinate 326,616 of NZ_JBIAXM010000008.1, read as the reverse complement.
GATGTCCGGCGTGCGCACGCACTTCTGCACGCTGGTGGCGCGCGGGAAGGGCGGCTTGACCTCACCCAGGAAGTAGGGCTTGAACGGCACCATGCCGGCCGGGACGAGGAGCAGAGTCGGGTCGTCCGCGATGAGCGACGCCGAAGGGACGACGGTGTGACCGCGCTCCTCGAAGAAGCTCAACCAGCGGCGACGAATCTCAGCCGACTCCATCAGTGGTCCTCATTCCGGTTGTACGAGTACGTCGTCGGATCGGCGTACTTCGGGTTGCTGCGGTTCTCGATGGCGGCGTACCGCGGAGGGACGGGGAGTTCCGGGGTCTCGTGGATGCCGAGCGCGTCTTCGAGTTCGGCTTCCCGCTGGGCCATGTTGTCCCGCACGTCGAGCGCGAAGCCCACCGCGCGGTCCTTGACGCGCCGGCCCGTCACGAGCGCCTTGTCCGCCGCGGTCGCGGCCAGACTCTCGGGGGTCAGCTGCTTCAGCTTGCGGTTGACCTTGGCGGTGGCCCACACACCGGCGGCGACACCTGTGGTGAACCAGAACGTACGGCGGAACATCGCTCGGTCAGTCTCTCTTTTCCCGGGTGTTCCGCTTCCCCCGTCGCGCGGACGGGATGGTGCGGCCCACGATCACGGTACGACGGGGCGCCTTGCCGGGCACGTCCTCGCGGCCGCCGTCGGCGGGCTCCGCGCGGCGGCCGGTGATCGCCCGGCGCACGCCGTAGCCGAAGGCCGCGACCTTGACGAGAGGGCCGCCGAAGGTGGACGCGACGGTCGTCGACAGCGCCGACGCGTTCGACGTGACTTCCTGGACGTCCGAGGCGATGGCGTCGACCCGGTCGATCTGGGTCTGCGCCGAGCGCACCGCGGCGGAGGCGTCGGCGAGCAGCGGGACGGCCTGGTCGGTCACGTCCGCCACGAGCTTGGTGGTCGCCTTGAGCGTCTGGGCCAGCCTCGCCAGGGCGACGGCGAGGAAGGACACCAGGATCGCCCAGAAGACGGCCACCAGGATCCCGGCAACCTCTCCACCGGACACGCTGCACCGCTTCCTGTTGTCACTGGAGTGCCCTGCCCACGGGCTCTCGGCGGGCACTTGCCGACGGGCACTCTGAAAGTCGCCATCCGACCCTATCGCGCCCGTGGTGGCCCGCCGTACCGGATTTCGGCGTCCGGCGCCGCGTCGATTCTACGCAGCGCGGCCGTGTACTCACGCAGCGCGGGGCCGGGTCGGCGTGCGGACGACGACGCCCGCCGCTTCCCACCGGTGCGGTGGGAAGCGGCGGGCGCGGGCGCAAGGCCGGTGGTACCGCCGCCGAGGGTGATCAGCGGGCGTAGTACTCGACGACGAGCTGCTCGTCGCAGATCACCGGGACTTCCTTGCGGTTCGGCTCACGGTCCAGGCGGAACGCCAGGGCCCTGAGGTTCACCTGGAGGTAGCGCGGGGTCTCGCCGTCGGGGGCGAAACCGCCCTCACGGGCGATCTGGAAGAGCGTCTTGTCCTTGCTGCGGTCGCGGACCTGGATGACGTCGTCGGGACGCACCCGGTAGGACGGCTTGTCGACCTTCTGACCGTTGACCTGGATGTGGCCGTGGACGACCATCTGACGGGCCTGGTAGATCGTGCGGGCGATGCCCGAACGCAGGACCAGCGCGTCGAGACGGCGCTCCAGCTCGACGATCAGGGCCTCACCGGTCTTGCCCTGGACCTTGGACGCACGCTCGTAGGCGCGCACCAGCTGACGCTCGGAGATGTCGTACTGAGCGCGCAGCCGCTGCTTCTCCAGCAGACGGACCTTGTAGTCCGAGTTCTGCTTGCGGCCACGTCCGTGCTCACCCGGCGGGTAGGGACGGGCCTCGAAGTACTTGACGGCCTTCGGGGTCAGCGCGATGCCGAGGGCACGCGACTTCTTGACCTTGGGGCGGGACTGGTTCGCCATGGAACCGAACACCTCATGTTCTCTGTGCGAATACGGCTTCACCAGGGTTAAGGGAGGTCGCATCCGCAGCCGGGGAATCCCGCCGGGTCCGCAGGACGGACCGGGTGGGCAGCCGCTCCCCTGGTCTGGGCACATACGTGCAGCACGCGAGTGGCCCACCGACCGGTCCCGGAGCCCCGGGGTGGTGGTGGGCTGCCCGCGACACCGTTCGACGGTGCGCGACGCTCCTGGATCCCCCGGCCCTCGCGGGCCTGGGGTTCCGGCTGGATGTCCCGTTCTGGTGGTGCCGGTTCTCCTTGCGGAGGCACGGACACGGGACACAGCACTTCGCGGAAGTCTACAGGGCGCTCAGGACCGCTTGCGACCCAGGTGTTTCCTGGTCCAGTCGACCGCGTCCGCGTACCGGGCCTCGGCACCGTGCCGGGTCGGGGTGTAGTACTCGCGGTCCTGGAGGCCGTCCGGCGCGTACTGCTGGGTGGCGATGCCCTCGGGCAGGTCGTGCGGGTAGACGTACCCCTGTGCGTGGCCGAGCTTGGCGGCGCCCTTGTAGTGCCCGTCGCGCAGGTGCGGCGGGACCGGGCCTGCCAGGCCCTTGCGGACGTCGTCCAGGGCGGCGCCGATCGCCGTGGTCGCGGCATTGGACTTGGGGGCGAGGGCCAGGGCGATGGTGGCGTGGCTGAGGGTGAGGGCCGCCTCCGGGAAACCGATCATGGCGACGGCCTGGGCGGCGGCCACCGCGAGCGGCAGGGCGTTCGGATCGGCGAGGCCGATGTCCTCGCTGGCGGAGATCATCAGCCGGCGGGCGATGAAACGGGGGTCCTCGCCGGCCTCGATCATCCGCGCCAGGTAGTGCAGCGCCGCGTCCACGTCGGAGCCGCGGATGGATTTGATGAGGGCGCTGGCCACGTCGTAGTGCTGGTCGCCGTCGCGGTCGTACTTCACCGCGGCCCGGTCGACCGTCTCCTCCAGGGTGGCGAGAGCGATCTCCGGCTCGCCCTTGTCGAGCGCCGCACCGGCCGCCGCCTCCAGGGCCGTCAGCGCACGGCGGGCGTCGCCGCCCGCGATCCGCAGCAGGTGCTCCTCGGTCTCCTCGGGAAGGGCGACGGCAGCGACGAGGCCCCGCTCGTCGGCCAGGGCGCGACGGAGCAGGCCGCGCAGGTCGTCGTCGGTGAGGGGTTCGAGGGTGAGCAGGAGGGAGCGGGACAGCAAGGGGGAGATCACGGAGAAGTACGGGTTCTCGGTGGTGGCCGCGATCAGGGTCACCCAGCGGTTCTCGACGGCCGGGAGCAGGGAGTCCTGCTGGGCCTTGCTGAAGCGGTGGATCTCGTCGAGGAAGAGGACGGTCTCCTTGCCGAAGCCACCGGTGGCCCGCCGGGCGCCGTCGATGACCGCCCGGACCTCCTTGACACCCGCGGTGATCGCGGACAGTTCCACGAAGCGCTTGTCGGTGGCCTTGGAGACGACGTACGCCAAGGTCGTCTTGCCGGTGCCGGGCGGGCCCCAGAGGATCACCGAGGAGGGTCCGGCCGGGCCGCCCGCACCCTCGCCGACCAGCCGGCGCAGCGGCGAGCCGGGCTTCAGCAGGTGCTGCTGGCCCACCACCTCGTCCAGGGTGCGCGGGCGCATCCGCACCGCCAGGGGGCTGCCTGCCGGGTCCTTCTCCTGGCGTTCTTCCGCCGCGGCGGTGAACAGGTCGGGTTCCACGGTGAAACCCTAAATCACGGTACTGACAACGCGACCGGGCCCTCCGCCGGGCGGGCCGGCGACGGGACGCGTACCGGGCTCAGCCGGTCCAGAAGTCCCACCAGCGGGTCAGGATCAGCATGCCGATGATGCCGACGTGCAGTACCGGCACCACCCAGGTGAACTCCCCGAAGAAGCCCTTCAACCAGCCCGGGGCGGGCAGGAAGCCCTTGCGGACGTTGAACGACGTCACGTACCAGAACATGGTGATCGTGGCGACCCAGGCCAGGCAGCACCACAGGCACAGCGCGTTGATCCGGTACAGGGACTGGAACTGCAGCCAGGTGCAGAAGCCGACGCCGAAGAGGGTGCCGAAGTTGAAGGTCAGCCAGTACCAGCGGGGGAACCGGGCCCGGGCGAGCAGGCTCATGCCGACGCAGATGACGATGCCGTAGCAGACCAGGCCGAGCATGGGGTTCGGGAAGCCGAAGGCGGCGGCCTGCTTGCTCTCCATGACGCTGCCGCAGGAGACGACCGGGTTGAGGCTGCATCCGGGGGTGAAGGTCTTCCCCTCGACCTTCGCCTCCAGCAGTTTGAACTTGTCGATCGTGATGACCCAGGCGGCGAGCAGGCCGGCCGCGCCGGTGATCACCAGCAGCAGGGCGAAGGCGCGGCTGCCGCCCTCCGTCCGCGTGCCGGGGGCACGCCCGGAGTCGGGCTCGGGCTCCGTGGAGGCGTCCTTGACTGTCGTCTTGCTCATCCCGCCGATTCCGTCTGCTTGAGAGTTGGACCTTCTTCGGCCAGGGGCCATTGTGCCGCACCGGGGATCCGGACATCCTCCGGTGGCCGTAAGTGGCCGACCCGAGGAGGTGCGCACGATCGTCCCGGAGCGTTGGTTCCTGGCCGACCCGTACTGCCATGACAGCACAGGCGGGCGAATTCCCGGTGGACGGATGGGGGGGACGGACGGTCCCGGAATCGCCTGGCCGGGCGAACCGGCGGCGCCGGATTGACGACGCGGCGGCCCGCCGGGAGGAGGGTCAGGGGCCGCCCTTCGCCGGTGGCCCGCGCCGTGGTGGGTCGGCCGGGCGGTTCCCCGTCCCTGCGGGCGCCGCCGCACCGGCGGCGGCGCCCCACCGCTAGTGCCCCGACAGGCAACGTTCGCCCCGTCGCGACGCCCGGCACGTGCTCTCGCCGCACCGGCCGAAAGCCCAAGTACGTCCAGTACGAGGACTTCCGGCCGGCACTCCCCCAAGCTCTTCGAGCAGGGGGGACCCCCAGAGCACGCACCGAACGCCGCTCCTTGACGGGCAAACGTTGCCTGCCGAGACACTAGCCGAGGCGCGACTCCAGTTCGGCCACGATCTCGTTCACGCCGATCGACGTCTGCTCGCCGGAGTCCATGTCCTTGAGCTGGACGACACCGTCGGCGAGGTCCCGCTCGCCGGCCACGATGGTGTAGCGGGCGCCGCTGCGGTTGGCGTTCTTCATGGCGCCCTTCAGGCCCCGGTCACCGTAGGAGAAGTCCGCCGCGATGCCCACCTTGCGCAACTCGGTGACCTTGGCGAACAGCACACGCCTGGCGTCCGCCCCGAGCGGGACCGCGAAGACGCTGACCGGCGACGGCAGGTCGAGGTCGACGCCCTCTGCCTCCAGGGCCAGCACCGTACGGTCGACGCCGAGGGCCCAGCCGACCGACGGGAGCGCCGGGCCGCCGATCATCTCCGACAGGCCGTCGTAGCGTCCGCCGCCGCCGACCGCGGACTGCGAACCGAGGCCGCCGTGCACGAACTCGAAGGTCGTCCGCGTGTAGTAGTCCAGGCCGCGCACCAGCTTCGGGTCGTCCTCGAAGCCCACACCCGCCGCGGTGATCAGCTCACGGACCTCCTCGTGGTACGCCTTGCAGGCGTCGCACAGGTAGTCGCGCAGCAGCGGCACGCCGGTCAACTGCTTCTGCACGGACTCGCGCTTGTCGTCGAGCACCCGCAGCGGGTTGATCTCGATGCGACGGCGGGTGTCCTCGTCCAGGTCGAGGCCGCGCAGGAACTCCTGGAGCGCCGCCCGGTAGACCGGCCGGCACTCCTTGTCGCCGAGGCTGTTCAGCAGGACCCGGAAGTTGCGCAGCCCGAGCGAGCGGTACGCCTGGTCCGCCAGGATGATCAGCTCGGCGTCCAGCGCGGGGTCCTCGGCGCCGATCGCCTCGGCGCCGACCTGGGAGAAGTGGCGGTAACGCCCCTTCTGCGGGCGCTCGTAGCGGTAGTACGAGCCGGAGTACCAGAGCTTGACGGGGAGGTTGCCCGCCTTGTGCAGGTTGGCCTCAAGAGCCGCGCGCAGCACGGAAGCGGTGCCCTCGGGGCGCAGGGCGAGCTTGTCGCCGCCCTTGGTCTCGAAGGCGTACATCTCCTTCGTCACGATGTCGGTGGACTCGCCGACTCCGCGCGCGAAGAGTTCCACGTTCTCGAAGCCGGGCGTCTCGACGTAGCCGTAACCGGAATTGCGCAGGGGCGCCGCGATCGCCTCACGGACGGCCAGGTACTTGGCGCTCTCCGGGGGGATCAGGTCGTACGTGCCCTTGGGGGCGTTGAAGGTGCTCACGGAAGTCTCTCGTCACAATCCTCGTCGGGGAGCGCCCTCGTTCGCTCCCAGGCCGGCGGCCACCTGCCGCAGATAGGGGTTGGTGGCGCGTTCACGGCCGATGGTCGTGTGCTCCTGGTGGCCCGGGAGTACTACGGTGGAGTCGTCGAGCGGCAGGACCACACGGGCCAGCGATTCGAGCATGTCCGCCATGGAGCCACCGGGCATGTCGGTGCGTCCGATGGAGCCGGCGAACAGCAGGTCGCCCGAGAACAGGACCGGCGGGATCTCCGCCGACTCGGGCAGACCGAACGTCACCGACCCCTTGGTATGGCCCGGCGCGTGGGTCACGGTCAGCTCCAGACCGGCCAGTTCCAGCCTGGCCCCGTCCGTCAGTTCCCTGACGTCGCCCGGCTCCCCCACCGTCAGCTCACCCATGAGCGGCATCCCGATGGCGCGGCCGATGGCCTTCTCCGGGTCGCTCATCATGTACCGGTCCTCGGGGTGGATCCAGGCGGGCACGTCGTGCGCGCCGCACACCGGGACGACCGAGGCGACATGGTCGATGTGGCCGTGCGTCAGGACGACGGCGACGGGCTTGAGCCGATGCTTTCCGAGCGCTTCCTCGACTCCTGCGGCGGCCTGATGGCCCGGGTCGATGATCACGCACTCCTCACCGGCGGCGGGGGCGACGAGATAACAGTTCGTCCCCCAGGCCCCGGCGGGGAACCCGGCAATGAGCACGATCGTCCTTTGTTGTGTTGATTACGGGGCGGCTTCAGCTGTTGTCAGAGCCTACCGGCGCTGCCGATTCCTCAGCTAACCCATATACGGTACGGGGCTACACGCGGCGGTCGGCTCACAGAACCCACGCGTACCGGTCGGCACACGACACGCATGAGGAGAGAACCCGGTGGTCAGCCAGGAGAAGCGGCGGCGTCAGCTCGCCCGGGAGAAGTTCTTGCGGCAGCAGCAGCGGCGTACGTCCGCACGGCGCAAATCACGCATGCGCAACTCCGTGATCGCGTCGGTACTCGGCGTGATCGTCATCGGCAGCGTCGCGCTGTACACGACCGGAGTGCTGAAGAACGACGACGACAAGTCGAACGCGAGTGCCGAGGTGACGCCCAGCGCCTCGGCCACCAGCAAGGCCCCCGACCCGTGCGAGAAGCCCGCCAAGGGGTCGGTGGAGAAGCTCAGCTGGAAGAAGGAGCCAGCCATGACGATCGACAAGTCGGCCGACTACACCATGAAGCTGGACACGACCTGCGGGGCGATCGACATCGCGCTGAAAACGGCGGCGGCTCCGCACACCGTGAACTCGTTCGACTTCCTCGCCGGCAAGGGCTACTTCGACCACACCAAGTGCCACCGGCTCACCACGAACGGGATCTACGTGCTGCAGTGCGGCGACCCGACGGGCACCGGCAGCGGCGGTCCCGGCTACACCATCCCGGACGAGAATCTGAAGGACAAGAGCCTGAAGAACAGCGTCTATCCGGCGGGCACGGTCGCGATGGCGAACACCGGTCAGGCACACACCGGCGGCAGCCAGTTCTTCCTCGTGTACCAGGACAGTCAGTTGCCGCCCAGCTACACACCGTTCGGAACGATCGACGAGGCGGGCATGAAGGTGCTCAAGAAGATCGCCGACGCGGGCGAGAACACGGGGGCCGGTGACGGTGCCCCGAACGCGACGGTCGTGATCAACAAGGCGACGGTCACCAAGTCCTGACGGCCATGACGGCCGGGCGTGGAATTTCGGTCGCGCGGGATGCGGACAGGCAACCCGCCGGTCGCCTATGTTGGCCGTGACGAAACTGTGGACGATGCCCGGGGGTGTACGAGCCCTGCGCAGGCATCATGTGGAGGAGGCGCTGTGAGCAGCGACCCGTGGGGCCGCGTCGACGAGACGGGGACCGTGTACGTGCGTACGGCCGACGGCGAGCAGGTCGTCGGTTCCTGGCAGGCCGGCTCCCCCGAGGAGGCGCTGGCCTACTTCGAGCGCAAGTACGAGGGCCTGGTCGTCGAAATCGGCCTCCTCGAAAAGCGAGTGCAGACCACCGACCTGTCGGCGAAGGACGCCCAGACCGCGATCGGCCACCTCCGCGAGCAGGTGGACGCGCATCACGCGGTGGGTGACCTGGAAACGCTGCGCGGTCGGCTGGACAAGCTCGTGGCGACCGTCGAGGCCCGCCGCGAGGAGCGGAAGGTGCAGCGGGCCAAGCAGTCCGACGAGGCCCGCAAGGCCAAGGAGGACCTGGTGGTCGAGGCCGAGCAGCTGGCGCAGTCCGACCAGTGGCGGGCCGCCGGCGAGCGGCTGCGTGCCCTGGTGGACACCTGGAAGGGTCTGCCGCGGCTCGACCGCAAGTCGGACGACGAGCTGTGGCACCGCTTCTCACACGCCCGGTCGGCGTTCTCCAAGCGCCGCAAGGCGCACTTCGCGCAGCTGGACGCGCAGCGCGAGGACGCCCGCAAGGCCAAGGAGCGGCTGGTCGCCGAGGCCGAGGCGCTGTCCGACTCGACGGACTGGGGTCCGACGGCGGCCCGCTACCGCGAGCTGATGACGGAGTGGAAGTCCGCGGGCCGCGCCCAGCGCGAGCACGAGGACGACCTGTGGAACCGCTTCCGCGGTGCGCAGGACGTCTTCTTCGCCGCCCGCAGTTCGGTGTTCGCCGAGCGGGACGCCGAGCAGACGGAGAACCTGAAGCTCAAGGAGGAGCTGGCCGAGGAGGCCGAGAAGCTCCTGCCGGTCAGCGACCTCAAGGCCGCCCGGGCCGCCTTCCGTTCGATCAACGAGCGCTGGGAGGGCATCGGCCATGTGCCGCGCGACGCGCGTCCCAGGGTCGAGGGCCGGATGCACACGGTCGACCGGGCGATCCAGGAGGCCGAGGAGTCCGAGTGGCGCCGGACCAACCCGGAGGCACGCGCGCGTGCCGAGGGGCTGACCGGTCAGCTCCAGGCCGCCGTGGACAAGCTGCGGGGCCAGATCGAGCAGGCTCGGGCCCAGGGCAACGCGTCCAGGGCCGAGAAGCTGGAACGGGAGCTGGAGGGCCGTCAGGCACTCCTGGACCAGGCGTTGAAGGGGTTGCAGGAGTTCGGCGGCTGATTGCCGGCCGGACCACTCCGCCCGTCGCCCGCGAGAGGGCCCCGTACGTCGCGTACGGGGCCCTCTCGGCGTCGCGGACACCTCTGCTGGTTCTTGTGCCACCCAGGCCGCCCAGGCGGCGTACGGGCCGCTGGCGGCTTCCGGGATCTCACCGGCTTCGGGAGCGTGTCACCTGCTGCGGGAACGTGTCACCGGCTGCGGGAACGTGTCACCGGCTGCGGGCCGAGGTCACCCGGTACACGTCGTACACGCCCTCCACGCCCCGGACCGCCTTCAGGACGTGTCCCAGGTGCTTCGGGTCGCCCATCTCGAAGGTGAAGCGGGAGGTGGCGACGCGGTCGCGGGAGGTCTGGACGGCCGCGGAGAGGATGTTGACGTGCTGGTCCGACAGGACACGGGTGACGTCCGACAGGAGCCGGGAGCGGTCCAGCGCCTCGACCTGGATGGCGACGAGGAAGACCGAGGACTGGGTGGGCGCCCACTCGACCTCCAGGATCCGCTCCGGCTCCCGGGACAGTGACTCCACGTTGACGCAGTCGCTGCGGTGCACCGAGACGCCGTTGCCGCGCGTGACGAAGCCGATGATCGGGTCACCGGGCACCGGCGTACAGCAGCGGGCCAGCTTGACCCACACGTCCTCGACACCCTTGACGACCACGCCCGGGTCGGCGCTGGAGCGGCGCCCCCGGCCCCGGCCGTGCGAGGGCGGCACGCTCTCGTCGATCTCCTCGGTGGCCGCCTCCTCGCCGCCGAGCGCCTGCACCAGCTTCTGCACGACGTTCTGCGCGGAGACGTGCCCCTCGCCGATCGCCGCGTACAGCGCGGAGATGTCCGGGTAGCGCATCTCGTGCGCGAGCGTGACGAGCGAGTCGCCGGTGAGGATCCGCTGGATCGGCAGGTTCTGCTTGCGCATCGCGCGGACGATGGCGTCCTTGCCCTGCTCGATCGCCTCGTCGCGGCGCTCCTTGGAGAACCAGGCCCGGATCTTGTTGCGGGCGCGCGGTGACTTGACGAAGCCGAGCCAGTCCCGGGAGGGACCGGCGCCGGCTGCCTTGGAGGTGAAGACCTCCACCAGGTCGCCGTTGTCCAGGGTGGATTCGAGCGGTACAAGGCGGCCGTTGACCCGTGCTCCTATGGTGCGGTGGCCGACCTCGGTGTGGACCGCGTACGCGAAGTCGACCGGGGTGGCACCGGCGGGCAGCGCGATGACGTCGCCTTTGGGGGTGAAGACGAAGACCTCGTTGCGGGACAGGTCGAAGCGCAGCGACTCCAGGAACTCCCCGGGGTCCTCGGTCTCCTTCTGCCAGTCCAGCAACTGCCGCAGCCACGCCATGTCGTTGATGGCGGCGGCTTCCTTGCCGGCCTTGCCGGTCGGCTTGGGCACGTCGGTACGGACCTTGGAGGCACCGGCGACGGCCTCCTGCTTGTACTTCCAGTGCGCGGCGATGCCGTACTCGGCACGGCGGTGCATGTCGAAGGTGCGGATCTGCAGTTCGACGGGCTTGCCGTTGGGACCGATCACCGTCGTGTGCAGCGACTGGTACATGTTGAACTTGGGCATCGCGATGTAGTCCTTGAAACGCCCCGGAACCGGGTTCCAGCGCGCGTGCACGGTGCCCAGCGCCGCGTAGCAGTCGCGGACGGTGTCCACCAGGACGCGGATGCCCACCAGGTCGTAGATCTCCGCGAAGTCCCGGCCGCGGACGATCATCTTCTGGTAGACGCTGTAGTAGTGCTTCGGCCGGCCGGTGACGGTCGCCTTGATGCGGGCGGCCCGCAGGTCGGACTGGACCTCGTCGGTCACTATGGCCAGGTACTCGTCACGCTTCGGTGCCCGCTCGGCCACCAGCCGGACGATCTCGTCGTACATCTTCGGGTAGAGGATCGCGAAGGCGAGGTCCTCCAGCTCCCACTTGATGGTGTTCATGCCCAGCCGGTGGGCGAGCGGCGCGTAGATCTCCAGGGTCTCGCGCGCCTTCTTCTCCTGCTTCTCCCGCTTGAGGTAACGCATCGTGCGCATGTTGTGCAGGCGGTCGGCGAGCTTGATGACCAGGACGCGCGGGTCCTTGGCCATGGCGACGACCATCTTGCGCACGGTCTCCGCCTGCGCGGCCTCGCCGAACTTGACCTTGTCCAGCTTGGTGACGCCGTCGACGAGCAGGGCGACGACGTCGCCGAAGTCGCGGCGCAGGTCGTCGAGGCCGTACTCGGTGTCCTCGACGGTGTCGTGCAGCAGCCCGGCCATCAGGGTGGCCGGGTCCATGCCCAGCTCGGCGAGGATGGTGGTGACCGCGAGCGGGTGGGTGATGTACGGGTCGCCGCTCTTGCGCTTCTGGCCGCGGTGCCAGCGCTCGGCGACCTGGTAGGCGCGCTCGATCTGGCGCAGGGTGGCGTTCTCGATCTTGGGGTCGTTGCTGCGCACTATCCGCAGCAGCGGCTCCAGGACCGGGTTGTACGGGTTCGCGCGCTGCACGCCGAGGCGGGCGAGCCGGGCCCGGACGCGGTTGGAGGAGCCGGTGCGCGCGGGCTGGCCGCTGTTGGGGCGGGTCACCGGGCGCTCGGCGGGTACCGGTTTGGGGCGCGAGGTCTCGGCCGACTTCTCGGCGGGCGCGGACTGGGCGTGCTCGACCGGCCCACGGGTGTCGTTCTTCGTCTGCGACACGTTCGGCGCGGGCTTGGCCGCGGGCGCCGAGGCGGGCTCGGGCTTGGCGGCGGTCAGTGGCTGGGCCTCGTCTGGCAAGAGGGCTCCTCGTGCGCGATCCGGGTGCCCCGGTCAGGCTCCGGAGGATCCATCGTAGCGATCCTGGGCTCCGGCATCGCCTGCAGGACGGTGTGAGAGCCTTCCACACGAGAAACGCAAGGGGCGGGCGCCGGATTCCTCCGGGGCCCGCCCCTTCGAGGCGGCACAGTCGTCACAGGTCCCTTGAAGGCCCGGACGGCCGGGTGAAGAGAACCTCGTCGCGCCGACCGGAATACGACCGTCAGGCGACGGTGTCCTCCTCCTTGCAGTTCTTCGGCGCGTAGCCGGACTTCGTGTTGCACGCCTTGAGGGTCACTTTGGTCCCCTCGGCGAGGTCACCGGTCGCCCAGGGGCTGCAGTAGTCCGCGGAATGGCCGCTCGTCGTGGACGTACGGTCCCAGGACCCGTTCCGCCCGATGTCCAGGTAGGCGGTGACTCCCCACCCGTCCGCCGTGAAGTCGCAGGCTCGGATGGCGTCACCCGGAGTGGGGTTGGTGCCTCCCACCGGGTCCTGGTTGAAGTTGCCCCAGTCCTGGAAATCGTTGATCTGCACCGCGATGAGCATGCCGGTACCCGCTTGCGCCGGGCTCGCGGCCGCTCCGAGGAAGGACGCCGCGGCAATCGAAGTGACGGCCGCGATCGATCTCATGCGCAACATGAAAATCCCCCTGCTCCATGTCCCACGAACCCTCTCCGGGCAGCGGAAAACGCCAGACACACGCGCATGCCCCGTAAGACAAGTCGATAGGTGCCCCCCCGTGCCCGGAGCAGTGATCACGTGATCCGGTAACGTTTTGATCATTCAAACTTAACCGGCAGTACATGTCAATCGAGATCCCGAAAGCGCTGTCTTCCTGCCGATGATCAAAGGCGCAAACAGAAACGGTGCCTTCGCGGTGCGTCGAAGCGACGCACCGCGAAGGCACCGTGACGTGCCGTAGGGGCCGGATCAGACCACGATCAGCGCTTCCAGCGGGGCACCCATCAGCGTGGGCTCAAGCCGGGCGCGACCCCGCAGGAACCCCAGCTCCATCAGGACCGCGACGCCCGCGACCTCCGCGCCCGCGCGGTGGACGAGATGGACCGACGCCTCCGCGGTGCCGCCGGTGGCGAGCACGTCGTCGACGATCAGGATCCGGTCGTCCTTGCCGAGGTCCTCGGCATGCACCTCGATCTCTGCGGAGCCGTACTCCAGCTCGTACACCTGGCTGAGGGTCGCTCCGGGGAGCTTGCCCGCCTTGCGGACCGGGATGAAGCCGAGGCCGGCCCGGAGGGCGACCGGGGCGCCCAGGATGAAGCCCCGGGCCTCCAGGCCGACGACCTTGGTGGCGCCGGTGCGCCCGGCGATCTCGGCGAGGGCGTCGGTGAGCGCGGTGAACGCGGCCGGGTCCGCCAGGAGCGGGGTGATGTCCTTGAACATCACGCCCGGCTCCGGGTAGTCCGCGACGTCCCGGATGCGGCTGAGCAGCAGCTCCCTGATGTCCGTCATCGGCGCTTCCCGGACGGTCGGTCACGGCCGCGAGTGCGGGACGCGGGCTGGTTGCGCGGACCGACGGCGGCCGGGGCCGCGTCATCCGGTCCCTCGGAGCCGCCGACCCGGGCCTCGGCCATCTCCTCCTCGGCGGCGGACTGGGCGCGCTTGGCGAGGACCCGCTTCTTCAGGGCCTTCATCTGCGGCTCGGCCTCCTTGAGGTCGGCGACGAGCGGCGTGGCGATGAAGATCGACGAGTAGGCACCGGCGGCGAGACCGACGAACAGCGACAGCGAGATGTCGTTGAGCGTGCCCGCGCCGAGGACGCCGCCGCCGATGAACAGCAGGCCCGCGACCGGCAGCAGCGCGACGACCGTGGTGTTGATCGAACGGACCAGGGTGCCGTTGATCGACTGGTTGGCGATGTCGCTGTAGGTGAAGCGGGTCTGCTTGGTGATGTCCTTCGTCTGCTCCTTGAGGCTGTCGAAGACGACGACCGTGTCGTAGAGCGAGTAACCGAGGATCGTCAGCAGACCGATGATCGTACCGGGTGTGACCTCGAAGCCGACCAGGGCGTAGATGCCGGTGGTGATGGTGATGTCGTGGATCAGCGCGACCAGGGCCGCGACCGCCATCCGCCACTCGAAGGCGATCGCCAGGTAGATCACCACGAGGACCATGAAGATCGCCAGACCCTCCCAGGCCTTGTTGGCGATCTGGTCACCCCAGCTGGGGCCGACCAGGTCGGCGGCGATGGACTCGGGGTCCAGCTTCATGTCCTTGGCCAGCTCGGCCTTGGTGGCGTCGGACTTCTCGGTGTCCATGCCCGCGATCTGGATGCGCAGACCACCCGCGCCGAGCTTCTGGACGACCGCGTCGTGCCCGGTGGCCGCCTTCGCGTAGTCCTCCGCCTGGGACACCGAGACGCTGGTCTTCGGGGTGGTGAAGACGGCACCGCCCTGGAAGTCGATGCCCATGTTCAGGCCGCGCACCGCCAGGCCGACGATGGCCGTGATGGTGATCAGGATGGAGACGCCGTACCAGATCTTGCGCTTGCCGACGAAGTCGTAGCTGATCTCGCCGCGGTGGAGTCGGGCGCCGAGGTTGCCGAGTTTCGACATCGCTCACGCTTCCTTCGGGTCGACAGGGCCGGCGGCAGGTCCGGCGGGACGGCGGGTGCGGCGCAGCGGCGGTTGGGCGCCCAGACTCTTCGGGTCGAGTCCGGACCACTTGTGGCCCTGTGCGAAGAACTTCTTGCGGGCGAGGATCGTCATCAGCGGCTTGGTGAAGAAGTAGACGACGACCACGTCGAGCACGGTGGTCAGGCCGAGCGTGAACGCGAAGCCCTGGACCTTGCCGACGGTCACGATGAACAGCACGGCGGCGGCGAGGAACGACACGAAGTCGGAGACCAGGATGGTGCGTCGGGCACGCGGCCAGGCCCGCTCGACGGCCGGGCGCAGCGTGCGGCCCTCACGGATCTCGTCCCGGATGCGTTCGAAGAACACGATGAACGAGTCCGCTGTGATACCGATCGCGACGATCGCACCGCAGACGGCCGGCAGGTTCAGCGCGAAGCCGATGGCCGGGCCGAGCAACGACATGATCACGTAGGTCAGGATCGCGGAGACCAGCAGCGAGGCCATCGCGACCAGCGACAGGCCCCGGTAGTAGACGACCAGGTAGATCACGACCAGGGCGAGACCGATGGCGCCGGCCAGCAGACCGGCGTGCAGCTGCTCGCCACCGAGGGCGGCGGTCACGGTGGTCATGCTCGCCACCTTGAAGGAGAGCGGGAGCGCGCCGTACGACAGCATGTTGGCGAGGCTCTGGGCCTCCTCCTGGGTGAAACTGCCCGAGATCTGCGCCTGGCCGCCGGTGATGGACTGGCTGACGTACGGGCTGGAGACGACCTCACCGTCGAGGACGATGCCGAACTCGTTCTGCGGGGTCTGGTTCTGGGCGAGCTTGCCGGTGACGTCGGCGAACTTCTTGGAGCCGCTGGAGTTGAAGTCCATCTGGACCTGCCAGCCGGCCGCGGTCTGCGTGTCGAAGACCGCCTGCGCCTTCTTGACCTCGGTGCCGTCGACGGCGGCCGGGCCGAGCAGGTACTTGTACCAGACCTTGTTGATCTCGCCGCAGGCCACGGTCGTGTCGCCGGGCTTCGCCGTCTTGCCGGCGGTGGCCCGGTCCGCTGCCTTGGAGCAGTCCAGCTTGGCGTACTCGGCCTCCTCCTTGCTGGAGGCGGCGTCGGTACCGCTGTTCGCGGCGGAGCCGGCGGGGTCCGTGGCGCTCGGGCTCGCGGCGTCCGAGGCGCCCGACGACGCGTTCGGTGTGGCGTCGGCCTTCAGGGCGTCGGTCACGGCCCGGCCCTGGGAGGTCTCGGATGCCGTGGGCGACGAGGGGGCGGACGCCTTGTCACCGGTCGACGCGCTGCTCGACGGCGACGGCGAGGAGCTGCCGCTGGGCGACGTGCTCGGCGACGCGCTCGGCGTGGCGGAGCTGGGCTCGCTCTGCAGGACCGGGCGGAAGTACAGCTTTGCGGTGGTGCCGACCTGCTGGCGGGCCTCTTCGGAGTTGGTGCCCTTGGGGATGTTGACGATGATGTTGCTCGTCCCCTGGGTCTGCACCTCCGCCTCGGAGACACCCAGGCCGTTGACACGGCGGTTCATGATCTCGACCGCGGTGTCCATGTTGGCCTTGTTGATCGCGGACCCCTGGTCGGCCTTCGCCTGGAGCGTGATGCTCGTACCACCGGCGAGGTCGATGCCGAGACGCGGGGTGGTGTGCCCGGAGGCGAACATTCCACCGGTGAGCGCCACGATGGCGATCAGGATGAGGGCCAGCGAGCGCCCCGGCTTGCTCTGGGCGCTCGCGCTCCGGCCCTTCTTAGGTGCTGCCACCTTCTTGTACTCCCTCTCGGGCCGTCCCGCGCCGGGTCAGCGCGGCTGCGGCCATGACGTGGTTCGGGACCCCTGCGAGAAGCACACGTCGAGGGGTGCCCGAGCCGGAACCGCGCACCCCTGGACGTTACTACTTCGCGTCGGAGCCGCCGTCTGTCTTCTTCGACTCGTCGTCCGCCTTCGGCGCGTCGTCCGCCGCCGCGCTGTCGGCGGGCTCCCCGGCAGCGGCCTCCTTGCCGGAGCCGACGGTCTTGTCGGCGGCGGGGGCGGCGTCGGCGGGCTCCTCGGCGGCGTCCTTCTTGCCGAGGTCGATGGCCTTGTCGGCGGCCGGGGCGGCATCGGCGGGCTCGTCGGTCTCGGTGAGGGAGGAGGCATCGTCCGGGACGATGTCGAGGTCCGACTTCAGGTCGTGCTCGATGCCGTGCACGATGCGGTTGTACTCGTCGTCGGTGAGGACGGCACCGATGGCGTTCTTCGCGAAGAGGAGCTCGACGCCCGGGCCCGCGTCAAGGAGGACGGTCTCCTCGTTGACCTCCTTGACCGTCGCGTAGATGCCCCCGATCGTGCGGACACCGGAACCGGGCTGCATCTGGTTCCGCATGTCACTGGCCTGCTGCTGCTTCTTCTTGGCCGAGCGTGTCATCAGGAACATGGCCGCGATGAGCACGATGAACGGGAGAAGGGTCAAGGTATTCACGGGTCGGGATTTCCTTCGCACGACCGCGACGGGCTGCGGCCTGGTGGCTGGGGGTGTGGACGGACGCCGCTTGTCGGGCGGCATCGGCGGAGTCTAAGCGAGTCCGCGCGCATGGAACAACGCTCAGCATGGCACCTGGGTTCCTGTCCCGGCCACCGTGCCCGCGGTCACGTCCCGAACAAGTCCTGTTGTCCGTTTCCCGCAGCCGCCGCGTGGGGCGGGGTGAGGCCGAGGTGTGCCCAGGCCGCGGGCGTCGCGATCCGCCCGCGCGGCGTCCGGGCCAGCAGGCCCTCCCGGACGAGGAAGGGCTCGGCGACCTCCTCGACCGTCTCACGCTCCTCCCCCACCGCGACGGCGAGGGTCGACAGACCGACCGGACCGCCGCCGAACAGCTTGAGCAGGGCTTGCAGGACGGCGCGGTCGAGCCGGTCGAGGCCGCGCTCGTCCACCTCGTACACCGCGAGGGCCGCGCCGGCGATCTCGCGCGTGATCAGCCCGTCGGCCTTGACCTGCGCATAGTCCCGAACGCGGCGCAGCAGGCGGTTGGCGATCCGGGGTGTGCCGCGGGAGCGGCCGGCGATCTCGGCGGCACCCTCGGGCTCGATCCCGACGTCGAGCAGCTGGGCCGAACGGTGCACGACGCGCTCCAGTTCGGCGGGCTCGTAGAACTCCATGTGAGCGGTGAAGCCGAAGCGGTCGCGCAGCGGGGGCGGCAGCAGGCCCGCCCGGGTGGTGGCGCCGACCAGGGTGAACGGGGGCAGTTCGAGCGGGATGGCGGTGGCGCCGGGGCCCTTGCCGACGATGACGTCGACGCGGAAGTCCTCCATGGCCATGTAGAGCATCTCCTCGGCGGGCCGGGACATCCGGTGGATCTCGTCGAGGAAGAGGACCTCGCCCTCCTGGAGTGAGGAGAGGATCGCCGCGAGGTCGCCCGCGTGCTGGATGGCGGGGCCGCTGGTGATGCGGATCGGGGCGCCCATCTCGGCCGCGATGATCATCGAAAGGGTGGTCTTGCCCAGGCCGGGGGCGCCGGAGAGCAGCACGTGGTCGGCGGTGGCGCCCCGCGCGCGTGCGGCCCGCAGGACCAGGTCGAGCTGTTCGCGGACCTTCTCCTGGCCGATGAACTCGCCGAGGTCCTTGGGGCGCAGGGCGGCCTCGACGGCCTGGTCCTCACCGTCGGCGGCGGAGCCCACCAGCCGGTCCGCGGAGGGGGCGACGGGCTGCTCGGGTGCGGCGCCGCCGGTCGTGTCGTCCCAGTTCACTGAGGTCTCCTAGCTGGGTGGCCCAGGTGGTCAGCGGGCACGGTTGAGGGTCTGGAGGGCGGCCTTCAGCAGCTGTCCGACCTGCGGGGCGCCGCCGGCCGCCTCGGCCTGCGGGGTCACCGCGGCGACCGCCTCGTCGGCCTCACGGGTCGCGTACCCGAGGCCGATCAGGGCCGCGTGCAGCTGGTCGCGCCAGCCCTGGGTGACCGGCGCGCCGACGGCGGGGGCGCCGATCGGCTCGCCGAGCCGGTCCTTCAGCTCCAGCAGCAGTTTCTGGGCGCCCTTCTTGCCGATGCCGGGGACGGCGACGAGCGCCTTCTCGTCCCCCGTGGAGACCGCGCGGCGCAGCGCGTCGGGGGCGTGCACGGCCAGCATGGCCTGGGCGAGGCGCGGGCCGACGCCGCTCGCGGTCTGCAGCAGCTCGAAGACCTGGCGTTCGTCGTCGTCCACGAAGCCGTACAGGGTCAGTGAGTCCTCGCGGACCACCAGGGAGGTGGCGAGCTTCGCGGGCCGGCCCACACGGAGCGTGGAGAGCGTGTTCGGCGTGCACTGGACGGCCATGCCGACACCACCCACCTCGACCACCGCGGTGTCGGGAGCGAGTGCGGCGACCGTGCCGCTCACGAAGGCGATCATGGCGTACGGCCTTTCGGTGCTACGGGCGGTGTTCTGGCTGCGTGCAGGGCCACGGCCTGCTGGAGCCGGTTCTGCGCGGGGGCGCGCCAGATGTGGCAGATGGCGAGGGCCAGGGCGTCGGCGGCGTCCGCGGGTTTCGGCGGCGCGTCCAGCCGCAACAGCCGGGTGACCATGGCGCCGACCTGGGCCTTGTCAGCGCGGCCGGTGCCGGTGACGGCCGCCTTGACCTCGCTGGGGGTGTGCAGGGCGACCGGGATGCCCCGGCGGGCCGCACAGAGCATGGCGACGGCGCTGGCCTGGGCGGTGCCCATCACCGTGCGCACGTTGTGCTGGCTGAAGACGCGCTCCACGGCCACGCACTCGGGGCGGTGTTCGTCGAGCCAGGTCTCGATGCCCTGTTCCACGGCGACCAGCCGGTGGGCCGGCTCGGCGTCCGCGGGGGTGCGGACGACACCCACGCCGAGCATCGTGAGCGGGCGCCCGGCGACGCCCTCGACCACCCCGACGCCGCAGCGGGTCAGCCCCGGGTCCACCCCCAGCACACGCACGCGCCCCGTCCCTTCGCTCTCCCCCGGCTCCGCCGGGCGGTTCCCCCAGTTCGTGCAGGCTATCGGGTGCCACCGACAACGCCGGGCAAAGGGACGGGCCGACGGGTGTGTCCCGTCGGCCCGTACGCCCGTGCAGCCCTGCGGATGGTCGCGGCGTTACGCGTCGACCTTCTCCATGACCTCGTCGCTGACGTCGAAGTTGGCGAAGACGTTCTGCACGTCGTCGCTGTCCTCCAGCGCGTCGATCAGCTTGAAGATCTTCTTGGCGCCCTCCTCGTCCAGTTCGACCTGCATGGTCGGGACGAAGTTGGCCTCGGCGGAGTCGTAGTCGATCCCGGCGTCCTGGAGGGCGCTGCGGACCCCGACCAGGTCGGTGGCCTCGCTGAGCACCTCGAAGGACTCACCGAGGTCGTTGACCTCCTCGGCACCCGCGTCCAGGACGGCACCGAGGACGTCGTCCTCGGTCAGCTCGCCCTTGGGGACGAGCACGACGCCCTTGCGGTTGAAGAGGTACGACACCGAGCCCGGGTCGGCCATGGAGCCGCCGTTGCGGGTCATGGCGACACGGACGTCGGAGGCGGCGCGGTTGCGGTTGTCGGTGAGGCACTCGATGAGCACCGCGACACCGTTGGGGCCGTAGCCCTCGTACATGATCGTCTCGTAGTCGGCGCCGCCGGCCTCCAGGCCCGCGCCGCGCTTGACGGCGGAGTCGATGTTCTTGTTCGGGACCGACTGCTTCTTCGCCTTCTGGATGGCGTCGTAGAGCGTCGGGTTCCCCTCCGGGTCGGCGCCGCCCATCCGCGCCGCTACCTCGATGTTCTTGATGAGCTTCGCGAAGAGCTTGCCGCGCTTGGCGTCGATCACGGCCTTCTTGTGCTTCGTCGTGGCCCATTTAGAGTGGCCGGACATCTGCCTGTCTCCTTCGCGTAACCCGTCTCTGCAGCGAACGCCAGAGATCCTACAAGGACTCCGCCGTGCGGTTCGCGCGCACCATGTCGACGAACAGGGCGTGGACCCGGTGGTCGCCGGTCAGTTCCGGGTGGAACGAGGTGGCGAGCGCGTTGCCCTGGCGGACCGCGACGATGTGGCCGTCGTGCTCGGCGAGCACCTCGGCCGCCGCTCCGACCGACTCCACCCAGGGGGCGCGGATGAAGACGCCCTCTACAGGATCGCCCGCGATCCCGGTGACGTCGACCGCCGCCTCGAAGGACTCGTTCTGCCGGCCGAAGGCGTTGCGGCGCACGATCATGTCGATCCCGCCGACGGTCTCCTGGCCCGAGCGCGGGTCGAGGATCTTGTCGGCCAGCATGATCATGCCCGCGCAGGTCCCGTACACGGGCAGGCCGTCCCGTACGCGCGCGCGGAGCGGGTCCATGAGGCCGAAGAGGACGGCCAGTTTGGAGATGGTGGTGGACTCACCGCCGGGGATGACGAGTCCGGCCACCTCGGCGAGTTCGTCGGGGCGCCGCACCGGCCTGGCCACGGCGTCGGCCGCGGCCAGGGCGACGAGGTGCTCCCGTACGTCGCCCTGGAGGGCCAGGACGCCGATCACAGGAGTGCTCATGGGGTTACCAGCCGCGGTTGGCGTAGCGCTCGGTCTCGGGGAGGACGTCGACGTTGATGCCGACCATGGCCTCGCCGAGGTTGCGGGACGCGTCCGCGATGATCTTCGGGTCGTCGTAGAAGGTGGTGGCCTTCACGATGGCGGCGGCGCGCTTGGCCGGGTCGCCCGACTTGAAGATGCCGGAGCCGACGAAGACGCCCTCGGCACCGAGCTGGCGCATCAGGGCGGCGTCGGCCGGGGTGGCGACACCGCCGGCGGAGAACAGCACAACCGGGAGCTTGCCGAGTTCGGCGACCTCCTTGACCAGCTCGTACGGGGCGCGCAGCTCCTTGGCCGCGGCGTACAGCTCGTGGCTGTCGAAGCCGCGCAGCCGGGCGATCTCGTTCTTGATCTGGCGCAGGTGGCGTACGGCCTCGACGACGTTGCCGGTGCCGGCCTCGCCCTTGGAGCGGATCATCGCGGCGCCCTCGGCGATGCGGCGCAGGGCCTCGCCCAGGTTGGTGGCGCCGCACACGAACGGCGTGGTGAAGGCCCACTTGTCGGAGTGGTTGACCTCGTCGGCCGGGGTGAGGACCTCGGACTCGTCGATGTAGTCCACGCCGAGGGACTGCAGGACCTGGGCCTCGACGAAGTGGCCGATGCGGGACTTGGCCATGACCGGGATCGACACGGCCGCGATGATGCCCTCGATCATGTCCGGGTCGGACATGCGGGCCACGCCGCCGTCCTTGCGGATGTCGGCCGGAACCCGCTCCAGGGCCATGACGGCGACGGCGCCCGCGTCCTCGGCGATCTTCGCCTGCTCCGGTGTGACGACGTCCATGATCACGCCGCCCTTGAGCTGCTCGGCCATGCCGCGCTTCACCCGCGCGGTGCCGGTCTCGGGGGCCTGGTTCTCCGGAAGCGTGCTGGACACGGGGTGACCTCACTCGGTGGAAGAGGGATTCTGCTGCACCGAGAAAACGTGATTGGACCATTCCACAGCAAGGGCCAATGGTGAGTCGGTGGATCCTTTTGAGCGGGGGGCGGGACGGGGCGGGGGTGCCTGGGCCTTTGGGGGACGGGCCCGGGGCCGGGGACCGTCAGGCCGGCCGGGGGCCCGTCAGGCCGGGGAGCAGGGGCCGTCCGGCCGGACAGCGGGGGCACCAGGGCGCAGGGGCGTGGAGGTGACAGCGGGTCGTGCGGGGTGCGGTCTCAGGCGGCCCGGTCCACGAGGGCGGCGGGTGGCTCGTCGTCCATCTCGAAGGCCAGGGGGAAGGGCGCGTGGCCGGCCAGCCGGAACCACCGGACCTTGCGGTGCTCGCGCAGCCTGCGTGCCGCGCCGACCGCGTCGTTGTGGAAGCGGCGGGCCATCGGCACCCTGCGCACCGCCTCGGTCAGCTCACGGGCCGCCGCCTCTCCGCCGGGTGCCCGGCGGACCTCCTCGACCTGCTGGACCTCCGCGAAGACGGCGCGCAGTGCCTGGCTCAGCTCGCTCTCGGCGACCTCGCGCTGCTCCTCCTCGGACTGTCTGGCGGCGTGCGCGGCCTCGTACAGCACCATCGAGGCGGCCGGGTCCAGCACGCCCGAGGTCGCCAGTTCCTGGGCGACGGAGGCCCTGCGCAGCAGTTGGGCGTCGAGGGCGGCGCGGGCCGCGTCGATCCGGGAGTGCAGGCGGTCGAGCCGGCCGGCCGTCCAGCTGAGGTACAGGGCGACGGCGACCAGGGCGACGAGGATCCAGATGAGGGTTGCGCTCACGGCGGGAAAGGCTACCGGGGGCTCCGCCGGGGTGGGCGGGATCGGATGCCCCAGCCAGGATCGCCGGAGGGCACCGGGGCCTCGGCCGGCGTTCCCGGGGGCTGCCACCCGCAGACCCCCGCTTCATCCCGGACGGCCTCGTCCTCGAACGCCGGACGGGCGGTTCGGGGCCACCGCCCGCAGGCCGTACCCCCTCCGGTTCAGTCCCGGTCCCGGGCGAGGCCGAAGCGGGCGCGCAGGCCCGTGGTGCGTTCGTCCGCCGCGACCGCCGCCGTGCCCGTCGTCACCGTCTCGTAGACCGAAAGGATGTCCGCGCCGACCGTGGACCAGTCGAACCGCCGTACGTGGACGCTGCCGCGTTCGCGCAGTTCGGCGCGGCGGGACGGGTCGGCGAGCAGGCGGATCGCCGCGTCGGCGAGGGCGTCGGCGTTCTCGTTGGCGAACAGTTCCCCGGCCGCGCCCTGGTCGAGGACCTGGGCGAACGCGTCGAGGTCGGAGGCGAGGACCGGGGCACCCGCCGACATCGCCTCGACCAGGATGATGCCGAAGCTCTCGCCGCCGGTGTTGGGCGCCACGTACAGATCGATGCTGCGCAGGAGCTGCGCCTTGTCCGCGTCGCTGACCATGCCGAGGAACTCGACCCGGCTGCGCAGGCCGGCGGGAAGGGTCTCGACGGCCTCCTCCTCGTCGCCGCGGCCGGCCACCAGCAGCCGGGTCCCCGGACGGGCGGCGAGGATCTTCGGCAGGGCCTTCATCAGCACCGGCAGGCCCTTGCGGGGCTCGTCGATGCGGCCGATGAAGCCGATCGTGTCCCCCTGCCACTCGGGCTTCGGCTCGGCGCGCGCGAAGAAGCCGACGTCGACGCCGTTGGGGATCACCACCGCGTCCCCGCCCAGGTGCTCGACCAGCGTGCGCCGGGCGTACTCGCTCACCGCGATGCGCGCGCTGATCTTCTCCAGCGCGGCCTGCAGGATCGAGTACGCGGCGATCATCGCGCGCGAGCGGGGGTTGGAGGTGTGGAAGGTGGCCACGATCGGGCCCTGCGCCGCCCAGCAGGTCAGCAGGCCCAGCGACGGCGACGTCGGCTCGTGGATGTGGACCACGTCGAACGCGCCGTCGTGCAGCCAGCGCCGCACCCGGGCGGCGGAGAGGAAACCGAAGTTCAGGCGGGCCACCGAGCCGTTGTAGGGCACGGGCACCGCACGGCCGGCCGAGACGACGTACGGCGGCAGCGGGGTGTCGTCGTCGGCGGGCGCGAGGACGGAGACCTGGTGGCCGAGGCGGATGAAGTACTCGGCGAGGTCCCGGACGTGGAACTGGACGCCGCCCGGCACGTCCCAGGAGTACGGGCAGACGATGCCGATCCTCACGAGGTTCCCTTCGGCGGGTCCAGATCAGCGAGCCACAGCCGCTGGAGCATGTGCCAGTCCTCCGGATGGTCGGCGATCCCTGAGGCGTAGGCATCGGCCAGCGCCTGTGTCATGACAGACGTCTTTTCGGTCCGCGTACCTGTCTCGGGTACCTCGACCGGGGGATGGACCCGGCCGCGCATCACCGGAGAGTCGTCGTACCAGAGCGTGACGGGCAGCAGCAGCGCGCCCGTCTGCTGGGCGAGCAGGGCCGGGCCCGCGGGCATCCGGGCCGACTCGCCGAAGAACGTGACCGGCACACCGCCGGCGGACAGGTCGCGGTCCGCGACCAGGCAGACCAGGCCGCCGTCGCGCAGCCGGCGGGCCAGGGTGCCGAACGCGGAGCCGCCGCTGTGCGGCAGCACCTCCATGCCCAGCCCCTGGCGATAGGCGACGAAGCGGTCGTACAGCGTCTCCGGCTTCAGGCGCTCGGCGACCGTGGTGAAGGGGGTGCGCAGCGCGGTGGTGACCCAGGCGCCCGCGAGGTCCCAGTTGGCCAGGTGCGGCAGGGCCAGGACGACGCCCCGGCCGGAGGCCAGGCCGTCGGTGAGGTGGTGTATGTCCTTGGGGTCGAAACCGGTGCTGATCCGCTCGGGGCTCCAGGCGGGCAGCCGGAAGGACTCCATCCAGTAGCGCAGGTACGACCGCATGCCCGCGCGCGAGAGTTCGGCCAGCCGCTCCGGGGTGGCGTCCGGCACCACGCGCGCGTAGTTGCTCTCCAGACGCCTGACGCCCTTGCCCCGCCGTTTCCAGGCGAGGTCGGCGACGGTACGGCCGAGCCGCACGGCGGCCGGCTCGGGAAGCGTCCTGACGGCGCTCCAGCCGACTCCGTACAGGGCATCGGTCAGGCGCTCCTTGGCGCTCACTTCGCCGCCTCGCTCCCCTGGGACGTGCTCGGGTGGCCCGCCTCCGCCTCCGCCTGGGCGGACTCCCGGCGGACCGTGACGACGCGCTGGACCAGGGTGATCAGGCTGCCGACGGCGACGATCCACAGGGCGATCGGGAGCAGCCACTGGATGCCCGGCACACCGAACTTGTGGAAGCCGGCCAGTCCCGCCGCGACCAGCGAGATCACCAGCCGTTCGGCGCGCTCCACGAGGCCGTTGACGGCCACCGGCAGCCCGATCGACTCGCCGCGCGCCTTGGTGTACGACACCACCTGGCCGCTGGCCAGGCAGAAGATGGACACGGCACACAGGACATTGTTGTCCCCGTCGCCCGCGTACCACAGGGCGAAGCCGCCGAAGACGGCGCTGTCGGCCACCCGGTCCAGGGTGGAGTCCAGGAAGGCGCCCCAGCGGCTGGAGCGGCCCAGCTGGCGGGCCATGTTGCCGTCGACCAGGTCGGAGAAGACGAACAGCGTGATCACGACCGTGCCCCAGAAGAACTCGCCCCGGGGGAAGAAGACCAGCGCACCCGCGACCACACCGGCCGTGCCGATGAGCGTCACCGTGTCCGGGCTGACTCCCCTGCGGATGAGATACGCGGCGAACGGTGTGAGGACACGCGTGAAGAATGCACGCGCGTACTTGTTCAGCATGGCCTTCCCGACGGTCGGTGTCGCCGCGCGGCCCCTGCTGGCCACCGGCTGGCCCATCGTAGCCACGCGCGCGCGTGCGCGACGGCGGGGCACCCGGACCGCCCCCGGAGACCGGCGGAAGCGGGCCGCAACCCACTCCTGACCGCGGGATCGCGTCGCTTGTATGGACGCGCCGTGAAGGGAGTGGAAAGCTCGAATGACCGCGGGCGTCGCCTACGCTGCCACCACACGCGGCCTGCGCGCCTCCCGCGCCCACAGTGACCTCACCGTGCACGGGAGGCTAGGCCATGGGCGACAAGACGAACACACATCCTGGGGCCGCCGGCAGGGCTACGGCGGCCGACCACCCCGCGTCCGTTCGGAATGTGGTGCTGGTCGGCCACTCCGGATCGGGCAAGACCACCTTGGTGGAGGCTCTCGCGCTGGCCGCGGGAGCGGTGAACCGGGCGGGCCGTGTGGAGGACGGCGGCACCGTCTCTGACTACGACGAGATCGAGCACCGGCAGCAGCGGTCCGTACAGCTCTCGCTGGTGCCCGTCGACTGGGACGGCTTCAAGATCAACCTGCTGGACACCCCCGGGTACGCCGACTTCGTCGGAGAGCTGCGGGCCGGTCTGCGCGCCGCGGACGCGGCCCTTTTCGTGGTCTCGGCCTCGGACGGGGTGGACGGCTCGACCCGGGCGGTGTGGGAGGAGTGCGCGGCCGTCGGCATGCCGCGGGCCATCGTCATCACCCATTTGGAGGCAGCCCGCGCGGATTTCGAGGAGATGACCCGGGTGTGCGCCGCGGCGTTCGGCGCGGACGACCCGGACGCCGTGCTCCCGCTCCACCTGCCGCTGCACGGCCCGCGGACCGCCGACGGGCACGCGCCCGTGACCGGGCTGATCGGCCTGCTGACGCAGCAGTTGTCCGACTACTCGGCCGGGCAGCGCGAGGAGTCCGAGCCGGGTCCCGACCTGCTCCCGCGGATCGAGGACGCCCGCAACCGCCTCATCGAGGGGATCATCTCCGAAAGCGAGGACGAGACGCTGATGGACCGCTATCTCAGCGGTGAGCGGATCGACGTCAAGACGCTGATCGAGGATCTGGAGCGGGCCGTGGCGCGCGGCGCGTTCTTCCCGGTGCTGGCCGCCGCGCCCGCCGCCGAGAACGCCCGCCAGGGGCTCGGCACGGTCGAGCTGCTGGAGTTGATCACCCGCGGCTTCCCGACCCCGGCGGAGCACACGGCGCCGGACGTCACCACGATCGACGGCAGGATGCGCGAGCTGCGGCCGTGCGATCCGGGCGGACCGCTGGTCGCCGAGGTCGTGAAGACCTCCTCGGACCCGTACGTCGGCCGGGTCTCGCTGGTCCGGGTCTTCTCCGGCACCCTGCGCTGCGACGAGACGGTGCACGTCTCCGGGCACGGGCTGGCCGACCACGGCCACGAGGACCACGACGTCGACGAGCGGGTCGGCGCCCTGTCCACCCCGTTCGGCAAGCAGCAGCGGCCGGTGACGCACGCGGTCGCCGGCGATCTGGCGTGCGTGGCGAAGCTGGGCCGGGCGGAGACCGGGGACACCCTCTCCGCGAAGGACGACCCGCTGCTGATGGCGCCGTGGGAGATGCCCGACCCGCTGCTGCCGCTGGCCATCCAGGCGCACAGCAAGCCGGACGAGGACAAGCTCTCGCAGGGCCTCGGCCGGCTGGTCGCGGAGGACCCGACGATGCGCCTGGAGCAGAACCAGGACACCCACCAGGTGGTGCTGTGGTGCCTGGGCGAGGCGCACGCGGACGTCGCCCTGGAGCGGCTGCGCAGCCGGTACGGCGTCCAGGTCGACGTGGTGCCGCACCGGGTGTCCCTGCGGGAGACGTTCGCGCACCGGGCGTCGGGGCGCGGGCGGCACGTCAAGCAGTCCGGCGGGCACGGGCAGTACGCCATCTGCGAGATCGAGGTCGAGCCGCTGCCGGGCGGTTCGGGCATCGAGTTCGTGGACAAGGTGGTCGGCGGAGCCGTGCCGCGGCAGTTCATCCCATCGGTGGAGAAGGGTGTGCGGGCCCAGGCCGCCAAGGGTGTCGCCGCCGGTTATCCGCTCGTCGACGTGCGGATCACGCTGCTGGACGGCAAGGCGCACTCGGTGGACTCCTCCGACGCCGCTTTCCAGACGGCGGGCGCGCTGGCGCTGCGGGAGGCCGCGGCGGACGCGACGATCCATCTGCTGGAGCCGGTGGCCGAGGTGAGCGTCCTGGTGGGCGACGACTACGTGGGCGCCGTGATGAGCGACCTGTCGGGCCGGCGCGGGCGGGTGCTGGGCACCGAACAGGTGGGCCAGGGACGGACCCTGGTGCGGGCCGAGGTGCCCGAGTTCGAGATCGGCCGGTACGCCGTCGACCTGCGGTCCCTCTCGCACGGCACCGCACGTTTCGGCCGTGCCTACGCCCGGCACGAGCCGATGCCGGCGCAGATCGCCGTAAGGATCCGCGAACAGGCGAAGGAGGCTTCGTAGTTGGAATTCCGACGGCCGGCACGGGCGTTCGGCGGGCGGCTTCGGCCGTCCGCCGACGGTTGTCGGCGGCGGCGGATACGCTGATGACCTGATCAACAGGTGTGCGGTGGGCGGAAGTCGGGAAAGCCGCAGAAGCGGGACGGCGGGAAGTGGGGGCGGGAATGAGCTTTGAGGACTTCTTCGGGCCACAGGTGCCCAGGCCCGGCAGCGATGCGCAGGCCCCGACCTTTGCCCTGGCCTCGGCGGCCTACCGGGACACCCCGATGGAGGAGATCAAGAAGGCCGACAACGAGTGGCACCAGTCGTCGGTCAACGAGGGCCGCAAGTGGGCGAAGATCTTCCGGCCCAACTTCGGTGAGGCGTACGCGCAGGCGGTCATCGACCGGATGCTGGGCGTCGGCCGGAAGCCGCTCATCCAGTCCTTCGGCTTCGAGCCCCAGGTGGTGGTCGAGCACTGCCTCGCGGCCAACCGCATCCGGCGGGAACGCGACAAGAAGCTGACCGCCCTCATGCTGCTGTGCGGCGTGCTGTTCCTGCCCGGCCTGGTGGTCTGGCTGCTCGTCTTCCAGCTTCGGGCCACCATGCTGAAGAACGGCAACAAGCGGGTCTCCGGGCTGGGCACCGGCCTGCTGGTGGTTGTCGGTGTCGCAGCGGTGATCCTGCTGATCCGGATGCCGTTCACCGGCCTGCTGGGGTGGTACGTGCGCGGCTGCATCGTGCTCCCCGTCGCCGGCTGGTACCTGGCCAAGCGGATCTGTGAGAGCACCGCGAAGGACCTGCGGGAGAACTGGGGCGGTCTGCTCTCGGGCGGCAGCGTCGGCGCGAAGATCCCCGAGGCGGTGCCGACCAGCCCCGACCAGGCCGCGGCCGAGCAGCTGCGCCAGTCGCTGGCCCGGCTCAGCGCCGAGCAGCAGTCCAACTCGGTGTTCTACGCCGGTCCCAGGGGCATACTCGGCATGGGCACCCGCTGGGGCGCCTGGCACCTCGCCGAGGAACTGGTCCCGCTCGACCCGGTCAAGGGCATCCACGAGTTCCGCAGCTGGACGGTCGTCCGCGCGATCCACGACGAGCTGAGCGTGCTGCACCGGCAGCATCTGAAGACCGGTGGCTTCCCCGAACCGCAGGTGCGGCACTGGATCGTCACCCATGTCGGCGAGGGCGCCAAGTCGGTGTCCCGTCCCGAGGGGACCGACGTCGAGGCGTACCAGGTCAAGCCCAGGGCCGTCGAGGACATCTGCAACAACCAGCAGTTCAACAGCGGTGAGCGGCACTACCTGGGCGTGCAGTGGCCGAACCTGTGGAACGGCGATCTGGTCCTCACCATGATGATCACGGTGACAGTGCTGAAGGAGACCCTGCGCATCGAGGTCACCGGACACGCCCTCGGCCCGGTCAACGGCCTGTTCGGCGGCAAGCCCGAGGCCCCCACCAAGAAGGTCGCCAAGACCGTCCGGTTCTGGGAGACCCGGACCATCAAGCTGCCGCTGGTCACCCCCGACGAGGTGGTCCGGCTCGCCGCCCGGGCCGCCATCGGCTGGTACCCGCCGCTGCTGAAGTGGCTCGGCGGCTCGATCGGCCTGCCCGAGCCCTTCGGCCTGCGGCACGCCTGGGCCGACCAGCCCTGGAAGCACCGCTTCATGGCCGACGACGCGCTGCGCGCGGCCACGCCGATACTCCGTGCGGTGCACCGGGCCGCGCTCAGGGTGCTCAAGGAGCACGACGTCGACATCGAGAAGTTCAGCTCCCGCGCGTCGGCCCTCAGCGGATCGGTGCAGGACGTCTCGCCGAAGAAGGCGGACTCCTACGACGCCTGAGCGATCCGCCGGCCGGGCCGTGGCCTGACGTCGTTCTCGCCCGTGTTCTCGGCCTCCCCCGGGTTCTCGGCTCCGCTGGGACCGGGGGTGCCCCACGCGGCGGTGTCGTCGCGGGTCGCCCGCTCCCGTGGGGGCGCGGGCGGACCGCAGCGGGCCCGACGGGACTCACGCGTTCGGCCAAGCCTCCGCGAGCATCTGCCGGGTGTCGGCCAGCAACTGCGGCAGCACCCTGGTGTGGCCCACCACCGGCATGAAGTTCGTGTCGCCGCCCCAGCGGGGCACGATGTGCTGGTGCAGGTGGGCGGCGATGCCGGCGCCCGCGACGGCACCCTGGTTCATGCCGATGTTGAAGCCGTGGGCGCCGGAGGCGGTGCGCAGCGCCGTCATCGCCTGCTTGGTCAGCTCGGCCAGCTCCGTGGTCTCCGGCCCGGTCAGCTCGGTGTAGTCGGCGACGTGCCGGTAGGGCACGGTCATCAAGTGACCGCCGTTGTACGGGTACAGGTTGAGCACCGCGTACACGTGCTCACCGCGCCGGACGATCAGCCCGTCCTCGTCGGACTTGGCCGGGATCGCGCAGAAGGGACAGCCGTCGCCGGCCCCCGGACCGGTCGGCTTGTTCTCGCCCTGGATGTAGGCCATCCGATGAGGCGTCCACAGGCGCTGGAACGCATCCTGCGTCCCCACTCCGATCTGCTGTTCCGGCTCACTCGTCATGCTAGGCAGCATATGGCTTCGCCCGTTCGCGGCGGGTCGCCGGGGCGGCGGCAACCGGGCCGCCGGGGGCACCGCGCGGGGCCGCGGCGCGGACAGCCCCGTACGGGGCACCCCGCCGACGTGTACGAGGTGCCGCCCGGTCTCCCGCGCGGGATGGGCCGCGGCAGTCCGTCCGCCAGGTCCGCCGGGCCGTCCACCGGGCCCGTGATCCTGTCGCCGTGGCGCCGGGTGCCCTCGTGCGGGACGACGAGCGGCCCCCGGGGGAGCCGAGCCTCCCGGGGGCCGCCGCGTGGGCCGGGTTCAGACCTGGGCCCGCTCCTCCACGATCTTCACGATCTTCGCGATGGCGTCGTCGAACGGGATGCCGTTCTCCTGTGAGCCGTCACGGTAGCGGAACGACACCGTGCCGGCGTTCATGTCCTCGTCGCCGACGATGACCATGAACGGGACCTTCTGCTTCTGCGCCGTCCTGATCTTCTTCTGCATCCGGTCCGAGGACGAGTCCACCTCGACGCGCAGACCCTTCTTCTTCGCCGCCACGGCGAATTTCTCCAGGTACTCGACGTGCGCGTCCCCGACCGGGATGCCGACCGCCTGCACCGGCGCCAGCCAGGCCGGGAAGGCGCCCGCGTAGTGTTCGAGGAGCACCGCGAAGAAACGCTCGATGGAGCCGAAGAGCGCGCGGTGGATCATGACCGGCCGCTGCTTGGAGCCGTCGGCGGCCGTGTACTCCAGGTCGAAGCGCTCCGGCAGGTTGAAGTCGAGCTGGATCGTCGACATCTGCCAGGTGCGGCCGATCGCGTCCTTGGTCTGGACGGAGATCTTCGGGCCGTAGAACGCGGCACCGCCCGGGTCGGGCACGAGCGGAAGGCCCTGCTTCTCGGCGACCTGGCGCAGCGTCTCGGTCGCCTCCTCCCATGCCTCGTCGGCGCCGACGAACTTCTCCGGGTCCTTGGTGGACAGCTCCAGGTAGAAGTCGGTCAGGCCGTAGTCGCGCAGCAGGCCCAGCACGAAGGTGAGCGTCTTGTCGAGTTCGTGCGACATCTGCTCACGGGTGCAGTAGATGTGCGCGTCGTCCTGGGTGAAGCCACGCGCGCGCGTGAGCCCGTGCACGACGCCCGACTTCTCGTACCGGTACACGGTCCCGAACTCGAAAAGCCGCAGCGGCAGTTCACGGTAGGAACGCCCGCGCGCGTCGAAGATCAGGTTGTGCATCGGGCAGTTCATGGGCTTCAGGTAGTAGTCCACGCCCTCGTCGAGCTGCATGGGCGGGTACATGCCGTCGGCGTACCAGTCCAGGTGGCCCGACGTCTCGAAGAGTTTCCCCTTGGTCGCGTGCGGGGTGTAGACGAACTCGTAGCCCTCCTCCTCGTGGCGGCGGCGCGAGTAGTCCTCCATCACCCGGCGCACGATGCCGCCCTTGGGGTGGAAGACCGCGAGGCCGGAGCCGATCTGCTCGGGGATGGAGAACAGGTCGAGTTCGCTGCCCAGCTTGCGGTGGTCGCGCTTCTCGGCCTCGACGAGGAAGTCGAGGTACGCCTTCAGCTCGTCCTTGGACGGCCAGGCGGTGCCGTAGATGCGCTGGAGCATGGGGTTCTTCTCGCTGCCGCGCCAGTAGGCGGCCGCGTTGCGCATCAGCTTGAACGCCGGGATGTTCCGGGTGGAGGGCAGGTGGGGACCGCGGCAGAGGTCCTTCCAGCACAGTTCGCCGGTCTTGGCGTCCAGGTTGTCGTAGATCGTCAGCTCGCCGGCACCGACCTCGACGTCCGCGCCGTCGTCGGCGGACGCCGACCCCTTGAGGCCGATCAGCTCCAGCTTGTACGGCTCGGCGGCCAGCTCCTCACGGGCGGCCTCGTCGGTCACGGCACGGCGGGAGAACTTCTGCCCCCGCTTCTGGATCTCCTGCATCTTCTTCTCGATGGCCTTGAGATCCTCGGGCGTGAACGGCTTCTCGACGTCGAAGTCGTAGTAGAAGCCGTCCTTGACCGGCGGACCGATACCCAGCTTGGCCTCCGGGAACAGCTCCTGCACGGCCTGCGCCATCACGTGCGCGGTGGAGTGGCGCAGGATGTTCAGGCCGTCCTCGGAGGAGATCTCGACGCCCTCGACGGTCTCGCCGTCCTTGACCTCGTAGGCGAGGTCCTTCAGCTCACCGGCCACGCGGGCGGCGATGACGGAGCGCTCGCCGGCGAAGATCTCGGCGGCCGTAGTGCCCGTCGTCACCGTGCGCTCTTCCCGCCCGGAATCGCGTTGGATGATCACACGGACGTCTGACACCGGTCTCTCCTGACTGCAGGTGGATGCGGGCGCCGTACCAGGAGCGCGCGCAATAGGGGATCGTACCGACCCGGGCCCGCCGACGGCCAAACGGTGGCCCTCCGTGAGGGCCCGCCCCCGGTCAGTCGCAGTCGTCCCCGCTGCACGCCTCCTCGAAGAAGTCGAGGTGGTCCTGGAGGGACTTCAGCAGCCGGTCCCGCTCGGCCTCGTCGACCTGCACCGGTACGACCCCGAAGGCGCCGGACAGGCGGCGGAAGCCGCCCCGGCTCTCCAGCCGGCCGTGCACCCGCACCGGCAGCCCGACGAGATGCGCGTGCCCGGCGATGCGGTAGTCCTCCTCGTCCAGGGTGACCCGGACCTGCGGCACCTCGGCACCGGCGATCACCCGCAGCCGTACGGTGCCCCGGCCGTGCGTGCCCGAGCGGCGCATCCGGATCACGGTGCCGGTGACGCGGACCGGGACGGAGGGTTCCGCGCGCAGGTAGCGGGCGCCGGCCTCGCGCAGCACGGGCAGGTCGCCGGGCGAGAACTCGACGGGTTCGCCGGTCACCGCGCAGTCCTCGGGGACACCGGCGGCGGGCGCCCACGCGACGGCGACGCGGGCTCCTTCGGTGCCGCGCACGAGGGTGATCAGCGCCTCGGTCAGTTCGCGGCTGACGCCGGCCTCGTCGGCCGCGTCGAAGGCGTCCATGCCGTCGGTGGCCCGCTGGTAGTCGATCGCCTCGCGGGCGGCGTGCAGGGCCTGGTGGAGGCGTACGGCGAGGGGGCGTGCGGTGTCCACCGGGACGAAGGCGGTGAGGCCGCCGTCCGCGGCCGGTCCGACGAGGACGTTCTCCAGCATGGCGGCGGCGGTCCGGCGGTGCCGGGCACCGTAGTAGCCCGCGCGGCCGCGGCCGGCGAGCGCGCCCGCGAGCAGCATCTGCCGGGCGGCGGTGCGCAGTTGCTCCTCGGACGTCCAGGTCGCGGCGGGCGCCGGGCCGCTCGGCACGTCCCGCCACCAGTGGATCTCGTCGCTGGGCACGGCGAGCCCGACCAGCACCTCCCGCGCGGCGGGCGTGCCGCTGCGGGAGAGCGCGTCGAGGGCTTCGCCGAGCAGGTCGTCGCTGTCGGGGAAGGCGCGGTTCTCGGGCACGAGCAGGCTGGTGCCGCCGCCGCCCGGGCCGGGCGGGGTCCAGCGCCCGTACCGGCCCGGGGCGCCGCCGCGGCGCTGCCAGCCGTGCCGGTGCAGCAGGGCGCTGAGCACCGCGGGGTCGACCGCGGCGGGGTCGAGCCCGGCGGGCTCGGGTGCGGGGTTCCCGTACGCGTCGACGGGGTGCGGTCCGACCTCCCGCAGGGGCCCGTCGGCCGGACGACGCCTCATGGTCTGCCTCCCGTCCCGACCCGCGTCATGATCTCGCACAGCGCCCGGTCGTCGAAGATCCGCGTGGTCGGTACGCGCACGGTGGTCCGGTGACGGCCGGTGACGGGCTGCCCGGCCAGGTTCACCCAGTAACAGCAGTGCCTGAGGTCGAGCCGGTCGTGGCTGGCGCGCAGCCAGTCGTCCTGGGATCGCGGGACGAGCATCACGACCAGGATCTTGTGCACCGAGACCGGCGTCCGGGCGAGCTTTCTCAGATGGTCGTTGTCGAGGGTGAAGGAGAAGGAGCGGCCCGGGGGGTTGGGCGCGATCTGGTAGGTGCATTTGAGCTGCACCTTGATGGTCACTTCGTCGTCGACGGTGTGTCCGGGCGCGCTGTGGCTGACGTGCCAGTCGATGCCGTTGTCCGGGAACGGCTGGGACAGTGAGCAGCCCGCGGCGGCGGCGACCGCGTGCAGATAGCCGACCTGCAGTGTCTCCATGCAGGCGGTGGTGGCGAGTGTGCCGCGATGGGGGCCCGTGCGTTCGGGGAGCAGCCCGCCCCGCTCGGGCTGCGCTATCGCCATGACCAACAGCCTTCCAAGCCGGATGTTTTCCCTCGACGGGCCGCTGAACTGCAAAGACCCGTACTCCTGTTGTGTCCTCCCGGCGTACGGCGCAAACAGCCCGGGTATCACCAAACGGGCAGAAGACGGATCGTCATCTGCCGTAGGTGAACGAGGAGTTGTGTAGGTATGACGTGCTGGTACGAGGGACCCCTGGCCGCCTTCGACACGGAGACCACGGGCGTGGACGTGGAGACCGACCGGATCGTGTCGGCCTCCGTCGTCGTCCAGGACGCGCCGGGCACCCGCCCCCGGGTGACCCGCTGGCTGGTGAAT
Source organism: Streptomyces sp. NPDC001270 (assembly GCF_042896695.1). NCBI lineage: Bacteria > Bacillati > Actinomycetota > Actinomycetes > Kitasatosporales > Streptomycetaceae > Streptomyces > Streptomyces sp. NPDC001270. The sequence goes on along the minus strand of NZ_JBIAXM010000008.1, from coordinate 291,278 downwards.
CCGGGTGTACCGGTGCCCCGGGCGGCGACGGCGGTGCACGGGCTGACGGAGGAACACCTGCACCGCAACGGCCGCTGGCCGGCGCCGGTGATGTTCGAGATAGCCGAGGAGCTGGCGGGGCACGCGGCGATGCGCCGGCCCCTGGTGGTGATGAACGCGCCGTTCGATCTGACCCTGCTGGACCGGGAGTTGCGCCGCCATCGGGCGTCGTCGCTGGACCGCTGGTTCGAGTCGGCGCCGCTGCTGGTCCTGGATCCGCGGGTACTGGACAAGCATCTGGACCGCTACCGCAAGGGCCGCCGGACGCTGACGGATCTGTGTGCGCACTACGACGTGCCGCTGGAGGGTGCGCACGACGCCGCCGCGGACGCGCTGGCCGCGCTGAACGTCGTACGGGCGGTGGGCCGGCGCTTCGCGGCCCGCCTCGAACGCCTCTCCCCCGCCGAGCTGCACACCCTGCAGACGACGTGGCACGCGGCGCAGGCGCGGGGCCTGCAGGCGTGGTTCGCACGCAGCGGCTCCGACGAGGCGGTGAGCACGGACTGGCCGCTGCGTCCGGAACTGCCCACGGCGGCGTGAGGGTGTGGGGCCGCCGGGACCGGCGCCCGTGCGACACCAGGACCCGCCGCCTCCCCCACGGGCGCCACCGCCGAGCCCCAGCAGGAGGCGTCACCACCGGAACCGCCGCCGGGGCCTGCGGAACCGACGGCCGGCACCTGCATCCCGCGCCGTCCAGCACCCGGACCCGCGCCGTCCTGCGGAGGCCGCCTCCCCGCCTTCGCTCTCGTCTGCCTGCCCCGCCGCTCATGAGGTGCCGAGCCGCACCAGGCACGATGACGGGCCGCAGACACGAAAAAGCCGGTCCGCGTGTGCGGACCGGCATCTCCCGGTGGGCGATACTGGGTTCGAACCAGTGACCTCTTCGGTGTGAACGAAGCGCTCTTCCACTGAGCTAATCGCCCGGGAACGCACTGAACAATACAGGTCCCGGCGGGTTCCGTTCAAACCGCTCGGAGGTGTGCGAGCAGTCCCCGCCGTCCCGCCCGCATCATCAGCCGGTGGTTGGCACGGAAGAACGGCCGCCCGGGGACCGCCAGTCGGCGCAGCAGCGGCTTGGTGACGTCGACGACCTGGTCGTAGCGGGCGAGGGTGCCGGTCCCGGCGGCGGTGACCGTCCAGCGGGCCCAGCCCTCGATGTCACCGGTCATCGCGACCTCCAGCACACCGGCCGCCGGATCGCGCCGCGCCGCGCGCACCGTGAACGTCATGTCGTACGGCAGGACCGAGCGGATGGTGATGACGCCGGTGGTGTCGTTCAGCCGGCTCACCGTGCGCACCTGGGGCCACCAGCGGGGGTAGTCCTCGGCCCGCTCCAGCGCGGCGTAGACGGCGGCGGGCGGCGCGGGCAGGGGCCACAGGCTGCGGAAGCGGTAGTGCGTCCAGTCCATGGGCGGAGTCTGCCCGCGGGGTTCGCCCGAGTACGCGCACTCATGCCCCGCGGAGTGATCTGGGCCACACTTGCGGGTACGAGCGCCGCCGCCCGTGCGACGGCGCTCCCCTCCCCTCCGTCTCCCGCGCCCCGGCCCTCCCGGGCTGCCGGGGGCCGTCGCAGGTGACCCGGACTCAGTTCGCCTGTCCGCTCTCCCTACTTGGGGAGACAAGGAAAAAGCTCTCTTGTCGTACTTCCGGAGAACTCAGACGGTATTCCAGAAATCATCCGGAGGATTTCCGTCCACGGCGGGTGCACGAGACTTCTCCCGGAACCTTGGGAACGTCCGGAAGTCGGCCTTGACCGGATCTTCGGGCGTTTCTTCGTGCAGCGCGCGATGATCCGGCCGGTCTTCGCGGCCGCTCCTCGCCGACCGTCCGGGAGTAACGGAACGTGACTGTTCCGTTCCGGTCGCGCTCGGCCCGCCTCCTCGCGACGTCGTCGCCGGGCGGATCCAGCAAGCCCTTGCCGGAACAGGCACCGGCGGACACTCGGCAAGCGGTCTCGGGGATGCGCCGCAAGCGGCTCACTCCGGGTGCGGACACGGCGGCGGCCCGCCTGCGAGTTGCAGACGGGCCGCCGATCCGGGTGGGCGATACTGGGTTCGAACCAGTGGCCTCTTCGGTGTGAACGAAGCGCTCTCCCACTGAGCTAATCGCCCGGATGCAGGAAGAACATTACCCCATGTCAGGGAGTGCTTCCGCGCAGGACGGAGCGGCGCCGCCACCGGCCCGGGCGAGCGCCCCGCCGATCACTGGTCCTTGATCTTCCAAGGCATGACGACGCCGAACTTCCAGAGGTAGATCCCGAGCAGTACCGCCACGATCACCAGGCCGACCACCGTCAACGCGATGTTGCGGCGGCGCACCCGGGGATCCAGCGCCCGCTGCGCCGCCTCGGTCACCTTGCGCTTGGTCCAGCGGAGCACGAGCTGGGCCCAGACGAACTCGGTCGCCCAGATCGCCATACCGCCGAAGATCACCACCCAGCCGGGGCCGGGCAGCGGCAGCATGATGACGCCCGCGACCACGACCGCGAGGCCGACGACGAAGACGCCGACCTGCCAGCTCACGTGCAGGGCGCGGCGCGCCTTGATGAACTCCGGTGCCCGGGACCCGAGCCCCCGCCGCTCCGGCGTGTCCGCCGGCTTCGTCTCCGCCTCGTCCGGGCCGGAGACCGTGGCGGCCTCGCGCGATCCGTCACTCCCCGTATTCATACGACCAAACCCTACCCGAGTGAAACCGGTCACTGGAATGGTGGTCGCACCCTGATGATTCTCGGCCGGAAGAGGTACCTAAAGACACGCAAAACACTCAGAGGGGTTTACAACGGCATCGTAGGTGGCATGTCGATTTCGCCGACGTGCGAATCCCCGAGCGCACACTGAGCGAAAGGCCCTGGCGCTTATGAACACCACGGTCAGCTGCGAGCTGCACCTGCGCCTCGTTGTGTCGAGCGAGTCCTCCCTGCCTGTCCCCGCAGGCCTGCGGTACGACACGGCCGACCCCTACGCCGTGCACGCCACCTTCCACACCGGAGCCGAGGAAACCGTCGAGTGGGTGTTCGCCCGCGACCTCCTCGCCGAAGGGCTGCACCGGCCCACCGGCACCGGCGACGTCCGCGTCTGGCCGTCCCGCAGCCACGGCCAGGGCGTCGTGTGCATCGCCCTCAGTTCCCCGGAGGGAGAGGCACTGCTGGAGGCCCCGGCGCGAGCCCTGGAGTCCTTCCTGAAGCGAACCGACGCCGCCGTGCCGCCCGGCACGGAACACCGGCACTTCGACCTGGATCAGGAGCTCTCGCACATCCTGGCGGAGAGCTAGGCCGCCCTCGAAGCAGCCCGGCGCCGTCCACTCGGGGAGACGGCTCGGGCCAAGACAACCGCATACGGCGTGGCCGTAGCCGCCGCCGCGAGCTGTCGCGGGGGCGGCTTCGGTGTGCCCGCGGCCCGTCCGGCCGTGGCAGGGCCCGCACCACGGCGGGAACCGCGCCACGCGGGGAGCCGTTCTTCCGGCTGTCGGCCATTACCATCGGCCAGCATCGGCGGGCACCCGCCCGACCCTCACGCCAGGGAGCGAAACGTGCTGATCACCCACGACACCCGGTGCGCGCTCGACACCGTGGTGGATCTGGTGAACACCGTGCCGGAGGACGATGCGGCGCCGGACGGACTGCCGGACGTCGCGACGCTCACAGATTTCGTACGAAAACACAAAATCAGCGATGTCGGGGTGCTCTCCGAGTTCGACCTGTCGGCCGTGCGCAAGGTGCGCGGCCGGTTCGCGGCGATCTTCACCGCCCCCGACGCCCGGATCGCCGCCGGGATGATCAACGAACTGGTCGCGGCGGCCGGCACGACCCCGCGGCTCACGGACCACGACGACTACGACTGGCACGTGCACTACTTCGCGCCCGGCGCCTCGATGGCGGACCATCTCGCCGCCGACTGCGGGATGGCGCTGGCGTTCTTCGTGGTCGCCGGGGAGCAGGAGCGGCTGCGGCGCTGCGAGGCCCCCGACTGCCGGCACGCCTTCGTCGACCTCTCCCGCAACCGCTCACGTCGCTACTGCGACAGCCGCACCTGTGGAAACCGCTTGCACGTGGCCGCGTACCGGGCCCGGCGCAAGGAGGCGGCGGGCTGATCACCCGCGGGGTCCCGATGCCGACGCCCGCCCCGGCGGGTGGCGCCGGGACTGGCGTGTACGACTCACAGCAACAGCAGATCGTGCAGCGCAGCCATGAGGAGCAGACACCCGATCACCGCCAGGAAGATCATCAGCGGTGGCTGGGAAAGGGCGAAGAGGCACCCGCGAGGCTCGTCCTTCGGCGGCGCGGCCTCGCTCTGTGTCGTGTCCAGCATCTCGGGGCGATGATGACCCAGCCGACCTCACGTTCGCGATCAACACGCCCGAAATGTACGGGAGTTCGCTGAAATCCGTGATGTCCGGTTCGATTGGTTTCGACGCATGATCGTTTCCAGGCGCGGTCCCGACGGACTGTGTCGTTTCCCCGCGCGCCGGGATCAGGCGCCGCAGCGCGTGCGTCGTGCTGCCCGGCTCATATGCCGTGCTTCTTGAGGATGGCCTCGATGTCGCTGAAGTCGTCCGCTGAGCCGGTGGCGCGCGGGGCGGTCGCGGGCGGGGCCGCGGGGCGGGTGGCCGGACCGAGCGCGGGCGCCGAGGAAGAAGAGGGGGCGGCGGGTGCCACCGGGTCGCGCTGTGCGTCCCGGGCCGCTCTCCGCTGCGCACGGGTGCCACCGCGACGGCGTTCGACGGCACGTGTGGTCGCGAACAGGGCCCAGGCGGCACCCAGCACACCGAAGCCCGCCCACGCCACGGGACTGAACGCGGTGTCGGCCAGCCAGCCGACGACGCCCGTCATCACCAGCCCGACGGGGACCAGCGAATAGGCCGCGATACGGGCGGCCGCGACGAAACGCTTGCGGTAGGCCGTGACCACCGCGATACCCAGGCCAGCCGCGGAGGCGGCGGAACAGACGGTCTCGGCAATCATCCGGTCCTCCAGGCGGGCTCGGTCGGGCAGGTCGAGGCGCCGGTGCGCTTCGTCCCTTCCATCCTGCACCGTCCGCTCCCCGCGATGCCATGGCCCGGCCCGAGATCAGGGACATCTCCGGGTCGTGTCCTCCGCAGGTCCCGGTCGGACGCGTACCGCGCGGATTCGGTCGGGGGAGCCTCGCCTGGAAGACTGGTGCCCATGAGTGACTCCTCCCCCTCCCCCAGCGGCGCCCCCGTCCCCGTGCTCGACGTGTGGTGCGAACTCCAGTGCCCGGACTGCCGTACCGCCCTGGCCGACCTCCGTGCCCTGCGCGCCCGCTACGGCGACCGGCTGGAGCTGCGGCTGCGGCACTTCCCGCTGGACAAGCACCAGCACGCCTTCGCGGCGGCGCAGGCCGCCGAGGAGGCGTTCGAGCAGGGGCAGGGCTGGGCCTATGCCGAGGCGGTCCTGGGCCGCATCGCGGAGCTGGACCGCGAGGGAGAGCCCTTCCTGGTCCGGGTGGGCCGTGAACTCGGTCTGGACGCCGAGGAGTTCGACACCGCGCTGATCGACGGGCGGCACATCCTCGTGGTCGACGCCGACCAGGCAGAGGGCAAGGCGATCGGGGTGACCGGCACCCCGACGTACGTCATCGACGGGGAACGCCTCGACGGCGGCAAGAGCCAGGAGGGCCTGCGCGAGCGGATCGAGGAGATCGCCGACCGGCTGCTGTCGGCGCAAGCCTGACAGGAAGCCGTACGCACGGGTCCGACCGGACGTGGGCGCCCACCCTCCGAAGGCACCGAGTGCCTCAGAGCAGATCCTTGTACAGCGCGTACTCCACCGGCACGTACCCCAGCGACTCGTAGAGCCGCTCGGCGGGTGTGTTGCCCGCGAAGACGTTCAGGCCGAGGAAACGGTGGCCGGCGGCCGTCGTCTCCGCCTCGGCCAGCAGCATCAGGGCGCGGCCGTGGCCGCGGCCGCGGAAGCGTTCGCCGGCCTCCACCCGGTAGACGTAGGCCCGGTCGGCGGCGACCGACAGCCACAGGGTGCCGACCCTGGTGCCCTCGTGCTCCAGGACGCTCAGCACGGTGTCCGCGGTCGCCGGGCCGTCCGGCAGGAGCCTGGCGTGATCCCGCTCCGCCCTGGCCCGCGCCGCGTCCGCGGGTACGCCCCGGTCGATCCAGGACTGCGCGTAGCCCTTCATCGCCTGCGCGTTCCAGGGGCCGAACTCGGCCTCGGTCATCGCTCTGCCCCGGCTGCCCGCGGGCAGGGCGGGCGGTACGTCGCCGAGCGGCTTGCGCATACGGCGATTGCGCTGGACGTAGCCGAGCGCCGTGGCCAGCCGCAACGCTGCTCCGGCCGCCGCGGGCACCGCGATCTCCATGCGCGCGCAGCCCCAGCCGCGCGCGATCTCCTCTGCGGCGAGGGCGGCCACCGTGCCCCGGCCCCGGCCGCGGTCCGGTACGTCGATGCCGAGGTCCGTGATCCGCGCGACGGCCGGCCCGAAGTCCGGGTCCGTGGCGAGGTGCACCGCACCGACCGGGCGGCCGTTCACATACACGCGGAAGTGCCGGGACAGTGCCCCGCCCGCGGCGCGCTGAAGCGGCTCGGTCGGCCGCAGGGTCGTGGTCATCACCGCTTTCTACCCCGTGCGGAGATCCGTGACAGCCCATTTTCCGCAGCCCCCGGGGATCGAGCAGCGCTCACGGACCGAGACCGGCTCACGGACCGGGCCGCGCTCACGGATCGAGGTCGTCCGTGGACCGCTCGGCGAAGATCCGCATGGCCTTCGCGGTCACCGGCCCCGGCGCGCCGGGCAGTTCACGGCCGTCGACCCGGTGCACGGCCTGGACGTCGCGCAGGGTGGAGGTGAGGAAGACCTCCTCGGCGCGCTCCAGCACGTCCAGCGGCAGATCCGTCTCACGGGCTCCGGTCCATTCGACGGTCAGCGCACGGGTGACGCCGGCCAGGCAGCCCGAGGCGAGCGGGGGGGTGTGGATCTCGCCGTCGAGCACGACGAAGACGTTCGAACCCGTGCCCTCGCAGAGCCGGCCGGCCGTGTTGCCGAACAGCGCCTCGGAGGCACCCTGTGCGCGGGCACGGGCGAGGGCGACGACGTTCTCCGCGTACGAGGTGGTCTTCAGACCCGTGAGGGCGCTTCGCTCGTTGCGGGTCCAGGGGACGGTGACGGCGGCGGTGGAGTCGGGGCGCGGGGTGGTCTCGCCCAGCGCGACCACGAGGGTCGGGCCCTGCTCGCCGCGGTCGGAGCCGAGCGGGCCGTGGCCGCCGGTGTAGGTGATGCGCAGCCGGCCGAGCGGCATCGGGTCGGCCGCCAGCACGGCCGCGCAGGCCCGCCGTACCTCGTCGAGGTCGGGTTCGGGCAGGCCGAGGCCGCGCGCGGAGCGGGCCAGCCGGTCCAGGTGGCGGGTGAGCGCGAACGGCCGGCCGGCCGCGGCCCGCACCGTCTCGAAGACACCGTCGCCCACGGTCAGCCCGTGGTCCAGGACGGAGACCCGGGCGGACTCGATGTCCCGCAGGCCGCCGTCGAGCCAGATCCTCACCTCAGGATTCCTCCCTGCTCGCGTCGTACGTCCCCGACGCTATCGCGAGCAGCCGGGCCGACTTCAGCTCGGTCTCCCGCCACTCCCGCTCCGGGTCGGAGCCCCAGGTGATGCCGGCGCCGGTGCCGAAGCGGAGTGTCGCCCCGGCCGCGGCGGACCGGTCGAGCCAGAAGGTGCGGATGCCCACGGCCAGCTCGCCGGTGCCCCGGTCCGCGTCGACCCAGCCGATGGCGCCGCAGTACGGTCCCCGGGGAGCCGTCTCCAGCGCCTCGATGATCCGCAGGGCGCTCGGCTTGGGGGCGCCGGTGACCGAGCCGGGCGGGAACGCGGCGGCCAGCAGCCGCGGCCAGCCGGCACCGGCGCGCAGTTCGCCGCGGACCGTGGACACCAGGTGGACGAGGCCGGGGTGCTTCTCCACGGTGCACAGGTCGGGGACGGTCACGCTGCCGGTGGCACAGACCCGGCCGAGGTCGTTGCGGACCAGGTCCACGATCATCACGTTCTCGGCGCGGTCCTTGTCCAGGAGGTCGGCCTCGGTCCGCCCGGTGCCCTTGATCGGACCGGACTCGACGACCGTGCCGTCGCGGCGCAGGAACAGCTCGGGCGAGGCGGTGGCGATCTCGACGCCGTGGCCGGGCAGCCGAATCGTTCCGGCGTACGGCGCCGGGTTGCCGCGGGCGAGCAGCGCGGTCAGGGCGTCGACGTCGGTGCCGGGGGCGACGGGCGCGGACAGCACCCGGCAGAGGTTCGCCTGGTAGACCTCGCCGGCTGCGATGTGCTCACGGATCCGGACGACGGCCGCCGTGTACGCGGCGCGGTCCAGGGACGACGTCCAGTCCTGCGGCCGCGGTCCCCGCCACCGGCCCGGCACCGGGGCCGGTACGGGCTCCGTCCGGACATCCGCGAAGCGGGCACAGGTCAGCCGGCCCTCGTAGTCCGCGCAGACGGCCCAGAAACCCGCGGAGTCCAGGGCCGCCGGGTCGTCGGTGACGTCGAGGAGGCCGCTTGCGACGCGGTCGCCGAACCGGGCCAGAGGAGGCAGAGGGGACACGCCGCCGAGTCTAGGGCGCGTGTCCTCGGGGTGACCCGGGCATGTCCCGCGGGTGCCCTGACCATGCCGTTCGCCGGGCACAGGGCAGCACGCTGCGCAAACGCGTTTTTGTGCTGGCCCCGGAATCCGCTAGAGTTCAACACGTCGCCGGGACGCTGATGCCGACCGAAACGACAAGCGGACGTAGCTCAGTTGGTAGAGCGCAACCTTGCCAAGGTTGAGGTCGCGAGTTCGAGCCTCGTCGTCCGCTCGAAGGAGCAGGGGACTTTGGGCCTCTGCGCTCCTGGTGGAGTGGCCGAGAGGCGAGGCAACGGCCTGCAAAGCCGTCTACACGGGTTCAAATCCCGTCTCCACCTCCATGGACGATTAGCTCAGCGGGAGAGCGCTTCCCTGACACGGAAGAGGTCACTGGTTCAATCCCAGTATCGTCCACTGGATCCGCGAGGATCCCCCGCGCGATTAGCTCAGCGGGAGAGCGCTTCCCTGACACGGAAGAGGTCACTGGTTCAATCCCAGTATCGCGCACGCACCGTCCGTGATCCTCGGGTCACGGTCCCGAGGACGATTAGCTCAGCGGGAGAGCGCTTCCCTGACACGGAAGAGGTCACTGGTTCAATCCCAGTATCGTCCACACTCCGAAGCCCCCGGCCGTCTCGTACGGCCGGGGGCTTCTTCGTGGTCTCGGTCGCCTCAGCTGGAGAACAGCATGTGGGCGAAGCCCTTGTTGCGGTGGTGGCCGTAGTGACCGCCGTGGCCGCCGTGGTGACCGCCCGGAGCGCCCCAGGCGGGAGCGGGCGGGGCCGGGTACGCCTGCGGGGCGGGCGGAGGCGGCGGGGCCGGCTGGGACCACTGCGCCTCCATACGGGTCAGCGCCTCCAGCTCGCCGTAGTCGAGGAAGATGCCCCGGCAGCCGCTGCACTGCTCGATCTGGACGCCATTGCGGTTGTAGGTGTGCATCGGCGCATGGCACTTCGGACACTGCATGGTCGGCTCAACTCCTCGCCGGTCGGACCTGCTTCGCGGTACGCCAGGACAGACTCCGCCCGGCCGCGGTCGGTTGCAGCCTACTTCGGGATTCCGGGCGTCAACTCCGCAGGTGCCAAATCCATTCGGGCACAGGCGTCGACGAGTGCCCGCTCCACCTCGTCCAGCGGGCGGTCCGCGGCCAGCGCCTTGGTGATCGCCCGGGCGGCGGTCTGCACGGTGAGGGCGCGGGCCGGAACGTCCAGGGCGGGCCAGGGGTCCGCCCCGGCGGGGACGGCGGGTCCGCCCGCGGCGTGGTAGGCGCCCAGGAAGCGGGTCCACTCGTCGGGGGCGAGGAGCCCGCAGGCGTACCAGGCCGCGGGGCGTGCGAGATCCCAGGCCGGGACGCCCACCCCCAGGTCGTCCACGTCGATGAGCCGCCACGGGCCGTCCGGCGCGGGGTACCGCACCAGCTGGCCGAGGTGCAGGTCACCGTGGCAGAGGATCGCGGGGCCTGGCATGGGGGCGGCGTCACGCGCCCAGGCGGGCAGGGCGGCCCAGGCACTCAGGACCGGGGGTGCGGCAGCGCTGCCGGTGGTGGTGAGGGCGGTGCGCAGACGGGTGATCGCGCCGGCTGCCTTGCGCGGGCCGCGCATCGGCGGTGGTGCGGGGGCCGGGCACGGGGGTGCGGGGGCGGCACCGGCCGCCGCCGGGGTCCGGTGGAGACGGGCGAGGAGGGCGCCTGCCGCCTCCCACGGTGCGTCGTCCGGGGCCTCCGGGTCCACCGGAGTGCCGTACGGCCAGAGGGTGGCGAGGCGGTCGCCGAGCGTGGCCGCTGCCGTACCGAGGGGTGGGACGAAGACGTCCGGGAGGCGGGCGGCGGTGGCCAGCCGGAAGGCCAGTCCGGCCGGGTCGGTGTCCGGGGCGTGGGCCTTCGCCACCACGCCCGCGTGCCGCAGGACAGTGGCGTCGGGACGCTCGGCGAGCGTGACGGCCGCTCCGCAGGCACACGGCGGCCCGCCCGGGTGGGCGGCTTCCCTGAGCCTCGCGGCCAACTGCGGCAGGACGGGTGCGGTCACGAGGGTTCCTGTGGACGGGTGGCCATTGCGGTGAGCCTACGCGGGCCGTCGGGGTGGAAAGGGCCGTATCCCGGCGTCGGGTCTGCGGCTCGGGACGGGGCGGCAGCTCGGGGGCACGACCGGGCAGCGGCCGGGTTTCGGCTCGGCGGGCGGTGCGCGGCCCGTCGGTGTACTGGGAAAAGCAATGCCGGCGCAGCTCCCCAGCTGCGCCGGCATTTGTGCCGTCCGCCGCACCCCCGTCCCCACGGGGTTTCATGGGTGGATGTCCCCGCCCGGACCGCTCTTCCGGGCCTGGGGTCGCCGCTCAGCGCCCCAGCATCACGCCCACGGACGACGCCTGTGTGGCCACTGTCTCCCAGCCGTCGAAGACGACGAGGAGCAGGACCGCCAGGGGAAGGGCCATGAGCGTCGCCACCACGGGGTGGCGACGTCCCTGACGGCGGGTGCGGAACGGGGTGCGTCCCTGCGTGCGGAGCAGCGTCCGCGATGCCGTGTGGGCCATGGTCCCTCTCCTGACCGTTCTCCGTAGTCCTTGGCAGCGGCGGGTGTCTGACCTCGGGGGACGAGTGCTGCACCCGCCGCTTGACCTCAAATCTAGGCGGACGACGCCCCCCGGACGTCATGCCGTCGTACCGATTCGCGGGCCTACGGGAGGATGAGCCATCGCCCGCTGAGTACTCCCCTGGGTGGAGACGGAGACCTAGGTCTCGGGGTCTTCCCGGAGGGGTCGTCCGGAGTGTGTGTGCTTTTCCCGGATGTCCGCGCGGGCCTTGCGAGTTCCCCGTTGCACGAGGGGCATGGCGGGGGCATCGGGTGACTTCGCTCACTTCCGCCGTCCGCGGAGCGCCACCGTCTCCGTCCGGTGGCCCGGCCGGCGGGCCGCCGCCCCCTGGGTACGTGTCGTGTCCCCGGCGCTCGTGCCCCGCTCGGCGCGGTCGGCCTGCGCGGAGTCAATCCCCGCTCCGTGACGGCCGGTTGACGCCGGGGTGCGGGCAAGGGCGCTGCGGCGGCAGGGGCGGTGACCGGCTTTCGGCTTCCCTCGCACGGCACTGACAATCCGTCGGGGCGAGAGGGCGCGGCCTCTGCGCGCGGGCGGCCCGGTAAACGTAAGCTGTGCCACGTCACACGGACCGGGCAGCGGGGATGAACATGGCGATGATGCGCCTGAGGCGCGAGGACCCGCGTGTCGTCGGCTCGTTCAGGCTTCACCGGCGGCTCGGCGCGGGCGGGATGGGCGTCGTCTACCTCGGTTCCGACAAGAAGGGGCAGCGGGTCGCGCTGAAGGTGATCCGGCCCGATCTGGCGGAGGACCAGGAGTTCCGGTCGCGGTTCGCACGCGAGGTCTCGGCGGCGCGGCGGATCCGGGGCGGCTGCACGGCTCGGCTCGTCGCGGCGGACCTGGAGGCCGACCGACCGTGGTTCGCCACGCAGTACGTGCCGGGCCCCTCGCTGCACGACAAGGTCGCCGACGAGGGGCCGCTCGGCGCCGCCGAGGCCGCCGCCGTCGGGGCGGCCCTGTCCGAGGGCCTGGTCGCCGTGCACGAGGCCGGTGTGGTGCACCGGGACCTGAAGCCGTCCAACATCCTGCTGTCCCCGAAGGGGCCGCGGATCATCGACTTCGGCATCGCCTGGGCGACGGGCGCCTCCACGCTCACGCACGTCGGTACGGCGGTCGGCTCCCCGGGGTTCCTCGCGCCGGAGCAGGTGCGCGGCGCCGCGGTCACCCCGGCCACGGACGTGTTCTCGCTGGGGGCGACGCTGGCGTACGCCTCAACCGGTGACTCGCCTTTCGGGCACGGCAGTTCCGAGGTGATGCTGTACCGCGTGGTGCACGAGGAGCCGAAGCTGAGCGGGGTGCCGGACGCGCTCGCGCCGCTGGTGCGGGCCTGCTTGGCGAAGGACCCCGAGGAGCGGCCCAGCACGCTCCAACTGTCGCTCCGGCTCAAGGAGATCGCGGCCCGCGAGGCGCACGGTCTGCCCGAGGTACGGCCGCCCGCGCCGCGCGCCGCCGAGGCGGACCGGCCCACCGGGCGGCTCACCGAGCCCTATCTGGAACAGCAGCGCACCCTGCGTCGTCCGCAGCCCGCGCCGGGCGGTACCCCGGCGCCGCGCGGCGGGGCTCCCGTGCGCGGCGGCGGCCCGCCCTCGCGCGGGAACGGCGCCGCACGCGGCGGCGGGGCTCCCGCGCGGTCCGGCGGCGCGCGGCCGACGCCCGCGCCGCGCAGCACGACCCGGTCCGGCAGTGGGAGCAGGCCCGCGTCGCGCGCCGGTGCCGGCCGCCCGCAGCCGCGTCCCACGGGTACCGGGCGGCGGCCCGCCAATCCGCGGCTGCTGCGGCAGCGGCTGTTCGTGTTCGTCGTGGTGACCCTGCTGGTCGCCCTCGGCATCGCGGTGGCCCAGGGCTGTCAGGGGCCCGCGCACGGCCTGGGCCGCGTCGGGGGCGTCGTCGGATCGCGGGAGAGGCAGGTGCCGCCAGACGCCGGGGACCGGGACACCGCGCCGGCCCGGGGCGGCGCGGACGCCCCGGACATCGTGCCCCCGCGGCCGAGCTGACCGGTCCGCCGGACGCGTCAGGGAGCGGGCCACGACGCGCCGCCTCCGACCGCGGCGGCGTCGTGGTCGCGGCCGGCGGCGCGGTGCCCGTCCTCCTTCGGGACTGCTCAGTCGCGGGGACGGCCGGTGGCCACCGCGTAGAAGGCGACCGCCGCCGCGGCGCCGACGTTGAGCGAGTCGACCCCGTGGGACATGGGGATGCGGACCCAGGCGTCGGCGGCTACCAGGGCCTGGGTGGACAGTCCGTCGCCCTCGGCGCCGAGCATCAGCGCCACCCGCTCCATCCGGTGCGGCGCCGCCTCGTCCAGGGACTCGGCCTTCTCGTCCGGGGTCAGCGCCAGCAGGGTGAAACCCGCCTCGCGGACCGACTCCAGGCTCTTGGGCCAGGTGTCCAGGCGGGCGTACGGCACGGAGAACACCGCGCCCATGGAGACCTTGACGCTGCGGCGGTAGAGGGGGTCGGCGCAGTCCGGGGAGAGCAGCACCGCGTCCATGCCCAGGGCGGCGGCCGAGCGGAAGATCGCGCCGATGTTGGTGTGGTCGTTGACCGACTCCATGACCACCACCCGGCGGGCGGAGCGCAGCAGTTCGGCCGCCGTGGGCAGCGGCTTGCGCTGCATGGAGGCGAGGGCGCCGCGGTGCACATGGTAGCCGGTGACCTGTTCCGCGAGTTCCGGGCTGACCGCGTAGACGGGAGCGGGCAGTTCGTCGATCACGTCGCGCATGACGTCGATCCACTTGGCCGACAGGAGCATCGAGCGCATCTCGTAGCCCGCTTCCTTGGCCCGTCTGATGACCTTCTCGCCCTCGGCGATGAACAGTCCTTCGGCCGGTTCGCGCTTGCGGCGCAGTTCGACGTCGGTCAGGCCCGTGTAGTCGCTCAGGCGGGGGTCTTCGGGGTCCTCAACGGTGATGAGATCGGCCACAGAGAGATACTGCCTTGTCCTGGGTGCGGTGCCAACGGCTCGGGAGGGGTTGTGTTACCCGCGGTTACTCAGCGCTCGTGGTCACGGGGAGCAAGCGGTCGCCCGGAGTCCGCGGGCGCCGGAAGCCCGCGGGCGCCGGAGGGCGATCACCGGGCGGGCTCGGCGGCCGGGCGCGGGCCGACGGCGACGACCTCGCCGATGACGACGACCGCGGGTGGCCTCACGTCCTGGGTGCGGACGGTCTCGGCGACCGTGGCGAGGGTCGCGTCGACCCGGCGCTGGGCAGCCGTCGTACCCTCCTGGACCAGGGCGACCGGAGTGTCCGGGGACTTGCCGTGGGCGACCAGCGTCTCGGCGATCCGTCCGATCTTGTCGACGCCCATGAGTACCACGAGGGTGCCGGTGAGTCCGGCCAGCGCCGCCCAGTCGACCAGGGACCGCTCGTCGTCCGGGGCGACATGACCGCTGACCACGGTGAACTCATGGGCGACGCCCCGGTGGGTGACCGGGATGCCGGCCACGCCGGGCACCGAGATCGAACTGGAGATGCCGGGGACGACCGTGCACGGTATACCGGCCTCGGCGAGCGCCTGGACCTCCTCCATGCCGCGGCCGAAGACGAACGGGTCACCGCCCTTGAGGCGGACCACCGACTTGCCCTGCCGCGCGTGCTCGACGAGCGCCTGGTTGATCGCCTCCTGGGCCATGGCGCGGCCGTAGGGGATCTTCGCCGCGTCGATCACCTCGACGTGCGGCGGGAGTTCGGCGAGCAGGTCGCGCGGCCCGAGCCGGTCGGCGACGACCACGTCCGCCTCGGCGAGCAGCCGGCGCCCGCGCACCGTGATCAGGTCGGGGTCGCCGGGTCCGCCGCCGACCAGGGCCACGCCCGGGGTGCGGGTGCGGTGGTGCGGGGCGACCAGCGTTCCGTCGCGCAGGCCCTCGACGACCGCGTCGCGGACGGCGGCGGTGTGCCGGGGATCGCGGCCCCGCGCGTCGGTGGTGAGGACGGCGACCGTGACGCCTGCACTGTGGCCGGTGGCGGGGGTCCAGGCGGTGGCCGCATCCGCGTCGTCGGCGCGGACGCACCAGACGCGGTGCCGCTCCGCCTCGGCGGAGGCGGCGGCGTTGGCCACCGGGTCGCTGGTGGCGATGAGGGCGTACCAGGCGTCCGCGAGATCGCCGTCCTCGTACCGCCGCCGCACCCAGGTGATCTCCCCGGCGTCCGCCATCGCCTCGACCGAGGGGGTCGCCCCGGGGGACACGAGGAGGATCTGCGCGCCGGCCGCGACGAGCGCCGGGAGACGGCGCTGGGCGACCTGGCCGCCGCCGAGGACGACCACACGGCGGCCGACGAGGCGGAGACCTACGGGGTAGGCGGGATGTACGGCCATGGCGGACGGCTCCTCGGGCGGGCGGTGCGGTGGGCACGCTGCGACTCCGGAGCGGCCCTGACGTGCGGATTTTAAGGCGTCGGCGGGGTGTACGGCACGGGTGGTCCGGCAGCCGGGCGCCGGACCACCGCGCGGGGGCGCCTACTTCTCAGTTACGCCCGCCGAGTCGAACGTCGCCACCTCGTGCATCGCCCGTGCGGTGCTCTGCACCAGCGGCAGCGCCAGCAGGGCGCCGGTGCCCTCGCCGAGCCGCAGATCGAGGTCGACCAGGGGACGCAGGCCCAGCTTGTTGAGGGCGGCCACATGACCGGGCTCGGCGCTGCGGTGACCCGCGATGCAGGCCGCCAGCACCTCGGGGGCGATGGCGCGGGCCACCAGGGCGGCGGCACCCGCGCTGACCCCGTCCAGGATCACCGGCGTACGCAGCGAGGCGCCGCCGAGGAGCAGGCCGACGATGGCCGCGTGCTCCAGGCCGCCGACCGCGGCGAGGACCCCGATCGGGTCGGCCGGGTCCGGCTGGTGCATGTCCAGGGCGCGGCGGACGACCTCGGTCTTGCGGGCCAGCGTCTCGTCGTTGATGCCGGTGCCGCGGCCGGTGACCTCGGCCGGGTCGGCGCCGGTGAAGACGGCGATCAGGGCGGCCGAGGCCGTGGTGTTCGCGATCCCCATCTCACCCGTGAGCAGGGCCTTGTTGCCTGCCGCGACCAGGTCGCGGGCGGTCTCGATGCCGACCTCGATGGCCTGCTTGACCTCCTCGCGGGTCATCGCCGGACCGGTGGTCATGTCGGCCGTGCCGGCGCGCACCTTCCGGGGGAGCAGACCGGGCGTGGCCGGCAGGTCGGTGGCGACGCCGACGTCGACCACGCAGACCTCGGCGCCCACCTGGCCCGCGAAGGCGTTGCAGACCGCTCCCCCGCCCAGGAAGTTGGCCACCATCTGGGCGGTGACCTCCTGCGGCCAGGGGGTGACGCCCTGGGCGTGCACGCCGTGGTCACCGGCGAAGACCGCGACGGCGGCGGGCTCCGGGATCGGCGGCGGGCACTGCCGGGACAGGCCGGCCAGCTGCGCGGAGATGATCTCCAGCATGCCGAGCGCGCCCGCGGGCTTGGTCATCCGCTTCTGGCGCTCCCATGCCTCGCCGAGCGCCTTGGCGTCCAGCGGCCGGATGCCGGCGACGGTCTCGGCGAGCAGGTCGTGCGGGTCCTCGCCGGGCAGGGCGCGGCGGCCGTACGTCTCCTCGTGCACGACCCAGGACAGCGGGCGGCGCTTGGACCAGCCGGCCTGGGCCAGCTCGGGCTCGTCCGGGAACTCGTCGACGTAGCCCACGCACAGGTAGGCCACGACCTCCAGGTGCTCGGGCAGGCCGAGGGCGCGGACCATCTCGCGTTCGTCGAAGAAGCTGACCCAGCCGACGCCCAGGCCCTCGGCCCGGGCGGCGAGCCACAGGTTCTCCACGGCGAGCGCGGAGGAGTACGGCGCCATCTGCGGCTGGGTGTGCCGGCCGAGGGTGTGCCGGCCGCCGCGGGTGGGGTCGGCGGTGACGACGATGTTCACCGGGGTGTCGAGGATGGCCTCGATCTTCAGTTCCTTGAACTGCTTCGCCCGGCCCTTGGGCAACGACTTGGCGTAGGCGTCGCGCTGACGCATCGCCAGCTCGTGCATGGTGCGACGGGTCTCGGCGGACCGGATGACGACGAAGTCCCAGGGCTGCGAGTGGCCGACGGAGGGCGCGGTGTGGGCGGCCTCCAGGACGCGCAGCAGCACCTCGTGCGGGATGGGGTCGTCGCGGAAGCCGTTGCGGATGTCGCGGCGCTCGCGCATGACCTTGAGGACGGCCTCGCGCTCGGCGTCCGCGTAGCCGGGGGCGGCCGGTCCCGCGGGCGGACGCGCCGGCTCCGTGGCGGTGTCCTCCTCCTGGTCGGCGGCCCTGGTCTCCAGGTCCGCCGCCTGCTGGACGACGTCGGGGGCGTCCGGCGCGGACTGCGCGGCGGCGGGTTCGGCCTCGCGGGGTCCGGGGACCGAGGCGACCGGCTCCGGCTCCTGCGGGGCCGCCGGGACCGGCTGCGGTTCGCCCTGTTCCTGTGCGGGCAGGACGACGGGCTGCGGCGGCGCGGGCGCGAGGTGCGGGGGCGTCGGCACGGTGCCGTCGACCGGCACGAACTGTCCCTGGGTGTGCTCGGTGTCCGGCTCGGCCGCGGCGCCCGGCGGGGGCGTCGGCTCGCCCGGCGACTCGCCGCCGGAGAGGCCGGCGGGGGCCCCGGCCGGGGTCTCGGCGGCGGGTTCGTCGGGACGGGCGGGCTCGGCCGGGACGGCCTCGTCGGGCGTGGGCGCCGGGACGGTGCCGGGCTCGGCCTGCGCGGGCGTCCGGAGCTGCGCGCCGGGCGCGGTCTGCGGGCCCGGTACGGTCTGCGGCTCAGCGGTCTCGGGCGCCGGGGGCGCGGCCTGCGGTCCGGTGGCCTCGTGCGCCGGGGCGGCCGGATCCGACGGGGTGGCCGCCGTCGGGTCCTCGGGTGCCGTGGGCACCGGGCCGGCCGGGGCCGCGCCGTGCGGGTCCGCCGCGGCGGCCTGCTGCGACGGCTGCCCCTGGGGTCCGTCGGTCGCCTGCTCCGGTACGGGCGCGCCGGGCGGCGCCTGCTCGGGATGCGGCCCCTCGGCCGGTGCGGGAGCGCCGGCCTCGGCCTGCTGCGGAGCGCCGCCGGGCACGGGGACGCCGGCCGCGGGCGTCGGCGTACCGGGGGCCGCGGTCGGAGTGCCGGCCGCCGGCGTCGGCGTGCCGAGGGCCGCCGTCGGGGTACCGACGGCGGGTGTCTGGGCCGCGTCGCCGGTGGGTGCCAGCGGCGCGGGGCCGGTGGCGGGCGGCACGGACACGACGCCGGGCTGTCCCGCGGTGGTGGCCTGCGGGTCCTGGACGGCGTGCGGGGCGGCCTCGGGCGCGAACACGGCCTGGGCGGCGTGCGGAGCCTGGGCGGCCGGGGTCCGGGCACCGTCCTCGGGACGGGCCTGCGCACCGTGGGCGGCGGCCGGGTCCTGCGGGGCGGTCTCCTGGGGCACCGTGCCCTGGACCGTTCCCGGGGCCGGAGTCGCCTCGGTACGCGGCGCGTCGGGTGTCACGAGGACGGCCTGACCACCCTGGGTGCCGTCCGGACCCGGTGCGGGGGCTGCGGGCGGCGCCACGTCCGGACGGGGACCGCCGTCCGGGCCGTACCCGCTCCCCGGACCGCCCGGCGCGGCCACCTGACCCTGCGCACCCACGGCCACCGGACCCTGCGCACCCACGGGTGCCGGGCCGTGCGCGCCCTCGGGTGCCGGGCCGTCGGTGGCGGCGTGCGTCCCGTCGTGGGCAGGTCCCTGGCCGTGCTCTGGCCCGTGGGCGGTCCTGAGGTCCGGAGGTCCCTGCGGTTCGGGTCCGCTTCCCGGTGCCTCGACGGTCGCCAGGGCGGGCCCGGCCGGCTGGGCCGGGCGGGCCGCCACAGCGGTGCCGCCCGCCACGACCGCACCCGGCGCGAGCCTGGGCACGGCCGGCGGGGCGACGCCGGAGAGGCCGGGTCCCGGGAGGTCGGCCGGAGCAACCGTCTCCGCCACCGACGCCCGGGTGTTCGCCTGGGCCACGGGTGCCTGCGGCGCGCTCCACGGGGCCGCGCCCTGCGGGGCCAGGTCGCGCAGCGGCTGGACATCGAGGTACTCGGGTCCCGCCGCGGGCGCTCCCTGCTGCCGTACCGGCGCGTCCGCGGGACCGCGGTCGGCCAGGGAGCGGACCGGGCTCGCGGAGGCGTCCGGGGTCGGCGGGCCGAGGTGCAGCGGACGGCGCGAGGCCGCCGCCTGGTCGTGCGGGGACGGCGGCGCCGACAGGACGGGGGACGCCGCGGCGGACACCGAGGCGGGGTCCGGCAGGCGCACGCCGCTGAGGTCGACGGAGCCGGTGTCCCGGCCGGCCGTCTCGTGCGGCCCCGGCTCGTGGACGGCCTCGACTACGGGCTCCGGGGCGGGCGGTGGCACTTCGTTGCCCCAGGCGCCCTGGGCGCCCGGCAGCAGCAGCTCGTCGTCCTCGGCGGGAGCACCGGAGAGGTAGTGGTACGCACCGTGCGCGGGGACGCCCGGCTGTTCCACCATGCCTGCGCTCTCCGGCAGTCCCTCGCCCGGGACCTGGCCGGTGTCGGTCATGCGTATCCCTCGCCCATCGGTTAGTGCTCCCTACGACCAGCTCACCCGGAGCGGCGCACCGACCGCTCACAGTGAAGAACGAGCGTGCGTGCCCAGCGGCACGAACGACCGCCCGGAAAAGGCGACAAAGCCATTCGGTGGCATTGTCCCGGCTGTTCCACCGTCGCGACAGCATGATCCGCGACAGTCCGCTGTGGACTGCGCCACGTTGCGCGCCCTCCGGGTCCGCCCTACCACACTTGCCCCCAAAACCGGCGCGTTTTCCGGACATTGACGAACGAATTTCCGGGCCACCGAGTGCGGTACAACGATCGGCCAGCCTACCGCGCGCAGTACGACAACAGGATCACGGGGCGCGGTGCGGACGGGGTCGTCCGGCCACCCGCCCACCGCTTCTCAGCGGGGCGTTTCGCGCGCCGGCAGCTCTCCGGTGAGCAGGAACACGACGCTCCGCTCCGTCTCCGTCCAGGCCCTGGTGTCGAGTTCGACGGACTGCAGCAGGGCGCACTCGACCCGGTATCCGTGCTCGGTCAGGTCACGGCCGACGAGTTCGGCCGCGTCCCGGGTCGCGGCGTGTGTGACGATGCGCTGCGGGCGGCGGTCGGCGACCGCCGAGACCACGGCCGCTCCGCCGCCGCCGACCCGGACGACGTCCGGCTCGGGCAGGTTCTCCAGGGCCAGCGGGGCGGTGCCGTGGACGAGCTGGAGCTGCACGCCGAAGGCGCGGGCGGCGGCCTCAGTGCGGGCGCACGCCCCGGAGCTGCGGTCCACGGCGATGACGGCGGCGCCGGCGCGCGCGGCCTCGGTGGCGAACGCCCCGCTGCCGCAGCCGATGTCCCACACCAGGTCGCCGACGCGCGGGCCGAGCCGGGCCAGTTGGGCGGACCGCAGCAGTTCCGTCTCGCCTTCGCCGAGTCCGCCGCCGTACGCCTCGTCGGGCTGGACCCAGCCGCGCCGGCCCTGGCCCGGATCGCGCCCGGCGATCCAACCGCCGCTGTCCGCGGTGCCGGCCGGGCCGCCGATGACGATGACGATGTTGGGGTCGCGCCAGGCGTGGTCGGCGGCGTTGTCGGAGGTGACGACGGTGACCCGCTCGCGTTCGGTGCCCAGTTCCTCGCAGATGACGAAGGTGCGGTGCACCCCTTCCAGCAGCAGCCCGAGTTCGGCGGGCCCGGCTCCGGGTGAGGTGAGCACGGCGACCTTGGTGTGGGCGCGGCACACGTTCACCGCGCGGCGCAGGGTGCGCCGGTGTGCGACCACCACCTGGGCGTCGTCCCAGGGCATCCCGGCGCGAGCGAAGGCCGCGGCCACGGCGGAGACCGCGGGGACGACTTCCACCTCCAGCCCGAACTCGGGTGCGCGCAGGCTCCGTACGACCCCGAAGAACCCTGGGTCGCCGTCGGCGAGCACCACCGCGGTGCCGCGGTGGGCGGCGATGCGGCGGGCGGCCAGGGCGACGCTGCCGAGGCGGATGCGTTCGGCGCCGGGGGGCACCTCGGGCAGGGCCAAGTGGTGGGCGGCGCCCGCGACGAGGGTCGCGGCGCCCAGCGCGGAGCGCGCGGCTGCGGTCAGCGGCGAGCCGTCCCAGCCGATCACCGTGACCCGGTCGGCCATGTCCTCTGTCTCCCGTGTTGTCGCAGGTTGTTCTTGCGGGCCGGCAAGGAGCGGGCGCCCGCACGCGGGCTTGGTGAGAGTACCTGGTGGACCGGCCGGGCGCGCGGCGGGGCGGTGCCGGGGTCAGGTCCCGGTCGGGCGCGGTCGCGGAGGCCGGGTCAGTTCCAGTCGGGGAACCTGGTGAAACCGCTCGTATCGGCGAGTTGCTCGCCCGCGCCCTCCAGGTCCTCCGGGAGGAGGCTCCACACGATGAAATCGGTGCGCAGGTCGGTCCAGGTGCCGTCCTCGGCGCGGACACGGGCTATGCAGGCGTTGCGCAGCACGCCCTCGCTGATGCAGCCGATCTTCTGGGCGACCTGCTGGGACGCGGTGTTGCCCGCGGCGGTGCGCAGTTCGACGCGCTCGAACCTCTGGTCGTTGAACAGCCATCGGGCGGTGGCCAGGGCGGCCTCGGCGGCGTAGCCCTCGCCGCGGGCCCAGGGGGCGATGACGTACGTCAGTTCGACGGAACGGATGTGCCAGTTGGCCTTGGTCAGCTGGACGACGCCGACCAGGCGCTGGGTGAGGAACTCGGTGACCGCGAAGTCGAGCCCGCGGCCGGCGGCCCGCTCGGCCGGCGCGTACGAGGTGATCCAGCCGCGGGCGCCCTCCTCGGTGAACGGCTGCGGGACATGGGTCCAGGCCGCGACCTGCTCGTCGTTCATCATCTCGGCCAGCTCGCGCACGTCGTCCTCGTCGAGGGGCCGCAGCACCAACCGCTCCGTGCTGATGGAGATGTTGGGGAAGGTGCTAGTCATGCGCCGCTCCGTAACCGTCGGATGAGCCTTCAGGGCCTGCTGAACTGCCCAGCATGCAGCATGGGAGCACCGAACCGCACCACGGGGGTCCGCACCCGGTGCGGGTGCGGACCCCCGTGCGGGCGATACGCGGTGTACGCACCACCGTCCGCGGCCGGCCGGCGGCGCCGGCCGCTCAGAAGGACGGGATGACGGACCCCTGGTACTTGTCCTCGATGAACTTCTTGACCTCGGGCGAGGTGAGGAGCCCGGCGAGCTTCACCACCCGCGGGTCCTTCTCGTTGCCCTTCTTGACCGCGAGGAAGTTGCCGTACGGGTTGTTCTTCGCGGACTCCAGGACGAGCGCGTCCTTGGCGGGGCTCAGCCCGCCGGAGATGGCGTAGTTGCCGTTGACGACCGCGGCGTCCACGTCGTCCAGGGAGCGCGGCGTCTGGGCCGCCTCGACCTCCTTGAACGTGAGGTTCCTGGGGTTCTCGGCGATGTCCCGCGGGGTGGCCTCGTTGCCGACGCCGTCCTTGAGGGTGATCAGGCCGTTCGCGGCGAGGAGTTTCAGGGCGCGGGCCTCGTTGACGGTGTCGTTCGGGACGGCGACGGTCGCGCCGGACTTCAGGGCGTCGGCGTCCTTCACCTTGTGCGAGTAGAGGCCGAGCGGTTCCAGGTGCACGGTGACGACGGGCACGATGTGGGTGCCGCGCTTCTTGTTGAAGTCGTCGAGGTAGGGCTGGTTCTGGAAGTAGTTGGCGCCCACCGAGCCGTCCTCGGTCGCCGTGTTCGGCGTGATGTAGTCGGTGAACTCCTTGACCTCCAGGTCGAGGCCCGCCTTCTTCGCCAGGTTGTCCTTGACGTAGTTCAGGATCTCGGCGTGCGGGGTGGGGCTCGCGGCGACGACCAGGGGACCGTCGTGTCCGGCGGAGGAGGAGTCGTCGTTGCCCGAGCCGCAGGCGGTGAGCCCAAGGGTGAGGGCTCCGGCGGTGAGGAGGGCGGCGGTGATCTTTGCGCTGTTACGCACGAAAAGTGCCTTTCCTTAGGGCGATACGGCCCCGCTGTCGGGTGTGCGGGGAGATCTGGGCGGGATCGGGTGACCGGGCGGCGCCGCCGGGTCAGGCGGCTTCGCCGTCCGCGGCCGGGTCCTTGAGCAGGCGCAGCTTCGGGGCCGGTCCCGACCTGCCGCCGCGCCGGTGCAGTCCGCGGGCCGCGTAGTCGCCGGCGAACTGGATGACGGAGATGACGACCGCGAGGACGGCGACCGTGATCCACATCAGCTGGGTCTCGAAGCGCTGGTAGCCGTAGCGGATGGCGATGTCGCCGAGGCCGCCGGCGCCCACGGTGCCGGCCATGGCGGAGTAGCCGATGAGGGCGACGACCGTGGTGGTGGTGCTGGAGACCAGCGAGGGCAGGGACTCCGGCACCAGGACCTTGCGCACCACGGTCCAGGTGTTGCCGCCCATCGCCTGTACGGCCTCGACCAGTCCGCCGTCCACCTCCCGGACGGCCGTCTCGACGAGCCGGGCGAAGAACGGGATCGCGCCGACGGCGAGCGGCACGATGGCCGCCTCACGGCCGATGGTGGTGCCGGTGACCCAGCGGGTGAAGCCCATCAGCGCGACCATCAGGATGATGAACGGCATCGAGCGGGCGATGTTCACGACCTGCCCGATCACCTTGTTGGCGACGACGTTCTGGGCCGGACCGCCGCGGTCGGTGAGGACGAGCAGGACACCGAGCGGCAGCCCCGCGACGACGGCGATGAGCGTGGACCAGCCGACCATGTAGAGCGTGTCCCAACACGCCTGGGACAGCAGCGGCTGCATCTCCGACCAATCGGACCCGGTCATTCGGCACCGTCCTTCACCAGCGTGGACTTCTGGCCCGCGGGGCCGACGACATCGATCTGGAGGCCCTGTTCGCGCAGGAACCCGATCGGTACGACGTTGTCCTCGTAGCGGCCGGGCAGTTCGATCCGCATCCGGCCGGTCTGCAGGCCGCCGATGGTGTCGATGGCGGCCCCGAGGATCGATATGTCGATGTTGTAGGTGCGCGACAGCTGGGAGACGACCGGCTGGGTGGCGGCCTCGCCGTGGAAGGTGATGTCGAGGACGGTACGGTCGGCACCGGAACTCTCGCCGCCCACGGGGAACAGCGCGGCGGCCAGTTCGGAGCCCGGGGTGGCGAGGATCTCGCCGACCGTGCCGGACTCGACGATGCGGCCCCGCTCCATGAGGGCGGCCGAGTCGCAGATCGACTTCACCACGTCCATCTCGTGCGTGATGAGCAGGACGGTGAGGCCGAGCTGCCGGTTCAGGTCGCGCAGCAGGTGCAGGATCGAGCGCGTGGTCTCCGGGTCGAGGGCGCTGGTGGCCTCGTCGGAGAGCAGCACATCGGGGTCGCCGGCCAGCGCGCGGGCGATGCCGACGCGTTGCTTCTGACCGCCGGAGAGCTGGGCGGGATAGGCACGGGCCAGGTCGGCGAGACCGACCAGGTCGAGGAGTTCGAGCGCCTTGCGGGTCCGCTCCTTCCCGGACCTGCCGAGGATTTCGAGGGGCAGTTCGACGTTGCCCTGGACCGTCCGGGAGGACAGCAGGTTGAAGTGCTGGAAGACCATGCCGATCCGGCTGCGCGCCCGGCGCAGCTCGCGGTTCGCCCTGGCGCCGCGCCCGGCCAGGGCGGTCAGCTCCTGGCCGGCCACGGTGACCGTCCCGGACGTGGGGCGTTCCAGCAGGTTGACACAGCGGATGAGGGAGGACTTGCCGGCGCCTGACTGGCCGATGACGCCGTACACCTCGCCCTCGCGGACGTGCAGATCGACGCCGTCGAGGGCGGTGACCTCGCGGCCGCGGGTGCGGTAGACCTTGGTCAGGCCCGTGGTGGTGATCACGTGGGTTTCCGTCACTGTCGGGGGCGTGGGTGTGCCCTCAGGGCGCGTTCGAGCGAGGACGCGATGCGGTTCTCGCGGTGGCGTGGGGAGAGATGGACCGGGTGCGCGGGGCCGGGCCGCTGCGCGGGCCGCACGACGACGCGCGGCCGTGCCGCGCTTCGGGGCGCGGGGCTCAGGCGGTGCGAGGGTGCGCTAGCAGGCACACATTCGACACATACAACGAGCACCGGGCGTGCGGGTCGCCTCGGTCGCAAGGGTGCGGCTGCTCGTCATGGTCATGCGGCCAGTTAATCAGACCTACGGTGCTGACAGGCCGCCGCCGTCCGTATGCCGGACAGCGGTGGACAGCGGCGGACGGTGGGCGGCTGAAGCCGAAGGGCTCCGCTGCACGGTCGGTGACCAGCGCGGAGAGGGCCGGCGGGGGTTCGCCGCCCGGCCCGCGGCCGGCTCGTGCGCGGGGCGGGTTGTGGCCAACGCCACGGTGCCGGGGCGGACCGCGCCACCGTCTCCCCGGCTCCACCGCAGGCGGCACCGGGCCCGGACGCGGCCGGGCACCCGCACCGTAATAGGGTCACCGCATGCTCAATCCCCTGACGCTGGTGACCGGGGTCGCCGCGCTGCTGCTGGCCGCCTGGTGCGGCTGGGCGGCCTACCGTGACCAGCCGACCAAGGACTGGCACTTCATCGGGATGGCCGTGGTGTCGCTGCTGGCCGTGGTGCAGTTGGTGGCCGGGATCGTGCAGCTGGCCCGCGGCGAGCACCCCGAGCAGGGGACGACGATCTTCGTGGCCTATCTGCTGGGCGCGTTCGCGTGCATCCCGGCGGCGGGTTTCATGTCACTGACCGAACGCACCCGGTGGGGCTCGGTGACGGTCGCCGCGGGCGGCGTGGTGCTCGCCGTCCTGGAGGTACGGCTCTATGACATCTGGGGAGGCTGAGTTGACCACGACCGAGGGCAAGCCGGCGAAGGCACGGCTGATCAGCGGGCCCGGGATGCTGCTCGTCTGGTTCTACGGCGTGATGGTCGTCGGAGCCGTCTCGCGGTCCGTCTACCAGATCGCGACCGAGTTCGACCGGGCGCCGCTCGCCTACTCGTTGTCGGCGGTGGCGGGCGTGGTCTACGGATTCATCACGTACTCGCTGGTGCGCGGCGGCGAACGGGCCCGCAGGGCGGCGCTGGTGTGCTGCGCCGCCGAACTCGCGGGTGTGCTGACCGTCGGGACCTGGACGCTGGTCGACCCGTCCGCCTTCCCGGACTCGACGGTCTGGTCCGACTACGGCATGGGGTACGTCTTCATTCCGGTGCTGCTGCCCCTGACGGCCCTGTACTGGCTGCGCCGGGCGCGGGCCGGTGTCACGCCGTAGTCGCGTAGGTCCCGGCCGGCTTCTCCAGGACGATCATCGGCACGCCGTCCGAGCCCTCGGAGGTGCCGACCGTCTGGTAGCCCACCCGCCGGTACAGCCGCAGGTTGCTCTCGCTGCGGTGACCGGTCTGCAGCCGGAACGTGGTGGCGCCGCGCTCACCGGCCAGCGCGGCCTCGGCGGCGCGCAGCAGCCGGGCGCCGATGCCGTGGCCCTGCAGCCGCGGGTGGACGCAGAGTTTGCCGATGACGGCCGCGCCGTCCTCGCTGATCGTGCCGCGGACCGAGCCGACCACCTCGTCGCCGAGCCGGGCGACGAAGACGCAGTCGGCCGCGACCTCCTCACGGACCGAGTCGAGGGTCTCGACGAGCGGGTCGATGCGGTAATTCCCGTACAGTGCCGCCTCGCTCTGAAAGCACAGGTACTGGAGCCTGAAGATCTGCTCCGTATCCCGCTCGGTCGCCGCCGAGATGGTCACGCTCATGCCCATGTGCGCACGCCTCCCGCTCACCTGATCGCCAGTGGTTCCCCACTCCTATCCCCGCGCTCAACGGCCCGCAATCTCCGCCGACAGCAATCGCCGCAGACATCCCAGACATCTGGAACGTTCCGGCCCCAGGCTGCCCTGTGAGATACCCAACTCCCCCGCGATCTCCCGGTAGGTGAGGTCCTTCGGGGACAGCAGCGCCTCCAGCAGCCGCGGGCAGCGGCCGGGCAGCCTGCGGACCGCCTCGCGCAGCGCCCGGTGGCGTGCCGCGGTGAGCGCCATCTGTTCGGGCCCGTCGGCCGCGCCGTCGGCGGGCTCCGTCTCGTACGGCCGCTCCACGCGGGCCCTGTGCCTGCTGCGCCGCGCCTCCGCACGCACGGCCCGGCGCAGCCAGCCCTGCGGGTCCGGCGGTGGCCCGGCGGCCGCCAGGCGCTCCAGGAGGCGCAGCCAGACCGCCTGCTCCAGATCCGCGGGTTCGGTTCCCGCGGCATGTGCTTCGGCACCGGCTTCGGCGGTGAGGAGCGGGCGCAGCGCGGCAACAAGATCGTGCGTCATACGCGCAACGACGTGGCCGCCCCGGCACCAGTTGCCGGGGCGGCCGGGGATCGACCCGAACGGGCGTCGGGCGCTCAGCCGTTGACGAAGTCCGCGCGGGCGAGCAGGCCGGTGTCCGTGTTGTCAGTGAACACACCGTCGATGCCGGTCGCGAAGTACGCCTTGAACGCGCCGAACGCGTCTCCGTAGGCGTCCGCGTCGGTGCCCTTGCGGAACTCCTTCGGCAGGAAGGGGTTCTCGTTGCGCATGGTGTAGGGGTGCAGGATCAGGCCCACCTTGTGCGCGTCCGCGACGAGCGTGGTCGTCCTGTCCAGGCTGCCGTCGGCCTTCTTCGTGATGATCAGGTCCAGGGTCGGACCGATGCCCTGCGCGTAGCCGGCCAGCTCCCGCAGGCCCTTCGGGGTGATCAGGTCCGCGGTCGTGCGCGGGTCGCCCGCGTCGACGAAGTCGTAGGGGCGGCTGTCCGCCGACGAGAGCAGGACGACCAGTGGGTTGTCGACCAGCTTGTTCAGCCGCTGGATGCTGGTCGGCTCGAAGGACTGCAGGATGACCGGCGAGTTCCGCTTGTCCTTGCCGTACTTGCGCAGCAGCTTGGCGACCCGCTCCTCCAGGCCAAGGCCGAGCTTGCGGAAGTAGGTGGGGTGCTTGGTCTCCGGGTAGATCCAGACCTGCTTGCCGCGCTTGCGCGTCTGCTCGTCCTGCCACTGCAGGACCTCTTCGAACGTGGGGATCTCCCAGCGTCCGTTGTAGAGGGTGTTGTGCGGGCGGTTGGCCGGGATGCGCTCGACGGCACGCAGGGTCTTCAGCTCGGCGAGGGTGAAGTCCTCGGTGAACCAGCCGGTGGTGGAGACGCCGTCGAGGACCTTGGTGGTCTTGCGGGCGGCGAACTCGGGGTGGTCCGCGACGTCCGTGGTGCCGCCGATCTCCGGCTCGTGCCGGCACACCAGGTGGCCGTCCTTGGTGGGCACCAGGTCACCGGCCTCGACTATGTCGGCGCCGAGGTCGAGGGCCAGCTGGTAGGAGCCGAAGGTGTGCTCGGGGCGGTAGCCGCTGGCACCCCGGTGGCCGATGACCGTCGGCACGGGCAGGCTCTTCAGGCCGCCGCCCTGTCCGGCGGACCGGGAGTCCGCGGCCCGGGCGGCGCCGGGCAGTCCGAGGACCGCTCCGCCCGCGCCGAGCACCGCGGCGCCGAGGAGCGCTCGCCGTCCCGTTCCCTGCGTCTGACCGTTCGACTCGTGCGTGTTCATGAACGCCTTCCTGCCATCCACTCGGCCGCTGTGTCCGGCGCCCCGCCGCGGGGCGCCCGGCCGGAATCATCGTCGGTGCGCGCCGATCGTAGGGGCGTGGACATGACGCAGGGGAGACTCCAGGCCCAACACCCGGGTGATGTCGGATGTCACCCGGGAACCCGGGGGTGACGGGCCGTCCGGGGCGGGACGAACGGGTGTCCAGCGGACGACCGGGCGATGTCCGTCACATCGACACGCGCGCGTCGCCCGGTCCCGTCGCGCGCCACCGCAGGTAAACCCACGTCAATTGTGAGTAAGACATCGGTGAACGGGACACACGTGATGTGCGCTTCGCCCATGCCACGAGTATCGTCCTCACCTGCAAAGACTCATACCGCCCTCGACATCGGAGGACCCGTTGTCCCGCTTCGCGCTCATCAAGGCAGTGCTCGGACCGATCATGCGCCTGATGTTCCGCCCACAGGTGGAGGGCGTGGAGCACATCCCGGGGGACGGTCCGGTCATCATGGCGGGCAACCACCTCACGTTCATCGACTCGATCGTGCTGCCGCTGGTGTCCAAACGGCAGGTGTTCTTCATCGGCAAGGACGAGTACGTCACCGGCAAGGGGTTCAAGGGCCGCCTGATGGCCTGGTTCTTCACCGGTGTCGGCATGATCCCGGTGGACCGGGACGGGGCGAGCGGGGGCGTGGCCGCGCTGATGACCGGGCGGCGGATCCTGGAGGAGGGGAAGGTGTTCGGCATCTACCCCGAGGGCACCCGCTCCCCCGACGGGCGGCTCTACCGCGGCCGTACCGGCATCGCCCGCCTGACCCTGATGACGGGCGCGCCGGTGGTGCCGTTCGCCATGATCGGCACGGACAAGCTGCAGCCGGGCGGGCGGGGTATTCCGCGTCCGGGGCGGGTGACCGTGCGGTTCGGTGAGGCGATGGAGTTCTCCCGGTACGAGGGGATGGACCGGGACCGCTATGTGCTGCGGGCGGTGACCGATTCCGTGATGACGGAGGTCATGCGGCTGTCGGGGCAGGAGTACGTGGACATGTACGCCACCAAGGCGAAGGCCGCCTGACGGGGGCCTCCGGCGGTTGGGGGCGGATTTGATGGGGGTGAGGACTGCGGGTGTTCGGGTGCGGGTTCGTTGTGGTTGCTCGCGCAGTTCCCCGCGCCCCTGACGGGGTGTCGTGCTGGGGTTTGCTGGTGCACAGGGTGGGGTGTTGTTCTCAGGGGGAGTTTTCCAGTTTCTGGTTCTTCAGGAGGAACCAGGCTGCCGCCGAGGTGGCCAGGAGGACCACCGCTCCGGCGCCGGCGGCCAGGTGGAGCCCCTGCACGAAGGAGTCGCGGGCCGCGGTCAGCAGGGCCTGCGCGGTGTGGGCCGGCAGGTCCGACGCCGCCTCCACCGCGCCGCCCAGTGACTCGTGGGCCACGGCCGGGGTGTCCGCCGGACCGGTGAAGCCCCGGTAGACGCCCGTCACGATGGAGCCGAGCAGCGCGATGCCGAGGGCGGCGCCGAGTTCGTATGCCGTCTCGGAGACCGCGGAGGCGGCGCCCGCCTGCTCCTTGGGCACGCTGGAAAGGATCACGTCGGCGGTCACCGTGAAGGAGAAGCCCGCGCCCACGCCGACGACCAGGAGCGCGGCGCCGAGGAGCGGATACCCGGTCGTCCGGGTCAGGGTGGTCAGCGCGGCGAGCGCCAGGCCCACCGCGGCGAGGCCGCCGGAGACCACGGCCCGCACCGAGAAGCGCCGCGCCGCCCGGCCGGCCACCAGTCCGGTCACCACCGCGCCGACGGCGGCCGGCAGCTCGGCGAGGCCCGCCTCGAACGGGCGTCTGCCCTGGACCAGTTGCAGGTACTGGGAGAGGAAGAACACCAGCCCGGACATGCCGAGCACGGTCAGCAGGTCGGCGAGGACCGCCCCGCTGAACCCGCGCCGCCAAAACAGCCGCATGTCCAGCAGCGGGACCGGCAGGGTGAACTGGCGGCGCACGAACCCGGACAGCGCGGCCACGCCCAGCAGGCCCGTGCCGAGGACGGCCGGGGAGAAGCCGTGCGAGGCGGCCTCCTTGATCGCGTAGACGACGCCGATCATGCCGACCAGTGACAGCACCACGCTCGCCAGGTCCCACGGGCCGGGGTGCGGGTTGCGGGACTCGGGCAGCGTCCTCGCGCCGACCAGGACGAGCACCGCCATCACCGGCAGGTTGATGAGGAAGACCGAGCCCCACCAGAAGTGCTCCAGCAGGAACCCGCCCACGATCGGGCCGACGGCCGTACCGGCGGAGGCCATGGCGCCCCAGATGCCGACGGCGAGGCTGCGCTCGCGCGGATCGTGGAAGAGGTTGCGGATCAGGGCCAGCGTGGCGGGCATCAGGGTGGCACCCGCGACACCGAGCAGCGCCCGCGCCAGGATCATCAGCTCGGGGGTGGTGGCGTAGGCGTTGAGCACGGAGACCGCACCGAACGCCGTGGCACCGCCGAGCAGGATCCGCTTGCGGCCGATACGGTCGCCGAGGCCGCCCATGGTGACGAGCAGACCGGCGATGACGAAGGAGTAGACGTCACCGATCCAGAGCAGCTGGTTGCCGGAGGGCCTGAGGTCCTCGCTGATGAAGGGGGTCGCGAGGCCGAGGACGGTCGCGTCGACGGCCACCAGCAGCACGGCCAGTACGAGGACGGAGAGCGCGAGCCAGCGGCCTGGGCGCCGCTCCGTCTCGGTCGGCGGGGCAGCCCGCAGGGTGGTGCTCATGATTCCGCTCTCCGTACGGCACCGCCGAGCAGCAGCTCGACGATCATGTGGGCGAAGTCCTTGGGGGCGACCCGGCCGGCCAGGACCGCCCAGGCACCGGAGGCCAGCAGGCCGTACAGCGCCTCGGTGAGCCAGGCGGGGGTCAGATCGATGCGGAACTCGCCTTCCGCCTGGCCCCTGCGGAACAGGGCAGCGATCCGCTCGTCGATCCCGGCCCAGCCCTGGTTCTGGTCCTCGCCCTCGAACAGCTGGTTCTCGGAGTAGAGGAAGGCCAGCAGGCCCGCGGCGGGCTCGATCTCCCGCACCAGCCGCCGTACCGCGTCGCTCGCCGGGCCCTCGTCCGGGCGGGCCGCGTCCAGTGCGGCCCGGCACTCCTCGATGCCGAGCGTTTCCAGCGCGCGCACCAGTGCGTCGCGCCCGGCGAAGTGACGGTGCAGGGTGGCCCGGCTGATCCCGGCGGCCTTGGCGACCTCGTCCATGGTCGCGGTGGATCTGCGGGTCAGCAGGGCGGCTGCGCTGCGCAGCACACGGTCGCGGTCCAGAGCCATGAGACGAGGGTAAATCATGTGAGACGAAAATGTCTCATCGAGGGCGTGGCGGTATCAGGAGTGCGGGGTCGGTGGGGCTCAGTGCCAGGGGAGCTGTCCGCGCCGCTCCCAGTAGACGGCCGGTTCCTCGGCGAGCGCGGCGAGCCGGTCCAGTTGCTCCTCGTCCAGGTCGCCGGCCGCCGCCTGGAGATTGGAGGCGAGCTGGCCGGCGGTCGCGGCGCCGGACAGGACGACGCCCGCCCATGGCCGGCGCAGGATCACCGCGAGGGCGACGGCGTCGCACCCCAGGTTCGTCTCCTCGGCCACGGCCCGCAGCGCCCGCGGTGCCTGCGCGGCGGCCAGCCGCCCGTTGGCCATGCCCTCCTTCACGATCACCGTGAGCCCGGCGTCGTGCGCCTCGGCGAGGGCCGCAGCGGCCGACGTCTCCAGGAGGTTGTACGTCGACTGGACGGTACGGAACAGGGGCTCGCCACCGACCGTCACGGCGAGGGCGGCGCGGACCGCGTCCGCCTGGGCCGGGCCGCTGGTGGAGAAGCCGATGGTCAGACCGCCGGCGGCGGCCTCGGCGAGCCTCGCGTGGAGTTCCTTGTCGGCGAGGGCCGGGCTGTGGGGGGTCACCGAGTGGATCTGGTAGAGGTCGAGCCGGTCGCCGAGCAGCGTGTCCGTCTCGGCGCGCTGGCGCTCGTACGTCCACAGGCTGTGGTCCTTGACCTCGTGCTGCGCCGCGTCGGTGGACCAGTCGGCGGTGTAGGTGTAGCCCCACTTGCTGCCGACGACCACGTCGGTGACGTCCGGACGGGCGCGCAGCCAGTCGGCGAGGAACTCCTCGGAGCGGCCGTAGGAGCGGGCGGCGTCGACATAGCGCACGCCCTGGGCGTAGGCGGCGTCGAGGAGTTCGTGGGTGCGCTCGCGCAGGGCGCCGACGGTGCGGTCGGCCGGGAGGTCCCGCTCCCGGCCGAGGTTGATGTACCCGGGGCGTCCGACGGCGGCGAGCCCCAGGCCGATGTGGCACGTGGCCGTCGTCGCTGAGGCCAGTCGGGCGAAGGACATCGCGGGCTCCGTTCGGTCGGCTGTGACACGCGTGCACGACCAACGTAACCGCGACGGCCGGGCCGCACGCGCGCGTGGTGGCCATGATCACGCGCGCGGGGCCGGTGAACCGCCGTGCGCCGGGGCGGGCCTGCCCGCCCCGGTGTCACTTCGCGTTCTTGGCGACGGCCCACGCGTGCTGGGCCGCCACGTCCGCCTTGACCTCGGCCAGCTGGACGGCGACCGCGGCCGGTGCCGTACCACCGCGGCCGTCGCGGGAGGCGAGGGCGCCGGGGACGTCGAGGACCGTGCGGACCTCGGGGGTGAGGTGGGCGGAGATCTTCGCGAACTGCTCGTCGGTCAGTTCGTCCAGCTCCTTGCCCTCGGCCTCGGCGGTCTTCACGCACTCGCCGGCCACCTCGTGCGCGACCCGGAAGGGCACGCCCTGCTTGACCAGCCACTCGGCGATGTCGGTGGCGAGCGAGAAACCGGCCGGGGCCAGCTCCTGCATGCGCTCGCGGTTGACCGTGAGGGTGGCCATCATGCCGGTGAAGGCGGGCAGCAGCACTTCGAGCTGGTCGCAGGAGTCGAAGACCGGCTCCTTGTCCTCCTGGAGGTCGCGGTTGTAGGCCAGCGGGAGCGCCTTGAGGGTGGCGAGGAGGCCGGTCAGGTTGCCGATCAGCCGGCCGGACTTGCCGCGGGCCAGCTCGGCGATGTCCGGGTTCTTCTTCTGCGGCATGATCGACGAGCCGGTGGAGAACGCGTCGTGCAGCGTCACGAAGGAGAACTCCTTCGTGTTCCAGATGATGACCTCCTCCGCGATCCGGGAGAGGTCGACCCCGATCATCGCGGTGATGAAGGCGAACTCGGCCACGAAGTCGCGGGAGGCCGTGCCGTCGATGGAGTTGCCCACGCTGCCGTGCTCGAAGCCCAGGTCCGCGGCCACCGCCTCCGGGTCGAGACCGAGCGAGGAGCCGGCCAGGGCCCCCGCGCCGTACGGCGACACGGCCGTCCGCTCGTCCCACTGGCGCAGCCGCTCGGCGTCCCGGGACAGGGCCTGGACGTGCGCGAGGACATGGTGGGCGAACAGCACCGGCTGGGCGTGCTGGAGGTGGGTGCGGCCGGGCATCGCCACGTCGGGGTGGGCCTCGGCCAGGCCGATCAGCGCGTCCTGGAGCCCGGCGATCAGGCCGCCGATGATCCGGGCGTGGTCCCGCAGGTACATCCGGAACAGCGTGGCGATCTGGTCGTTGCGCGAGCGGCCCGCGCGGAGCTTGCCGCCGAGGTCCGGGCCGAGCCGCTCCAGCAGGCCGCGTTCCAGGGCGGTGTGGACGTCCTCGTCGGCGACGGTGCCGACGAAGGAGCCGTCCGCCACGTCCGCCTCCAGCCGGTCGAGACCGGCGGTCATCCGGGTCAGCTCGTCCTCGGTGAGGAGCCCCGCCTTGTGCAGTACGCGCGCGTGGGCCCGCGAACCGGCGATGTCGTAGGGGGCCAGCCGCCAGTCGAAGTGGACGGACGCGGACAGCTTCGCCAGGGCCTCGGCGGGACCGTCCGCGAACCGGCCGCCCCAGAGCCGGACGTCACCGCTGTTGCTGCTCACTTGCGTTGCTCCTAGGAGAGACCTGTGGGAGAGGTGGATGTGCCGCCGCCTCCCCACTCGGACACAAGTGAGGAGGCGGGTGTCAGGCCGGTGCGGCTGAGGTGCCGTCAGGCGGTCACGCCAGGTCGCGCCTGGCCGCGATCTTCGACGACAGACTGTAGATGTCGATGAAGCCCCGGGCGGCGGACTGGTCGAACGAGTCGCCCGTGTCGTAGGTCGCCAGGTTGAAGTCGTACAGCGACTGGTCGGAGCGGCGGCCGGTGACCACCGCGCGGCCGCCGTGCAGGGTCATCCGGACATCGCCGGAGACGCACTGGTTGGCCTCGTCGATGAAGCCGTCCAGGGCGCGCTTGAGCGGGGAGAACCACTGGCCGTCGTAGACCAGCTCGCCCCAGCGCTGCTCGACCTGGCGCTTGTAGCGGGCCAGTTCGCGCTCGACGGTGACGTTCTCCAGTTCCTGGTGGGCGGTGATCAGGGCGATGGCGCCCGGAGCCTCGTACACCTCGCGGGACTTGATGCCCACGAGCCGGTCCTCGACCATGTCGATCCGGCCGATGCCCTGGGCGCCGGCGCGCTCGTTGAGCTGCTGGATGGCCTGGAGGACGGTGACGGGCTTGCCGTCGACGGCGACCGGGACGCCCTCCTTGAAGGTGACGATCACCTCGTCGGCCTCGCGGGGCTCGGCCGGGTTGGAGGTGTACTCGTAGATGTCCTCGATCGGGGCGTTCCAGATGTCCTCCAGGAAGCCCGTCTCGACGGCGCGTCCGAAGACGTTCTGGTCGATGGAGTACGGGGACTTCTTGGTGGTGGCGATCGGGAGCTGCTTCTGCTCGCAGAAGGCGATCGCCTTGTCGCGGGTCATCGCGTAGTCGCGGACCGGGGCGATGCACTTGAGGTCGGGGGCGAGGGCGACGATGCCGGCCTCGAAGCGGACCTGGTCGTTGCCCTTGCCGGTGCAGCCGTGGGCGACCGTGGTCGCGCCGTGCTTCTTGGCCGCGGCCACCAGGTGCTTGACGATCGTCGGCCGGGACAGCGCGGACACCAGCGGGTAGCGGTCCATGTACAGCGCGTTGGCCTTGATCGCCGGGAGGCAGTAGCCGTCGGCGAACTCGTCCTTGGCGTCCGCGACCTCGGCCTCGACGGCGCCGCACGCGAGGGCGCGCTTGCGGATGACGTCCAGGTCCTCGCCGCCCTGGCCGACGTCGACCGCAACGGCGATGACCTCGGCGCCCGTCTCCTCGGCGATCCAGCCGATGGCGACAGAGGTGTCCAGACCGCCTGAGTAGGCGAGTACGACGCGCTCGGTCACGGGTTTCTCCTCACAGTGCACTGGCTGACATGCATGAGTATGCAGCACTCTGCATGATTCGTCAATCCGGGTGGGGAGCGGTGGCGCGTCGCACGGCTCGGGGCACACCGGCGAGCGGATGCCGGGCACCGTGCTGCCGGCTCCGGGCCCCCGTGCGCCGGAACCGCGGCGGCCACACCATCCACTCCCGGCCGGATGGCGCGTATTTTTCTTCGACCTCCGAAGGGATTGGGGCAATACTCGGCAGACATGGGAAAGACTTATGAACGCATCGACGGCAGACTCCGCACGTTCATCGAGGAACAGCCCCTCTTCTTCACCGCCACCGCTCCCCTCTCCGGCGAGGGCACGGTGAACCTCTCCCCCAAGGGCCTCAAGGGCTCCTTCGTGGTGGTCGACGCGCACACCGTCGCCTACCTCGACTTCGCCGGGTCGAGTGCCGAGACGGTCGCCCACCTGCGGGAGAACGGCCGCATCACGCTGATGTGGTGCGCCTTCCAGGGCCCGCCGAACATCGTCCGGGTGCACGGGCGGGGCGAACCGGTCTTCCGCGACGACCCGCGGTTCAAGGAACTGCTCGGGCACTTCCCGGACATCGACCCGACCCCGCACGGCCTGCGCGCGATCATCGTCGTGCACGCCGAACTCGTCCGGGACAGCTGCGGCTACGCGGTCCCCCTCATGGCGTACGAGGCCGACCGGGATCTGCACGAGCGGCGCTTCGCGCGCGAGGACGACGCCTCACTGAGCGCCTACTTCACCAGGAAGGACCACGTGGCGAGCAGCCTGGACGGCCTGCCCGGGCTGCCGTTGCCACTGCCGCCGTCTACCGTCTGAGCCATGCGCCCAGGTGTCGTCGCCACCCTCGTCTCCGCGTCCCTCCTCGCGCTCGGTGCGGCGCCCGCCACCGCCGGGACGCGCCCGCTGCCGGCCCGCATGGCCGACACCGGGGGCGGCACCCAGCTCATCACCGCCGAGGCGCCGCGCACCGGCGCGACCACGGGCACCGTCACCTGGTGGGACCACCGGGGCGGGCGGCGGGGCGGCCGGTGGGTGCGGGCCGGGTCGGCGCCGGCCCGGTTCGGCGCCGGGGGACTCGTCGAGGGCACGGCCCGCAAGCAGGGCACGAACACCACCCCGACCGGGCTGTACGACCTGCCGTTCGCCTTCGGCGTGCGGCCGGCACCGGCCGGCACGTCCGTGCGGTACCGGCGGGTCCACGAGGATTCCTGGTGGTGCCAGGACACCGCGTCCCGCGCCTACAACCGCTGGACCGAGCCCCGGCCGGCCGACTGCCGCGCCGCCGAGTCGGAGCACCTGATGGCGTACGGCACGCAGTACGCGCACGCGCTCGTCGTCGGCTTCAACTACCGGCATCCCGTGCGCGGCCGGGGTGCCGGGATCTTCCTGCACGTCAACGGGGCGGGAGCGACCGCCGGCTGTGTGTCGGTGCCCGCCGACGCCATGCGCCGGATCCTCCGCTGGGCCCACCCGGCGGCCCGGCCGCACATGGCGATCGGCACGACGGGCGGGGCCACGGCGATCACCCGGTACTGACACCGGCCCGCGCGGTCCCCGACGGTCAACCGGCACCGGCGCCGGCCCGCGCGGCCGAGGGGACATGCCTCACCGCCGCTGGTCCGCCGGATCACGGGCCGGGCGGAGGACACCGGGCGGCGGTGCCGAATCGGGGACCTGGTCAGGAGCATCGGACGACGGTGCCGCGTCGCGGACCGGACCGGGGGCACCGGACGAGGACGCCGAGTCACGGACCGGACCGGGAGCCGCGTCGCGGACCGGACCAAAAACTCCGGACGATCCAGCCGCGTAGGCACCACCTCCCCCGGGCGCATCACGGACCGCACCGGAAACACCAGCCGGCCCTGCCACGGCGCCCCCCTGGCCCGCCGCAGGCAGCCGTACCGTGAACGTCGTGGCGCCCGGCCCGCTCTCCAGGTCCACGCTGCCGCCGTGCGCCTCGGTCACGGCCGCCACGATCGAGAGGCCGAGACCGGCGCCGCCGCCCGTGGCGTCCGTGCGGCGGCGGTGCTCGGCGCGGGTGAAACGTTCGAAGACACCGGGGCGGATCTCCTCGGGCACACCCGGCCCGGTGTCGTGGACGTGCAGCCGGACGGTCTCACCGTCGGTCCGCAGGGACACCGTCACCTTCGTGCCGACCGGTGTGTGCGACCGCGCGTTGGCCAGCAGGTTGGCCAGCGCCTGGTGCAGGCGGTGGGCGTCGCCGGTCACCGTCACCGGTTCCTCGGGCAGCTCCAGCGCCCAGCCGTGGCCGGGGCCCGCGGCCCGGGCGTCCGCGACGGCGTCCAGGACGAGGCGGGTGAGGTCGACGGGACGGCGCTCCAGGGGCCGTCCGGCGTCCAGCCGGGCGAGCAGCAGCATCTCGTCGACGATCTCGCCCATGCGCGCCGACTCGGCGGCGATCCGTTCCAGCGCCCGCGTCACTTCCGGCGGCACCGGTCCCGGATGCAGCAGGGCGAGTTCGGCGTGGCCGCGCACCGAGGCGACCGGGGTGCGCAGCTCGTGGCTGGCGTCGGCGGCGAAGCCGCGCAGCCGTTCCTCGCTCGCCTGCCGCTTGGTCAGCGCGTTCTCGACGTGGCCCAGCATGCGGTTGAAGGCGGTGGCGACCTGCCCCACCTCGCCGTGCGGGTCGGTCTGCGGGGCCCGCGCGGGCAGGGCGACCTCACCGCTGGCCAGCGGCAGCTCGCTGACCCGGGTGGCGGTAGCGGCGACCCGGGTCAGCGGCCGCAGCGACCAGCGCACCCACAGGGCGCCGGCCACGCCGGTGATCACCAGGGCACCGCCGAAGACGATCCCGGCGGCCAGTTCGAGCCGGTGCACGGCGGACTGCAACGGTTCCATCGGCAGCCCGGTGACCAGTACGTCGCCGTCCTGGCCCGAGCAGGCGGCGACCCGGTAGGCGGCGTGCAGGGAGCCGAGGTCGACGGTGCGGGCCCGGCTGTCCAGGGGCAGGGCCGCGAGCCGCGCCTGGTCCGCGCCGGACAGGACGACCGGGCGCAGGTTGGCGGTGGCGCTGCCGGAGGTCACGACGGCCGCGTTGGTGACGTGGCCGTCGACCAGGCGGGCGCCGAAGGTGCCGGTCGCCTGGCGCCGGGTGTCGCCGTACTCGTCGCCGTCGTGGTCGTCGCGCGCCAGGCCCTGATGCTCCAGGCTGGCCGGGAGCCGGCTCCCGACATCGGTCAGCTGCTGATCGAGGCGGCGGGTGAGAAAGCCGTCCAGTTCGACGACCGCGGCCACCCCCACGGCGGCGCAGCTCACGGCGAGCAGCACCACGAGTCCGGCGCTGAGCCGTGCCCGCAGGGTGCGCGGCCACGACAGCCGCCGCAGCCCGCGTGCCACGCCCCGCGCGATGGGCCTCACGGCAGCGCCGGCTTGATCAGATAGCCCGCACCGCGCACGGTGTGGATCATGGGCGCGCGGCCCGCGTCGATCTTCTTGCGCAGGTACGAGATGTACAGCTCGACCACATGGGCCTGACCGCCGAAGTCGTAGGACCACACCCGGTCGAGGATCTGCGCCTTGCTGAGCACCCGGCGCGGGTTGCGCATCAGGAAGCGGAGCAGTTCGAACTCGGTCGGGGACAGTTCGATCAGTTCACCGGCCCGGGTCACCTCGCGGGCCTCCTCGTCCATCACCAGGTCGCCCACGGTCAGGCGCGGGCCCTCCTCCTGCTGCCGGGCCATGCCCGCGCGGCGCAGCACTCCGCGCAGCCGGGCGACGACCTCCTCCAGGCTGAACGGCTTGGTGACGTAGTCGTCGCCGCCCGCGGTGATCCCGGCGATGCGGTCCTCCACGGCGTCCCGCGCGGTGAGGAAGAGCACACAGACGTCGGGCTTCACCTCGTGCAGCCCGCGCAGCACGGCGAAGCCGTCGGTGTCCGGGAGCAGCACGTCGAGGACGACCGCGTCCGGCCCGAGGTCGCGGGCCGCCGCGAGCGCCGAGGCGCCGTCGCCGGCCGCGCGGACCTGCCAGCCCTCGTAGCGCAGCGCGCCGGTGAGCACCTCTGCGAGATCGGGGTCGTCGTCGACGACGAGGACACGCAGGGGTGTGCCGTCGGGACGGGTCAGGGCGGGGCGGCCGGAGCGGGTGGTGTTCATCTCGCCCTCCAGCATCGCCGGTGCCGCGCGGCGGCGGAAACCGGTGAAGCTCTGAGTTTCCTCTGAGTCCACCGGTCGCGGCCCGGCTCTCAGCAGGCTCAGAGGTTCGGGCGGCATAGTGACGGCCCCGGCGGGAGAGCACGCTCGGCCCCGCGGACGAGAGGACGCAGCATGGCAGCGGTGCACGAGCGGCGGACGGCACGGCCGGCTCCGCCCGCTCACCGGCGCTCCCCCGCGGTCCGGGTCCTGGTGCCGCTGTGGGCCGGCGCGGCGGCCGTGCTCGCCCTGTGGTGGTCGGGCACGGGCTCGGTCATCGGCGCGGCGGGCTGGCTCACCGGAGGCGGGCGGATCGCCGGACTGCTGTGCGGTTACACCTGCGCGGTGCTGGTAGGGCTGATGGCGCGGGTGCCGTTCCTTGAGGTGCGGGTCGGCTCGGACCGGGTGGCGCGCTGGCACGCGATGGCGGGCCGGTACACGGTCTGTCTGCTGGTCGCGCACATCGTGCTGGTCCTGGCCGGGTACGCCGCGCAGGACCACGCCTCCCTGGTCAAGGAGGCGGTCGGCGTCGTCCTCGACTACCCGGACATGCTGAAGGCGACCACCGGCGGGGTGCTGCTGTGCGCGGTGGGTGTCGTCTCGGCCCGTGCCGTGCGCCGCCGCACCGGATACGAGTTCTGGTACTACACGCACCTGCTGACGTACGCCGCCGTCTTCCTCGCCTTCTTCCACCAGCTGACGCTGGGCGACGCGTTCATCGGCAGGCCGGCGGCGGCCGCCGCCTGGTACGTGCTCTACCTGGGGGTGGCCGCGCTGGTGGGGTGGTACCGGATCCTCACCCCGGTCCGGCTCAACCTGCGGCACCGGCTGCGGGTGGAGTCGGTGCACAAGGAGGCACCGGGTGTGTACTCCGTCGTCGTCCGCGGCCGGCGGCTGGACGAACTGGGCGCACGGCCCGGCCAGTTCCTGCGCTGGCGGTTCCTCGGCGCCGGTCTGGGCTGGACGTCGACGCCGTACTCCCTGTCGGCGCCGCCGCGCCCGGACCTGCTGCGGGTCACGGTCAAGGCGCTGGGCGGGCACAGCGGCGCGGTACGGCGGCTGCGTCCGGGCACCCGGGTGTGGGCGGAGGGTCCGTACGGCTCCCTGACCGCGGACCGGCGCACCGCGCACCGGTCGCTGCTGATCGCCGGCGGCGTCGGCATCACCCCGCTGCGGGCGCTGTTCGAGACGCTGCCCGGTGAGGTCACGCTGCTCTACCGGGCGCGCACGGCCGAGGACCTCGCCCTGGGCGGCGAGCTGGAGGCCATCGCACGGTGGCGCGGGGCGACGGTGCACTACGCGCTGAACGGGGCCGACGGCGCCCGCCCCGGACTGACCGCGGACGCGCTGCGCACCGCGTATCCGGGGCTCGCCGGGCACGACGTGTACCTGTGCGGTCCACAGGGCTTCGCCGAGGACGTGTACGCGCAACTGCGTGCCGCGGGGGTGCCGGACCGGCGTATCCATCACGAGTCGTTCGAGCTGTGAGAAGAGTGCGTGAGGGGAGTGCGTGAGAGGAGTGGGAGGACAGTGAGCGACACGAGGGCACCCGGAGTCATGGGGACCGTGCGCGCCCCAGGTGCGGTGAGGCCGCCGTGCACGGGCTGAGGAGGACCTGGCCGCTGCGCCGCGTGGTGCTGGCGAGCGTGGCGACCGTGTGCGGCACGGTGCTGCTGCTGGCCCTGAAGCCGCACTCGAACCACCCGGTGGCGGCCGGTGCCCCGGTGGCAGGCGCCCCGGCGCCCCCGGCGCCCGTGCCGTCGGGCGGCGCGAGCGGGTCGGCGACGGCTCCGGCCACCGGCGGCAGGACCGTCACCGGTGACACGGCGCAGACCCGCTACGGCCCGGTCCAGGTGCGTGTCGTCGTGCGGGGCGGCCGGCTCACCGACGTCACGGCCGTCGTGTACCCGCAGGAGAGCCCGCGCGACGCGCAGATCAGCGCCGACGCCCTGCCCCAGCTGCGGCAGGAGGCGCTGGCCGCGCAGAGCGCGCAGATCGACACCGTCTCGGGCGCGACCTACACCAGCGACGGCTACCGGCAGTCCCTCCAGTCGGCGCTGGACAGGGCCGATGGCTGACCCGGCGGAGGGACCGGCACAGGCTCCCGCCGCGGTACGGCACGCGGAGGAGGTCATGGGCACGGTCTTCTCCTTCGACGTCCGCGGCGGGCGGCCCGGTGCGGTACGGGCGGCCCTGGGCGAGGCGGTCGCCGGGCTGCATCAAGTCGACGCGGTGTTCAGCACGTACCGCGAGGACAGCCAGATCTCCCGGCTGGCCCGGGCCGAGCTGGCCGTGGCCGAGTGTGCTCCCGAGGTCGCCGAGGTGCTGGAACTGGCGGCCGAGGCGGAGCGGTTGAGCGCGGGGTGGTTCAGCCCGACGTACCGGGGACCGCTCGATCCGACCGGGATCGTCAAGGGCTGGGCCGCCGAACGGGCCGCGCGGCGGATCGCCGCGGCCGGTGTGCACGGGGTGAGCGTGAACGGCGGCGGGGACGTCCAGGTCTTCGGCACGCCCGCACCGCACCGGCCCTGGCGGGTCGGGGTGGCCGATCCACTGCGGCCGGGCGGACTTGCGGCGGTCGTGTCCGCCGCCGGGGCGGACCGGCTGGCGGTGGCGACCTCCGGGACGGCGGAGCGCGGGGCGCACATCACCGATCCGCGGACCGGAGAGCCCGCGGTGACCGACCTGGTGGCGGTGACCGTGGTGGCCCCCCGTCTGACCTGGGCGGACTGCTGGGCCACCGCGGCCTTCGCAATGGGCTCCCGGGCCGCTCTGCCGTGGCTCGCATCCCTCCCGCGGGTGGAGGCCCTGCTGATCACGGCCGACGGGGAGGCACACCGCACGGAGGGTCTGGCAGCACACCTCGACTGACAACGAGGATCGGCCAGGGCATCGCCCCGCCCGAAAACCTCAGTGCCCGTTCTGCGCCAACCGCAGCAAGTGCCCCGCGAGGGCCTGTCCCCCGGTCGGCTCCCGGCTGATCAGCAGCACCGTGTCGTCGCCCGCGATCGTCCCGAGGATGTCGTGCAGTTCGGCCTGGTCGATGGCGGACGCGAGGAACTGCGCGGCCCCCGGAGGGGTCCGCAGGACCACGAGGTTGGCCGATGCCTCAGCGGAGA
Organism: Streptomyces sp. NPDC001270; assembly: GCF_042896695.1. Classification (NCBI taxonomy): domain Bacteria; kingdom Bacillati; phylum Actinomycetota; class Actinomycetes; order Kitasatosporales; family Streptomycetaceae; genus Streptomyces; species Streptomyces sp. NPDC001270. The sequence continues at coordinate 248,148 of NZ_JBIAXM010000008.1, read as the reverse complement.
TCAGCAGCTCCTGGGACAGGCGCCGCATCCGCTCCTCCTTCGCCGACCCCCCGAGCGGCGCGCGGGGCGTGCGGAACCCGCCCTCGCTCGGCACCGCGTAGATCAGGTCGCCGTCGGTGTTGCGGATCTTCACCGCGTTCAGCTCGTCCAGGTCCCGGGAGAGCGTCGCCTGGGTGACGCTCAGCCCGTCGTCGGACAGGAGCTTCGCCAACTGGCTCTGCGACCGCACCGGCTGCCGGTTGAGGATGTCCACGATCCGGCGGTGGCGTGCGGTGCGGGTCTGTGGCACGGCGGGCCCGGCGGCCTGCTCGGTGTCCCGCCCCTGGTCCTGCCCGTGGTCCTGCTCCTGACTCATCGTCGTCTCATTCTCCGGATCGTCCGTCCCCGCCCACTGCGTCGAGGATGCCGGGAAGCACCCGGAGGAACGCCTGCACCTCCTCGTCACCGACGATCAGCGGCGGCATCAGCCGCACAATGTCGGGGACGGGCGCGTTCACCAGGAGACCGGCCTCCTGAGCCGCCTGCTGGACCTGGGGCGCGAGCGGCTCGGTGAGCACGATACCCAGGAGCAGTCCGGCCCCCCGGACGTGGGCGATCAACGGGTGGCCGAGCGCCTCGATCCCGTCCCGCAACCGCTCGCTCTGCCGCTTGACGTTCTCCAGCAACCCGTCGTTCGCGATGGTGTCGAGGACGGCGAGCCCGGCGGCGCAGGCCACCGGGTTGCCGCCGAAGGTCGTGCCGTGCTGGCCGGGCCCGAGCAGGTCGGCGGCGCGGCCGAAGGCGACGGTGGCGCCCAGCGGCAGCCCGCCGCCGAGTCCCTTGGCGAGGGTGACGACGTCCGGCAGCACGCCTTCGTGGGCCTGGTACTCGAACCAGTTCCCGGTGCGGCCGACACCGGTCTGCACCTCGTCCAGGACCAGCAGCGCGCCGGTGGCCGCGGTGATCGCGCGGGCGGCCTTCAGATACCCGGCGGGCGGGACCACGACGCCGTTCTCGCCCTGGATCGGTTCGATGACGACGAGGGCGGTCTCCTCGGTGACCGCGGCGGCCAGTGCCTGCGCATCGCCGTAGGGCACATGGGTGACGTCGCCGGGCAGCGGCCGGAACGGGTCCTGCTTGCCGGGCTGGCCGGTGAGGGCGAGGGCGCCCATCGTCCGGCCGTGGAAGCCGCCGTCGGTGGCGACCATATGGGTCCGTCCGGTGCGCCGGCCGATCTTGAACGCGCCTTCGTTGGCCTCGGCGCCGGAGTTGCAGAAGTACACCTTGCCGTCGCGGCCGAAGAGGTGCAGGAGCCGTTCGGCGAGGGCGACGGGCGGCTCGGCGATGAACAGGTTGGAGACATGGCCGAGGGAGGCGATCTGCCGGCTCACCGCCTCGACGACGGCCGGGTGGGCGTGGCCGAGCGCGTTGACCGCGATGCCGCCGACGAAGTCCAGGTACTCCTTGCCGTCGGCGTCCCACAGCTTGGCGCCGGCGCCGCGCACCAACGGCAGCCGCGGCGTGCCGTAGTTGTTCATGAGCGCGCCCTGCCACCGCGCGGTCAGTTCCTGGTTGCCCGTCATGAGGCGTCCCCCTCCTGCTCGTCGGGCACGACCATGGTGCCGATGCCCTCGTCGGTGAAGATCTCCAGCAGGATCGCGTGCTGGACCCGGCCGTCGATGACACGGGCGGTGCGCACACCGCCTCGTACGGCGTGCAGACAGCCCTCCATCTTCGGCACCATGCCGGCGGAGAGTTCCGGCAGCAGCTTCTCCAGTTGGGAAGCGGTGAGGCGGCTGATCACCTCGTCGGAGTTCGGCCAGTCCTCGTACAGTCCCTCGACGTCCGTGAGGACCATGAGGGTTTCGGCGCCCAGTGCCGCGGCGAGCGCCGCGGCCACCGTGTCGGCGTTGACGTTGTAGACGTGCCCGTCGTCCTGGCTGCGGGCGATGGAGGAGACCACCGGGATCCGGCCGTCAGCGAGCAGGGCCTCGATCGCGCCCGTGTCGATCGCGGTGATCTCGCCCACCCGTCCGATGTCGATGCGTTCGCCGTCGATCTCCGGCCAGTGCTTGGTGGCGGTGATGGTGTGCGCGTCCTCGCCGGTGAGTCCCACGGCGAGCGGCCCGTGCTGGTTGAGCAGCCCCACCAGTTCGCGCTGCACCTGCCCGGCGAGCACCATGCGGACGACGTCCATGGCCTCCTCGGTGGTGACCCTCAGGCCCGCCTTGAACTCGCTGGCGATGCCGTGCTGGTCGAGCGCCGCGCTGATCTGCGGGCCGCCGCCGTGCACCACGACCGGCCGGAGGCCGGCGTGCCGCAGGAAGACCACGTCCTGGGCGAACGCGGCCTTCAGCTCCTCGTTCACCATGGCGTGCCCGCCGAACTTGACGACGATGGTCTTTCCATGGTGCCGGGTCAGCCAGGGCAGTGCCTCGACGAGGATCCGTGCCTTGGGCAGCGCACTGTGTTTGCGGTTGCTTCCGGTGCTCATGAGCTGTAGGCGCTGTTCTCGTGGACGTAGTCGGCGGTCAGGTCGTTGGTCCAGATGGTGGCGGTCTCGGTGCCGGCCGACAGGTCGGCGACGATGTGCACCTCGCGGTAGCGCATGTCGACCAGGTCGCGGTCCTCGCCGACGCCGCCGTTCTTGCACACCCATACGCCGTTGATGGCGACGTTCAGCCGGTCGGGCTCGAAGGCGGCGGCCGTCGTGCCGATGGCGGACAGGACGCGGCCCCAGTTGGGGTCCTCGCCGTGGAGGGCGCACTTCAGGAGGTTGTTGCGGGCGATGGAACGGCCCACCTCGACGGCGTCGTCCTCGGTCGCGGCACCCACCACCTCGACCTTGATGTCCTTGCTCGCGCCCTCGGCGTCCCGGATGAGCTGCCGGCCGAGGTCGTCGCAGACCTGCCGTACGGCCTCGGCGAACTCCGCGTACCCGGGGGTGACGCCGGAAGCGCCGGAGGCGAGCAGCAGCACGGTGTCGTTGGTGGACATGCAGCCGTCGGAGTCGACCCGGTCGAAGGTGACCCGGGTGGCGGCGCGCAGCGCGCGGTCCAGGGTCTCGGCGTCGGCGTCGGCGTCGGTGGTGAGGACGACCAGCATGGTGGCGAGGCCGGGGGCGAGCATGCCGGCGCCCTTGGCCATGCCGCCGACGGTCCACCCTCCCTGGGTGACGACGGCCGTCTTGTGCACGGTGTCGGTGGTCTTGATGGCGATGGCGGCCTTCTCGCCGCCGTGCTCGGACAGCTGGGCGGCGGCGGCCTCGACGCCCGGCAGGACCTTGTCCATGGGCAGGAGTTCGCCGATCAGCCCGGTGGAGCAGACCGCCACCTCGACGGCGCCCCGGCCGAGGACCTCGGCCGTCTTCTCGGCGGTGGCGTGCGTGTCCTGGAAGCCCTGGGGACCGGTGCAGGCGTTGGCGCCACCGGAATTGAGGACGACGGCCGACACCTGGCCGCTCCTGAGGACCTGCTCGGACCAGAGCACCGGTGCGGCCTTCACGCGGTTGGAGGTGAAGACGCCCGCGGCAGAGCGGCGGGGCCCGTCGTTGACCACGAGGGCCAGGTCCGGGTTGCCGTTCTCCTTGATCCCGGCGGCGACACCCGCCGCCGTGAATCCTTTGGCTGCCGTGACACTCACGGTGCGACTCCGATCGTGGAAAGCCCCGTGGTCTCGTCGAGCCCCAGGGCGATGTTCATGCTCTGGACGGCACCGCCCGCGGTGCCCTTGGTCAGATTGTCGATGGCGCTGATCGCGATGATGCGTCCCACGGCGGCGTCGTACGCGACCTGTACCTGAACGGCGTTGGAACCGTGGACGGACGCGGTGGCCGGCCACTGTCCCGCGGGCAGCAGGTGGACGAAGGGCTCGTCGGCGAATGCCTTCTCGTAGACGGAGCGCACCGACTCGGCGGTGACCCCTTCGTGCGCCTTCGCGCTGCACGTGGCGAGGATGCCGCGGGGCATCGGCGCGAGGGTCGGCGTGAAGGAGACGGCGACCCGCTCGCCCGCCGCGGCGCTGAGGTTCTGGATCATCTCGGGCGTGTGCCGGTGGCCGCCCCCGACGCCGTACGGCGACATGGACCCCATGACCTCGCTGCCCAGCAGGTGCGGCTTGGGGGTCCGGCCCGCGCCGGAGGTGCCGGAGGCGGCGACGATCACGGCCTCGGGCTCGGCGAGGCCCGCCGTGTACGCGGGGAAGAGGGCGAGGGAGACGGCGGTCGGGTAGCAGCCGGGCACCGCGATCCGCTTGGACCCGGTGAGCGCGGCGCGGGCACCCGGCAGTTCGGGCAGTCCGTAGGGCCAGGTGCCGGCGTGTTCGGAGCCGTAGAACCGTTCCCAGTCGGCGGGGTCGTGCAGCCGGAAGTCGGCGCCCATGTCGACGACGAGGACGTCGGGTCCCAGTTGCTCGGCGACGGCGGCGGACTGGCCGTGGGGCAGGGCCAGGAACACCACGTCGTGTCCGGCCAGGGCCGCCGGGGTGGTCGCCGTCAGCACCCGGTCGGCCAGCGGCAGCAGGTGCGGCTGGAGCGCGCCGAGCCGCTGGCCCGCGCTGGTGTTGGCGGTCAGGGCACCGATCTCGACCTCGGGGTGCGCCAGGAGCAGCCGCAGGACCTCTCCGCCCGCATACCCGCTCGCTCCGGCCACCGCCGCACGTACCGTCATGTCACCCTCCTCTGGATGGCATGACTATACGTTTCGTTGCACGTTTATGCAATCCTATGCAGGGGCGTCGCCCTCGGACGCCCGCGGCATCATGACCCAGCGGGAGACCACGAAGGTCACCGGAATCGCCGCCATGGAGGCGAGCAGGGGCGCGAACCGGCTGCCCGCGTGCAGCACGTCGACGATCACGTACACACCTACCGTGGTGATCACGAAATTCGTGGCATTGGTCAGCGGGAACAGCAGGAATTTCCGCCAGGTCGGCCGCGTCCGATAGGTGAAGCGGGCATTGAGGAAAAAGGACCCGACCATGCTGAGCAGGAATGCCAGCACATGGGCGAAGAGGTAGGGCAGACGCATGAGGAACAGCAAATAGAGGCCGTAGTACGTGCCCGTGTTCACGACGCCGACGGCGGCGAAGGTGATGATCTGCCGCGGCAGCGGCCGGGCGGCGGTGCCGGTTCCGGGCCGGGGCGCCGGACGGGGCGTGCGGCGGGTCGTCGCGGTACGCATCAGGGGATGAGGTCTTTCGTCCGTTCCACGTTGGTCGCCTTCACCAGGAAGTGCGGGCGCCGCTTGACCTCGTAGTAGATCCGGCCGATGTACTCACCGATGACCCCGAGCATGATCATCTGTACTCCGGCGAGGGCGGTCACGGCGGTGATCGTGGTGACGTAGCCGGGTGCGGTCACGCCGTTGACGAGCGCGGAGCCCACGATCCACGCCGTGTATACACCCGCCAGCAGCACCAGGCCAAGCCCGAGGTAGAGAGCGGCCCGCAGCGGACGGTTGTTGAAGGACAGCAGGCCGTCGAGACCGTAGTTGAGCAGGCTGCGCAGCGTCCAGGAGCTGCGGCCGTGCTCGCGCAGCGCGTTCTCGTACTCGAAGGTGGTGCTGGGGAAGCCCACCCAGGCGAACAGGCCCTTGGAGAAGCGGTTGTACTCGGTGAGGTCCAGCACCGCGTCCACCACACGCCGGGACATCAGCCGGAAGTCGCCGACGCCGTCGACGAGTTCCACGTCGACGAGCCGGTTGATCAGCCGGTAGTACAGGCGGGCGGTGAAGGTGCGGGTGAACCGGTCACCGGCTCGGGTCCGCCTGGCTATGACCTGGTCGTAGCCCTGGCCGCGCAGCTCCACCATGCGCTTGATCAGCTCCGGCGGGTGCTGGAGGTCGGCGTCCATGACGATCACGCAGTCCCCGGTGGCGTGCCGCAGACCGGCGAGCAGCGCCGACTCCTTGCCGAAGTTGCGGCTGAAGGAGACGTAGCGCACCCGGGCGTCCAGGTCGGCCAGTTCCTTCAGGACGGTGAGCGTGCGGTCGCGGCTGCCGTCGTCGACGTACACGAACTCCATGTCGTGGCCGAGCGGCAGCAGTTCCTCCGCGATCTTCTGGACCGCCTCGTGGAAGCGTCCGAGGACGTCCTCCTCGTTGTAGCAGGGCGCGACGATCGAGATGAGCATGGGTTCTTTCCCCCTGGTGCGGGTCACAGAGCGTGGGTGAGGGGCTCGGACGGTCGGACGGTGGCCGGCTGCGGTGCGGTGGCGCGCCGGCGGCGGACGGCGCCGAAGACGCCGAGGACGATCAGGCCCAGCAGCGCGGCGCCGCCCACCGCCGAGCCCAGCCGCAGTCCCGGCGGGTGGAACGTGCAGGTGAGACTGGTCGCGGAGCCGTCCAGGGGCACCGCGATCAGCCCGTAGTACTCGCCCGCCGGCCGCTGCTCGGCGTCGCCCGCCGCACACCGCCAGCCGGCGATCCGGGGCGCCGCGACGACGGCCGTCCCCTTGCTGCCCGCGGGGAGTTCGGCGTGGACGGTGCCGTCGTCGAGGGTCACCCCGGTGGCGGCGGTGGCCCGCAGCCCGTCGACCGCGGCGCGCAGGGCGGCGGTGTCCAGGCAGCCGACCGCGCCGTCCGGTATCCGGCTGGGCCGGTCCGGGGACAGCTCGATCTGCACCCGCCCGGAGGCCGGGACCCGGCCGAGCGGCTGCATGGCGGCGATCTTGGCGCCCTGGGCGTCGGACCGGTACAGGGAGTCCGGGCCGCCGGTCAGCCGCGCCATGCCCGAGAAGTGCGGCGCCCACAGGAACACCTGGTCGCCGGGCGCGCAGCGGGCGGTGATCGCGGGCGGCGGCACGTCGGAACCGCGGGCGGGGGCGGCGACGAGCAGCCCCGGCTGCGCGCCTCCGTGCTGCGGCGGCTTGCCGGTGCCGGTGCGCACCGTCTGGCGGGGCAGGGTGTAGACACGGCTGCCGAGCAGGCGTTCCTGGTTGCGGTACGGCGACGGCCCGAAGGCGGAGACATCGGCGCGCGCGGAGGTGCCGACAGGACGCACCGTCACCAGGGGCGGCACCTCCTGGCGGGAGACGGTCACCGGGCCGCCGCCCTTCGGCAGCCAGTGCTGGTGCGGGTCCGGCGGGTTGTGCACCCGCGCCCCGACGGAGAACACCGCGTCCGTGACCGGGTTGTCCAGGCTCTGCACGCTGCGGGCGTGCGAGGTCCAGCCGTCGCCGAGGGCGGTGAGCATGCGGCTGAGGACGTCGGAGGTGAGGCTGCTGTAGTACTGGGCGCCCTCGCCGCCCACCATCAGCGCGTCGTTGCCGACGGTCTGGTAGCGGCCCGGCTCGGTGCGGTAGCGGGGCCAGGCGTCGACGCTCGCGACGGCGTCGGCCTCCCGCTGCTGCCGCTGACCCCAGGGCGTGTAGTCGTCCAGGTGGTTCAGGCGCAGCCTGGTGGCCACGGCGGAGGTGGCGGCGGTCTCGCCGAGCTGCCCGCCGACGAGCAGGACGACGGCGCAGCCGGCCAGCACGGTGCGGCGGCGGGCGGCGGCCGCGCCCCGGTCCGCCAGGACCAGCAGGGCGAGTCCGCCCAGCGCGCCCACCACGGCGAGCAGCAGCACCGCCCAGGTGTAGGAGTGCACCAGTGCGCTGCCGCTCGCGATGGCGCAGATCAGGGCGAGCAGCGCGCTCGCCGCGCCCAGCGCGCGCCAGTCCGGCAGCCCGTGGGAGAGCGCCTGCCAGGCGGCCAGCACCAGCAGGGCGCACACGACGAACGCCTCCCGGTACGCGCTGCCCTGGGGGGTGGCGAAGGCGTGCCAGACCAGTTGCGTGGGGGCCCATTGCAGCGACAGGGTCACCGCGACCACCAGCACCGTCCACCCGGCGCGCACCCGGCGGGGCACCCCGCGGTGGAACGGCAGGGCGAGGGCGAGCAGCAGCGCGACGGCACTCACGTACAGGGCGGGGCTGCCGAAGCTGTACGTCGTCGGCAGCAGCCGGGCCAGCAGGTCCCGCAGCGCCACCGGGACGAACTGTCCCTCCTGGCCGGGGTAGGCGTGCTTGGTGCCGAAGTAGACGACCGCCACCAGCGGTGCGGCCAGGCCCACGCCGAGCGCGACCGTGCGGACCGCCCGGCCGGCCGCGGCGAGGGCCTGGCGGCGGTCGAGTCCGGCGAGCAGCAGCCGGAGCAGCAGCACCAGTCCCGCGGCGAGGGTGGCCATGTAGGCGGTGTAGAAGTTGGCGATCCAGGCGAGCGCGACGATCACCACGCCGAGCAGCGGGCGTCTGCGCTCCAGCGCCCACTCGCCGACCAGGCACAGCAGGGGCAGCGCGATCAGGCCGTCGAGCCACATCGTGTTGTAGTTGGCGACGGCGACGGCCCAGCCGCACAGGGCGTAGGAGGCGCCCAGCAGGCCCGCCGTCCACCAGCGGCCGCGGCGCAGCGCGAGCAGCAGGCAGGTCATGGCGGCGGCCGCGGCGGCCGTCTTCAGCACGGTGACGACGTACACCGCGAGATCGATCCGGTCCCGCGGGAACAGGCCGACGAGCAGGGCGAACGGGCTGCCGAGGTAGGTGCCGAGGTCGGGCAGGAAACTCGCGCCGAAGCCCGACTGCCAGTTGATGAGGAGCCCGCCCTGGGCCCGGCCGTGCAGCAGGTCCCAGAGGTGGGCGTGGAAGGGCACGTACTGGTTGCCCAGGTCGTTGACATTGCGCGTACGGGGGCCGAACGGATAGCTGCGGGCGATGGTGTCGGCCGCGCAGAGCGCGGTGACGGTGATGGCCGCGGCTAGCAGGGCTGCGGTGCGCCCGGTGACACGGCTGTCACCGGGCGGGGTCGGGCGGTGCATTCTCGGGAGGCCCCCAGGGCAATGACGGGACGCACGCAGCGTCTCGGCCGGGGGCAGAAGTCCCCCGTATCTCGCTGATTCGCCGACTTAGACGGTCCCGGATTCCGGATGGTTGTGTCACTCCCGAAAAGTTATGCACAGAATTCTGAAAGCCCGCGCTCAGGGAAATCATTAGCGACTTTCGATAAAACTATGGTTTTCGTAATGGTGTAGGGCAGGTGAATAAGGGCGTCGAGGTGCGTCGGGTCCGAGACGGGTCCGCGGGGATGGAGCCCCTCGATGGGAACGGCGCCGCGGACGTAGGGTCGACGGCGCGGCCACGCCGCCGCCGCGCCGCCGGGGCCGCCTGAAAATCGCGAGGCGCGGCACGGCTCGTGGTGCGCGGTACGGCTCGTGGCGGGCCCGGCGAAGGCAGGAGACCCGACGAGGGCAGGAGGCCCGGCGAAGGTACCGGGCCCGACGAAGACATGACCGAGATCGAGGACGGTATGACGACGGGTGACGGGTTCTGGCCGGTGCCGGACGTGCTGGCGTATCTGGCCGGGCGCTGGCACGTGGAACGCACCGCGCGGGATCTGGCCGGCGGCGACGAGGGGCGCTTCGCGGGGAGCACCGTCTTCAGCGCGCTCCCCGACGGCGGGCTGCTGCACGAGGAGTCCGGCACGTTCACCTGGCGCGGGGTGTCGCGGCCCGCCGAGCGGACCCTGCGTTTCCTGCCGGGCGCCGCCGCGGGCACCGCGGACGTCCGCTTCGCCGACGGACGGCCCTTCCACGACCTGGACCTTGGCTCCGGCCGCCATGTCGCCGACCACCCGTGCGCGGCGGACCTCTACCGGGGCGAGTTCACCGTGCGGGACCACGACCACTGGCGCACGGTGTGGCGGGTCGGCGGGCCCGCGAAGGAGCTTCTCCTCGTCACCGACTACAGGCGCGACGGCTGAGCCGGCGGGCCGTCGACACGGAGGTTCCAGCGGCCCGCCCGGCCCGTGACCGTGGTCGCGGACAGCGGGCGGACGTCGATGTTCCAGTAGGTCGCGGGCGGCGCCTTGACCACGTAGACGAGGGCCGCCCGGATCACGGAGGGTTCAGCCACGGCGACGATCCGGCCGCCGTCGTCGGCGGGGCGGGTGTCCAGCCAGCCGCCGACCCGGGAGATGAAGGCCAGCAGCGACTCGCCGCCGTGCGGGGTGGAGCGCGGATCGGCGAGCCAGGAGTCCACCGCGCCGGGCTCCCGGGCCATCGCCTCGCCCAGGGTGAGCCCGCGCCAGCGGCCCATGTCGCAGTCGCGCAGGGCGAGTTGCACGAGCGGCGCGTATCCCAGGGCGTCGCCGGTGGCCCGGCTGCGGGGGGTCGGCGAGCAGTAGCGCAGCTCGGCCAGGGCCAGCGGGCTCAGTTCCCCCGCGGCCCGCAGCACCTCGTCCCAGCCCGCCCGGTCCAGCGGCCGGTCGTCCTCGAAGCGCTCCGCCAGCAGCGATGAGCTGCGCGCGGCGGCGACGAACGTGACCCGAAGCGGCATGCCGTGATGGTGTGCCGTTCGCGCACCCGGGTCAAGGGGGGGCTCACCTGTGAGATACCGAGGGTGTCCGGGTCCTCACTCGAAGCCGTGCGCCATCCAGTGGTCCGGCCGGTCGAGCGGGGCGAAGCCGAGCTTCGCGTAGACGCCGTGCGCGTCGTGGGTGGCCAGCAGCAGACGGCGCAGGCCGTACGGGCGCAGGTGCTCGACCACGGCCCCGGCCAGTGCCGTGCCGACGCCCTTGCCGCGCACCGACGGCTCGACGTAGACGTCGGCGAGCCAGCCGAACAGCGCCTGGTCGGTCACCACGCGCGCGTACGCCACCTGCTCGCCCGAGGCGGTGTCGTACACCCCGAAGTTGAGCGAGGTCGCGACCGCGGTGTCGTGCTTCTCGCGGGAACGCCCCTTCGCCCAGTACGCGTCGGTCGACAGCCACCGGTGCACCCGGTCGACGTCGATGCGCGCGCGGTCCGCGGAGAACTCGTATCCCTCGGGCATCCCGAATACATCGCTCATGCGTCGATGATCCCAGCGCTCCGGACGGGCCCGGACGCGCCCTCCCCCGCCGTGGCAGGTGTCCGGGCAAGGCGGCGTGAGCGCCGGGGTGGTGGTCGCCGCCGGCCCTCGATCAGAGGACTTCGTCGCAGGCCGTGCGCAGGCGGCGTACGCCCTCCGTGATGTCCGCGGTCCCGGAGACCGCCGCGAAGCTCACCCGCAGGTGTGCCGCGGGGGGTTCGGCGCTGAAGTAGGGGCGGCCGGGGATGACGGCGACGCCCGCGCGCAGCGCCGCGGTGGTCAGGGCCGACTCGTCGGTGCCGTCGGGCAGCCGGAGCCAGAGGTGATAGCCGCCGGACGGCACATGGGGCAGGGCGAGTTCGGGCAGCCGCAGACGCAGCGCGGCCGTCATGGCGGTACGGCGGGTGGTCAACTCGGCCGACAGGGCCCGCAGATGACGCGGCCAGGCCGGTGAGCCGACGAGTTCGAGCGCGGCCTCCTGGAGCGGGCGGGGCACGAAGAACGTGTCGACCACCTGGATCGCGCGCAGCCGTTCCAGCACCGGCCCGCGGGCGGCCAGCGCGCTCACCCGGAAGCTCGGCGAGGTCGCCTTGGTCAGCGAGGCGACGTGCACGACCACGCCGTCCGGGTCGTCCGCGGCCAGCGGCAGCGGCAGCGGACCCGAGTCCGTGTGCGCCAGCCTGCGGATGAAGTCGTCCTCGATCACGAACGCGCCGGCCTCCCGGGCGATCCGCAGCACCTCGGCCCGCCGGCCGGGGCCGAGCACGGCGCCGGTCGGGTTCTGGAACAGGGGCTGGCAGACGAAGACGCGGGCGCCGCTGCCCCGGAACGCGTCGGCGAGCAGCGCGGGCCGCACGCCGTCCTGGTCGACCGGCACGGGCACGGGCCGCAGCCCTGCCGCGCGGGCGAGCGCCAGCATCCCGGGGTACGTGGGGGACTCGACGAGCACCGGCGCGCCGGGCGGCGCGAGCGCCCGCAGCGCGGTGGCCAGCGCGGTCTGCCCGCCCGCCGCGATCAGCACCTCGGCCGCCGTGACGCCGCCGCCGATGCCGCGCGCGAACCACTCCCGCAGCTCGGGCAGTCCCTCCAGGGGCGGGCGCTCCCAGGCGCCGGGGCGCCGTCCGGCGCGGGCGAGCGCCGCCGCCATGGCCCGCTCGGGCTGTAGCGAGGGGTGCGGGTAGCCGCCGCTGAACTCCAGCACACCGGGTGGCGGCGCGGCGAGACAGATCGTGACACCGGAGGCGTCGACGGTGCGCGGTACGAGGTCGGCGGAGCCGTCGGCGCTCAGCGCCACCTCCTGCCAGGAGGTGTCCCCGGCGGGCGGGGCCGCGGTGCGGGGCCGGGCCCGGAAGGCTCCGGCGCCGGGCCGGGTCACCACCAGCCCCTCGGCGGCCAACTGCGCCAGGGCCCGCGACACCGTCACCGGGCTGACCCGGAACCGCTCGACAAGGGACCGACTCGACGGAAGCTTTCCGTCCGGAGAGTAGCGGTCCAGCTCATCTCTCAGCTGTTTCGCCAGCTCATCGACACTGCTACGCTCTTGCATGAGAACACAGAGTAGCGCTACTACTCCAACGGGGATAGCGGTCACCGCTCCCCGCGAGCGCGTCCGCCTCGGCACGGCCCAGGCCGCCCTGGGCGTCGTCGTCTTCTCGCTCACCTTCCCGGCCACCGCCTGGGGCCTGGAGGGCTTCGGCCCCTGGTCGCTGGTGGCCGTCCGCAGCGTCCTGGCGGCGCTGATCGCGGGCTGCTGTCTGTGTGCGGCGGGTGCCCCCGGGCGGCAGGGCCCGCTACCGCGCATCCCGCTGCCCGACCGCCGCCAGCTGCCCGGCCTCGCCGTGGTGGCCGCCGGAGTGGTGATCGGCTATCCGCTGCTGTCCACGCTCGCCCTCAAGACCTCCACCACCGCGCACGCCGCCGTCGTCACTGGCCTGCTGCCGCTGGTCACGGCGCTGGTGGCGGCCCTGCGCACGGGTATCCGGCCCTCCCGCACCTTCTGGGCGGCGGCGCTCGCGGGCGCAGCCGCGGTGGTCGCCTTCACCGTGCAGCAGAGCGGCGGGGCGCTCACGGCCGCCGACGGCTATCTGTTCGCGGCGCTGCTGGTGTGCGCGGCCGGCTACGCCGAGGGCGGCCGGCTTGCCCGGGTCATGCCGGGCTGGCAGGTGATCGGCTGGGCGCTGGTGCTGTGCCTGCCGCTGTCCGTACCGGCCGCCGCGCTGGCCCTGGCGTACGAGCCCGTGCGGCTGACCGCGCACAGCGTGGCCGGGCTGCTGTGGGTCGCGGTGGGCTCGCAGTTCCTCGGCATGGTCGTGTGGTACCGGGGCATGGCTGCCATCGGCGTCCCGAAGGCCAGCCAGTTGCAGTTGGCCCAGCCGCTGCTCACACTGGTGTCGTCGGTACTGCTGCTGGGCGAGCACCTGACGGTGGCTGCTCCGGTGACCGCCGTCGCGGTGCTCGTGTGCATCGCCGTCACCCAGCGATCACGATCGTGAGGAGGCCCGCAGATGCGTGCAACCGTGGGCGACCAGCTTGTTCAGCACGGCAGGGTGGTCGGCCAGCACGACCAGGTCTCGGAAGTCGTCGAAGTGATGGGCACGGAGGGCAACCCGCCCTACCGCGTGCGCTTCCCGGACGGCCACGAGGCCGTGATGGCTCCCGGCCCCGACTGCGAAATCCGCCACCGGAGCCAGGAACCCCAGGTCCAGTAGGTCAGCGCGGGGGATCCACCGGCCGCCCGTAGTGGTCGGCGACGACCCGCGCCATGGCCCCGATCGGGTCCTTCGCCACCTCCCGACCGGCGAAGAAGACGTGCCCGCGCACCTGCGCGTGGCGCGCGGCGAGGGTGAGGTGCCGGGACAGCTCGGCCGGGTCCTGCCACTCGGCGGGCTGCCCGGCGGCACCCGCCTTGTAGAGGGCCTCGCCGATGTAGAGCCGGGTCCTCGACCCCTGGGCCACCGCCGCCCACCAGGAGACCAGCTCGGCGTAGTCGGCGGCGGCGAAGCCGATGTTCCAGTACAGCTGCGGGACGATGTAATCGATCCAGCCCTCCCGCACCCAGGTGCGGGTGTCCGCGTACAGGTCGTCGTACGTCTGCACGCCCGCCCGGGTGTCGGAGCCGCGGTTGTCGGCTGCGGCGTTGCGCCACACGCCGAACGGGCTGATCCCGAACTGGGTGCCGGGCCGGATCCGCCGGATCCGCTCGGCCGTCTCGCGCACCAGCTTGTCGATGTTGTCGCGGCGCCAGGCCGCCCGGTCGTCGAAGGCGCCGCCGTACCGGTCGTACGCGGCGTCGTCGTCGAAGCTCTGCCCGGCGACCGGGTACGGGTAGAAGTAGTCGTCGAAGTGGACGGCGTCCACGGGGTACCTGGCCACCGCGTCCAGCATCGCGTCCTGCACGAAGGAGCGGACCTGCGGCAGGCCGGGGTTGTAGTAGAGCTTGCCGCCGTAGCGCACCACCCAGTCGGGGTGCTTGCGGGCCGGGTGCGAGGCGGTGAGTCTCGCCGGGTCGGAGTGGTTGGCGATCCGGTACGGGTTGAACCAGGCGTGCAGTTGCAGCCCGCGGGCGTGGGCCTCGGCGACGGCGGTGCCCAGCGGGTCCCAGCCCGGGGACCTGCCCTGGGTGCCGGTCAGGCACCGGGACCAGGGTTCGTGGGGCGAGGGCCACAGCGCGTCCGCCGTGGGCCGCACCTGGAGGATCACCGTGTTGAGGCGGTCGCGGACGGCCCGGTCCAGGTGGGCGATCAGTTCCTTCTGCTGTGCGGCGGCGCTCAGGCCGGGCTTCGACGGCCAGTCGCGGTTGTCGACCGTCGCCAGCCAGACGCCCCGCAGCGCGGTGCTGTACCGCCGGCCCGGTGCCCCGCCCGCACCCACGGCGCCCAGCGGTGACTGGGCACCGGGAGCCGCCGCCGCGCCCGGCGCCGTCACCAGTGCTGACAGCGCCGCCGCCGCGAACGTCCGCCGTGACACTCGCCTCATCTGTATGTACTCCCCCACGCCCGGTGGATCCTTGCCGTCGTCGGATCGTACGGGCCCCGGGGGGCCCGCCCGCACGATCGATCATCGATACTTGGGGGTAACGTGCACGATCGGAGCAGGCGCGCGACCGGCGGGCCGCGCGCCGGCCGTGGAACAGCGAAAGGGACGATGTGACGGGCAGCTCGGATATCGCACGTGTCGGGGTGGTCGGCTGCGGTCAGATGGGGGCGGGCATCGCCGAAGTCTGTGCCCGCGCCGGACTGGACGTCAAGGTCGCGGAGACCACCGGAGAGGCCCTGGAGATCGGTCGCACCCGGCTGTTCAACTCCCTGGCCAAGGCCGCCGAGCGCGGCAAGATCAGCGAGGCGGACCGGGACGCCGCGCAGGCGGCCCTCGACTTCACCACCGACCTCGGCGAGCTGTCGGACCGCGACCTGGTCATCGAGGCCGTCGTGGAGAACGAGCAGGTGAAGACGGAGATCTTCCAGGTGCTCGACCAGGTGGTGACCCGGCAGGACGCGATCCTCGCCTCCAACACCTCCTCCATCCCGCTGGTGAAGCTCGCGGTCGCCACGTCACGCCCCGACCAGGTCGTCGGCATCCACTTCTTCAACCCGGCCCCGGTGCAGCAGCTCGTCGAGCTGATCCCGGCGCTCACCACCTCCGAGGGCACGCTCAGCCGGGCGCAGCTGTTCGCGGAGAAGGTGCTGGGCAAGCACGCCATCCGCGCCCAGGACCGGTCCGGTTTCGTCGTCAACGCGCTGCTCGTGCCGTACCTGCTGTCCGCGGTCCGCATGTTCGAGTCCGGCATCGCGGGCCGCGAGGACATCGACAACGGCATGGAGCTGGGCTGCGCCCACCCGATGGGCCCGCTGAAGCTGTCCGACCTGATCGGACTGGACACCATCGTCTCCATCGCCGACTCGATGTACGAGGAGTACAAGGAGCCGCTGTACGCCGCTCCCCCGCTGCTCCAGCGCATGGTCGAGGCGGGCCGCCTCGGCCGCAAGACCGGCTCGGGTTTCTACACCTACGGCTGATTACCCGCAGCGACGGCGTACGGGCCCGGCACCGGATTCGGTGCCGGGCCCTCGCGTTTCACACACCGTGTGCGTACCGGACCCACGTATGCCCTTCACACACGCTCCCCACGCGCCCACCAGGCGAGTTGACTCCTCATGCGCATGCAAGGGATGCGGAACCCCCCGTTCGACTACGGAAAGGAGTGGACCCGTGACCGCCGATCCGAAGCATCCCGTGGTCCATGGAGAACTCGCAGAGTTACGGCGCCGCCTCGACGTGGCCTACGCACGTGTCGAGGGCGGCCTGGCGCTGCTCAGCCATCGCACCGAGGAGACCGCCAAGGAACTGGACGATCTGAACACCCGGATGACCTCGCTGGAACACACCCGCTGGCCGGTGTCCTCGGTCGCCGCGCTCACGTCCCTGGGCGCGCTCGTCGTGACGGTCTGGCAACTGCTGTCCCGCTGAGCGGACCGGACGCCGTCCGCTGCCGCCGAGGCCGGAGCGGGGACCGGGCGCTCCGCCGGAGGGACGCTGCCGGACCGAAGGGGGCGTCGCCCGGTCGGCTCAGGCACCGGCACTCCTGAGATGGTGCAGCAGCAGTAGCGCGGCCGCCATGTTGGCGGCCGGGACCTCGCCGCGGGCGATCATGTCGGGGACGAGCTTGAGCGGGACCCACTCCCGGCGGTCCGACTCGAAGTCGTCCACGGGGTGTCCGACGTACTCGCCCTCGTCGGCCCAGTAGACGTGGTGCCGCGCGTCGGTGAGACCGTTGGACGGCTCCACGCTCATCAGATGGTGCAAGGGTCCCGGCCGCCAGCCCGTCTCCTCCTCCAGTTCCCTGGCGGCCGCGTGGGCGATGTCCTCGCCGTCCTCCACGACTCCCGCGGCGAGTTCCCAGCCCCAGCTGTCCGTGATGAACCGGTGGCGCCACAGCAGGAGCACCTCGCCCGCCTCGTTCACGACCGTCGCCACGGCCACGGGCCGCAGCCTTATCAGGAAGTGGTCGAGGTGCCGGCCGTCCGGCAGCTCGACATCTGCGAGATTGACGCTGAACCAGCGGTTTGCATACACAGTTTGTTCGTTCTGTTTCATCCACTGCACGGTTCTGCCACCTTCCGCCGAGTAAGTGGCAATATCGCAGCAGTGGCGTGGAGCGGCCTACAGGGGCACGCGCAGCGCCCCGTCGATGAGTTCGGCTGCTTCGGCGGTTCCGGCGCAGCCGCTGCGCGCCAGGTGCTCGCGCACCGCGCGCAGTCTGTCCCGCAGCCGCTGGGACTCCATGCCCCGGGCCTGCTCCGCCATCTGCACCGCCGTGGCCACCGCGGTGTCGGCATTGCCCCGGCGGAGTTCGATCGTGCTGAGCATGGCCAGCCGGTGCACCCGGCCCCGGTCGTGGGCCGGGTTGCCCACGGCGGCCGCGGCATGCTCCCGGGCCGCCGCCAGCTCACCCAGGCTGAGCAGCGCCTCGGCCACCTGTACGTTGACGAGGCCCGGCTGGACATAGCCGGTCTCGTCGGGTTCGTGTCCGCGCCGGATGCGTTCAGCGGCCGTCTCGGCCCGCCGGATGCAGGACAGGGCACTCGTGCCGTCGCCCAGGTGGGCGTACGCCTTGGCCTGCATCGCGTACAGGTCGGAGGCCAGGGCGGGGGTGATGTGCTTGCCCGCGGCGCGCAGCGCGGCCTCCGCGAAGGCCACGGCCTGCCGGAACTCCCGCATGAACAGCGCCTGGTTGACCAGCAGCGCGATGACGTACGCCCCGAGTCCGCGGTCTCCGCTGGCCTTCGCCAGCCGGAGCGCCTGGTGGAAGTAGCGCTGGGCGAGTCCGTGCGCGTCGGAGTCGTAGGCGCAGATGCCCGCGATCGCCACCAGTCCGCCGGTGGCCCGGTGCAGTTGACGGCCGGTGGCGTCGGCGTAGCTGCCGCGCAGCAGCGGGGCCGCCTCGGCGTTCAGGAAGCCGACGATGCGGGTGCGGGTCGCGATGCCGCCGGCCTTGCGGTACATCTGCTCGTAGTGCGCGCGGGCGGCGCGCAGCGTGTCGAGGTCGCCGGCGGTGACCCGGTGCCTGCCGCCGCGTGAGACGTCCACGTCCTCGGGCGGGTTCTCCCACTCCCAGACCGGCATCACCGCGGGCGTGCCGGTGACCGCGGGGGCGCCGAGCACGTGCGGGCGCTGCTGTTCGTCGGAGCGCCACAGCGCGGTGGCGCGCTCGACGAAGCCGGACAGCGAGGTGGCGTGCGGGGTCGGGGGCCCGCCCGGGACCCCGAGGCCGATGTCGTCGAGGGTGACGGCCCGGTGGAGACGGGCGGCGAGCACCTCGCAGATCAGGTCGGGCACCTGGCCGCGTGGCCGCTGTCCCTTCAACCACCGTGCGACGGCGGTGTGTTCGTAACGGAGCGCGAGACCCCGTGCCCGGCCCGCCTGGTTGACGTGGGCGGCGAGACCGGCGTGCGAGATCCCGGCCTCGTCCAGGATCGCGTCGAGCAGAGTGTTGGGCTGCATGGATGCCCCCCGGTGGCCTGGTGTCGACAGCGTAGTGCGTACGGGTTCACACGGGGTGTGAACGGAGTGCGCGAATCCGGGCGGTACGCGCGCTGTTGCGGAGAGTGGCGTGCCGATTGACTGAAATGCCTCGCAAGAGGCCGGCCGGGCCGCCGGCTCCCCCTCGTACAGTACGGCGGCCCGGCCCGGCGGCTCATGCGGTGGGCCGGCTGTGCTGGGGCGGCTGCCGGTCGACGCCGCCGGGGCGGGCCCCCTGGGACAGGCTCAACCGGGCCTCGTCCCGGTCGTTGCACAGGACCAGCAGGGCGATGTCGTCCGCCGGGGTGCCGGAGATGTGCCGGTGCAGGGACGTGAGGACCGTACGCAGGATCGACTGGGCGGAGACCGGGCGGCCGCGGGCCGCCTCGGCCAGTGCCCCGGGCAGGGAGAAGAACCGGCCCTGTGCGTCCCGCGCGTCCTCCGCCCCGTCCGTGTACAGGACCAGGGACTCTCCGGCGAGCAACTGACCGCAGGGCACGGGGTCCACGTCGCGCGGCAGCGGGAACGGGCCGAGCGGCGGCAGGGGTTCGGCGTCGGCGAGCGGCTCGACGCCGTGGCCGCCGAGCAGATACGGCCAGGGGTGCCCGCAGCTGAGCGCCCGCAGTTCGCCGTCCCGGCGGATCTCCAGCAGCAGGACGGTGACGAACTCCTCGGCGACCGGGTTTTCGGGGTCCGGACCGGCCGGGAGGTGTTCGGCGCGGGCCCGCTCCCGCAGATGGCGGGCCAGGGCCCGGTCCAGCCGGCGCAGCACCCGGCCGAGGTCCGGCTCGTCGTGGACGGCCTCGCGGAAACTGCCGAGGACGGCCGCGGCGGTGGCGAGGGCGGCGAGTCCGTGCCCGCGTACGTCGCCCATCACCACCCGGACTCCGTGCTCGGTGGCGATCGCCTCGTACAGGTCGCCGCCGATGGCCGCGCTGCGGTCGGCGGACAGCTGGGCGGCGGCGACCCGGAGGCCGTCGAGCCGGGCGGGCGGGGGCCGCAGCAGCGCGCTCTGCGCGGCGCCCGCGACCTTGCGGACCTGGCGCAGCTCCCGCACCAGGGCCCGGCGGACATGGACGATCAGTCCGGTGCCGACCGCGAAGAACACGGCGCTGGTGACGATCCGCGCGCCGAACCCGTTCTGCTGGGCGAGCGGGCAGGCCAGCTTGTACGCGATGGCCGCGCCGCCCCAGAGCGTGGGCAGCGCCAGGGCGCGGGCGCGGCGCAGACCGCACCGCCCGGGCCCTTCGGCGGATCCTCGTCGCGTGGGTGTCCGTGCCTCGATACGGATCATGCCGATGCCCCCATGGAATACCGGACAGAGCAGACGGACCGGCCCCGAAAGGCCGGTCCGATTCTGTCGACGGCATGGCCCGGAAAGACCAGATCACCGGCAGTTCCCACCCGAACGAGTGAGTCCGCTTCCGCCTCCCCGCATTTATGCGGCAAGCAGCGCCCCGAAAGAGTGTGAGGAACCAGGGGCCCCTGTGCGAGCGAAGCCGCGAAGGCCGCGGACCCGAGGGGGAGCGCCCGGCCACGACACCGGGGCAGGCGCAGCACTCCACCGCGCCCGCCCCGGCCGCCGCGCCGAAGCGCACTCAGCCCCCGCCGAAGCACTCAGCCCCGCAGCACCGCCCCCACACGCCCGCCCGCGAGGGCAACCGCCGCGTCCCGCGCGGCCGACGCCTCGTCCACCGTCAGCGTGCGGTCCGCCGCGCGGAACCGCAGCGCGTACGCCAGCGACTTCTTGCCCGCGCCGAGCTGCTCGGCGTTCTCGTAGACGTCGAACAGCCGGATGGACTCCAGGAGTTCACCCGCCCCCTCGCGCAACGCGGCCTCGACGTCGGCGCTCGGCACGCCCGTGTCGACCACCAGGGCGACGTCCTGGGTGGCCACCGGGAAGGCCGAGATGCGCGGGCCCTGCACGAGCGGGGTTCCCGCCTGCTCCAGGACGTCCAGGTCCAGCTCCATCGCGCAGCTGCGCTCGGGCAGCCCCAGTGTCTTCAGTACACCGGGGTGCAGCTCTCCCGCGTACCCGACGACCCGCTCGACGCCGTCGACGACGACCGCCAGTTCGGCGCAGCGGCCCGGGTGCCAGGGACCGTACTGCCCCTTGCGGACGATCAGGTCGGTCCCGGTCTCGCGGGCGAGCAGGCGCGCGGCCTCGACGGCGTCCGCCCAGTCGGCCGGGCGGCCCTTGCCCCACCAGCCGGCCTGCTCGCGGGCCCCGGCGAGGACGACGGCGGCGTGCCGCGGCTGCTCGGGCAGCGCCAGGTCGAGCGAGGCGATCTCCTCGTCGGTGGGCCGCCGGTCGACGGGCAGCCGGACGGCGAGGGCCCGCTCCGCTCGCGGCTCGAAGACCAGCCCGGTCTCGAACAGCGCCAGGTCGTGCGAGCCGCGGCCGTCGTTGCGGCGCAGCGCGCCGAGCAGGCCCGGCAGCAGCATCGTGCGCAGCGCGGGCTCCTCGTCGGAGAGCGGGTTGACCAGCTTGACCACCCGGCGGTTCGGGTCGTCGGCCGCGAGGTTGAACTGGTCGAAGACCTGCTCGCCGATGAACGGGTAGTTCAGCGCCTCGACATAGCCCGCGCCAGCCAGCGCGCGCCCGGCCCTGCGGTACATGCGCTGCCGGTCGGTCAGGCCGAGGCCCGCCGGGGGCTTGGGCAGCGTCGAGGGCAGGTTCTCGTAGCCTTCGAGGCGGATGACCTCCTCCGCCAGGTCGTTCGGGTCGGTCAGGTCGGACCGCCAGGACGGGACGGTGACGACCAGCTCGTCCGGCCCGCCCGTCTCCCGGCCGACCCCCGACGACGCGTCCCACGCGGCGGAATCCCCGAAGACGTCGCAGCCGATCTCCTGGAGCCGGCGGACGACCGTCGCCCGGCCGTAGTCGACGCCCGCGACCCGGTCCGGGTGGTTCGCCGGGATGGTGATGGTGCGCGGTGCGGACGGCGCGACGACCTCGGTGACGCCGGCGTCCGCGGTGCCGCCCGCGAGCAGCACCAGCAGGTCGACCGTGCGCTGGGCGGCGGCCGACGCGGCCTGCGGGTCGACACCCCGTTCGAAGCGGCGGGACGCCTCGGAGGACAGCTTGTGGCGGCGGGCCGTGCGCGCGACGGAGATCGCGTCGAAGTGCGCGGCCTCGACGACGACCTCGGTGGTGGTGCCGTCGGTGTCGTCGATCTCGGTGTTGGCGCCGCCCATGACACCGGCCAGGCCGATCGGACCGCGGTCGTCGGTGATGACCAGGTCCTCCGCGTCGAGGGTGCGGGTCACCCCGTCGAGCGTGGTCAGTTCCTCGCCCGGCTCGGCCCGGCGCACGCCGACGGTGCCCTGGACACGGGAGCGGTCGTACGCGTGCAGGGGCTGGCCCAGCTCCAGCATCACGTAGTTGGTGATGTCCACGGCCAGCGAGATCGGGCGCATGCCGGCCTTCTGGAGGCGCCGCTGGAGCCAGATCGGGGAGCGCGCCTCCGGGTCGAGGCCGGTCACGGTGCGGGCGGTGAAGCGGTCGCAGCCGAGGCTGTCGGCGACCTGGACCGGGTAGCCGAAGGCGTTCGCGGCGGGTACGTCGAGCAGCGCGGGGTCGAGCAGCGGCAGGCCGTAGGCGATCGCCGCCTCGCGGGCGACGCCGCGCAGGGACAGGCAGTAGCCCCGGTCGGGCGTCACCGCGATGTCGAGGACCTCGTCGACCAGCTGGAGCAGCTCGATGGCGTCCGAGCCGACCTCGCACTCCGGCGGCAGCACGATGATGCCCTTGGAGTTGTCGTCGCCCATGCCCAGCTCGTCGCTGGAGCAGATCATGCCGTGCGAGACCTTGCCGTAGGTCTTGCGCGCGGCGATCGCGAAGCCGCCGGGCAGCAGGGCGCCGGGCAGCACCACGACGACCTTGTCGCCGACGGCGAAGTTGCGGGCGCCGCAGACGATCTCCTGGGGTTCGCCGGTGCCGTTGGCCTGGCCGACGTCGACGGTGCAGAACCGGATCGGCTTCTTGAAGCCCTCCAGCTCCTCGATGGTCAGCACCCGGCCGACGACGAGCGGCCCCTTGAGGTCGGCGCCGAGCTGCTCGACGGTCTCGACCTCCAGACCGACCGAGATCAGCTTCTCCTGGACGTCACGGCCGGTCTGAGTCGCCGGCAGCTCGACGTACTCCCGCAGCCAAGAAAGCGGGACCCGCATCAGATCTCCATCCCGAACGGCCGGGTGAACCGGACGTCACCCTCGACCATGTCTCGCATGTCTTCGACGTTGTGGCGGAACATCAGCATCCGTTCGATGCCGAACCCGAAGGCGAACCCGCTGTACTTCTCGGGGTCGACGCCGCAGGCGACGAGCACCCGCGGGTTGACCATGCCGCAGCCGCCCAGCTCGATCCAGCCCTCGCTGGAGCAGGTGCGGCAGGGCCGGTCGGGGTTGCCGACGGACTCGCCCTTGCAGACGTAGCAGAGCATGTCCATCTCGGCGGACGGCTCGGTGAAGGGGAAGTAGTTCGGCCGCAGCCGGGTCTTCATGTCCGCGCCGAACAGGGAACGGACCATGTGGTCGAGGGTTCCCTTGAGGTCGGCCATGGTCAGGCCCTCGTCGACGGCCAGCAACTCGATCTGGTGGAAGACCGGGGTGTGCGTGGCGTCCAGCTCGTCGGTGCGGTACACCCGGCCGGGGCAGACGATGTAGACGGGGGGCTCGCGGTCGAGCAGGGAGCGGGCCTGCACCGGCGAGGTGTGGGTGCGCAGCACGACCCCGGACTCGCCGTGGTCGCCCTCGGGGCCCGCGACGAAGAAGGTGTCCTGCATCTGCCGGGCCGGGTGGTCCGGGGTGAAGTTCAGGGCGTCGAAGTTGAACCACTCCGCCTCGACCTCGGGGCCCTCGGCGATCTCGTAGCCCATGGAGACGAAGACGTCCGCGACCCGCTCCATGAACGTGGTCAGCGGGTGCCGCGCGCCGGCCGGTACCCGGTCGTAGGGCAGCGTGACGTCGACCGACTCCTCGACCAGGACCCGGGCGTCCCGCTCCACCTCCAGTGCGCTCTGGCGGGCGGCGAGCGCCTTGTTCACGGCGCCGCGGGCCTGGCCGACGCGTTTGCCGGCGTCGGCCTTGGCGTGCGGCGGCAGGGCGCCGATCTCGCGGTTGGCGAGGGCCAGCGGGGAGGCGGGGCCGGTGTGGGCGACCTTGGCCTCGTGGAGGGCGTCGAGGGAGTCCGCGGCGGCGAAGGCGGCGAACGCCTCGTCCCGCATGCGCTCGATCTCTTCCGGTTTCAACGCCTCGACCTCGACCGGGTCGTACGACTTATTCGGTGCCGACATCTCTTCCCGTGCTTCCGATTGGCTGGCTGGAGGTCCCCGTCACGGCTCGTGGCGGAACCGTCCCGGCGATCCTGGGAGGGATCGGTACGGTCCCCGGGACACAAAGGTGCCAAAGGCCGAGTCTAACGGGGCCGGGGATGACGGATGCGCCCGCGGGCGCACCGGGCCCACGGCAGCTGAGGTTCCCCGTCCCTCACCACCGTCCTATCCGACACCGCGCGGCAGCTCGAATGCGAAGGCCGGGGTGCCCGCGGGCAGGATGAATCGGAATTCCGCGCCGCCGCCTGCGGCGCGGCCGACCGTGATGGTGCCGCCGTGGGCCTCGACGATGCCCTTGACGATGTAGAGCCCGAGGCCGGTGCCGCCGCGCTTGCTGCCCCGCCAGAAGCGGGTGAAGACGCGGTTCATGGACTCCTCCGGGATGCCGGTGCCCTCGTCGCTCACGGTGACCGATGTACCGGCGTCCTCTCCTTCGCGGGGGGACGCGGCGGGCGTGATGTCAATCGTGACGGTTCCCTCGCCGTGCCGCACGGCATTTTCGATGAGGTTGCTGAGCACCTGGTCGACCTTGTCGGGGTCGGCCCACAGGGTGGGCACCGGCTGCTCGATGCGCAGCAGGAACCGGTCGGCGGGCTGGCCGGCGGCGACGTACGCCTGGATGTGCCGTCCCACGGCCGCCCCCATGTCGACGGGCTGGCGGCGCAGCTCCAGCCGGCCGGAGTCGATGCGGGAGATGTCGAGCAGTTCGGCGATGAGCCGGGTGACGCGGTTGGCGTCCGCGTCGACGGTCTCCAGCATCAGCCGCTTCTGGTCGTCGGTGAACCTCTCCCACTTGGCGAGGAGGGTGGCGGTGAAGCCCTTGACGGAGGTGAGCGGCGAGCGCAGTTCGTGCGCGACGGTGGCGATCAGTTCGGCGTGGCTGCGCTCGGTGCGGCGCCGGGCCTCGGTGTCGCGCAGGGAGACGACGACGCGGCGGACGGGTCCGGTGGGCTCACCGCGCACGTACCGCGCGGAGACCAGGACCTCCCGGCCGCCGGGCAGCAGCAGGTTCCGTTCCGGCTGGCGCACCCGGATGGCCAGCCCGCCGTACGGATCGGTGAGCTGCCACCAGCGGCGTCCCTCCAGGTCTTCTAAGGGCAGGACCTTCTCCAGCCGGCGGCCGACGGCGTCCTCCGCGCGGACGGCGGTGATCCGGGCGGCGGCCGAGTTGAAGCAGACGACGAGCCCGTGCTCGTCGGCGACCACGAGGCCGTCGGGCAGGTCGTCGGGGTCGATGCCGAGTCCGGCGAGACCACTGTGCCGGGGCGCGGGCACCCGCCGTACGTCCCGCCCTCCCGGAGCGCTGCTCGTGCCGACGCTCATCCCCGTACTCCACCTCTCAGCCGGCCTGGGATACCTCGCCGGGGTGTCCCAGGCGGGCCACCCTACTAGCTCACGGTGACACAGCGGCACCCTCCGGAGGCGCGCTGTGCACGGGCCGAGGCATACAGACAGACGGCTGCGGCCGTCGCCAGGTTCAAGCTCTCGGCCATTCCGTGGATGGGCACGCGGACGACGGCGTCCGCGAGCGCCCGGGTCTCCTTCGGCAGTCCCCATGCCTCGTTGCCGAACACCCACGCCGTGGGTCCGCCCATGGTGCCCTTGTCGAGTTCGTCGTCGAGGTCGTCCGGGCCGGCGCCGTCGGCGGCGAGGACGCGCACCCCGGCGCCCCTGAGCCCGGCGACGGCCTGTTCCACGGGGACGCCGACGGCGACGGGCAGGTGGAACAGGGAGCCGACGGCGGCGCGTACGGCCTTGGGGTTGTAGACGTCGACGGAGGCGTCGGTGAGCACGACGGCGTCGGCGCCGGCCGCGTCCGCGCAGCGCAGTACGGTTCCGGCGTTGCCGGGGTCGCGCACGTGCGCGAGGACGGCGACGAGGCGGGGCCCGGTCGCGAGGATCTCCTCGAAGGGGGTGTCGAGGAAGCGGCAGACACCGACCAGGCCCTGCGGGGTGACGGTGGTGGAGATGTCGGCGATCACCTCGTCGGAGGCGAGGTGCACCCGGGCGCCGGCGGCCCGGGCCGCGGCCACGATGGCGGCGTAGCGTTCGGTGGCCTCGCCGGTGGCGAACAGTTCGACGAGGGTCGCCTGCCCGGCGGTCCGGTGCGCCGCCGCCTCCCGTACGGCCTGCGGCCCTTCGGCGAGGAACAGCCGCTCCTTGCCCCGGAAGTTCCGCCGGGCCAGCCGCCGGGCGGCCGCCACACGGGCGGAACGGGGGGAGATCGGCGCGTCAGCGGCGGGGGCCATGGAGGTTCACCTTCGGTGTGCTACCCGCCGGGCGGCGCTCGGCCGTCAGGGCGGACTGGGATCCCCCGGCGTCCTTCGGGCCGTGCGGGGGGAATGCCGAACGGGTGCCGCGTCGCGCGGCGTGTCCGGTGCGGCAACGGCAGGACCCGCAGGCTCGCGGCCTGCGGGTCCTCAAGTCACGTCGGCCGGTGCCGGCGCGGCGTCAGGCGGCCTTCGGCGCGTTGACGTCCGCCGGGAGCGCCTTCTGCGCGACCTCGACGAGGGCGGCGAAGGCGCCCGCGTCGTTGACCGCCAGCTCGGCCAGGATCTTGCGGTCGACCTCGACGTTCGCGGCCTTCAGACCCTGGATGAAGCGGTTGTAGGTGATGCCGTTGGCGCGGGCAGCGGCGTTGATGCGCTGGATCCACAGCTGACGGAAGTCGCCCTTGCGCTTCTTGCGGTCGTTGTAGTTGTAGACCAGCGAGTGGGTGACCTGCTCCTTGGCCTTGCGGTACAGGCGCGAACGCTGACCGCGGTAGCCGGATGCCTGCTCGAGGATCGCCCGGCGCTTCTTGTGGGCGTTGACTGCCCGCTTGACGCGTGCCACTTGTTAACTCCTTGTAGCGGGGCCGTGGGGGTACGCACACGACCCGGAAACGACTGGGTCCCGGTCCTGGCGCGGGGCGCTCGGCTGCGAGCGCCCGTGCGTCACTTGCCGAGAAGCTTCTTGATCTTCTTGGCGTCGCCCGGGGCCATCTCGGCGTTGCCGGTGAGGCGGCGCGTCACACGGGACGACTTGTGCTCAAGCAGGTGGCGCTTGCCGGAGCGCTCACGGAGCACCTTGCCCGAGCCGGTGATCTTGAAGCGCTTGCTGGCACCGCTGTGCGTCTTGTTCTTCGGCATAGCGCCGTTCTCTCCTCGTCGGTGGCGCTCCGGTGCCCGGTCACGAAAACCGGGCACGGTGGAGCGTCGCTCTTGTTTCGGTTGTGTCCTGGGACTCGCGTCCCGGGTGTGGCTCCGGGGTTCCGGAGTTCCGTACGCCCCCAGGGGGCCGTACCTCCGGACCGCCGGGTGTCGCCCCCGGGCCGGTGGCCCCGGGGATCACGCCTCGGCAGGCTCCTCGGCGGGCGCCTCCTGCGGGGAGGCCGCCGTGCGGCCCTGACGCTCGGCCTTGCGGGCCTCCTGCGCCTGGCGGGCCTCGGCCATCGCCTCGGTCTTCTTCTTGTGCGGACCGAGAACCATGATCATGTTGCGGCCGTCCTGCTTCGGGTTCGACTCCACGAAACCGAGGTCCTGGACGTCCTCCGCGAGACGCTGCAGCAGTCGGTAGCCCAGCTCGGGCCGGGACTGCTCGCGACCACGGAACATGATCGTGATCTTGACCTTGTCGCCCTGCTTGAGGAACCGGACGACGTGACCCTTCTTGGTGTCGTAGTCGTGCGGGTCGATCTTCGGCCGGAGCTTCATTTCCTTGATGACCGTGTGCGCCTGGTTCTTGCGCGCCTCACGGGCCTTCATGGCCGACTCGTACTTGAACTTGCCGTAGTCCATGAGCTTGCAGACCGGCGGACGTGCGCTCGCCGCCACCTCGACCAGGTCGAGGTCGTACTCCTGGGCAAGCTCCAGCGCCTTGGCAAGCGGAACAA
This sequence comes from Streptomyces sp. NPDC001270, assembly GCF_042896695.1. Lineage (NCBI taxonomy): Bacteria > Bacillati > Actinomycetota > Actinomycetes > Kitasatosporales > Streptomycetaceae > Streptomyces > Streptomyces sp. NPDC001270. The sequence continues at coordinate 220,622 of NZ_JBIAXM010000008.1, read as the reverse complement.
TCCCGACCTGCTCGCCGCTGGGACCGACAAGTCGCACCTCGGGAACGCGAATCCGGTCGTTGATGCGGGGCTCGGTGCTGATGGATCCTCCTCGGTAGCACCACACGACGGTCTGGCGGACAGCCGCGTAACGTCTGTATTCGTGAGACCTAACCGCACCGAAGCAGAAAAAATGCCCCGGACGATCACATGCGGGGCTCCTTGCACTACCGGAGCACCTTCGCGATGACCGCGGGGCGCTATCGGGCGACTCCGTTCGTACGCAACGACGTCGGTCGCCTGACCGGATGACCCGCCGCCCCGCAGGACGGTCAGGTGGGAGATCGGAGCCTCCACTTGTAGGCCGGGCACAGTCGTGTCCGGCCGGTCGTTGTTTCAGGCTAGCAGCTCGCGACGGGAACGGCGAACCGAGGCCGGGCGGGGCCGGGCACCGTGCGGGGAGCGCCAGCACCTATGGTGTCCCGCATGAGTGAGACCTCCCCCTCCGGCCCGGCCGAGCAGCCCGACTTCGACGAGATGGCGCGTGACATCGCCGAGGTTCCCGCGGTCGAGGTGATCGTGACGGTCGCCGTCAACCTGATGAGCGCAGCGGCCGTGAAGCTCGGACTGACGGAGGAGGGCGACAAGCACAAGGACCTGGACGAGGCGCGCAAGCTGGTGACCGCCCTCGCCGGTCTGCTGGACGCGAGCGCGACCGAGATCAGCTCCTTCCACGCGGCGCCGCTGCGCGACGGCCTGAAGTCCCTGCAACTGGCCTTCCGGGAAGCCTCGATCGTCGCGGACGAGCCCGGCCAGGGCCCCGGCGAGAAGTACACCGGGCCCGTTTACGGCTGAGCGCCGCGCAGGCCGGGCCGGACCGCGTCGCCGTTCGTCCGCGGCACGGCGGCGGACCTCGCCCGGCCTCCTCGGACCCGGTTCATCCGCGTACGTACAAGGGCTCGCCCCCGGGTGCGGTCCCGGCCGGCAGCAGCGCCAGGTCGAGGCCGTGCACCAGGCGGGCCCGCAGTGTCTCGTCGGCGGCGAGACGCCCGGCGACGGCACGGGCGACCGCGGCCGGCTCCGCCACCGCGTCGAGGACGAGGCCGAGGATGCCGTCGGCCTGGCCGGGGCCGAGGTGCGCGCGCAGCACGGCGGGCTCGGCGGCCACCGCGGCCCGTACCGCGTCGACCACGGCCGGGTCGGCGAGCGGGTCGGTCGTCGTCCGGCCCTCGGCGAGGGCGAGCAGCGCCGGGCCGGTCAGTTCGAAGGGCACCGGTCCCGACATGTCCAGGACGACCGTGTCCGCCTTCTCGTGCGCGGCGGCCTGCAACGCCTGGTGCAGGGGCACGGCGACGGGGCGGGCGGCCGGGTCCCAGCGGGCCAGCGACGCGGTGGAGGTGAAGGCGGGCAGGGCGGTGCGTGATCCGGCCCGCAGGGTCGGCACGGCCATGTCGCTGCTCTTCTCGCGGCGCAGCCCCGTCTCGTCCTCCTCCACCTCGCCGAGGACGGCCACGACCGGAACGAGCAGCCGGGCGCCGCGCAGCGCCTGAAGGACGGGCCCGACGGCGGTGCGGTCCTCGGCCCAGGCGGCGAGCGCGGCGCTCAGCCGGGGGTCGGCGGATCCGTCGTCGTCGGAGAAGCCGGAGTCGGGAATGTTCTTGTTCGCCACGGTCGACGACCCTATCGAGGGGGTGCCGCCGGGCCGCCGCGGGCCCCGGAACGCGACGGCGGCGGAATTCACCGGAATCTCAGATTCCACTGACCGGGCTCTCACGTTCGTCAAACGGCGTCCACAGTCCGCGCCCCGAGCATCGCGGCATGGAGTCCCCCTCAGCCCGCCGGCGGCGCCGGTCCCGCCCGTCCGGGCGCCGTCGTCGGCTCGTGCACCTGACGCTCGCGGTGCTCGCCGTCGTGGGCGTGACGGCCGGCGGGACGGTGTACGTGAAGGCGCGGGCGCGCCCCGGCGCGCAGGCCGTATCCTCGGCGTCGTCACCGGCGGCCACCGCCTCGGCCCCGGCGGGCAAGGAGAAGTCGGTGGAGCCCACAGTGAACCGGAACGCGCTGCTGAGCACGGCGATGGCGACGGTCGCCGTGCCGTCGGGCGCGCAGGTGTCGGCTGCCGTGCTGGACCTGGACTCCGGTGCGAGCGCCCGCTACGGCGACGCGGCCTTCGACACGGCGAGCATCGTGAAGGTCGACATCCTGGCGACGCTGCTGTTGCAGGCGCAGGACGCGGGACGGCAACTGACCACGACGGAGCAGGCGTACGCCTCGAAGATGATCGAGAACAGCGACAACGACGCGGCGTCGGCGCTGTGGCAGAGCATCGGCGGCAAGGACGGACTCGACGCCGCGAACAAACGGTTCGGGCTTACGGGCACCACCGGTGGCGACGGCCCGCTGTGGGGGCTGACGCAGACCACGGCGGCCGACCAACTCGCCCTGCTCCAGCAGGTGTTCGGGGACGCGTCGCAGCTGAGCGAGGCGTCGCGGGACTATGTCCGGGAGCTGATGGAGACCGTCGAGACCGACCAGCGGTGGGGTGTGTCGGCGGTGGCCGGCGGTTCCGCCACGACGGCTCTGAAGAACGGCTGGCTGGCGCGCAGCACGACCGGGCTGTGGGACGTGAACAGCATCGGACGGGTGACGGTGGACGGCACCGCCTATCTGGTCGCCGTCCTGTCGAAGGGCACGGTGTCCCAGGCGCGCGGCATCGACCTGGTGGAGGCGGCGGCACGGGCCGCGGTGTCGGCGTTCACCGGCGGCGGGACCCCCTCGGCCACGGCGTCCCCGGACGCCACGGTCTCCGCGGACGCCACGGACTCCGCCGAGTCGGCGGTCATGTCGGTGTCCCCGGTCACGTCGGTGTCCGCGGTTCCACCGGTGTCGGCGGCCGGGTAGTTCCCCCGGCCGCCGTGGGCCTCCCGTGGCCCTCGCACTCGGCGTCGTACGCCTGGAAGTCCTGGAAGTCCTGCGAGTCCCGGAAGTCCTGAGGGTCCCGGGGGTACCACGGTCCTTGCGGTCCCAGAGGTTCTGGAGGTCCCGGAAGCCGGCGTCGTACGCGCGGAGTTCAGCGCTCCGTCTCGCGGCGGCCACGCCACAGGACCACCGCCGCCACCAGCAGTACCCCGCCGGCGCCGCCCGCGAGCGGACCCGCCCAGCCCGCGGTGGAACCGGCCCGCCGGGCGGCGTCCGGGCCGGACCCGAAGTACTTGTCCGTGTAGGCCGCCGAGTGCGGTTTCTCCGGCTCGATCCGGCGGGCCGCGCCGATCGCGGCGGCGGGGTCGACGAAGCCGAAGCCGCGCGAGTCGTCCCGGCCGCCGCTCGGCGCGTCGCGTGCGGTGTCCTCCAGCAGCTTCTTGATCTGGGCCGGGGCCAGGCCCGGGTGGGCCGACTCGACGAGGGCGACTGCGCCCGAGACGAAGGCGGAGGCGGCGCTGGTCCCCCAGCCCTCGTAGTACTTGTGGTCCGGGTCCGCGATGACGATGTCCACGCCGGGTGCGCTGACCGTGGCGTACCAGCGGCGGGTGGAGAAGGCGGCGCGGGTGCCGTAGCGGTCGACGGCGGTGGCGGCGATCACGCCCGGGTAGGCGGCCGGGTAGGAGATGTGGTCGCCCTGGTCGCCGCCGTTCCCGGCCGAGGCGACGACGACCACGCCCTTCTTCAGGGCGTACTGCACGGCCTCGTCCTCGCTGGGCTCGGGGTGCGCGGAGTCGGAGTCGTCGCCGAGCGAGAGGTTGATGACGTCGGCGCCGTGGTCGGCGGCCCAGCGGATGCCCTCGGCCAGGGCGTTGCCGCGGGTGGCGCGGGCCTTGCCGCGGGCCGTGTCGCCGTCCTCCAGGATCACCCGCACGGGCAGGATCTTCGCCTCGGGGGCGATGCCCATGACGCCGTCGGCGTCGCCGGGCCCATGGCCGTGGCCCGCGATGATGCCGGCCATCGCGGTGCCGTGCCGGGCCCAGGTGCGGTCGCCGGGCTCGGCGCCGAAGCCGACGAAGTCCTTGGTGGGCAGGACGTTGCCGACGAGGTCCGGGTGGTCGGTCTCGACTCCGGTGTCCAGCACGGCGACGGTGACGCCCTTGCCCTTGGTGGTGCGCCAGGCGTCCTCGGTGTGCATGGCGGACAGGGCCCACTGCTGGGAGCGTATGCCGTCGGCGTGCGCGGTGGTGGCGGGCAGGAGGGCCAGCGAACCGGCGAGGAGGAGGCTCAGTGCCGTGCCGGTCGGGCCGGGCCTGCGGCGGCCGGCCGTCGTTCGCGTCATGAGGGCTGCTCCGTGGCCGTGCTGACGGTCTGGCGCAGGCGCCGTTCGACGCGGTCGGCGAGACCCTGGGCCTCCTGGCCGAGGCCCGCCTGCGCGGGGGCGGTGGTGGCGCCGGACTGCACGGCCTCCGCGGCGGGCTGGGGCGCATCGACGGTGCGGCCGTCGGACCAGCCGGAGACGGCGTAGGCGACGACGGGCGCGTCGGTGAGGACGGAGACGGTCCAGGAGGCGCGCTGCCGGTCGCCGAAGTCCTCGGCGACGGTGTCCTTGGCGGCGTACGGGCGCGGCAGCAGATCGGTACGGCGGTCCAGACGCTCGTCCTTGAAGCGGGCGGCGAGGGCGGCCATGGCGGCGGAGTCGGCCTTGGTGAACAGCAGCCCGACGGTGGTGACATGGCTTTCGGTGGCGTCGGTGTAGGTGGCCCGCAGCAGCCGTTCACAGCCGACGGGGGCGAGGACCTTGCCGAGGAGCGGGTCGAAGGCGTCGGCGCAGCCGCCGTCCGCAGCGACCGCGATCCGGGTCCAGGTCCGGTCGGCTCCGCCGGGTCCGGCGCCCCGGCCCTCGACGGTGGGCGGGAAGAGCGCGTCGACCGGCTCGCTGTGCCAGAGGTCGCCGGCCGCGGCGAAGCCGGTCTCGGCGTCCGCGCCGCCGGCCTCACCGGTGAGCCAACTCCCGGTCACGGCACCGCCGATGAGTCCGAGGCCGAGAACCAGGCAGACGGCGGCAGCGGCGGTGCGGGTGTGCGGGCGCCCGCCCAGCGGTCTGGGCCGGGCACGGTCGTCGTATCCCTCGGGCTGCCCGAACGACACGACGGGCCGTCCGCCCGGCGGCGGGAACGCGCTCCAGGACAGGGCGGGGTCGGGCGGTACGCCGCGCCCGGCACGCTCCGGTCCGGCACCCGGAAAGTCCCCGGGCCGCCGGGCGCCGCCTTCGGTCCCGTCGCCGACGGCGCCGGGACCGGCCCAGGTCGCGGCGCCGGTGGACCGGGCCGTGGCGCCGGGCCACGCGGCGGTCGACGGTGGTTCGCCGCCGGGCCCGGCCGGTGTGCCGGGCTCGTGCGCGGGTGGTGCCGGCCGCAGGCGCGCGGTGGTCTCCGTGGTGGCCTCGGCAGGAGGACCGGACCGCCGGGGCGGAACCGGGGTACGGCCGTCACGTCCGGGGCTCCCGTCCCGTCCGGAGCGGGTGCCCGCGGTGGGCGGGGCGTCCGGGAAGCGGGCCGAGGCGGGTGGCGGCGGGAGCGACGGGACGCCAGGGCCACCGGGCGCGGTACGGGACCGGCGTGGTCCGGGAAAGCGCGGCTCGGCGTCACCTGAGCCGGACCGCGCGGGAGCGGGGCCGTCCGCGTCGCCGGCGCGCGGTGCCGAAGTGCTGGTGTGCGGTGCCGAAGTACCGGCGCGCGGCGCCGGAGTTCCGGCTTCCGTCGGCCGCTCGGCCTCGGTCGGCGGACGCGGGGACGCGGGAGGGTTTGCGCCCGTGCGGGCGCGGGTCGGCTCCATGTCCGCCCGCGGGCCCGGGGGCACCGGTGTGCCCGCGACACGGCCGTCGGCCGGACCCGTCGGCGTCTCTTCCGTCCTGGCGGGACCGGCGGACGTCGGGGTACGGGGAGAAGAGGCGGCGGCGCCCGCGGTGTCGACCGGGTGCGCGGTGGTCGCCGTGGTCCCGCCCGGCCCGGGGCTCTCCCGACCCGAGGAGCGCCCGGCCTGCCCGCTCTGCCCGGCCTTTCCGACTTGTGCGGCCTTCACGCCGTTCTCGCGACTCTCGCCGGTTTCAGGGTTCTCGCCGGTTTCGGCGTCTTCCGTTTCCGTACTGTCCGCCGGACTGTCGGGGGTGTTCGTGGAGGTGGGACGCGGGGGAATCGGAGCGTGGCGCGCTTCCGTGCTCATGCACCCCCCGTTTCCTAGTGCCCGGCCGACTCCTCGGTGCGCGGGCGGCCGTGCTCCCCGCCCAGGGCCCGGCGTGGCCCGTCCCGGGCACGCATACCCGCGCGGACGCGACGGCATCCCAGCGCGGGATCCGCGGCCCCGCGGCCCGTCCCGTCGTGCGTGCGCGTCACTCTACGGGTTGTTCCACGGCGAACGGGAACCAGTCCGTGACGCCGCGGCATCTGCCCGGAACGTCCCTCTACCCAGCGGTAATCCGGTCTGGCAGGCTTCGTGCATGACTGCGCGCGCCGCCGACCGGGCCCGTTACGACCGGGCCACCGCCCATCTCGACGCCCCTCTCGCGATCGTGGACCTGGACGCCTTCGACGCCAACGCGGACGACCTCGTGCGCCGGGCGGGCGGGAAGCCGATCCGTGTCGCCAGCAAGTCCGTACGCTGCCGCGCCCTGCTCGAACGTGCGCTCGCCAAGGAAGGATTCCAGGGCATCATGGCCTTCACGCTGGCCGAGTCGCTCTGGCTGGCGCGCTCCGGGTTCGACGACGTACTGCTCGCCTACCCGTCCGCCGACCGGTCCGGTTTCGCCGAACTGGCCGCCGATCCCAAGCTCGCCGCGGCCGTCACCGTGATGATCGACAACCCGGCGCAGCTCGATCTCATCGACGCCTCCCGCGGCGGCGGCGCCGAAGTCGTGCGCGTCTGCCTGGAGTTGGACACGTCGCTGCGACTGCTGGGCGGGCGGCTGCGGTTCGGGGCGCTGCGCTCCCCGCTGCGCTCCCCCGACCAGGTCGCCGAACTGGCGCGCGCGGTGCTGCGGCGGCCCGGATTCACGCTTGTGGGGATCATGGCGTACGAGGGTCACATCGCCGGTGTGGGCGACCATGTCGCGGGCCGGCCGGCGCGTTCCCGGGCCGTCCGTCTGATGCAGGCGACCGCCCGGCGTGAGCTGGCCGAGCGGCGGGCCGCCGTGGTGCGGGCCGTCCGGGCGGTGGCGCCGGGTCTGGAGTTCGTCAACGGCGGTGGCACGGGCAGTGTGCAGTACACGGCCGCCGAGGACGTCGTCACCGAGATCGGGGCCGGTTCGGGGCTGTATGTGCCGCACCTGTTCGACACCTACACGTCGTTCACCGGCCGTCCGGCCGCGCTGTTCGCGCAGCCGGTCGTACGGCGGCCGGGCGTCGGGGTGGTGACGGTGCTCGGCGGGGGCTATCCGGCGTCCGGCACGGCCGGCCGGGACCGGCTGCCGGTGCCGTATCTGCCTCAGGGACTGCGCTACGACTCCCAGGAGGGGCCGGGCGAGGTGCAGACGCCGCTGCTCGGTTCGCCCGCCGACGACCTGCTCATCGGCGACAAGGTGTGGTTCCGGCACGCCAAGGCCGGTGAGCTGTGCGAGCGGTTCGACGCGCTGCACCTGGTCGAGGGGGACAGGGTGACGGCGACCGTGCCCACCTACCGGGGCGAGGGCCGCACGTTCCTCTGACCGGCCAAGTCCCCCTCCGGCCACGGGGGTTCCGGGGTGCGGCGGTCGGCGCTGCCCTCCAGGTCGGGGGCCGGTTCGGCCCGCTGGGCCGGGTGACCGGTTCGGCCCGCCGGGTCGAGGTGGGCCGCGTCCCCGCTGGTGGCGGCGGTGGCGTTGTCCTACGAGCGCGCCCGGTCGGCGAGCCGGCCCGGCAGGGTGCCGCCGTCGAACCGGCCGCCCACGACGACGGCATCGTCGGCGGCCGAGGTCCCGGCGGACCGCGCGGCGCTCGTGGCGGACATGGGCGCGGTGCCGGCGTGGAGGGAACCGCCGCGGTCCTCGTGGTCCTCGCGGAGCAGGAGGGCGCCGATGACGATCGCCGCGACCAGAACGGCTCCGGCGGCGATCAGCGCGACCGCCTCGGCCCGCCCGGAGTTCGGTTCCGGCACCGGCGGCGCCACGTCCGCCCCCGGCGCCCGGCGGTGCTCCGTCCAGGCGCCGCCGTCCCACCAGCGCTCCAGCCGGGGAGCGTTCGGATCGGGGTACCAGCCCGGCGGCGTCATGCTCATCACGGCACTGTAGGCCGGACGCCGCGGCCCGGTACACGGCGCCCGGCCCGGAGGGAACGGCCGGGCGCCGTCCGGGGACACCCGGAGCCGGCAACGGCGGGCGGTCCGGCCACGAGGGCGTCCGCACGGGCCTCTAGAGGGGCGTGACGTACGCGCCCGAGATGCCGCCGTCCACCAGGAAGTCGCTGGCGTTGACGAAGGAGGAGTCGTCGCTGGCGAGGAAGGCGACGGCGGCGGCGATCTCCTCGGCCTCGGCGAACCGGCCGGCCGGGATGTGCACCAGGCGGCGGGCGGCCCGTTCAGGGTCCTTGGCGAACAGCTCCCGCAGCAGCGGGGTGTTGACCGGACCCGGGCACAGCGCGTTGACCCGGATGCCCTCCCGGGCGAACTGCACACCCAGTTCGCGGGACATGGCGAGCACCCCGCCCTTGGAGGCGGTGTAGGAGATCTGGGAGGTCGCGGCGCCCATACGGGCCACGAAGGAGGCCGTGTTGATGATGGAGCCCCGGCCCTGGCGGCGCATGTAGGGGATGGCGGCCTTGCAGCACAGGTAGACGGAGGTGAGGTTGACCTCCTGGACGCGCTTCCACGCCTCCAGGCCGGTCTCCAGGATGGAGTCGTCGTCGGGCGGGGAGATGCCCGCGTTGTTGAAGGCGACGTCGACGCTGCCGTAGGTGTCGTAGGCCGTCGCGAACAGCGCCTCGACCTGCTCGGGGCCGGTGACGTCGACCTTCACGAACAGCCCGCCGACCTCGTCGGCGGCGGCCTTGCCGCGGGTCTCGTCGATGTCGGCGCAGACGACGTGGGCGCCCTCGGAGGCGAGGCGGCGGGCGGAGGCGAGGCCGATGCCGCTGCCCGCTCCGGTGACGACGGCGGTCCGGCCGGCCAGCCGGCGGCAGATGATCTCAGGGTTCTCGGACGTTCCAGCGGTCACTGTGCGGGGCCCTCCGTGCTGATGAAGACGTTCTTGGTCTCGGTGAAGGCGGACAGGGCGTCCGGTCCCAGCTCGCGGCCGAGACCGGACTGTTTGAAGCCGCCGAACGGGGTCCAGTAGCGGACACTGGAGTGGGAGTTGACGGACAGGTTCCCGGCCCGCACGGCCCGCGAGACCCGCAGGGCACGGCCGAGGTCCCGGGTCCACAGGGAACCGGCCAGGCCGTACGGGGTGTCGTTGGCGAGCCGGACGGCGTCGGCCTCGTCGGTGAACGGCAGCAGGACGGCGACCGGGCCGAAGATCTCCTCGCGGGCGGCGGGCGAGTCGGGCCGCTCCCCGGTGAGCACCGTCGGCGCGAACCAGTAGCCGGGTCCCTCGGGCGCGGTGCCGCGCAGGGCGGGGGCGCCGTCGGGGACGAAGGACCGCACCCGGTCGCGTTGCCGGGCCGAGATCAGCGGGCCCATCCGGGTCTTCGGGTCGGCCGGGTCGCCCACCACGACGGCCGCGAGCGCGTCCGCCAGCACCTCGCGGACCTGGTCGTACACCGGCTCCTGCACCAGGATCCGGGTGCGGGCGCAGCAGTCCTGGCCGGAGTTGTCGAGGAAGGAGAACGGGTCGACGGCAGCCTCGACGTCGGCGTCGGCGAAGACGATGTTGGGGCTCTTGCCGCCGAGTTCGAGGGTGACCGGTTTGACCAGGCGGGCGCACCGGGTCATGACCTCGCGGCCGGTGCGGGTGGAGCCGGTGAACACGATCTTGGCCACGTCCGGGTGGTCGACGAGCGCGCGGCCGGCGATGCGGCCGTGTCCGGGCAGCACCTGGAAGAGATGCTCGGGCAGGCCCGCCGCCAGGCCGAGTTCGGCGAGGCGGAGCGCGGTGAGCGGGGTGGTCTCGGCGGGTTTGAGGACGACGGCGTTGCCCGCGGCGAGGGCGGGGAAGGAGCCCCAGGCGGCGATGGGCATCGGGAAGTTCCAGGGCGCGATGACCCCGACCACGCCCAGCGGCTCCTGGAAGGTGACGTCCCAGCCGCCGGGTACGGGGATCTGCTTGCCGAGGAGGCGTTCGGCGCCGCCTGCCGCGTACAGCAGCAGGTCGCGGGCGTTGCCCGCCTCCCAGCGGGCGTTGCCGAGCAGGTGCCCGGCCTCGCGGACCTCCAGCTGCGCCAACTCCTCGGTGTGGGCGTCGACTTCGTCGGCGAAGCGGCGCAGCAGCCGGGCCCGGTCGGCGGGCGCGAGGGCGGCCCAGCGGGTCTGCGCCGCCGTGGCGCGTACGACGGCGGCGTCGATGTCGGCGGCGGTGGCGGCCGGGACCGTGGCGACGACCTCTTCGGTGGCCGGGTCGTGCACCTGGAGCTCGGGATCGGCGAACGCCTCGGTGGCCGGCTCGCCGGGCGGCTGCGGGAACTGCTCGTCGGACAAGGCGGGCCTCACATGCGTTCGAAGGAGCGGCGCAGCTCCCAGTCGGTGACGGCGGCGTCGAAGGCGTCCAGTTCGACGCGGGCCAGGTTGTGGTAGTGCTCGACGACCTCGTCGCCGAAGGCGGCCCGGGCGATGGGGCTGGCCGCCCAGCGTGCGGCGGCCTCCCGCAGGGTGGTGGGGACGTGCTCGTACTCGGCGGTGTAGGCGTTGCCCGGGCAGGGCTCGGGCAGCTCCAGTTCCTGTTCGATGCCGTACAGTCCGGCGGCCACCAGTCCGGCGACCGCGAGGTGCGGGTTGACGTCGCCGCCGGGCAGCCGGTTCTCGAAGCGCAGGGAGCGGCCGTGGCCGACGACGCGCAGGGCGCAGGTGCGGTTGTCGTGGCCCCAGGCGACGGCGGTCGGGGCGAACGACCCGGGCTGGAACCGCTTGTAGGAGTTGATGTTGGGGGCGTAGAGGAGGGCGAAGTCGCGCAGCGCCGCCAGCTGTCCGGCCAGGAAGTGCCGCATGACCTCGGTCATGCCCTCGGGCCCGGCCATCGCGTTGGTGCCGTCGGCGTCCGCGAGCGAGAGGTGGATGTGGCAGGAGTTGCCCTCGCGCTCGTTGTACTTGGCCATGAAGGTGATCGAGACGCCCTCCTGGGCGGCGATCTCCTTGGCGCCGGTCTTGTAGACGGCGTGCTGGTCGCAGGTGACCAGGGCCTCGTCGTAGCGGAAGGCGATCTCGTGCTGGCCGGGGTTGCACTCGCCCTTGGCCGACTCGACGGTGAGGCCGGCGCCGGCCATCTCGTTGCGCAGGCGGCGCAGCAGCGGCTCGATGCGGCCGGTGCCGAGGATGGAGTAGTCGACGTTGTACTGGTTGGCCGGGGTCAGGCCGCGGTAGCCCGTGTCCCAGGCCCGCTCGTAGGTGTCCTTGAAGACGATGAACTCCAGCTCGGTGCCGACCTGGGCGGTGTAGCCGAGCCGGGCCAGCTTCTCCAGCTGGCGGCGGAGGATCTGGCGGGGCGCGGCGACCACCGGCGAGCCGTCCGCCCAGGCGAGGTCGGCGACGACCAGCGCGGTGCCCGGGTGCCACGGGACGCGGCGCAGGGTGCTCAGGTCGGGCTGCATGGCGAAGTCGCCGTAGCCGCGGTCCCAGGAGGACATGGCGTAGCCGTCGACGGTGTTCATCTCGGTGTCCACGGCGAGCAGGTAGTTGCAGCCCTCGGTGCCGTGCTGGAGGACCTCGTCGAGGAAGAAGCGGGCGGCGAACCGCTTGCCCTGGAGCCGCCCTTGCATGTCGGGGAAGGCCAGGACGACAGTGTCGATCTCACCGCCCGCGACGAGGGCGTGCAGTTCCTCGACGGCGAGCGGGGCTGTGCGGTCTGCCACGGGAGAGCCTCCTTCGGCTTCTTCGGCGGGCCGGTAGCCATAAGGTATTGGTGAGAACCATTGGTTGGGAAGGGGGCGCGGCCGTATGGCGCGGGACATGCGGCGGGGGACGCCGGACGACCGGCTCGCGCCGGTGCTGCGGCCAGTGCGGGCGGGCAACGGCTTCGAAGAGGCGTTGGAGCAGATCCTCCAGGTCGTACGGCTGGGTCTGGTGCCGGGCGGCGAGCGGCTGCCCGCCGAGCGCGAGCTGGCGGAGCGGCTCGGGATCAGCCGGGTGACGCTGCGCGAGGTGCTGAGGGTGCTCCAGGACCAGGGCCTGGTGGAGTCCCGGCGCGGGCGCTACGGCGGCACGTTCGTGCTGCCGAGGGCCGATGCGAGCGGCGGGGCGGAGCTGCGGCGGCGCCTCGCCGGGGTCGACCTCGACGACGTGCTGCGGTTCCGGGAGGTGCTGGAGGTCGGCGCGGCCGGGCTGTGCGCGGCGCACGAGCTGTCCGACGGGCAGTCCGAGCGGCTGTGTACGGCGCTGGCCCGCACGCACGACGCGCCGCTGGCCGAGTACCGGCGGCTGGACACGCTGCTCCACCTCACCGTGGCCGAGCTGTCGGGTTCGCCGACGCTGGCCGCGCAGTACGCGGCGGTCCGGGCGACGGTCAACGACCTGCTCGACTGCATCCCGCTCCTGGTCCGCAACCTGGAGCATTCGCAGCGGCAGCACACGGCGCTGGTCGAGGCGGTCCTGGCCGGCGACGCGGACGCGGCGCGGGCGACGATGCGGGAGCACTGTGCGGGTACGGCGGCCCTGCTGCGGGGGTTCCTGGCCTGACCGCCCGCCCGGCGGGCCGTGGGACTCGTCCGGTGCGGGACTTGTCCGGCGCACGGTTCGCGACAAAGGTATGTGAGCATGCCATTGGGGCAGCGAAGGAGGGTCCATGGCGGGCAGGCCGCTGATCGGTGTCAGTACGTACCTGGAGTCCCAGGCGCGCTGGGGGGTGTGGGAGCTGGAGGCGGCGCTGCTGCCGGCCGGGTATCCGCGGCTGGTGCAGCGGGCCGGCGGGCTGGCCGCGCTGCTGCCGCCGGACGGGCCCGAGCACGCCGCGGCCGCCGTGGCGCGGCTGGACGGGCTGGTGATCGCGGGCGGCCCGGACGTCGAGCCGGTCCGCTACGGCGCCGTGCCCGGACCGCGGACCGGCCCGCCCGCCCGGGCCCGGGACGCCTGGGAACTCGCCCTGATCGAGGCCGCGTTGGCGGCGGACGTGCCGCTGCTCGGGATCTGCCGCGGCATGCAGCTGCTGAACGTCGCCCTCGGCGGCACACTCGTGCAGCACCTGGACGGGCACGCGGAGGTGCCGGGGATCTTCGGGCGGCACCCCGTCAAGCCGGTGCCCGGCACCCGGTACGCCGGCATTGTCCCGGAGGAATGCTCCGTACCCACCTACCACCACCAGGCCGTGGACCGGCTCGGCGGCGGACTCGTGGCGTCGGCGCACGCGGCCGACGGGACGGTGGAGGCGGTCGAGCCCGCGGGACCCGCCGGGTGGGTCCTGGGAGTGCAGTGGCATCCGGAGATGGGCGAGGACCTGCGGGTGATGCGGGCACTGGTGGAGGCGGCGGCCGGGCCACCGGACCACCCCGGAACGGCCGGCTGACCCTCTGCCGGAACGGCCCACCGGCACGCGTTCCCGGCGACCGGCCGGTCCCCGCTCACCCCCGCGTCAGCGACAGCAGCTCCCGTGCCGGTCCCGTCGGCCGGTGTCCCGTGCGCCACACCGCGCGCAGCTCACGGCCGAAGGACGTCTCCCGCACGGGGATGCGCACCAGGCGGCGCAGCGCCAGTTCCTCCCGTACGGCCAGTTCGCTCAGGACCGCGGGCCCGGCGCCGCCGACCGCCGCGGCCTTGACCGCCGTGGTGGAGGACAGCTCGATGAGCGGGCGGGCCAGGCCGCCCAGGGCGGCGTCCAGGACCTGACGGGTGCCCGAACCGCGTTCTCGCAGGATCAGAGGGGTGGTGGCCAGTTCGTCCGCGGCGAGCGGGCCGCGGCGGCGGGCCCAGGGGTGTGCGGGGGCGGTGACGACGATCAGGTGGTCGTGCGCGATGACAGCGGAGTCCAGGCCCGCGGGGACCGTGAGCCCTTCGACGAAGCCCAGGTCCGCCTGGTCCGCGAGCAGCCGCTCGGCCACCATCGCCGAGTTCCCGGCCAGCAGGGACACCGCCGTGTCCGGGCGCTCCGCGCGCAGGGCCAGCAGCCAGCCCGGCAGCAGGTACTCGGCGATCGTCATGCTGGCCGCCACCCGCAGCCGCGAGTCGCGGCGGTCCCGCAGCGCGTGCGCGCCCGCGTCGAAAGCCTGCGCCGCCTCCACGATCCGCCGGGCCCAGTCCGTCACCAGCACCCCGGCGTCGGTGAGCCGGGAGCCGCGCGGCGAGCGGTCCACCAGGGCCACGCCCAGCTGGCGCTCCATGGAGCGGATCCGGCTGCTGGCCGCCGGCTGGGTGACGCCCACCTCCCGGGCCGCCGCGCCGAGGCTGCCGGTACGGGCCACCGCCAGCAGCAGTTCCAACGCGCCGAGATCCGGCACCCGATGGGCCAGCGATCCCGCCCCGCGCCGCTCCTCCGCCTCGCTCATAAGACCAGCTTATGCCCTCATAGACAAGTACTCCCTGGTCGGCGGTCCTGGCGCGCGGGACGGTGGACCCATGGTCACCGCAGTCCAGCCCCTCGTCCTCCGCCGGGTTCCGGCCGTCCGCCACCTGGGCCCCAACTGGTACGCCGCCGTCATGGGCACGTCGGCGGTCGGCACCGGCGGCGCCGTGCTGCCGGGTCTCACCGACGGCCTGCGCACCGGCTGCACCGCCGTGTGGGCGCTCTCCCTGGTGCTGCTGGTGGTCGTCCTCACCGCCCGCGCCCTGCACTGGACGTACCACCGCGACCAGGCGCGGACCCACCTCCTGGACCCGGCGATCGCGCCGTTCTACGGCTGTCTGTCCATGGCGTTGCTCGCGGTCGGCGGCGGTGCCGTCACCGTCGGGCGGGGGTGGCTCGGGACGCCGGGAGCGGTGGCCCTGGACGCCGTGCTGTTCACCGTCGGCACGGCGGTCGGGCTCGTGACGGCCACGGCGGTGCCGTTCCTGCTGACCGTGCGCCACCGCACCGAGCTGGGGCAGGTGACCCCGGCGTGGCTGCTGCCGCTCGTCGCGCCCATGGTGTCCGCCGCGCTCGGCCCGCTGCTCCTGCCGTACCTGCCGCCGGGCCCGCCCCGGGAGACGCTGCTCATCGGGTGCTTCGCCCTCTTCGGGCTCAGCCTGTTCATGACCCTGCTGATGCTGTCCCTCGTCTTCGCCCGGCTGGTCCTCGCGGGCCCGCTGCCCCTCGCGCTCACCCCGACGCTGTTCCTGGTGCTGGGGCCGCTCGGGCAGTCCACCACCGCGGTGGGGCTGTTCGGGGACCGGGCGCCCGGGGTCGTACCGGCGCCGTACGACCGCGGCCTGGCCGACTTCGCCGTCCTGTACGGGATTCCGGTGATGGGGTTCGCGCTGCTGTGGCTGGCGTTCGCGACGGCGCACGTGGTGCGGGCCCGGCGGCGCGGGATGCGGTTCGCGATGACCTGGTGGGGGTTCACCTTCCCGGTGGGCACCTGCGTCACCGGCAGCGCGGCGCTGGCCCGGCACACCGGACTGGCCGCGTACGACTGGCTCACGTTCGGCCTGTACGGACTGCTGGTCGCCGTCTGGGCGGCGGCCGCCGTGGGCACGGTGCGCGGGCTGGTCAGCGGCGAACTGCTCGCAGCGCCCCGGACAGCACCCGCGGAGCCTCGGCCAGCGACGGCCCGTACCACGTCAGATGCCGTCCGCTGACCAGGGCGCAGGGCAGGCCGGGGAACGCCTCGGGGCCGTCGTCGGCCGTGAAGCGGTAGGGCTCGTCGGGCAGCACGACGAGATCGGGGGCGGCGGCCCGCAACTCGTCCAGCGGGACGCGCGGGTAGCGGTCGGGGTGCCCGGCGTACACGTTGTCCACGCCGAGCCGGGCCAGGACGTCGCCCGCGAAGGTGTCCCGGCCGAGGACCATCCACGGCCGGCGCCACACCGGCACCACCGCCCCCGCCCGCTGCCCGGGCACCGGCGGCGCCGACCAGGCGTCCTGCGCCTCGTCGAGCCACCGCGGCCGTGCCGTCGCCCCGCACGCCGTCAGCACCCGGGCCAGTTCACGGAACGCCTGCGGCACGCTGCGCACCTCGGTGACCAGCACCGTGAGGCCCGCCGCGCGCAGGGCCGCCAGATCGGGGGCGCGGTTCTCCTCCTCGTTGGCGATCACCAGGTCCGGGGCGAGGGCGACGATCCGGTCCACCTGGGGGTTCTTGGTGCCGCCGACACGGGTGACCGACAATTGCGCCGGGTGGGTGCACCAGTCGGTGGCGCCGGCCAGGGCACCGGGTACGGACTCGGCGACCGCCTCACTGAGGGAGGGTACGAGGGAGACGACCCGCATCAGCGGGGCCGGTCGTGGACGGCCTCGATGTGCTCGGCCACCGCGACCACGACGACCCGGGTGTCCGGCACCGTGGCCCGCCAGCGGTGGCGCACCCCGCCGGTGAGGTAGAGGGTGTCGCCGCGGCCCAGCCGGTAGGCGCGGCCCTCCGCCTCTATCTCCACGGCGCCGTCGGCCACGTACAGCAACTCGTCGTTGCGGTGCTGGAATTCGCGGCCCGCGTCGTGGTCGCCGGTGAACTCGGAGGCATGCAACTGGTGGTGACCGCGCACCAGCGAGCGCACCCGGGGGGTGAAGTCCGCTTCGCCGGCCTCGCCGCGCACGACATCGACGCTGCAGGCCGGGTCGGCCGCGGCGAGGAGTTCGACGGCCGTGGTGCGCAGTGCGTCGGCGACCTTTTCCAGGGAACTTGTGCTGGGGCGGGCCCGGTCGTTCTCGATCTGGCTGAGGAAGGGCACCGACAGGCCGCTGCGCTCCGCGACGACGGCGAGGGTCAGCTCCAGCGCGCGGCGCCGCCGCCGGACGGCCGCGCCCACTCGGACGGGCTGTTGTTCTTTGTGGTCGCCCATCGCTCCGGCTCCCTCCTTCGCTCGTCGTGCCGCCGTGCCGGGGACCTGCGTCGGGCCCCTTCGCCCTGATGGGTTCTCTGCACCCTACGCATGTTCGGCAAACCGTTTCATGCGGCCGTCACATCCATGTCCCGTCGGGTAGGCACGACCGTCACGGTTCGCGCCAGTGGCCGTGCGGGCCGCCGGCCGAACCGGCCGGCCGCGGGACGGTGGCGCCATGGCGACCAGCTCCCGGATTCGTGGCGCGACACTGACCCCGTCTCAGCACGGGACCGCGTCCCTCTTTTTCAATGCGCCGGCGGCCGCAAGTGTTCCCCGGCCGCGCTCCGCGTCCCGAAGGTGCGGTGGAACCGCTGGTCAGGGCGGGTGCGCCGGGCGGAATCCGGGCGGGGCCGGGTCCGGGCGGCAATCGGCCGGGCGGCGGGGCGGGCCGGTGGCCGCCGCGGAGGCGGTCGTGGCCCGCGGCCGGCCGTTCGGACTGGCCTGGGCGGGCCCGGACAGGCTCGGAGAGGATCGGGCAGGATCGTAGCGCTCTGCGGTTGGCCGGATCCTTTTCGTGGCTGGACGCACTCCCCCGACGCGGCGGCCGGCGCCGGTGTCCTCGGGGCACCGGCGCCGGCGGATTCTCGGGACACCGGCGCCTGTCGTCCTCGGGACACCGGCGCCGGCTTCTCCTCAGGACACCGGTGCCAGCTTGTCCTCAAGTCCCGGCTGGGCGTCCAGCCACTTCCGTGCGGACGCCTTCTCGTTCCCGGCGCCGCCCTGCTGGATCGCGACCTCCAGGGAGGTGAGCTGGCCCTCGGTCAGCTTGAAGTTCTTCAGCCAGCCGGAGAACTCGGGGAAGTCCTGGCTGAAGGTCTTCTTGCCCACCATGTGGATCCGCTCGCCCTGACCCCAGGCGGTCATGGGGTCCTTGAGCTTCTTCAGGTCGTACTTCCCGTACGCCCAGTGCGGCGACCACAGGGTGACCACCACCGGCTGGTGGTTCTTGATCGACCGGTCCAGCTCCGCCAGCATCGCGGACGTGCTCGACGACACCACCTGGTACTCGCCCTGGAGCCCGTACGCCTTCAGGACCTTGTTGTTCAGTGTCGCCATCTCCCCGGCGCTCGCCTCGATGCCGATGATCTTCCCGCCGAACTTCTTCCCCTGGCCCTTCAGATCGGCCAGCGAATCGATCCCCTTCACGTACGAGGGCACCGACAGCTCCAACGAGGTCGGCCCGTACCACGACCCCAGGTCCGCCAGCTGGGACCCGTACTTGTCCATGTACGCCTTGTGCGTCGTCGGCAGCCAGGAGTCCAGCTGGATGTCCATCTGGCCCTGCGCGAGGGAGCTGTAGAGCGGGCCCGGGTCGAGCTGCTTGAGGTTCGGCTTGTAGCCGCGGTCCTCCAGGATGTTGTCCCAGAGGAAGGTGCTGGCGATGGCCTCGTCCCACGGGAAGTAGCCCATGTCGACGGTCTTGCCGGCGTCCTTGCCGGGACGGGCTCCGGAGCCTGCCTCGGCCTTGCCGGAACCGGCCAGGTTCAGACCGCCGGCGACCAGCGCGAGCACGACGACACCGACGACGGCGACCGCGCCGGCCGGGCGGTAGCGCGCGAACCTGGCGCGTCCCGCCAGGGAGCCGGCCTTGGCCGCCGCGCGGCGGCCCAGCGGGGACACCCGTTCGCTCAGGGCGCCGGTCATGCGGTCGAGGTACATCGCGAGGATGACCACGGCCACCCCGCTCTCCGCCGCAAGACCCACCTTGAGCTGCGTGATCGCCGAGTAGACCTGCTCGCCGAGGCCGCCCGCGCCGGCCATGCCGCCGATGACCACCATCGACAGGCCCAGCATGATCACCTGGTTGACGCCGGCCATGATGGTCGGCAGGGCCAGCGGCAGCTGGACCCGCAGCAGGACATCGCGGGGCATGGTGCCGAACGCCTCGGCCGCCTCGACGAGTTCGCCCTCCACCTGGCGGATGCCGAGTTCGGTCATGCGGACGCCGGGCGGCATCGCGAAGATGATCGTCGCGAGCAGGCCCGGGGTCGTACCGACGCCGAAGAACATGACGCCGGGGATGAGGTAGATGAACGCCGGCATGGTCTGCATGACGTCGAGCAGCGGCCGGAGCTGGGCGCTGACGCGCCGGTTGCGCGCCGCCAGAACACCGAGCGGGACGGCGATCACGACGGTGATGACCGCGGCCACCAGCACGAGGGACAGGGTGTCCATCGCGTCGTCCCACAGCCCGAGTGCGTCGATGAGCGCGAGCCCCACGAAGGCGAGGACGCCGGGCAGCAGGCCGCGCAGCCAGGCGGCGATCACGGCGAGGATGCCGGCCATCAGCAGCGGTTCACCGCCGCCGAGGACCGTGTCGACACCGCTGTACATGCCGTCGAGTACGGCGTTGACGATGTCGAAGACCCAGGTCAGATGGGTCTGCAACCAGTCGACCGCGGTCTCCACCCAGTCGCCGAAGTGGATCCTAGGCACGGGCGGCCCCCTCTCCTCGGCGCGTGCTGCTACAGGGCTCGGGCTCGCCCTGCTGGTCGCCGAGGAAACCGACGAGGCGCTGGCGCGGGACGACTCCGACGAGCGTGCGGTCGCCGTCGACGACGGCGACCGGGTGGGTCAGGCGGGCGCTGATCGCGCACAGCTCCGAGAACGGTGTGTGCGGCGTGGCGGTCTCGCAGTCGCAGTCGGCCTCGTCGCCGCGGAGTTCGGTGTCCATGACGGCGGCGGCGGTCAGGACACGGGAGCGGTCGACGTCCTTGGTGAACGAGGCGACGTAGTCGTCGGCGGGGCGGACCAGGATCTCCTGTGCCGTGCCTATCTGGACGATCCGGCCGTCGCGCATCACGGCGATCCGGTCACCCAGGCGCATGGCCTCGTTGAGGTCGTGGGTGATGAAGACGATCGTCTTCTTCAGGCTCTGCTGGAGTTGCAGCAACTGGTCCTGCATGTCCCGGCGGATCAGCGGGTCGAGCGCGCTGAACGACTCGTCCATCAGCAGCAGGTCGGCGTCCGTGGCCAGGGCGCGGGCCAGCCCCACTCGCTGCTGCATGCCGCCGGACAGCTCGTCGGGCCAGGACTCCTCCCAGCCGGCCAGTCCGCACAGGGTGAGCGCCTCGTCGGCGCGGCGCTCGCGCTCGGCGCGGGGCAGCCCCTGCACGCTCAGGCCGTAGGCGGCGTTGTCGCGGACGCTGCGGTGCGGGAACAGCGCGAAGTGCTGGAAGACCATGCTGATCCGCTGGGAGCGCAGCGCGCGCAGCTCGCGGTCCGGCAGCGAGGTCAGGTCCTGGCCGTCGAACCTGACGCGTCCCGCGGTGGGCGCCGACAGGCCGTTCAGCATGCGCAGCAGGGTGGACTTCCCGGAACCGGACAGTCCCATCACCACGAAGATCTCACCGGGCGCCACCTGGAAGGAGGCGTCGATCACGGCTGCCGTGGTGCCGTCGGCGCGCAACTCCTCCCGCGCGGCACCCTGCCGAAGCCGTTCCACTGCCTGATCGGGTCGTCTTCCGAACACCTTGTACAGATGGTCGGCCTCAAGCCTGAATGTCACGCGCACCTCTCGTCTCAGGGGATGGGACAGACGCCGCGCCTGCCCCGGGTCAAGACGGGCAAACTTTTTTGTGATTCAGATCACACAAAGCGGGTGAGGGCCGTCGCCACCGCTCACGGGTGGGGGCGAGCGGCGCCCGGGGGTGGTTGTCGGTGCCGTACGGCATGATGCGGAGCGTGACCGGACGACTGATGCTCCTCGACACCGCCTCGCTGTACTTCCGCGCCTACTTCGGCGTGCCGGACTCCGTCAGGGCCCCGGACGGCACGCCGGTGAACGCCGTGCGCGGGCTGCTGGACTTCATCGACCGGCTGGTGAAGGACCACCGGCCCGACCGCCTGGTGGCCTGCATGGACGCCGACTGGCGGCCGAAGTGGCGGGTCGAGCTGATCCCCACCTACAAGGCGCACCGGGTCGCCGAGGAGCATGCGGCGGGCCCGGACGCGGAGGAGGTGCCGGACACGCTCTCCCCGCAGGTGCCGGTCATCGAGGACGTCCTGGACGCGCTCGGCATCGCACGGGTGGGCGTCGCCCGGTACGAGGCGGACGACGTGATCGGTACGTTCACGGCGGGGGCCGCGGGACCGGTCGACATCGTCACCGGCGACCGCGACCTGTACCAGCTGGTGGACGACGCCCGCGGGGTGCGGGTGCTGTACCCGATCAAGGGCGTGGGCACGCTCCAGCTCACGGACGAGGCCGTGCTGCGCGAGAAGTACGGCGTCGACGGCCGGGGGTACGTGGATCTGGCGCTGCTGCGGGGCGATCCCAGCGACGGGCTGCCGGGGGTGCCGGGCATCGGCGAGAAGACGGCGGCCAAGCTGCTCGCCGAGTTCGGCGACCTGGCCGGGATCATGGCGGCGGTCGACGACCCGCGGTCCCGGCTGACCCCGGCGCAGCGCAGGCGCCTGGCCGAGGCCCGCCCCTATGTCGCCGTCGCCCCGAAGGTCGTCCGGGTCGCCGCCGACGTGCCGCTCCCGGACGTCGACACGGCGCTGCCGCGCACCCCGCGCGACCCGGCGGGCCTGGACGCGCTGGCGGCGCGCTGGGGGCTGGGCGGATCGCTGCAACGGCTGCTCTCCACGCTCGCCGCGTGACGGGCACTCCGGCCCGTAGGACGATGCGACCTCTGCTCCGGCCCGTCGAACGATGTCCTCTGCTGCCACCCGTCGGGCGGCGTCCCGCGGTCCCGCCCAGTTGTTCCAGCCGTTCCAGCCCGTCGGACGGTGCCCCCGCCCGTCGGACCAGTTCCCGTCGGTCGGACAGTCGGTTCCCACCCGATGGACGGGTCCGCTCCCGCCCGATGGGCCGGTCCGCGCGCCGCCCGGCGGACCGACCGGCTCTCGCCCGGCGGACGGTGTCCCCATCCGGCGATCGATGTTTCTGTCCGCCGCAAAGGCCGTGATGCTAACTTAGGTAAACCTAAGGTCGTGTTTTGGAGGTCGCCATGGCAGAACGTCCGGCCCGTAAGCCGCGCAAGCCCCATACCGCGCAGGTCGTGCGCACCGAACGGCTGACCCCCCATATGCAGCGCGTGGTGCTCGGCGGTGCGGACCTGGCCGGCTTCGAGGCCGACACCTGCACCGACCACTATGTGAAGCTGCTGTTCCCGGCCTCGGGCGTGACCTATCCGGAGCCCTTCGACATGGAGCGGATCCGTGCGGAGTTCCCGCGCGATCAGTGGCCGGTGACCCGGACGTACACGGTGCGGGCCTGGGATCCCGCGCAGCGCGAGCTGACCCTGGACTTCGTGGTGCACGGCGATGAGGGCCTGGCCGGTCCGTGGGCGCTGCGCGTACGGCCCGGCGAGACCGTGCGGTTCATGGGCCCCGGTGGCGCCTACGCGCCCGACGCCGGCGCCGACTGGCATCTGCTGGCCGGTGACGAGAGCGCCCTGCCCGCCATCGCCCGCGCCCTGGAGACGCTGCCGGAGGGGGTCCGGACCCATGCCTTCGTCGAGATCTCCGGCCCGGAGGAGGAGCAGAAGATCGACTCCGGTGTGCCGGTCGTCTGGGTGCACCGCGGGGACCGGCCGGTCGGCGAAGCCCTGGTCGAGGCCGTGCGGGCGCTGGAGTTCCCGGCGGGCCGGGTGCACGCGTTCGTGCACGGTGAGGCGGGCTTCGTGAAGGAGCTGCGCCGGCTGCTGCGGGTCGAGTACGCGATCCCCCGCGAGGATCTCTCGATCTCCGGCTACTGGCGGCTGGGGCACAACGAGGACGGCTGGCAGGCGTCCAAGCGGGAGTGGAACGCGCGCGTCGAGGCGGAGCAGGAGGGAGCCGCCGCCGCGTGAGCCGGGCGGCACCGCGAGATGCCGCCGCGTCCCACCGGCACGGCGGCACCCCTCCGGCGCACGGCGGCCCCGCTCCCCCACCGGTCACGCCGGCTTCTTCCTGACCGGTCGCGCCCGCCGTTCGCCGTCGCCGCGCCCATGAACGGCGCCGTCGCCGCGCTCGTTACGACGCCCCTCGCCGCGCCGGCTCAGACCGACCGCTGATACGCACGGAACGTCCGTATGGACACCCACACCGCCGCCAGCGCCAGTGCCAGCAGCGCCCCGCCGCGGAGGGCGACGGCCGCCCAGTCGGGATCCGCGGACATCGCCGAACGGCCCGCCACCATGGCCCAGTCGAGCGGGTTGAAGTCGGCGACGTGCCGCATCCAGGACGGCATCTGGGACGGAGCCATGAAGGCGGAGGAAAGGAAGGTCAGCGGCAGCAGCAGGAAGGTGTTGATGCCGATGATCGACTCCCGCTCGCGCACCAGCATGCCCAGGGTGTTGGAGAGCGCCCCGAACACCGTGCCGAGCAGCACCGAGGCGAGGACCAGGACCGCGATGCCGCCGATCCCGCCCGGGTAGTCGGCGCCGCCCAGCAGTCCGAGCAGCACGATGACCACCGACTGGAACGCGGTGACCAGGCCGTTGTTGACGACGTTGCCGTTCATCAGGGCGGCCCGGCTGACCGGTGTGGTCAGGAAGCGGTCGAGGGTGCCGCGCTGGATCTCCTCCAGCGTGCCCATGCCCGCCCACATGTTGGAGCTGAGGGCGCTCATCACGACGACGCCCGGCACCAGGTAGTCCAGATACGAGGTGGTGCCGAAGCCGCCCAGTTCGACGACCTTCTTGAAGAGGTTCCCGAACAGGAACAGCCAGATCACCGGTTGGATCAGCGTGATGATCGCGTACGCGGGCTGCCGCGCGAACACCATGAGCTGACGCTGGGTCATGTACCAGGTCTGGGTGAGCGCGTTGCTCATCGCACACCTCCGGCGAGAGCGGGGGCGGCGGACTCGGAGGCGGACTCGGCATCGGCGTACCGGCGGCCCGCGTAGCGCAGGTAGACGTCGTCGAGGGAGGGGCGGGCCACCGTGGCCGAGGCGACGGCCACCCCGGCCCGTTCGAGCGCGGCCAGCAGCGCGGGCATCGCGGCGGCCCCGTCGGCGGCGCGGGCACTGACCCGGCGTCCGTCGACGAATGCCTCGTGCACGCCGGGCAGCCCGGTGAGCGCGCCGGCGAGCAGCGTACGACCGGCGTCGCCGACCGCCTCGCGCAGCTCCAGATGGACGGCGTCACCGCGGAGTTCGCCCTTGAGCCCGTCGGGGGTGCCGGTCACCACGACCCGGCCGCGGTCGACGATGGCGATGCGCTCGGCGAGCCGGTCGGCCTCCTCCAGGTAGTGCGTGGTGAGCAGGATGGTCAGGCCCTCGTCGCCGGCCAGCCGGCCGATCTCCTCCCACATCGCGGTGCGGGCCTCGGGGTCCAGGCCGGTCGTGGGCTCGTCGAGGAACAGCACCTCGGGCCGGTGCACCAGGCCGAGGGCCACGTCGAGACGGCGCCGCATGCCGCCGGAGTAGCCCTTGACCGGGCGGCGGGCCGCGTCGCTGAGCGAGAAGCGCTCCAGCAGTTCGTCGACCCGCCGGTCGAGGCCGGGCCCGCGCAGCCCGTGCAGCCGGCCCTGGAGCCGGAGGTTCTCGCGGCCCGTGGCGACGGGGTCGGCGCCGGAGTTCTGGGCGACCACACCGATCGCACGGCGCACCCGGTCCGGGTGGCGCAGCACGTCGTGCCCGGCGACGGTGGCCGTGCCCGAGTCGGGACGGGCCAGAGTGGTGAGGATCTTGACGGCGGTGGACTTCCCGGCCCCGTTCGGGCCGAGGAGGCCGAAAACGGTGCCCGGCTCGACGGTGACGTCCAGGCCGCGCAGCGCGGTGACGTCACCGGGGTAGGTCTTGATCAGCTGGCGCGCCTGCACCGCGGGCGCACGGGTGTTCATGATGGCTGCTCTCCTCATGAGCGAGTGAATGACAGCTGATCCACGTGCAGGGCGCCGGGCTATCCTGGGTGTGCCGCACCTCGATCGCCTGGAGCCGTCGCGACGGCGGAGTCAGCTCGGGGTTCGAGACCCCGGCGGGGCTGCTGCAACAGCGCTGCCGGGGTTTTCCCGGTTCTGGATCACGTCTCGGTCTCGGGTGCCTCCCAGTTGTCCAGCTCCCGGAATTCGGGCGGGATCTCACCCGTCTCGTGGAACTGCCGCCATGCCTCGACCCCGGGCAGTGAGCCCTTCCTGATCTCGTCGAGGAAGCCGCGCACCCACTCCGCCTGCGCCTCCAGCATGTGCAGTTGGTACTCGGTCTCCACCAGAAAGAGCCGGGGCAGCGTCTCGTACAGCTTGGCCAGCGCTCCGCGTCCGCTCGCCGCCTTGACCTCCAGGGCGCTGAGCCGCTCCTCCAGGAGCCGCACCACCTCGTCGGGCGGCAGGACGCCGATCAGCGACAGTACGGTCTCGAAGATCGGGAACTCCTTGACCGGGACGGCCAGCAGATCGGCCATCCACTCGGTCAGCTCCCCGCGTCCGGCATCGGTGAGGCCGTAGATGGTCCGCTCGGGGCGGTTGCCCTGCCGCTCCACGTCGGTGACCTCGACGAACCCGTGCTTCTGCAGGTTCTGCACGACCGTGTAGAGCGAGCCGTAATTGATCTTCGTGCTGGTGTCCTTGCCCTGTCGGCGCAGGGTCTGGGCGATCTCGTACGGATGCATCGGCTTCTGCCAGAGGGTCGCCAGCACGGCGAGCGCCAGCGGGTTGCTGAGTTTGCGGCGCCGCATGGCCACGACAGATCACCTCGCTTCCGAATATCCGTTGACGAACATATCGTGACTGCATCGCGAAGGTCAATACACACGATGTATCGCGTTCGGATTCTCGGCAAGGGCGCACGGAAGCAGGGCGGCCGCTCCGGCACACGCGTAGCGCCGCTGCCCGCCCGTACGCTGGGCCGTGATGAGACGCAAGACGCGGATCCCGCCCGCTCCCCTCCCCCAGCGCGACGGCGTCGACCCCGTGCGGGTGCGGCTGCCCGCCGAGGGACCCTGGGAGACGGTACGCGCGCACCTCGTGGCGCGGCTGTCCGGGGCGCCGCCCGGCGTGATCGACGGGATGCTGGCGGCGGGCCGGATCGTCGGGGCGGACGGGCGGGCGGTGGCCCCGGACGATCCGTACGTGCCCGGCATGTACGTCTGGTTCCACCGGGAACTGCCCGCCGAGGTGCCCGTGCCCTTCCCGCTGGAGGTCGTGTACCGCGACGCGCACCTCGTCGTGGCCGACAAACCGCACTTCCTCGCCACCACCCCGCGCGGCGGCCACATCACCGAGACGGCGCTGGCGCGGCTGCGCCGGGAGCTGGGCGTCCCCACGCTGTCCCCGGCGCACCGGCTGGACCGGCTGACGGCCGGTCTGGTGCTGTTCACGGTGCGGCCCGAGGAGCGCGGCGCCTACCAGTCGCTGTTCCGCGACCGGCTGGTGCGCAAGGAGTACGAGGCCGTCGCCCCGTACGATCCCTCGCTCGCCCTGCCCCGGACGGTGCGCAGCCGGATCCTGAAGGAGCGCGGGACACCGGCCGCACGGCAGATCGCGGGCGAGCCGAACGCGGTCACCCTGGTCGAACTGGCCGGTCACCGGGGGCCCGGCGGACCGGCCCGCTACCGACTGATCCCGTACACGGGGCAGACCCATCAGCTGCGGGTGCACATGAACGCCCTGGGCGTGCCGATCCTCGGCGATCCGCTGTACCCGGTGGTGCTCGACCCCGAACCGGCCGGTGACTTCCGCCGGCCGCTGCAACTGCTCGCGCGGCGGCTGGAGTTCACCGATCCGGTCACCGGGACCGAGCACCGGTTCCACAGCGGGCGGGTACTCACGGCCTGGTCCGCGTACCAGGAGTGGGCGGACCCGGGACCGGGCCGGCCGTGACCACTGCCGGCTCGGTGACCTCCACCGTTCAGGTGGCTGCCGTCGCTCCGTGAGTGCCGTCGTCAGCGCAGCGGCCTCCGCCGGCTCAGCGACCTCCGTCAGCTCACTGACCCCCGCCGGCTCACTGCCCCCTGTCGACTCGCCGACCCCCGTAGGCTCACCGACCGCCGTGGGATCGGCGGCCGAGGCGGGTCAGTGACCGCGCCACCAGCGGCGCAGCCGCTGCCAGACGCCGTGCGGGCGTCGTGGCTCGGGTGCCGCCGCGGGCCGCGGGGCCGCCGTCGGGGGCTCGACGGCCGGGACGGGCGCGGGCACCTGAGCCGGACGGCCGGTGTCGATCTGCCAGCCGGCCCGCTGCGGCGGGATGGGCGCGTGGCTCGGCTTGGCCTTCACGTCCTGCTGCGTCTTGGGGTCGAAGCGCACCGGAAGGGCCACCAGATGGCGGGAGGCGATCGACTCCTCCCACTCCAGTTCGTCCTCCTCGCAGTCCAGTTGGACGTCCGGCAGCCGCATCAGCAGCGCGTCGACACCGACGTCGGCGATGGCCCGGCCGATGTCCTGGCCCGGGCACTCGTGCGGGCCGCCGCCGAAGGCGAGGTGCGAGCGGTTGCCCTGCATGCCGGCGGTCAGGTCGGGCCGTACACGGGGGTCGATGTTCCCCGGGGCCGGCGCGAACAGCAGTCCGTCGCCCTGCCGGATGCGCTGGCCGCCCAACTCCGTGTCCTGCTTGGCGAAGTAGGCGAAGACGGTACTGAACGGCGGCTCGTCCCACAGGGACTGCTCGACCGCCTCCGGCACCGTCATCTGGCCGCCGTTGAGCTGGGCACGGAAGCCCGGCTCGGTGAGCACCATGCGCAGCGCGTTGCCGAGCAGGTTGGCGGTGGTCTCGTAGGCGGCGAACAGCACCAGGCGCAGGTGTTCCCTGACCTCGTCGTCGGTCAGCCCCGCCGGGTGGGCGATGAGATGGCTGGTGAAGTCCTCCTCCGGGCGGGCCCGGCGGCGGACGGTCAGTGCGCTGAGCGCGTCCATCACGTACTGGTGGCTGGCGATCGCGGTCTCGGAGCCCTTGAGCGCGTCACGGGCGGCCTGCACCATGCGCTCGTTGTACTCCTGGGGCATGCCGAGGATCTCGCACATCACGGCCATCGGCAGCGGCTCGGCGAACTGGGAGACCAGATCGGCCCGGCCCTGCTCGCAGAACTCGTTCACCAGGCGCTGGGTGTAGCGGCCGATGTGGCGGCGGATGCCGCGGTGGTCGATGGTCGACATCGCGCCGGTGACCGCCGCCCGCAGCCGCTGGTGCTCGTCGCCCTCGGCGTGGGAGCAGATCGGCTGCCAGGCGATGTGCGGCATCAGCGGGTGGTCGGGCTTGACCATGCCCTCAAGGAGCGGGTTCCAGATGCGGCTGTCCCGGGTGTACTGCGAGGGGGTGCGCACCATGTGCATGTTCTCGGCGTGGCCGAGGACCACCCACATCGGTACGTCGTCGTGGAGCAGCACGGGTGCCACGGGACCGTGGTTCTCCCGCAGCTTCTCGTACAGCCCGCCCAGGTCCTCCGTCCCGGGGCCGTAGAGCCGGTGCAGCCCTCCGGGACCCGGAGTGTGCGCCGGGCAGCCGGGCGGCGGGGCGGGCGCGGGATCGTCCATGCCGGTCAGGGAGTGGGGTTCAGGCGTCACAGTGGTCGCTCCGAAACTGAAGTGGGTCCGAGGTAACGGGATCGGAGATAAGGGGGGCGGAGATAAGGGGGTCGGAGATAAGGGGGTCGGAGATGACGGGATGTCGGGTGATCGGCCGGTGCGGTTCAGGTGAGCGCACCGGTCATGGCGAGCGAATGCAGGAACCGCATCAGAGTCATCAGTACGTCGCGGCTGGAGGCCCGGCGGCGCACGTCGCACTCCACGAGGGGGATCTCCGGGGGGAGGTCGAGCGCCGTGCGCAGTTCCTCCATCGGGTAACGGGGCGCGTCCGGAAAGGAGTTGACGGCGACGACGAAGGGCACGCCGCGCTCCTCCAGACGCCCTATGACGTCGAAGCTGACCTCCAGGCGCCGGGTGTCGACCAGCACGACCGCGCCAAGGGCCCCCTCGAACAGCCCGTTCCACAGGAACCAGAAGCGTTCCTGGCCGGGGGTGCCGAAGAGGTACAGCACCAGCTTCTCGGTGATGCTGATCCGGCCGAAGTCCATCGCGACGGTCGTGGCCGTCTTGGAATCGGAGCCGTAGTTGTCGTCGACACCGACGCCGGCCTGCGTCATGGTCTCCTCGGTGGTCAGCGGTCTGATCTCGCTGACCGACCCGACCATGGTCGTCTTGCCGACGCCGAAACCGCCCACAATGACGATCTTCACCGCGGCCTGAGCGGTCTGCGGGAGATGGTCCTCGGTGCGCGGGCCGGGGATGGTGTCAGAGCTTTTGAAGTCCATGCATCACCGCTTCGAGGAGTGACCGGTCAGGGCGCGTCTGGCGGACGATCGGGGCGCGCGCCTGCACCAGTCCGTCCGTGATCAGCTCGGTGATCAGTACGGTCATCGCGCTGAACGGAAGGCTGAGATAGGCCGAGAGTTCGGCCACCGACAAGGGGGCGGTGCACAACCGGAGCAGCGTGGCCTGCTCCGGCGGGACGGACGGCGGCGGGTCGGAGCGCGCCACGATCAGGGTCACCAGATCGAGTTCGGCGCGGCCGCCGTCAGCGGCACCGGTGATCACGTACAGCCGCTCGGGGTTCTTCGACCGGCGCTGTTCGTCGCCGTCGGCGCCATCGGCCGGTCCGGGGGCCGGCGGCGGTTCCTGCTGCGGCCGGCGCCGTTTGCGTCGCGGAGGAGTCATACGGTCTGCCCGTTGCGCCGGGGCGGGCTCGTGAGGTGGGCGCCGATCCGGACGACGAGGTCGCGCATCCGGTTGCTCATCCGGCCGGGTTCGCAGACCACGTCGGCGAGGACGGCCAGATAGGCGTTGGCCCCCGCCGCCATGAGGTAGAAGTAGCCGCCGTCGATCTCGATGACGACGAGTTTCATCTCGCCGCTGCTGCCGGGGAGTTCCCGGGCCACGGCTCCCGCCAGGCTCTGCACGCCCGCGCAGGCCGCGGCGAGCCGGTCGGCGGAGTCGGGGTCGCCGCCGTGGCGGGCGATGCGCAGCCCGTCGGCCGAGAGCACCACGATCATCTCGATGCCCGGTACGCCGTCGGCGAGTTCCTTGAGCATCCAGTCGAAGTTGGCTCGCTGCTGGATCACTTGAGGTCCCCCTCGTCGTCGGCCTCGCTGTGGGCCGGTTTGTCGATCAGATGCAGGTATGCGGTCGGGTTGCGCGTGAAGTCGGTGGGGTGGACGCCTTCGTTGTCCTTCTTCAGCCCCTCCCAGAAGGCTTCCACCCAGAGTCCGGGTTCCCGGTTCTTCAACTTCTCGCGCTCGGGGTCCGCCTCGGGCTCGGGCTCGGGCCTGGGCTGGGACCAGACGGTCGGTCTGCCCTCGCGCTCCGCCCGTTCGATGGCGGCCTGCTCGGCGAGCCGCTGGCTGAGCGGGACCTTCACCTTGCTGCGGCGCTGCGGCAGGCCGTTCGCCGTCCACTCGGTGACCTCGGGTACGTCGTCCTCCATCGAGATCCCGGCGGGGATGCGCGGGCTGGTGGGGCGGCGCTTCTTGGGCGGGCGCTTGGGGCCCTCCAGGGCGCCGAGTTCGGCCTTGGGCACCGCGGTGGCGCCGATGCCGTGGGCGAGGCCGGGTGCGGGCTCGGTCGTCATCATGTTGCTCGGCACGATGAGCACGGCCCGGACCCCGCCGTACGCCGAGGCACGCAGTGAGACCTGCATGTTGTACGTCGAGCAGAGCCGTCCGACGACGGCCAGGCCCAGGCGCGGGCTCTCGCCGAGGTCCTCCAGGTCGACGCCCGCCTTGGCGCGCTCCAGCATGCCCTCGACCCGTGCGCGGGCCTCCTCGCTGAGGCTGACGCCGCCGTCCTCGATCTCGATGGCGACGCCGGTCTGCACCTCGACCGCGGTCACGTGGACCTTGGTCTGCGGCGGTGAGTAGCGGGTGGCGTTGTCGAGGAGTTCGGCGGCGGCGTGGATGACCGGCTCGACGCAGGTGCCCTTGATGTTGACCTTCGCGATGGAGGCCAGTTCGATGCGCCGGTACTCCAGGATCCGGGACATGGCACCGCGCAGCACGCTGTAGAGGGCCACGGGGTTGGGCCACTGGCGGCCGGGTCGGCCGCCGCCGAGTACGGAGATCGAGTCGGCGAGCCGGCCGATCAGCGCGGTACCGTGATCGATGCGCAGCAGGTCGTCGAAGACCTCGGGGTTGCGGCCGTGGTCCTCCTCCATCTCCCGGAGTTCCTTGGCCTGCTGGTGGACGATGGCCTGCACGCGCTGCGCGATGTTGACGAAGGAGCGCTGCGCCGCGTCGCGCATGGACTCCTCGTCGTCCACCACTTTGAGCACGAGACGCAGCAGGTCGCGCTGCGATTCGGGAAGGTGCCGGAGGTCGGGGTCGGCGTCGAGGACGGAGTGGATCACCTCGCGGGGGGATTCTCCGTGGCGCAGCCGGTGGAGCGCGGTCGGGACGATGTCCTTGGCGAGCCGGACGATCTCCTCGTCGTGTGCGGCGATACGCCGCTCCAAGTGCGCGGCGTGACGGGCGTGTTCGGCCCGTGCGGCGCGGAGGTGGCGTCCGCGCCGCACCGCTTCTGCCGCCGTCGCAGTCACCAGCACGGTGGCGACGGCTCCGCACCAGCCGACGGCGGTCCGGGCCGGCCCCGTCACCAGGGCGACGGCGGCTCCGGTCGCCGCGGCCATCAGTATGGCCGGCAGCAGCAGTGTCAGCGCTGGGGGAAGTTCACGGCCACCGGGAGGCGATTGCACACTCACCATGTATGCCCTCTGAAAATCGGCTGGGTGTCGGGGGAGCTTTCGGGGGGAAGAATCATGGGACTATCCGGGATCTTCCGTACCATGGGGAACAAGCGCACGAATTACCTCAACTCGGTGCGCCGCGGGCGAGCTTAGTCCGACCGGATCAACGCCGTGTCATCTTCAGCAACCGCCTGAAATCCCCCGCAGGACAGGAGTACCCTCAACCCCATTTGCACGCCACGAACTCACCCGAACACAAAGAGTGAGGACACGCAGGCATACGAAACCCCGCCACCCTCACCCCAAAGGAGCGCGGGGAACTGCGCGACAAGCCCCCGCCGACCCGCACCCCCACAACAACACCCACCCCACCCCCAGGGGCGCGGGGAACTGCGCAAACCACCCCACACCCCCGGAGGGACCCGTCACCCCACGGACGAGTACGCCACAACCCCCCGCAGCAACTGGTCAACCGCCTTACGCGCACTCTTGGCCACGGTCGAGCCCTCCGCAGGAGCAGCCGCCGAGATCTGGCCGAGGACATCGATGACCTGCTTGCACCACCGCACGAAGTCACCCGCCGGCATCTCCGCCTCGCGCAACACCTCGTCGAGGCCCGTACCGGAGGCCCACATATAGGCGGCCCAGGCGAAACCGAGATCGGGCTCGCGCTGGCCCACCCCCTCGCTCTGGGTGATCCGGAACTCCTCCTCCAGGCCGTCGAGCCGGCCCCAGATCCGCACCATCTCACCGAGCGCGGCCTTCGCCCGGCCCGAGGGCACCCGCGGCGACAGCGCGTCGTCGCCGACGCGCGCCTCGTACACCAACGCCGATACGCAGGCCGCGAGTTCGGCCGGGCCCAGCCCCTCCCAGACCCCCTCGCGCAGACACTCGCTGGCCAGCAGGTCCAGCTCGCCGTACAGCCGGGCGAGGCGCTTGCCGTCGTCGGTGACCTCGTCGCCGCGCAGGTAGTCGAGTTCGGTCAGCAGCGCCACGATCCGGTCGAAGGTCCGCGCGATCGTGTTCGTACGCCCCTCGATACGGCGCTCCAGCTGCGAGGTGTCACGCAGCAGCCGGTGGTAGCGCTCGGCCCAACGGGCGTGGTCCTCACGGTCGTTGCAGCCGTGGCAGGGGTGGGCACGGATCGCGGTGCGCAGCCGGGCGATCTCCCGGTCGTCGGCGGCCTGCGACCGCTTCTTGCGGTGCCGCTCCGGCGGGATGTGCCCGGCCCTGCTGCGCAGCGCGGAGGCGAGGTCCCGGCGGGACTGCGGGGAGCGCGGGTTGAACGTCTTCGGGATGCGCATCCGTTCGAGCGGCTCCACCGGCACCGGGAAGTCGATCGACGCCAGCCGTTTGACCTGCCGCTCGGCGGTGAGGACCAGCGGGCGCGGCCCGTCGTGGTACTCGACGCCGCGGTGGCCGCCCGAGCGCCCGGCGGGCAGACCCGGGTCGAGGACCAGGGCCAGGCCCGCGTACTTGCCGGTCGGCACGTGGATGACGTCACCGGGCCTGAGCTTCTCCAGCGCGACGGCCGCCTCCGCGCGCCGCTGGGTGGCGCCCTGCCGGGCCAGTTCGGTCTCCCGGTCCTTCAGTTCACGGCGCAGCCGCGCGTACTCCTCGAAGTCGCCGAGGTGGCAGATCATGGACTCCTGGTAGCCCGCGAGCCCTTCCTCGTTGCGCTGCACCTGCCGGGAGATGCCGACGACCGACCGGTCCGCCTGGAACTGCGCGAAGGACGTCTCCAGCAGTTCGCGTGAGCGGTGCCGGCCGAACTGCTCGACCAGGTTGACCGCCATGTTGTACGACGGCTTGAAGCTGGAGCGCAGCGGATAGGTACGGGTGCCCGCCAGACCCGCGAGGTGCTCGGGGCTCATGCCGCGCTGCCACAGCACGACCGCGTGGCCCTCGACATCGATGCCACGGCGCCCCGCCCGGCCGGTGAGCTGCGTGTACTCGCCGGGGGTGATGTCGGCGTGCTGCTCGCCGTTCCACTTGACGAGTTTCTCCAGCACCACCGACCGCGCGGGCATGTTGATGCCGAGCGCAAGGGTCTCGGTGGCGAAGACGGCCTTCACCAGACCGCGTACGAACAGTTCTTCGACGACTTCCTTGAAGGTCGGGAGCATGCCCGCGTGGTGGGCGGCGATGCCGCGTTCCAGGCCCTCCAGCCATTCGTAGTAGCCGAGGACGTGCAGGTCCTCGCGGGGGATGGAGGCGGTGCGCTCCTCGACGAGGTCGTGCACCCGCTGCCGGGCCTCGTCGTCGTTGAGCCGCAGTCCCGCGTACAGGCACTGCTGGACGGCGGACTCGCAGGCGGCACGGCTGAAGATGAAGGTGATGGCGGGCAGCAGGCCCTCGGAGTCCAGCCGCTCGATGACCTCGGGGCGGCCCGGGGTCCACGCCCGGGAACGCTGCCGCCGCTCGCGCTCACGGTCCGCCTCGCGCATCGCCCGGCCGCGTCTGCGGTCCTGGTAGGACGGCCGGCCGGCCTCCGTACGGGCGAGCCGGACGAGGTCGGGATTGACCGCCCTCTTGTGGCCGTCGCCCTCCTCGAACAGGTCGTACATCCGGCGTCCGGCGAGCACGTGCTGGAACAGCGGCACCGGCCGGTGCTCGGAGACGATGACCTCGGTGTCGCCGCGGACGGTGTCCAGCCAGTCGCCGAACTCCTCCGCGTTGGACACGGTCGCCGACAGTGAGACGAGGGTGACGGACTCGGGCAGGTGGATGATGACCTCCTCCCACACGGCGCCGCGGAAGCGGTCCGAGAGGTAGTGCACCTCGTCCATGACCACATGGCCCAGGCCGAGGAGGGTCCGGGAGCCCGCGTACAGCATGTTCCGCAGCACCTCGGTGGTCATCACGACCACCGGGGCGTCGGAGTTGACGCTGTTGTCGCCGGTGAGGAGGCCGACCTTGTCCGCGCCGTAGCGACGGCACAGGTCGGCGTACTTCTGGTTCGACAGCGCCTTGATGGGTGTCGTGTAGAAGCACTTCCGGCCCTGCTGCAGGGCGAGATGGACGGCGAACTCGCCCACGATCGTCTTGCCCGAGCCGGTGGGGGCGGCCACCAGCACGCCCTTGCCGGCCTCAAGTGCCTGGCATGCCTCGATCTGGAAGGGGTCGAGGCCGAAGTCGTACATCTCGCGGAAGGAGGCGAGCGCGGTGGCCTGCTCGGCAGCACGCCTGCGGGCTGCCGCATACCGCTCGGCCGGTGAGAGGTCCTCTGTCATCGTGCTTTCGAGCGTACCGGGCCGCACTGACAACAGGACGATCATTATCCGGAACGCGGGATGTACGCCGGGCGCGCCGGAGCGCCGCACACGCCGGTGCCCGCGCCGTCCGCGGGCGCGGGCACCTCACCGGTCGCGGTGTGCGACGGTCAGGTCACGTCGTCGTAGCCGTTGACCCGGTCCGTGCCCGCCTGCTCGGGCAGTGCCCGGCTGGCGGAGACCGTCTCGGCAGCGCCGATGTCCTCGGGCGTGAGGTCCAGGTCGGACGCCTCGTCGTCAGCGGGGCCCTCGGCCGCGCGCCGCTGCTTGCGCCTGTCGTTGAGCAGGGAGAACGCGACCGCGGCGAAGTACAGCACCCAGATCGGTCCGGCGAGCGACATCATGGAGAGGGGGTCGGTGCTCGGCGTGGCCACGGCCGCGAAGACCGTGATGCCCATGATCATGGCTCGCCACCAGCCGAGCATGCGCTTGCCGCTGAGCACACCGGTCAGATTGAGCATGATCAGCAGCAGGGGAAGTTCGAAAGAGAGACCGAAGACGACCACCATGCGGGTGACGAGCTGGAGCAGGTCGTCGAGCGGCAGCAGGTTCTCGACGTCGTGCGGGGTGAACTCCAGCAGCACCTTCGCGGTGGTGGGCAGCACCCGGTAGGCGAAGTAGGCGCCACCGAGGAACAGCGGGACACCACTGCCGACGAACGCGTACGCGTACTTCTTCTCGTGCCGGTGCAGACCGGGCGCGACGAACGCCCACAGCTGGTACAGCCAGACCGGCGAGGCGAACACGATGCCCGCCATCAAGGCGACCTGGAGGGCCAGCGTGAACGGGGCGAGGAGGCCGTTGATGGTGATCCGCGCGCACTGCTGGGAGGTGTCGCTGGAGCGGGCCAGTTCCTCGAAGGACTTCACACAGCCGACCGAGTCGAGGATCGGCTTGGTGAGGAAGTTGATGATGTCGTTGTAGAAGAAGGCGGCGACGACCGTGACGACGATGATGGCCAGCATCGCCTTCGCAAGCCGGTTGCGCAGCTCACGAAGGTGATCCCCAAGGGGCATCCGCCCCTCGGGATCCTTCTCCTTGTTGCGGGCAGGATTGGGCAACCCACGTCCTCATCTCGTGCGGCAGGCCAGGACTGTCCGGCCCTGCGTCAGCGCTTGGTGGTGTCCGTCGGCTCGGTGACCGGTCGCGAGCTGGTCACGTCGCCGGGAGCGGCCTGGATGGTGCGCTGCGCCGAAGACTGCTCGTCGGAGCTGGGCGTCTGGGCGGCGGTGCTGTTGCCACCGTCCTCCTTCATCGCCTTCGCCTCGCTCTTGAGGATGCGAGCGGACTTCCCGAGCGAGCGGGCCATGTCCGGAAGCTTCTTCGCGCCGAACAGCAGGACGATGACGACGAGGATGAGAATGATCTCGGGGGCTCCGAGCCTTCCGAACATAAGTCTTTACCTTCTCACCGAGGCGGCTGGGTGGGTGCTGTCCCATCCTTCGGACATCTGTCCGAACGATGGTGCTGGCAGCGATCGTAACGCTCAGGGGTAAACGCGAGGCAATCCCTGTGCGTACTCCCGGTCCGCGGTACGGGCCTCGTTCTGCGCACCGCGACCAGCAGCGTACCTGCCGGAACGGGCAGCATGACAGGGCGAAGTGACGCAAAGCGCTTCCGGTCCGCGAGGGACAGCCGTCTCCCAGAGGTCTCACAGCGAGTCCGCCGCGCGGGACGCGCTGACCGCCGCCCGCTCCAGATCCTCGGCCGCCCGGTTGATCCGGCGCGCCGAATCCTCGACCTGCCGGGCCAGACCCCGCGCCTCCAGGAAGACCCGGACGGCGAGCACACCCAGAACGGCGAGACCCACGAACCCCATGGCCACCGCGAACATCGCCCAGAACATGGCGTCGAGCCTAGACCGTGGAGTGCAGCCGCAGTGTCTTGACCCCACCGCCGGTCAGCAGCTCGACGACGCGTTCACCCGCGGGCTTGCGGACCGAGGCGCCGCACTCCGGACAGGTGAAGGAGTAGAACGTCGTACGGCTGGTCGCGCCGATGGCGAGCCGCAGGGCACCCGCGGAGAGCTCGAAGCGGCCCCGGCAGTCCGGGCAGCCCGCTCTGAACACCACGGGAGTCACGCTTCGCATCCCCGCGAAGGCGGCCGCGACCGTCATTTCCCCCGCACCGGACACCGGAGACTCACTCAAAGCCTCGCTCCTCACTTCGTGGTCGATCGCCTTCGGGGCGTCACCGCCCGATACCGCGGGAACTCCGCTCCCGGCGCGCCGGCCGCCACGCGACGGCCCGGCGGCACCGGGCACGTCCCCGCGGCTCACTCCGCCCTGTCTTACAGCCCGTCCGGCCGCGAATTCGTCACACCACGCGGTACCGCGTGCGAGACGTCCCGCTCCGGATCCACCCCGTCGTACCCCGCGAGCGCCGCTCGGGCGGCCTGCCGGGCACTGTCGGCCAGGTCGGACGGCGAGACGATCCGGCCGTCGCGGCCGAGCCGCAGCGCCAGCCGTCTCAGCGATGCGGGATCAGGGGTGCGCAAGGCGATGCGCAGCCCGCCGTCGGGAAGCTCGTCCGCGCTGTCGTGCGGGTAGTACTCGGCGACCCAGCGGCCGCCCGGACCGACCTCCACGACGACCTCCGGGTCCTCGGCGGCCGGCTGGACCAGCCCCTCCGACAGGTCCCGCAGCTCGACCTCCGGCGGCGCGGACGGCTCATCGAGGATCTTGATCTCGGCGACCCTGTCCAGCCGGAAGGTACGGCGCGCCTCGGAACGGCGGCACCACGCCTCCACATAGGTGTGGCCGACGCTGACCAGGCGGATCGGGTCGATCTCCCGCTCGGTGACCTCGTCACGGGCCGGTGAGTAGTAACGGATCCACAGCCGGCGCCGCTCCGAGATCGCCCGGTCGACGTCGGCGAAGACACCGCCCTCGGACTCGAAGGTGACCGAGAGCCGGGAACTGGCGCCCGCCGCGTCACCGGCCGCACCCTCCACCTTGGCGGTGGCCCGCAGCAGCGCCTGCCGGTCGCTCTCCCGCAGCCCCGGCAGCGTGGCCACCGCACGCGCCGCGACCAGCAGCGCGGTCGCCTCGTCCGCGGCGAGCCGCAGCGGCTCCGCCGCCTCCGCACCGAGGGCGGCAGGGTTGTGCCACCAGATGCGCTCGCCGTCCGTGTCGATGTCCAGCAGATCACCGCCGCGGAAACTGGTCCCGCACATGGGCAGCACATCGAGGTCCGAGACCAACTCGTCCTCGGTGATGCCGAAGGCCCGCGCGACGTCCGCGACCCGCGCGCCGGGCCGCTCCCGCAGATACGTCACCAGGGAGAGCATCCGCCGAGTCTGGTCGATGGCGTTCACAGCCCTGACAGGTTTGCCTGCCACTGTCCTGCTCCTCCCCCGCTCAGCCCTTGGCCACGGCACGCAGCCGGTCCACCACGTCGGCCCGCAGCTCGGCCGGCTCCAGGACCACCACGTCGGGCCCGAACTCCACCAGCCAGGCGTCCAGACCGTGCCCGTACGGAATCTCCAACTCGTCCCAGCCGTCACCGAGTTCCCGGACCTTGGCGGCCTTCGCCCGAAGGGGGTACCCGGCGCCCGAACGCAACCGGATCAGCGCCGAGCGGTCGGCGACCTCACCCGCCCAGGTCGCGACGGTCTCACGCACCGTCACGACGTCCGGGACCGAAGCGGTGAAGCCGCTCCCGCGCGAGCGCACCCGGCCGGTGATCCGGGACAACCGGAACACCCGCTCCGCACCCCGGTCACGGTCCCAGCCCGCCAGGTACCAGTGGCCGCGCCAGCACTCCAGCGCCCACGGCTCCACATGCCGCGCCTCCGGGTGGGCGGCGGTCGCCTTGCGATAGTCGAAGATCACCGGACGGCGGTCGCGGCAGGCCAGCATCAGCGGTTCGAAAGCGGCCTCGTGCACCGGAATGCGAGGCTCCAGCGCACCGTGCGCCTCGTACGGGTCGACGTCCTCGGGCAGCCCCGCCGCACGCAGCTTCTGCAGGGCGCCGCTGGCCGCTCCGGCGAGCCGGGCCTGCTGCCACACCTTGGCGGCAAGACCCAGTGCGGCGGCCTCCTCGGCGTCGAGCGTGATCGGCGGCAGCCGGTTGCTGTCACGGCGGGCGAGATAGCCGACCTCGCCGTCGAGATTCTCGACGGTCTCGATGACCAGGCCCAGCTCGCGCAGATCGTCCTTGTCCCGCTCGAACATCCGGCTGAACGAATCGTCACCGGCGGCGCCCTTCCCCGGCCCGAAAGCCTCGACGTAAGCCTCGATGGACTCCCGCAGCTCACGCTTGCTGAGCGGCCGCCGCGTCCCGAGCAGACACAGCGCCAGATTCATCAGCCGCTCGGCCTTGGCAATGGCCATCGACGCCCTTCGCCTCCCTGTGGTGCCTACGATCGACGACCGTACCGCCCCGCGGGGGCGCGGCAAAAGCCGAGGGTCCGCGCCCAGCCCGGGCACGGACCCCCGATGATCGGATCCGGTCAGACCGCGACCAGGTCACAGACGAAGATCAGCGTCTCGCCGGGGGCGATCCGACCGCCGCCGGCACCACGGTCACCGTAGGCCAGGTGCGCCGGAATGGTCAGCTGACGCCGGCCGCCGACCTTCATGCCCTGCACGCCCTGGTCCCAGCCCGCGATGACCTGGCCGGCACCCAGCTGGAACCGCAGCGGAGTGCCACGGTTCCAGGACGCGTCGAACTCCTCGCCGGTGGAGAAGGCCACGCCCACATAGTGCACGGAGACGGTGTCGCCGGCCTTGGCCTGAGGACCGTCGCCCTCCCAGATGTCCTTGATCTCAAGGTCCGCCGGGGGCTCGCCGCCCGGGAAGTCGACCTCGGGCTTGTCGATGCTCACGTCTCTAGCTCCTGCTTGTGTACGACACGGAACGCGGACAGTCTGTCATCCCCGGCCCCCGCCCGCCCGCCGCGGGCCGGACGGACCAGCCGTCACATCGCCGCCAGGATGTCCACGGAGAACACCAGCGTGGAACCCTTCTTGACGACACCACCGCTCGGCGGCGTGTCGCCGTAGGCCAGCTCCGGGGGCACCACCACGAGCACCCGGCTGCCGACCTTCTTGCCGGTCAGGCCCTGCGACAGCCCCTTGACGACCTGCTCCATCTGCTGCAGCGAGAACTGGCTGAGCCGGCCCGTGCCATAGGTCTGCTCGAATGCCTTGCCGCTGTCCCAGACCTCGCCCTTGAACTGGCACAGGACCGTCTGCTCCGGCTTCAGCTCGGCGCCGTCGCCCTCCAGGACGTAGTTCGACACCAGCTTCCCGGGCGGCGACGACTTCGGGATCTCGATGGAGGGCGCGTTGCCGTCCGTGTTCGTGCCGATCTTCGGCAGGGCCGTATCGGTCTGCGGCACGGCCTTGCCCTGCGCGGAACTCTTGGAATTGAAGGTGTCCAGCAGATCCACGACGAACACCAACGTGTCCGTGCCCTTGATACCCGCCTGCTCATTGCCCGACGAGCCGTAACCCCAGGTCGGCGGCACGGCCATCGCCACCCTGCTGCCGACCTTCCGGCCCGCCAGCCCATACCGCCAGCCGTCGATGACACTGCCCTCGGCCAACTGGAGCACCAGCGGCGTCTTACGGTCGTAGGAATTGTCGAAGACCTTCGCCGTGGACCAGATCTGGCCCAGGTAGTTCGCCTGGACGAAGTCGTTCTCCGCGACCGTCCGGCCGCTGCCCGCGATCACCGTCTTCACCGCGAGGTCCTTCGACGGCTCCCCCGGCCCCTCGGCGACCGTCGGCTTCTCACCGAACTCCGTCCCCGCGGTGATCGCCGGCAGCGGCCCGTCCACGATCTTCGGCGGTGGCACGGACGACCCCGACGCCGACGGCGACGGTGACGCCCCCGCATCGCTGGCATCGGACTTGCCGTCACCGCACCCGGCGAGCGTGACCAGTCCG
This sequence comes from Streptomyces sp. NPDC001270, assembly GCF_042896695.1. Lineage (NCBI taxonomy): Bacteria > Bacillati > Actinomycetota > Actinomycetes > Kitasatosporales > Streptomycetaceae > Streptomyces > Streptomyces sp. NPDC001270. The sequence goes on along the minus strand of NZ_JBIAXM010000008.1, from coordinate 179,902 downwards.
GCGGGTACGGCAGCGAGGAGAAGTGAGCGTCGGCGCACGGTGGGGGCCTCGTAATCGGTCGATCTTGCAGATGGCGTGCGCGCGCAACTCTACGGCGAACCAAGGGCGCCGTACGGGAAACGTACGGCGCCCGTGTGGCGTTCCACCGAGGCCCCCGTTCGAATGAAGTCGAACGGGGGAACACCCGGACGCATCACTCACATACCGGCGATGAGCTTCTCCACCCGGTCGTCCACCGAACGGAACGGGTCCTTGCACAACACCGTGCGCTGAGCCTGGTCATTGAGCTTCAGGTGCACCCAGTCGACCGTGAAATCACGGCGCTGCTCCTGGGCCCGCCGGATGAAGTCGCCGCGCAGCCGGGCCCGAGTGGTCTGCGGCGGAACCGACTTGCCCTCGAAGATCTTCAGATCGTTGCAGATCCGGGCCGCCTGGCCCTTCTTCTCCAGCAGGTAGTACAGGCCACGACGACGGTGGATGTCGTGGTAAGCGAGGTCTATCTGCGCGACCCGCGGATGGGACATGGTCATGTTGTGCTTGGCCCGGTACCGCTCGATGAGCTTGTACTTCATCACCCAGTCGATCTCGGTGGCGATCCGGTCCAGATCCTCCGCCTCGATCGCGTCGAGCGTACGGCCCCACAGCTCCAGCACCTGCTCCACCGTGCCGGTACGGATACCGCGGCGCTCGCAGAAGTCCAGAGCCTTCTCGTAGTACTCGCGCTGCACCTCCAGCGCCGACGCCTCCCGGCCACTGGCCAGACGCACCTTGCGCCGACCCGTGATGTCGTGACTGACCTCGCGGATCGCCCGGATGGGATTCTCCAGCGTCAGATCACGCATCACCGTGCCCGCCTCGATCATGCGCAGCACCAGATCGGTCGCCCCGACCTTCAGCAACATGGTCGTCTCGGACATGTTCGAATCGCCCACGATGACATGCAGACGGCGGTAACGCTCCGCGTCCGCATGCGGCTCGTCACGCGTGTTGATGATCGGCCGGGAACGGGTCGTCGCCGACGACACACCCTCCCAGATGTGCTCCGCCCGCTGGCTCACGCAGTACACCGCACCGCGCGGCGTCTGCAGCACCTTGCCCGCGCCGCACAACAACTGCCGCGTGACCAGGAACGGGATGAGGATGTCCGCGAGCCGGGAGAACTCCCCGTGCCGCGCCACCAGATAGTTCTCGTGGCAACCATAGGAGTTGCCCGCCGAGTCCGTGTTGTTCTTGAACAGGTAGACGTCGCCCGCGATTCCCTCCTCGTGCAGGCGGCGTTCCGCGTCCACCAGAAGTCCTTCGAGAATGCGCTCCCCGGCCTTGTCATGGGTGACCAGTTCGATCACATTGTCACATTCGGGTGTCGCGTATTCCGGATGTGACCCCACGTCGAGATAGAGCCGGGCGCCGTTGCGCAGAAACACATTGCTGCTACGGCCCCATGACACGACACGGCGGAAGAGGTACCGCGCCACCTCGTCAGGTGACAGGCGGCGCTGTCCCCTGAACGTGCACGTGACGCCGTACTCGTTCTCCAGCCCGAAAATGCGGCGGTCCATGACTGAACATTACGCCCGATCCCCCGAGCTGAAACGAGGTTCGACAGCACGATTTGGATCATTTTCCGAAGCCGACGCAACCACCCCTCCCCCAGCGGGAGCTGCGAGGACCCGTCCACCCGCCAGCAGAACCAGCAAGGACACGGCCCCCGCGCCCCCCGGCACCACGAACCCCCACAGCGCACCACCGGCCTCCACCACCGGACCCGCCACCCCCGTTCCCACCGAAGAACCCACTGTGAACGTCGTCACAAGCCAGGAGAACGCCTCGGTGACCGTACCGCTCGGCGCATGCCGGTCGACGATGACGAACGCACACGCCAGACACGGCGCGAGAAACACCCCCGCCACCACCGTGAGCGACACCATCGCCACCGCACCCGGCATCAGCGTCAACGGCAGATAACACACCGCCAGAAACGCCACCAGCACCCGCAGCCGCCGCTCCGGCACACCGCCCCACTGCCGCGCCCCGTACACCGTGCCCCCGACCAGCGCACCGAGCCCCAGGCCCGCCATCAGCCAGCCGTACACCGCATCCCCGCCGTGACCGTCGGCATAGGACACCGAAGCCACCGTGATCGAGCCGAGCGCCACCCCCACGAACAAGAACGCGCCGAGCAGCACCAGCAGCCCCGGCGACCGCAGCGCACCCAGCCAGTGCGCCGCGCGCGGCGCGGAACGCCACGCACGCGACGGCGGCGACACCACCACCGACAGCGCCCCGAGCACCCCCAGCGCGTTCACCACCAGCACCGCCGCCCGCTCCGACCACGCCGACACGCAGAGCGTGACCAGCAGCGGACCGACCGTGAACATGACCTCCTGGGCGACCGCGTCCATCGCATACGCCGTATGCACCTGCTCCTCGCGACGCAGCACCGAGGGCCACAGGGCACGCAACCCGCCCTCCAGAGGCGGCGTGAACAACCCCGCGGCCGCCACCGCCCCGTACGCCAGGGGCAGCGAATCCAGGCCGCAGAGGGCGAACACCGCCATCGACGCCGCCGACAACACCGCCGCCGGCAACTGGACCCGAGGCTGCCCGCGCAGATCGACCAGCCGCCCCAGAACCGGCTGCCCGACGGCATTGGCCACCCCGTAGACCGCCGCCAGCACACCCGCCAGGCTGTAGGTCCCACCCTCCGCACGCACGAACAGCACCAGCGCGATCGCCGCCGTGGCATTCGGCAGCCGGCCCACCAGCGTGCCGGCCAGCAGCCTGGCCGCGTGTCTCGCCCTCAGGATCTCCAGGTACCCCGCGGCCATCCCCTGCCCTCCAACGGTTCGCCCGAGCTGCGCCCACACAGCCAAGTGTTACGTATAACGTCCGCCGTCATACGTACCATGTGCGCTGTTCACCCGTCCAGACGACCAGCCCAAGAGGAGCGCACCCACGGTGCCCCGCAGCAGCACCCGCCCCACCAGCCGCGACGTCGCCCAGGCCGCCGGCGTCTCCCAGGCAGCCGTCTCCCTCGTCCTCGGCGACAAATGGCACGGCCGGGTCTCTCCCGCCACCGCCCAGCGCGTGCGCGACGCCGCCCACCGACTCGGCTACCGGCCCAACCTCGCCGCCCGCAACCTCCGCCTCGGCCACACCCGCACCGTGCTCCTCGTCGTCCCCGCCCTCACCACCGAATTCTTCGCCGGCGTCTACACAGGAGCAGCCCGCATCGCCGCCCAGCACGGCTTCGGCGTGGTCCTCTACCCCTCCCCCGAAGGCATCGGCCCCGCCCGCAACCCCTTCGCCTCCGCACAAGCCGCCCTCGACGGCGTCATCGCCTCCTCCATGGCCGCCGACGCCCTCACCGCCATCCGCGGCGACCAACTACCCCTCGTCATGCTCGACAGCGACCCCGAAGGCAGCCTCGGCGCCGCGACGGTCAACCTCGACATCGCCGACGGCACCCGCCAGATCGCCGACCACCTGCTCGGCCTCGGACACCGCCGCTTCCTCCACCTCGCCGCCGACGTACCCTCCTGGACCTTCGACGTACGCGCACGCGAACTCGCCGCCCGCACCGCAACCGTCCCCGGAACCGACGTACGGACCATCCGCGCACCCCTCTCCATCGAGGACGCCACAACCGCCACCGAGACCGCCCTCGCCACCCCCGGCCCCCGCCCCACCGCCCTCGTCTGCGACGACGACAAACTCGCCGCGGGCGCCTACAAAGCGCTACGCCGTCACGGCCTGCGCGTCCCCAGCGACGTCTCCGTCACCGGCATCGACGACCTCGCCCTCGCCACCGCCATCGATCCCGAACTGACCACCGTGCGACTCGACGCGGAACTCTTCGGCGAACGCGGCATGCAAGCCCTCCTGGCCGTCCTGGACGACCGCGAACCCGACCGCACCGACATCCCCGTCCACCTGGTGGTACGCGGCTCCACAGCCCCACCCGGACCCACCTGACAGCCACCCCGCCCCCAGAACTCCCCCGGGCCTCCCCCGGGCCGAACACACCGCGCCCCGGCCGGCAGAGCGGGCCAGGGCGCGTGAGCGAGCAACAGGACGGGCGCGAGCTACTTCTTCCCGTCGCCGTCCGCCTCCTCGGCGCTCTCCGCCTCCGTGGCGGCACCGTCCGCCTCCAGCAGACGCGACAACTGCCCGCCACCGATCCGCTTGAACTTGCGCTGCTGCGGCCGCGTACGGTCCAGCACGGCCACCTCCAGACGCTCCGCCGGAATCTCCCGCTCACTGCCGTTCGTGTCACGGGACAGCGCCTGCACGGCCAGCTTCAGCGCCTCCGCCAAGCTCATGCCGTCACGATGCCGCTGATCCAGGAAACTACCGATCTGCTCCGCATTGCCGCCCACCGCGACCGAACCGTGCTCATCCACGATCGAACCGTCATGCGGCAACCGATAGATCTGATCACCCTCCGGAGTCTCCCCGACCTCCGCCACGACCAGCTCCACCTCGTACGGCTTCTCAGCCGCACTGGAGAAGATCGTGCCCAACGTCTGCGCATAGACATTGGCCAGACCACGCGCGGTCACATCATCCCGGTCGTACGTGTACCCACGCAGATCCGCGTAGCGCACACCACCGATACGAAGATTCTCGTACTCGTTGTACTTACCGGCGGCCGCGAAACCGATCCGGTCATAGATCTCGCTGAACTTGTGCAGCGCACGGGACGGGTTCTCCCCGACGAACACGATGCCGTCGGCGTACTGCAGCACAACCAGGCTGCGGCCACGAGCGATGCCCTTGCGGGCGTACTCCGCCCGGTCGGCCATCGCCTGCTGAGGTGAGACATAGAACGGCGTCGACACCGGTTATCCGTCCCTTTCTGTCGAAGTCACTGGATCACCTTGCAAAAACCACGGCTACAGCAGCGCGGCCCGCGGGCCGTCCGGCTGCTCCAGACGCCGCTCCAGCACCGAGCGGGCGACCACGGAGGACTCGTCCTCCGTGAGCCGGCGGAAACCGTCCTCGGTGATCACGGTGACGATCGGGTAGATCCGGCGGGCGACATCGGGACCACCGGTCGCCGAGTCGTCGTCTGCCGCGTCGTACAGGGCCTGCACCACGAGGGTGGTGGCCTGCTCCTCGGTCAGATCGTCACGGAACAGCTTCTTCATCGCACCCCGCGCGAAGACCGAACCGGAACCCGTCGACGCATAGCCGTGCTCCTCGGAACGGCCACCCGTGACGTCGTAGGAGAAGATGCGGCCCTTCTCACGGTCCACGTCATAACCCGCGAACAGCGGGACCACGGCCAGACCCTGCATGGCCATGCCGAGATTGGACCGGATCATGGTCGACAGCCGGTTCGCCTTGCCCTCCAACGACAGCTGAGCGCCCTCGACCTTCTCGAAGTGCTCCAGCTCCAGCTGGAAGAGCTTGACCATCTCGACGGCCAGACCGGCCGTACCGGCGATACCGACGGCCGAGTACTCGTCGGTGGGAAAGACCTTCTCGATGTCACGCTGAGCGATCACATTGCCCATCGTGGCCCGGCGGTCACCGGCCAGCACCACACCACCGGGGAAGGTCACCGCGACGATCGTCGTCCCGTGCGGCGCCTCGATCACCCCCTGCGTCGGCGGCAGCTGCCGCTTGCCGGGCAGCAGCTCCGGCTGGTGATCGCCGAGAAAGTCCATGAACGACGAGGACCCGGGCGTCAGGAAGGCAGCTGGTAGACGCCCGGTGATACGAGTGTTGGCTTCCACGCGTTTCCTTCCACGTATGCAGCAGCCCGCCTCATGACCTCGGGCTGATCCTTGAACTGCCCCAGTGCAGCGTTGCAGCTGAAGCACAGTACGCCACGGACCCTACCCGTCTCGTGACAGTGATCCACGTGTGCGGGCGGAGCCGACAGACATATACAGCAGACGCCTTGCTGTTCAGCCACCAGCGTGTCCAGCTCTGCCGGTGTAAGCCCATACTTGCGCTTGAAGTAGCTGACGCGATTCCGCTCCGCCCGGCATGCACGGCAATAGCTGGCCCAACCGTCCGAGGACGACCTGTTCCGCTCCCAGGCGGAGTGCGGCTTCACCTCTGCGCACTGCGGACATCGCTTGTGCCCCGGGGGCACCGAAGCCTTCTCGCGAACCTGCTTCCCCTTGGCCTCCTGGCGCTGCCGGTAGTACTCGGCAGAGCACTCACGGCAGTACGCCTGGAGGCCGTCGGCCATGGCCTTGTTACTTGCGAACGCAGAGCGCGGCAGATCTTGCCTGCACCGTGAACAGCGCCTGGACCCCAACTCGTCGCCCACTCTTGAATTACCCCGGATCACCTTCGAATCAAAGGTGAAATCACTCTCCGCCCTTCTGAACGAAGGACCTCACGAAATCCTCGGCGTTCTCCTCGAGTACATCGTCAATTTCGTCAAGAACGGAGTCCACGTCGTCGCTCAGCTTCTCGTGGCGTTCCTTGAGGTCGTCGGATGCCTGCGCGTCCTGCGCCTGCTCCTCGACCTCCTCGGTGTTGCGCGTGGCCTTCTGCTGGCCGCCGCCGGTGTCCTTGGTTGCCATAACCCTCACCCCGCTCAATTCGCCCGACATGGTCGACAGGTCGGCATTCCTGCCGATCGGTGATGATCAGACCCTACAAGCCGGGTCCGACATCGGCCCCGCAGTTTCTCCAACGTACGGGGGCCACCTCGATGATTCCCGGACGCCGGGATTTCCACCCCGCCGCCCGGTGTGGGCCGCCGGCCCGGTCAGCCGCCGGAGAGGACCCTGACCAGGTCTTCTGCCGTGCGGCAGCGGTCCAGCAGTTCCTTGACGTGATTTCGCGTTCCGCGAAGCGGTTCGAGGGTTGGAACGCGTTGCAGGGAGTCCCGGCCGGGCAGGTCGAAGATCACTGAGTCCCAGGAGGCGGCGGCGACGTCGTCCGCGTACTGCTCCAGGCACCGGCCGCGGAAGTAGGCCCGCGTGTCCTCCGGCGGCTTCCTGCGGGCCCGGTCGACCTCGGTCTCGGTCAGGAGCCGCTTCATGCGCCCGCGGTCCACCAGGCGGTTGTAGAGGCCCTTCTCGGCGCGTACGTCGGCGTACTGGAGGTCGACCAGGTGCAGCCGGGCGGCGTCCCAGTCCAGGCCGTCGCGGCGGCGGTAGCCCTCCATGAGTTCGCGTTTGGCGACCCAGTCGAGTTCGCCGGCGAGGCTCATGGGGTCGTTCTCCAGCCGGTTGAGGGTGTCCTCCCAGCGGGTGAGGACGTCCCTGGTCTGGTCGTCGGCGTCGGCTCCGTGGCGTTCCTCCACGTATTTGCGTGCGAGTTCGTAGTACTCCATCTGGAGCTGGACGGCGGTGAGTGTCCGGCCGCTGCGGAGGGTGACGAGTCGCTTGAGTGTGGGGTCGTGGGAGACCTGGTGGAGGGTGCGTACGGGCTGGTCGACGGCCAGGTCGACGGCGATGAAGCCGTCTTCGATCATGGAGAGGACCAGGGCGGTGGTGCCGAGTTTGAGGTAGGTGGAGATTTCGGAGAGGTTGGCGTCGCCGATGATCACGTGCAGGCGCCGGTATTTTTCGGCGTCGGCGTGGGGTTCGTCGCGGGTGTTGATGATGGGGCGTTTGAGGGTGGTTTCGAGGCCGACCTCGACTTCGAAGTAGTCGGCGCGCTGGCTGAGCTGGAAGCCGTGTTCGTGGCCGTCCTGGCCGATGCCGACGCGGCCGGCTCCGGCGATGACCGGGCGGGAGACGAAGAAGGGCGTGAGGTGGCGCACGATGTCGGAGAACGGGGTTTCCCGTTTCATCAGGTAGTTCTCGTGCGTGCCGTAGGAGGCGCCTTTGTTGTCGGTGTTGTTCTTGTAGAGGTGGATGGGCTGGGCGCCGGGGAGCTGGGCGGCGCGTTCCGCGGCTTCTGCCATGATCCGTTCGCCGGCTTTGTCCCAGAGGACGGCGTCGCGTGGGTTGGTCACCTCGGGTGCGCTGTATTCGGGGTGTGCGTGGTCGACGTAGAGGCGTGCTCCGTTGGTGAGGATCACGTTGGCGAGGCCGATGTCCTCGTCGGTGAGCTGGCTGGCGTCGGCAGCTTCGCGGGCGAGGTCGAATCCTCGTGCGTCCCGCAGCGGGTTTTCTTCCTCGAAGTCCCAGCGGGCCCGGCGGGCCCGGTGCATCGCGGCCGCGTAGGCGTTGACGATCTGGGACGAGGTGAGCATGGCATTGGCGTTGGGGTGGCCGGGGACGGAGATGCCGTACTCCGTCTCGATGCCCATTACTCGCCGTACGGTCATGCGGCCCTCCTTGCCCGGCGGCACCCTCGGTCGTGGGCACCGCTATACCCGCTGGCGCTCCGGTGCGTGTGCGGTGCCCGTCCCCGCACTGCGCGACTCGGCGGTAAAAAGAGCCTAGAACGCCTTTGCGCTGGTGGGGAGATCATTTGTATCTTTGCCTGTTCCGGCGTGGCCGGGAAAACGGACGGCTGCGGGTACCCGGTGGGGGCACCCGCAGCCGCCTGTCTTTTTACAGGTACTGTCCGGTGTTTGCCACCGTATCGATGGAACGCCCGGTGTCTGCGCCTTGCTTTCCGGTGATGAGGGTGCGGATGTAGACGATCCTTTCACCCTTCTTGCCGGAGATTCGGGCCCAGTCGTCCGGGTTGGTGGTGTTGGGTAGGTCCTCATTCTCCTTGAACTCGTCCACGCACGCCTGGAGGAGGTGGGAGACCCTGAGGCCCTTCTGCTTCTGGTCGAGGAATTCCTTGATCGCCATTTTCTTGGCGCGGCCGACGATGTTCTCGATCATGGCGCCGGAGTTGAAGTCCTTGAAGTAGAGGACTTCCTTGTCACCGTTGGCGTAGGTGACCTCCAGGAAGCGGTTCTCCTCGGATTCGGCGTACATGTGCTCGACCGCGGTCTGGATCATGCTCTGGACCGTGGTGGCCTTGTCGCCGCCGTGTTCGCCGAGGTCGTCCGCGTGCAGCGGCAGGCGTTCGGTGAGGTACTTCTGGAAGATGTCCTTGGCTGCTTCGGCGTCCGGACGCTCGATCTTGATCTTCACGTCGAGGCGGCCGGGCCGCAGGATGGCGGGGTCGATCATGTCCTCGCGGTTGGAGGCGCCGATCACCACGACGTTCTGCAGGCCCTCTACGCCGTCGATCTCGGCGAGCAGCTGGGGGACGATGGTGTTCTCCACGTCCGAGCTGACGCCGGAGCCACGGGTACGGAAGAGCGATTCCATCTCGTCGAAGAAGACGATCACGGGGGTGCCTTCGCTGGCCTTCTCCCGTGCGCGCTGGAAGACGAGGCGGATCTGCCGCTCGGTTTCGCCGACGTACTTGTTGAGCAGTTCGGGGCCCTTGATGTTCAGGAAGAAGCTCTTGCCTGCGGCCTGGCCGGTGACTTCGGCGACCTTCTTGGCCAGCGAATTCGCGACGGCTTTGGCGATGAGTGTCTTTCCGCATCCGGGGGGTCCGTAGAGCAGGACGCCCTTGGGCGGGCGCAGCTCGTGCTCTTTGAAGAGGTCGGGGTAGAGGTAGGGCAGCTCGACCGCGTCCCGGATGGCTTCGATCTGGTTGCCGAGGCCGCCGATCTGCTCGTAGCCGATGTCGGGTACCTCTTCGAGGACGAGTTCTTCGACCTCGCTCTTGGGAACGACCTCGTACACATAGCCGGAGCGGGGTTCGAGCAGGAGGGCGTCGCCGGGGCGGAGGGTGACGTCCAGCAGCGGCTCGGCGAGCCGTACCACCCGTTCCTCGTCGGTGTGCCCGAGCACCAGGGCGCGTTCGCCGTCCTCAAGGACTTCCTTGAGGGTGACGATGTCCCCGACGCGCTCGAATTCCATGGCCTCGACCACGTTGAGCGCTTCGTTGAGCATTACTTCCTGGCCGCGCCGCAGGACGTCGAGGTCGACGCTGGGGCTGACGTTCACGCGGAGTTTGCGGCCTCCGGTGAAGATGTCGGCGGTGCTGTCCTCGTTGGCCTGCAGGAAGACGCCGAAGCCGGCCGGCGGCTGGGCGAGCCGGTCGACCTCTTCCTTGAGGGCCACGATTTGGTCGCGGGCCTCGCGGAGTGTGTTGGCGAGTCGCTCGTTCTGTGCGGACACGCCGGCCAGGTTGGTCTGCAGCTCGACGATCCGCTCTTCGAGAATCCTCGTGTGTCGCGGAGAGTCGGCGAGCTTGCGTCGCAGGACGGCGATCTCCTGCTCAAGGTAGGCGATCTGTCCGGCAGGGTCGTCGGACCCTCGTCCCGGGCGGATGCCGCGGTTCATGTCGTCGTCGTGGGCTGCCACGGTCCTCACCTCCTCCAAGGGGAGCTGGACGCTTCCAGACCCTACCTGGGTGGGTGTCGATTGAAACCCCTAGATCACAAAGACTGTCAAGGAGTGTCCGATCTTCACCCTTGCGCTCTCCCTCACGCCAGGGGAATACCCAGCGAACATGATGGGGAAGCGGCCGGCGGTAGGGTCGAGGGGTTCAACACCCGCCAGAGCTGGCCGGATTCCCGTCGGCTCTTTCGTCAAGGGTAGGTGAGGTGACCGTGTTGCAGGAGACCCAAGGCGACGGTGAGGCGCTGGAGGTCTGGATCGATCAGGATCTGTGTACGGGGGACGGGATCTGCGTCCAGTACGCGCCTGAGGTGTTCGAGCTGGACATCGACGGTCTGGCCTACGTGAGAGGCGCCGGGGGCGAGCTGTTGTCGGCCAAGGGGGCTGTGGCCGGGGTGCCGTTGCCGCTCGTCGTGGATGTGGCGGACTCGGCGCGGGAGTGTCCGGGCGAGTGCATCCATGTGCGTCGGATTTCGGACGGGGTCGAGGTGTACGGACCCGACGCGGAGTGACTGGACTGCCACCCCGCGTGACGATTGTCTGATTTCTCACATTCCCACCGTAGCGGTGGTTTTCATACGCTGTGGGAACCCGCCGGGGTGGAGCGTATGAACGCGCTGCCGTTCCACTGCCACTTGGCGGGCGTCTTCACATCCGGGCAGCAACTCGGCACGTCGGACGTGGAGTAGCCGAGCAGGGTCGCGGTGACCGCGCCGAACCGCACGGCGAAGTCGGTGACGGTGATCCGGTCCTTGGGGTCGACGAGCGTGGCGACGACACGGGGGTGCTTGTCCTTCTCGCCCTGGGTGAGGACGTACACCCCGTCGGGCGGGGTGCCCATGGGGGCGTCGCAGTGCACCACGGCGACCGTCTCGGGGCGGCCGTCGCCGTCGAGGTCTCCGCCGGCTTTCTGTTTCACGAGGGCTTTCACGGGACCGCACTGGACGGGGAAGGCGACGCCCGCGGTACTGGGCGCGGTGGCCGCGGGGTCCGGCCGGCGGCCGTCGGTGGCCTGGGCCGCCTTGGCCGAGCCGGGCTGGAGCAGCGAGGAGAGGGCCACGACACCGGCGACGGCGGCAGCGGTGGCCACCCAGTGGATGGGACGGGTGTGGGTGTGTGCGAGTTCCGGGACGGCGGATTGCACTAGGAGTGTCTCCTGTGAGGGCTGTGCCGGTGGGGGTGGCCAGCATGGTGCCACACGTCACAGGACGGGGGAACGGCGGGGTCGGGATTCCCGTGGGGTGCTCGTCCCGCGGGTGGCCGGGCACGGATGCCGACGTGCTCGGGGTCGCTTTCTTCTCAACGTGCGGGCGCCGGGGGGGGGGGGGGGGGGGGGGGGGGGGGGGGGGGCCGCCCCCCCCCCCGGGGGGGGGGGGGGGGGGGGGGGCGGGGGGGGGGGGGGGGGGGGGGGGGGGGGGGGGGGGCGGGGTGGGGGGGGGGGGGGGGGTGGGGCGCGGGGGGGGGGGGGGGGGGGGGGGGGGGGGGGGGGGGCGGGCCCCCCCCCCCCCCCGGCGCCGTCGTGTTGTCGGTCGGGTGGGGTGTCAGCGGCCGGGGCCGCCGTCGGCGTTGGGTCCCGCGTAGTCCTCGCCGTAGGCGCCCTTGGCGGGGCGGCGGCGACGCATGGGCGGCTCGACGCCGTCGGCGAGGCGGCGGGCGGTGAGCAGGAAGCCGGTGTGGCCGATCATCCGGTGGTCGGGGCGGACGGCGAGGCCCTCGATGTGCCAGTTGCGGATCATCGTCTCCCAGGCGGTCGGCTCGTTGAAGCTGCCGATCTCGCGGATGGACTCGACGGTCCGGGCGAGCTGGGTCGTGGTGGCGACGTAGCAGCACAGGATGCCGCCGGGCACGAGTGCCTTGGAGACGGCCTCCAGGCATTCCCAGGGGGCGAGCATGTCGAGGATGACGCGGTCGACCTCGGTGTCGGACAGGTTGTCCTGGAGGTCGCCGACGGTGAGCTGCCAGGCCGGGTGCGGGCCGCCGAAGTAGCGTTCCACGTTCTGCCGGGCGATGTCGGCGAAGTCCTCGCGTCGCTCGTAGGAGTGCAGCATGCCCTGGTCGCCGATGGCCCGCAGCAGGAAGCTGCTGAGCGAGCCGGAGCCGACGCCGGCCTCCACGACGCGGGCGCCGGGGAAGATGTCGGCGAAGGCGAGGATCTGTCCCGCGTCCTTCGGGTAGACGACGGCCGCCCCGCGGGGCATGGACAGGACATAGTCGGGGAGCAGGGGGCGCAGCGCGAGGTAGGCGACGTTGCCGGTGGTGCGGACAACGCTGCCCTCGGGGGCACCGATCAGTTCGTCGTGCGGGAAGGAACCCTTGTGGGTGTGGAAGTTCTTCCCGGCTTCGAGCGTGAACGTGTAGTGGCGACCCTTGGGGTCGGTCAGCTGTACCTGGTCCCCGACCTTGAAGGGCCCGCGTCTGCGGGCGGCACCGGTCGGTTCGGACATGTGACCAGCCTACCGGGCCCGGGGGCGGGCTCGGGCCCGCGGACGGCGGCGGGGACGGCCGCCCGCGGTGCGAGCGCGGGTGCGGGCGGTGCGGTGGCCGAGGTGCGGTTCCGCGGGCCCTGGGGGGCGATTTTCAGGCGGGTCGTGCCATGGCCCTGACGAAGGCCCGTTCCACGTCCGCTGCGGACAGCACGCCGTAGATCTCGCCCGTCTCCTCCACCACCAGGTATTCGGTCGCCGGGGTGGCCCGCAGGACGTCCAGCAGGTCCTCGCCCGCCAGTTCCGCGGAGACGCGCATGCCGTCGGTGAGTTCCTGGGCGAGGCCGCTGACGGCGACCCAGGGGCGGCGGTGTTCGGGTACGCCGACGATGGCGGCTTCGCGGACCAGGGAGAGGGGGGCGCCGTTGGCGTCGACGACGACGAGGGCGCGGGCGCCGGCGGAGTTGGCGCGGCGCAGTGCCTCGGACAGCGGGGTGTCGGTCTCCACCGGGACCGCACGCCGGGTGAGGGCACGGGCCCGCAGCTCCGGCAGGTGCTCGCGCAGCCGGGCCATGCGCAGGCTGTTGCCGGCGCCGGTCCAGATGATCGCCGCGAGGATGGCGGCGAGCAGGGCGTCGGTGACGGTGTCCATGCCGCTGATGTCCTGGGAGCCGGAGCCGAGGGCGCCGGACTGGTTGAGCAGCGGCAGGCCGATCAGGACGGAGATGGCGAGGGCGCGGCCGACCCAGGCGGCGGCCACGGTGCCGCTCATGGGCCTGCCGGTGATCTTCCAGACGACGGCGCGGAGCATCCGGCCGCCGTCGAGGGGGAGGCCGGGCAGGAGGTTGAAGGCGGCGACGATGAGGTTGGAGACCATCAGGCCGGCCAGCAGGACGCCGGGCACGGTGCCGGGTTCGACGGGCTGCATGGCCAGGTAGAACACTCCCGCGAGAACGAGGGAGAGCAGCGGTCCGACGAAGGCGAGGACGAACTCCCGTCCGGGGGTCTCGGCTTCCTTCTCGATCTCGGAGACGCCGCCGAAGAACTGGAGCTGGATGCGGCGGACCGGGAGCTTGAAGCGGACGGCGGCGACGGTGTGGGCGAGTTCGTGGACGAGGACGGAGGCGTAGAAGGCGACCGCGAAGAAGAGGGACACCAGGTAGCGGGCGGCGCCCAGGTCCGGCAGGACACGGTCGAGCTGGCCGCCGAACACCCAGGTGATCAGTGCGGCGACGAGGAACCAGCTGGGCGCCACGTACACGGGTACCCCGAAGGGGCGGCCCATGAGCAGTCCGCCGCCGGGGTCCTTGCGCCGCTGCGGGGCCGGTCCCTTGCCGATGCCGGAACCGGCGTGAGCGCGGGAGGGGTCACCGGCGGGTCCGTGACGGTCCGCGGTGGGCCCGGGGGCGGGGGGCGGGGTGTCCTTGCCGTCGGGCCGCTGCCCGGCCCTGTGCGCGGGTTCGGGGGTGCGGGTGGGCTCGGGTGCCTGCGTCCGTCCGGGCGTGCCGGTGGGGTCTGCGTTCTCCGTCGGCGTCTTTTCCGCCGGCGTCTTCTCGGTCGGGCCCGGCCGCTCGCCGGAACGGGTGGTCCCGGCGGAACCGGGAGCAGGAGTTCCGGGGGGCTGCGTCGGGGGTGGTGGCGTCTGCGTCGGCCCCGGTTCCGCGGGCTTGTCGGGGTTCCGGGCGGATCCGGTGGTTCCGGCGGGCCCGGTGGTCCCGGTGGTCCCGGCGCCGTCGTCGCCGCTACTCGGGGCCGTAGGACCTGCGGGGCGCTCGGTCGGCCCTTCGGTGCCGGACCGCGGCTGCCCGCTCCCGCCGCTCACGTCCACGGTGTCCCCTCGTTCGAAGCGTTTCCGCGCCTGCCGGGGCGGAAGGGTCTCTGGTCGATGGTATGCGGCCGTCGTCACACGTTCCGCCCCGGCACCCCTCGTGTTCGCCCCGAGGTTGTGCGGGCGGGCGGCGCGGCGGGTCACTGTCAGTGGCGGCACGTATGGTCTGTGGTCATGGACAGCAGCATCGAGGGTGCCACGGAGTCCCGTTGCGAGGACGTGGCATCGGGGGATCCACTGGTCCCGTCGGCAGCGGCGGAGGTGACCGGCCGGGCCGACGCGGCGGACGCCCTCGCGGCGGGTGGGACGGGCACGGCCGGTACGGGCGATACGGACAGTGCGGCAGGTACGCCTGAAACAGCTGGTACGGCCGGTACGGGTGATGTAACTGAGGCTGCCGGTGCCAGTGATGCCGCCGCTGCGGCTGAGGCAGCCGGTGCCGGTGATGCAGCCGGTGCGGGTGACAGAGCCGGGACGGTGGCCGGAGCCGGGGCGGCGGGTGGAGCCGGGGCGGCCGACGTGCCCGCTCCGGCTGATGCGACGGTGCCGGCCCGGCCCGCGGCCGGTGCGCCCGAGACCTTGTCGCCCTCCCGGGCCGGCGACTTCATGCAGTGCCCGCTGCTGTACCGGTTCCGGGTGATCGACCGGCTGCCGGAGAAGCCGAGCGAGGCGGCGACCCGGGGCACCTTGGTGCACGCGGTGCTGGAGCGGCTCTTCGACGCGCCCGCCGTGGAGCGGACGGCGCCCCGCGCCAAGTCGCTGATCCCCGGCCAGTGGGACCGGCTGCGGGAGACGAGGCCCGAGGTCGTGGAGTTGTTCGCGGACGATCCGGAGGGCGAGCGGCTCGCGCGCTGGCTCGGTGAGGCGGAGCGGCTGGTGGAGCGCTGGTTCACGCTGGAGGATCCGACCCGGTTGGAACCCGCCGAGCGGGAACTGTTCGTCGAGACCGAGCTGGAGTCGGGGCTGCGGCTGCGCGGGATCATCGACCGGGTCGACGTGGCGCCGACGGGTGAGGTGCGGATCGTCGACTACAAGACGGGCAAGGCGCCGAGACCGGAGTACGCCGAGGGCGCGCTGTTCCAGATGAAGTTCTACGCCCTGGTCGTCTGGCGGCTGAAGCAGGTGGTGCCGCGTCGGCTCCAGCTGGTCTATCTGGGCAGTGGCGACGTGCTGACGTACGACCCCGTGCCCGCCGACCTCGAACGGGTCGAGCGCAAGCTGCTGGCCCTGTGGGACGCGATCGGGCGGGCCACGGAGACCGGTGACTGGCGGCCGCGTCCGACCCGGCTGTGCGGCTGGTGCGACCACCAGGCGCACTGTCCGGAGTTCGGCGGCACTCCCCCGCCCTATCCGCTGCCGGTGAGGGCGGCCGAGTCCGGGGAGGTCCCGCAGGGCAGAATGGGGCCGGACTAGCGAAGGAGACTTACGTGGCCATCCGCGTCCTATTGGTCGACGACCAGCCGCTGCTGCGCACCGGATTCCGGATGATCCTGGAGGCGGAGCAGGACATCGCGGTCGTGGGTGAGGCCGGAGACGGCCTCCAGGCCCTCGACCAGGTGCGTGCCCTGCAGCCCGACGTGGTGCTGATGGACATTCGCATGCCGCGGATGGACGGGGTGGAGGCGACCCGGCAGATCTCCGGTCCGGGTCGTGACGGCCCGGCGAAGGTGCTCGTGCTGACCACGTTCGACCTGGACGAGTACGTGGTGGAGGCGTTGCGGGCCGGGGCGAGCGGTTTCCTGCTGAAGGACGCGCCCGCCAATGAGCTGGTGCAGGCGATCCGGGTGGTGGCGGCCGGTGAGGCCATGCTGGCGCCGAGCATCACGCGTCGGCTGCTGGACAAGTACGCGACGCATCTGCCGTCGGGCGAGGAGCCGGTGCCGGACACGCTGCACACGCTCACCGAGCGGGAGGTCGAGGTGCTGAAGCTGGTGGCGCGCGGCCTGTCGAACGCCGAGATCGCCGCCGACCTGTTCGTCAGCGAGACCACCGTGAAGACGCATGTCGGGCACGTGCTGACCAAGCTGGGCCTGCGGGACCGGGTGCAGGCGGCGGTGTACGCGTACGAGAGCGGGTTGGTGCGTCCCGGCGCCCAGTGACAGCCGACGGCCGCCGCGGGCCGGACGTCCGCGGCCGGGCCGGCCGCGGACAGACCCGAGGGCGCCCCCTTCTCGTCGAGGGGGCGCCCTCCTGTCTGTTCCCGGGCCGCGGTTCTCGCGGCTGCGGACCGCCGGGTGCGGGGTCAGCCGCTGACGCCGCGGCCCAGCTCCCACAGTTGCAGCGAGGAAGCGGAGTTGATGGCGTAGGCGGCGCCCGTGATGTTGTCGCGTGCGGCGACGTACTCCTTGCCCTGCCACAGCGGGAGGAGGGGGACTTCGTCGGCGACGATGTCCTGGATGCGGGTCAGGGTCTGGGCGGCACCGAGCCGGTCGGCCTCGCGGCGGGACTCCGGGATCAGGGTGCCGATGATCTCCTGGTTCGCGTACGGCGAGTTGAGGAAGTTGTTCTTGTCGAGGAAGGGCGCCAGGTAGCTGTCGGGGTCGGGGAAGTCGGGGAACCAGCCCATGCCGTAGACGTCGTACTTGCCCTTGCGTTCGTCGCTCTGGTAGACGGACCAGGGCCAGCCCTTGACGTTGACGTCGAAGAGACCGCTGTCGTTGAGCTGCTTCTGCAGGACCTCGAACTCCTGCTTGGTGGCCGCGCCGTAGTGGTCGGTCGTGTAGTGCAGGGTCAGCTTCACGGGGGTGGTGATGCCGGCCTGGCTGAGCAGCGTCTTGGCCTTGTTGACGTCGGGCTCGCCGTACTTGTTGAAGAACGAGTTGGAGTGTCCGGTGATGCCGGCGGGGACCAGGGAGTAGAGCGGTTCGGCCTGGTCGCCGTAGACCTTGGCGACGAGTTCGCCGCGGTTGACGATCTCGGCCATCGCCTGGCGGACGGCCTTGTTCTTCACGGTCGGCGCGTCGGTGTTGAAGCCGAGGTAGCGGATTCCCAGACCGGCCATCTCGACGAGGCTGATGTGTTCGTCGGTGCCGGCGTCCAGCTTGCGGATCTGATCCGGCGTCATGGTGCGGGTCATGACGTCGACGTCGCCCTTCTGGAGGGCCTTGCCCATCGCGTCAGCGTCGGTGAAGGAACGCAGCTCGACCTTCTCGTTGTTGACCTTCAGGCTCCCCTTGTAGTCGGGGTTCTTGGTGAAGGTGGTCGAGACGATCTCGTTGTTCTTGACCTCGGCGGTCATCGTGTAGGGACCGGAGCCGTCGACCTTGAAGCCGTCGCGCAGCTTGTCCTTGGCGTAGTCCTTGGGATTGACGATGCCCGCGACCGGGGTGGACAGCTTGAACGGGAAGGTCGCGTCCGCGGTCTTGAGGTGGAAGATCACCTCGCGGTCGCCCTGGGTCTCGATGGTGTCGATGGTGGAGAGCAGGGAGAACACCCCGCTGTCCGCCTTGATGCGCAGGGCCCGCTCGAAGGAGTACTTGACGTCCTCGGCGGTGAGGGCGTCACCGCCTGCGAACTTCAGGCCGTCGCGGAGCTTGCAGACGTAGCGTTCGTTGCCGCTGTCGGTGAAGGAGCAGCTCTCGGCGGCCTCGGGGACCGGGTCGCCGTCGCCCTTGGGCTGCGTCATCAGGGTCTGTACGGTCTGCCGCAGCACGCTCCAGGCCCCGACGTCGTACGCGTAGGCGGGATCGAGTGGCGCGGGAACGTCCTTGGTGGCGGTGAACCGGTCCGTGGTGCCGACGACGATCGCGTCGCCGCCGCTTCCGCTGCCGGATCCACCGCACGCGGCGAGCGCCGGCGCGAGCAGGCCCGCTATGGCCGGCAGCACCAAAGTCTTGCGGTTCATGCTCGAACGTCTCCAAGGCTGTTCGGGTCCGTGTACCCGGCATGCAGGGGTGTCGCGGCGGATCACGGGGGTAAGGGTGATGTTCTCGCGATGAGGTTAGACCGGACCCGCACCGGGCTTCACCGTCGGGGAGTTGAGGCGTCATCACGGAGTGAAGCCGGGTGTGAACACGCTGAAACCCGTCAGCGGCAGGATTAGTGCAGCGTTTCATGAATCGGGACACATGGTCATGCCGCCGCCGCACCGCCGGGGGTGTACCGCACAGGTCTTGCCGGATGTCGACCCCCGCGAAAGTGGGGAAACTCACACTCTCAACTCGGTTGGGTGATCCTGGAATTCGGCCGTGCGGCCCGCTTCGGATCGCGGTGACGGTGTACGGCGGCGGGTCCGCGCCGGGCGGGTTCCGCGTGCCGGGTGGACGGTCAGCGCATTTCGGTCATCATCCCGCGTAGAAACGCCAGATCGACCTCTTCGAGCGAGTTGACGACGGTGCGCCGGGCGGCCGGGGTGATGGGCGCGACGGACGGTACGGCTACCACGCGGCAGCCGGCGGCCTCGGCAGACGCGACACCGGTCACGGTGTCCTCGACGACCGCGCATCTGGCCGGATCCACGCCCAGCCCGGAGGCGGCGAGCAGGTACGGCTCCGGGTCCGGTTTGGTGCGGGAGACCTCGTCGCCCGCGACGGACAGGCCGAAGTGCTGGGGGCCGAGGAAGGTCAGTACGCGGTCGATGATGCGCCGGTGGGAGGCGGAGACGAGGGCGGTGGGGATCTCCTGCTCGTACAGTTCGGCGAGCAGTCGGGCGGCGCCGGGCATGAGCGGCAGGGCGCGTCCGATGCGGTCCTCGAACCCCTCGTTGAGCAGCACCGACAGTTCGGCGAGGGTGATGTCGGCGCCGGTCGCCTCGATGAGGAAGCCGGCACTGCGGGTCATCGGGCCGCCGACCACGACATGGCGCCAGGATTCGTCGAGGATGTGGCCGAGCCCTTTGAAGACCTCGACCTCGACGTCCCACCAGAAGCCTTCGGTGTCCACCAGGGTGCCGTCCATGTCCAGGAGGACGGCCTGCAGGGCCGAGCCTTCCGCCGAACGGGTTCCGAGTGCGGGGACCGTAGCGGTCATCCGGCGTACCTCCTTGAGGGACGATCAGGCCGGTTCCCATGCGGGAACCGGCCTGCGGTGGACCGACCAGTGTACGTCTCCGGCCCGTGAACCGCCTCATGTACCGACCGCACCTGGGGGTACCGCGGGTAACACCCCGGGCGGGCGCAGGTACGACGCGGCCATGCCGCCCGTGCGGTACGGCGGCACAGCATCTGCACAGGTGGCGCACACAAGGTGCACAGTCCCCGTCGAGGCACCCGCAGAGGCCCGTGGGTGCCTCGCTCAGGCCCGACGGCGCCGGCGTGCGACTCGGCCAGTCCGGGCGGTCCGGCAGGGGCCGCACGGGCCGCACGAGGCCGCGCGACGCCCGCCGGCGAGCGCGTGGCCTCAGCTCGCGCGACCATAGAAGAGGAATGCGACCTTCGCCGCCAAAGGGGACGAAGGGAACAACGGGCCCCGGAGGCTCACCGGGCGTTGAAGTACTTGGCCTCCGGGTGGTGGATGACGATCGCGTCCGTGGACTGCTCGGGGTGGAGCTGGAACTCCTCCGAGAGGCGGACGCCGATGCGTTCCGGCCGCAGCAGTTCAGTGATCTTGGCCCGGTCCTCCAGGTCGGGGCAGGCGCCGTAGCCGAGGGAGAAGCGGGCGCCCCGGTACTTCAGGGCGAACATGTCCTCCATGGCGGCCGGGTCCTCGCCGGCGAAGCCCAGTTCGGAGCGGACCCGGGCGTGCCAGTACTCGGCCAGCGCCTCCGCCAGCTGCACGGACAGGCCGTGCAGTTCGAGGTAGTCCCGGTAGGCGTCGGCCGCGAAGAGGCGTGCCGTCTCCTCGCCGATCCGTGAGCCGACCGTGACGACCTGGAAGCCGACCACGTCGGTCTCCCCCGACTCCTCCGGGCGGAAGAAGTCGGCCAGGCACAGCCGGCGGCCGCGGCGCTGGCGGGGGAAGGTGAACCGGGTGCGCTCGTTGCCCTGTTCGTCCAGGATGATCAGGTCGTCGTCCTTGGAGACGCAGGGGAAGTAGCCGTGGACGACGGCTGCTTCGAGGAGGTTGTCCGTCTGGAGGCGGTCCAGCAGTCCGCGCAGCCGCGGCCGGCCCTCGGTCTCGACCAGTTCCTCGTAGGTGGGCCCGTCGCCGGTGCGGGCCTGCTTCAGCCCCCACTGCCCCTTGAACAGCGCGCCCTCGTCCAGCCAGCCCGCGTACTCCTTGAGCTGGATGCCCTTGATGACGCGGGTGTCCCAGAACGGCGGGGTGGGCACCGGGTTGTCGGTGGCGACGTCCGAACGGACATGGCCCTCCTCGGGCCGCTCCTCGGTCGCGACGGCCGCCGCCGCGCGCACCCGGCGCTGCTTCAGCTCCGGCAGTTTCGCGCCGGGCACACCCCGCTTGACGCCGATCAGGGCGTCCATCAGGCGCAGTCCCTCGAACGCGTCGCGGGCGTAGCGGACCTCGCCCCCGTACAGCTCGTACAGGTCCTGTTCGACGTAGGCCCGGGTCAGGGCCGCGCCGCCGAGGATCACCGGGTAGTCCGCCGCCAGGCCGCGCTGGTTCAGCTCCTCCAGGTTCTCCTTCATGATCACCGTGGATTTGACCAGCAGCCCGGACATGCCGATGACGTCCGCGCGGTGTTCCTCGGCCGCTTCCAGGATCGCGGAGACCGGCTGTTTGATGCCGAGGTTGACGACGTTGTAGCCGTTGTTGGACAGGATGATGTCGACGAGGTTCTTGCCGATGTCGTGCACGTCGCCGCGGACCGTGGCCAGCACGATGGTGCCCTTGCCCGCCCCGTGGCCGTCGTCGACCTTCTCCATGTGCGGTTCGAGGTGGGCCACCGCGGCCTTCATCACTTCCGCGGACTGGAGGACGAACGGCAGTTGCATCTGGCCGGAGCCGAACAGCTCGCCGACCACCTTCATGCCGTCGAGGAGGGTCTCGTTGACGATGTCCAGGGCGGGGCGGTCCTGGAGGGCGTCGTCCAGGTCCTGCTCCAGGCCGTTGCGTTCGCCGTCGATGATGCGGCGCTTGAGGCGTTCCTCCAGCGGCAGGGCGGCCAGTTCCTCCGCCTTGCCTGCCTTGAGGGACTTGGCGGTGGCGCCCTCGAACAGGGCCATCAGCTTCTGCAGCGGGTCGTAGCCCTCGGCGCGGCGGTCGTGGATGAGGTCGAGGGCCGTGGTGACCTGTTCCTCGTCGAAGCGGGCGATCGGCAGGATCTTCGAGGCGTGCACGATGGCCGAGTCCAGGCCGGCCTTCACGCACTCGTCGAGGAAGACCGAGTTGAGCAGGATGCGGGCGGCCGGGTTGAGGCCGAAGGAGATGTTCGACAGGCCCAGTGTGGTCTGCACGTCCGGGTGGCGGCGCTTGAGTTCGCGGATGGCCTCGATGGTGGCGATGCCGTCCCGCCGGGACTCCTCCTGACCGGTGCAGATGGTGAAGGTCAGGGTGTCGATGAGGATGTCGCTCTCGTGGATGCCCCAGTTCCCGGTCAGGTCGTCGATCAGCCGTTCGGCGATCTCGACCTTCTTCTCCGGGGTGCGGGCCTGGCCCTCCTCGTCGATGGTCAGCGCGATGAGTGCGGCGCCATGCTCCCGGGCCAGCTTCGTGACCTTCGCGAACCGGGACTCCGGTCCGTCGCCGTCCTCGTAGTTCACGGAGTTGATGACGGCCCGGCCGCCCAGCTTCTCCAGGCCGGCCCGGATGACGTCCACCTCGGTGGAGTCGAGCACGATCGGCAGGGTGGACGCGGTGGCGAAGCGGCCGGCCAGTTCGTCCATGTCGGCGACGCCGTCCCGGCCGACGTAGTCCACGCACAGGTCGAGCATGTGCGCGCCCTCGCGGATCTGATCGCGCGCCATCTCCACGCAGTCGTCCCAGCGGCCCGCCAGCATGGCCTCGCGGAACTTCTTGGAACCGTTGGCGTTGGTGCGCTCGCCGATGGCCAGGTACGCGGTGTCCTGACGGAAGGGGACGCTCTGGTAGAGGGAGGCGGCGCCGGGCTCGGGGCGCGGTTCGCGGGTCGCCGGCGCCATGTCCCGCACCCGCTCGACCACCTGGCGCAGGTGCTCCGGCGTCGTACCGCAGCAGCCGCCCACGAGCGAGAGGCCGTACTCGCGGACGAACGTCTCCTGCGCGTCGGCGAGTTCCGGGGCGCTGAGCGGGTAGTGGGCACCGTCCTTGCCGAGCACCGGCAGGCCCGCGTTCGGCATGCAGGACAGCGGGATGCGGGAGTGCCGGGCGAGGTAGCGCAGGTGCTCGCTCATCTCGGTGGGGCCGGTGGCGCAGTTGAGGCCGATCATGTCGATGCCGAGCGGCTCCAGCGCGGTGAGCGCGGCGCCGATCTCGGAGCCGAGCAGCATCGTGCCGGTGGTCTCCACCGTCACCGAGACGATCACCGGCACGTCCAGGCCGAGGGCCTCGATGGCGCTGCGGGCGCCGAGCACGGCGGCCTTGGTCTGCAGCAGGTCCTGGGTCGTCTCCACCAGCAGCGCGTCCGCGCCGCCCGTGACCAGGCCCTCGGCGTTGCGCTGGTAGGCGTCGCGGAGCGTGGTGTACGGGGCGTGTCCCAGGGTGGGCAGCTTGGTGCCGGGGCCCATCGAACCCAGCACCCAGCGCCGGCGGCCGTCCCGGGCGGTGTACTCGTCGGCCACCTCGCGGGCCACCCGGGCACCGGCCTCGGACAGCTCGTGGACGCGCTCGGGGATGTCGTACTCGCCGAGCGCCGAGTGGTTGGCGCCGAACGTGTTGGTCTCGACGCAGTCGACGCCCACCGCGAAGTAGGCGTCGTGGACCGAACGCACGATGTCGGGCCGGGTCAGGTTCAGGATCTCGTTGCAGCCTTCGAGATTCTGGAAGTCGTCGAGCGTGGGCTCCTGGGCCTGGAGCATCGTGCCCATCGCTCCGTCGGCGACCACCACCCGGGTGGCGAGCGCCTCGCGGAGCGCGGACACACGGGTCCGGCTGTCGGCGGAAGGGGTCGTTGGCGACGAGGCCATGTAGGGGCTCCCTGGAGTGCGACGGCTGTCGGCTATGCGGCTGCCCCGGCCCGGCCGGAGAAGGCGCACGGCGCCAGGGTAACCGGGAGTGGGCTCGGATGGGCAGGACGTCCACGGGACGGACACGTGTGGCGGCCCGGCCCGCACGGGTCGTCCGTGACGGCCGGACCATGTCCCGGGGCGTGCGTGGTGGCCCTGGCGCCCGTTTCGGCCGGGCCGCCCGCGGGGCCCGTGGGGTGGCGGGGGCGCGCGGGGTCACACAGGGCGGCCCGGCCACGGGCGGGTCACACGTGGGTCACGGCGGACGTGGACAGATGCTGACGGATGCAGACGGATGTAACAGATGGCGACCGGCCATTAGCGGGAGGTCGACATGGGCCGGTAGTGTTCGACATTGCCGAACGGTGGATACGCTTACCGCCGGGATCGCAAGTCGGAGGGACGGAGGCAGAACGGCGATGGCACGGAACATCCAGTCGCTCGAACGGGCGGCCGCGATGCTGCGGCTGCTCTCGGGCGGCGAGCGACGGCTGGGTCTGTCGGACATCGCCTCCTCGCTGGGCCTCGCGAAGGGCACCGCCCACGGCATCCTGCGCACCCTCCAGCAGGAGGGGTTCGTGGAGCAGGACGAGGCGTCGGGGCGGTACCAGCTCGGCGCCGAGCTGCTGCGCCTGGGCACCACGTACCTCGACGTGCACGAGTTGCGGGCGCGGGCCCTGGTATGGACGGACGACCTGGCCCGCTCCAGCGGCGAGAGCGCCTACCTGGGCGTCCTGCACCAGCAGGGCGTGCTGATCGTGCACCACGTCTTCCGTCCCGACGACAGCCGGCAGGTGCTGGAGATCGGGGCCATGCAGCCGCTGCACTCCACCGCCATGGGCAAGGTGCTGTCGGCGTACGACCCGGTGGCGCACAGCGAGGCGCTGGACGCCGACCGCAAGGCGTTCACGGACCGCACGGTGTGCGATCTGGGGGACTTCGAGCACATCCTCGACCTCACGCGCGCGCGTGGGTACGCGGCCGACGTGGAGGAGACCTGGGAGGGCGTCGCCTCCGTGGCCGCGCCCATCCACGACCGGCGGCGGCTGCCGGTGGGCGCGGTCGGTGTCACCGGCGCGGTGGAGCGGCTGTGCCGAGACGGCGAGCTGCGTCCCGACCTGATCGCGGCGGTGCGTGACTGCGCCCGCGCGGTGTCGCGCGATCTGGGCGCCGGGCGGTTCTGACGCGATCTCGGCGCCGGGGCTCCGGCGCGATATCCGGACGCCGGACTGTTCGTAGATGCGTCCTGGCGCCCTGGTCCTGGCGCAGGACTGCTGGCACGCGATCTGAGCGCCGGACTGTTCTCACGCGATCCGGACACAGGGCGCGCCTCGCGCGCGATCCGGGCGCAAGGCGGTTCCGGCGCCAGGCGGTTGCGAGCCGGGGCGTCGGGCGGCCGGCCGGTGCTCGGCCACGTCCACGTCCGAGCAGCACCGCGCCACGTCCGGACAGCACCACGCCACGTCGGGGCGCCACCACGTCCGAGCAGCCCCCGCACCACGTCAGGACAGCCCCGTACCACACCGGGGCAGCCCCGCACCACACCCGGGCAGCCCCCGCCACGTCCGGACAGCGCAGCGCTCTCCCGCCCCACGCGCCGCGTCGCCGAGTCCCCGGCCCGAACCGAAGATCGGCAGCTCGCGGGGATCGGCGCCCCCGGACATCCCGGCCCGCGGCGATCGATAACGATCGGTGGTTTCGGCCACGAACCCCTTGACGCCCGCATGACGCCGGAGCGAGACTCCCGTCCATCGGTCGGCATTGTCGAACAGCTACCGGCAATACACGCTAGAGTGTGGCAACGCCAAGGGCCGGCAACGCCCTCACCCCGAGGGCACCAGAACCCCCGGTGGGACCCGGGGTTCGGCTTCCCTGGACGAAGGACAAAGGAGTCGCGGGTGTCCAGCTCCGACATCTTCATCGGCGAGACCATCGGTACCGCCATACTCATCCTGCTCGGCGGCGGCGTATGCGCCGCCGTCACGCTGAAGGCATCCAAGGCCCGCAACGCCGGCTGGCTCGCCATCTCCTTCGGGTGGGGCTTCGCGGTGCTCACGGCGGTCTACACCTCGGCGCCGCTGTCCGGCGCCCAACTCAACCCGGCCGTGTCGCTCGCTCTCGCGATCACGAACGACGACTTCGCCGACCTCCCCACGTACCTGGGCGGTCAGCTGCTCGGCGCCATGATCGGTGCCGCACTGGTCTGGGTGGCCTACTACGGCCAGTTCCACGCCCATCTGACCGACCGGGAGATCGTCGGCGGTCCCGGCGCCCAGGACACGGCCAGCGCGCCGGTCAAGTCAGTCGAGGCCGAGGAGCCCGCGGCCGGTCCGGTCCTGGGCATCTTCTCCACCGGTCCGGAGATCCGGAACGTGGTGCAGAACCTGGCCACGGAGATCATCGGCACGCTGGTGCTGGTCCTCGCCATCCTCACCCAGGGCCTGAACGACAAGGGCAACGGCCTCGGCACCGTCGGCGCCCTGATCACCGCGCTGGTGGTCGTCTCCATCGGTCTGTCCCTGGGCGGCCCGACCGGTTACGCCATCAACCCGGCCCGTGACCTCGGCCCGCGCATCGTGCACGCCCTCCTGCCCCTTCCCAACAAGGGCGGCTCCGACTGGGGCTACGCCTGGATCCCGGTGGCCGGTCCGCTGATCGGCGGCGCCATCGCTGCAGGCATATACAACGTCGCATTTGCTTAGAGGCACCGCGCTTCCCAGCAACCCCACGCCTCACAGCACGCGCCGTCCGCAGGCCCCCTCACCCACGGAACCTCCAGGAGCACACAGTGACCGACGCCCACACAGCCGGCCCCTTCATCGCCGCGATCGACCAGGGCACGACCTCCAGCCGCTGCATCGTCTTCGACCGGGACGGCCGTATCGTCTCGGTCGACCAGAAGGAGCACGAGCAGATCTTCCCGAAGCCGGGCTGGGTCGAGCACGACGCCAACGAGATCTGGACCAACGTCCAGGAGGTCGTCGCCGGAGCCATCGAGAAGGCCGGCATCACCCGCGACGACATCAAGGCCATCGGCATCACCAACCAGCGTGAGACCACCGTGCTGTGGGACAAGAACACCGGTGAGCCCGTCCACAACGCCATCGTCTGGCAGGACACCCGCACCGACGCCCTGTGCAAGGAACTGGGCCGCAACGTCGGCCAGGACCGTTTCCGCCGCGAGACCGGTCTGCCGCTCGCCTCCTACTTCGCCGGCCCCAAGGCCCGCTGGCTGCTCGACAACGTGGAGGGGCTGAAGGAGCGCGCCGCGGCGGGCGACATCCTCTTCGGCACCATGGACACCTGGGTCATCTGGAACCTGACCGGCGGTGTCGACGGCGGCAGGCACGTCACCGACGTCACCAACGCCTCCCGCACGCTGCTGATGAACCTGCACACGATGCAGTGGGACGAGAAGATCGCCGAGTCCATCGGCGTGCCGAAGCAGATCCTCCCCGAGATCCGCTCCTCCGCCGAGATCTACGGCGAGGTCACCGGCGGCCGGCTCGGCGAGCTGCTGGGCGGCATCCCGGTCGCCTCCGCGCTCGGCGACCAGCAGGCGGCGCTGTTCGGCCAGACCTGTTTCTCCGAGGGCGAGACCAAGTCCACCTACGGCACCGGCACCTTCATGGTGATGAACACCGGCGACAAGATCATCAACTCGTACGCCGGTCTGCTCACCACGGTCGGCTACAAGATCGGCGAGCAGCCGACGGTGTACGCCCTCGAGGGCTCGATCGCCGTCACCGGGTCGCTGGTGCAGTGGATGCGCGACCAGATGGGCCTGATCTCCACCGCCGCCGAGATCGAGACGCTGGCGCTCTCGGTCGAGGACAACGGCGGCGCCTACTTCGTACCGGCGTTCTCCGGTCTGTTCGCGCCGCACTGGCGCTCCGACGCGCGCGGCGTGATCGCCGGTCTGACCCGGTACGTCACCAAGGCGCACCTGGCCCGTGCCGTCCTGGAGGCCACCGCCTGGCAGACCCGGGAGATCGCGGACGCCATGACGAAGGACTCCGGGGTCGAGCTGTCCACCCTGAAGGTCGACGGCGGCATGACCGCGAACAACCTGCTCATGCAGACCCTCGCCGATGTGCTGGACGCGCCGGTGGTGCGCCCGATGGTCGCCGAGACGACCTGCCTGGGCGCCGCCTACGCCGCCGGTCTCGCCGTCGGCTTCTGGACCAACACCGAGGACCTGCGCGCCAACTGGCGCCGGGCCGCCGAGTGGACCCCCCGCATGGACGCGGAGACCCGCGACCGTGAATACAAGAACTGGCTCAAGGCCGTCGAGCGGACCATGGGCTGGATCGAGCACGAGGAGTAAGCACCCGACATGACCAGTCAGCCCGCCCTGCAGTCCGTGCCTGCCCTGGGAACGCGCCCGGCCTCGGGCGCCAGTCCCAGTCGCGCCGAGACCCGGGAACAGCTCGCCAAGGCGTCCTACGACCTTCTCGTGATCGGCGGCGGCATCCTGGGCATCTCCACCGCCTGGCACGCCGCGCAGTCCGGCCTGCGGGTGGCCCTGGTCGACGCCGGCGACTTCGCCGGTGCCACCTCGTCCGCCTCCTCCAAGCTGCTCCACGGCGGTCTGCGCTACCTGCAGACCGGCGCGGTGAAGCTGGTGGCGGAGAACCACTTCGAACGCCGTGCGGTCTCCCGCCAGGTGGCCCCTCATCTGGCGAACCCGCTGACCTTCTACCTCCCCGTGTACAAGGGCGGCCCGCACGGTGCCGCGAAGCTCGGGGCGGGTGTCTTCGCGTACTCGGCGCTGTCGGCGTTCGGGGACGGCGTGGGCCATCTGCTCTCCCCGGCGAAGGCCGCGCAGGACGTGCCGGAGCTGCGGACCGAGAACCTGCGGGCCGTGGCCGTGTACGGCGACGACCAGATGAACGACGCGCGCATGGCGCTGATGACGGTCCGCGCGGCCGTCGAGGCGGGTGCCGTGGTCCTCAACCACGCCGAGGTCACCGGGCTGCGCTTCACCAGGGGCCGGGTCACCGGCGCCGAGCTGACGGACCGGCTGTCCGGCGACGAATTCGGTGTGAGCGCCCGGCTGGTGCTGAACGCGACCGGCCCGTGGGTCGACCACCTGCGCGCGATGGAGGACCCGCACGCCGCGCCGTCGATCCGGCTGTCGAAGGGCGTGCACCTGGTGCTGCGGCGCACCGCGCCCTGGAAGGCCGCGCTCGCCACGCCGATCGACAAGTACCGCATCACCTTCGCCCTCCCCTGGGAGGACATGCTGCTGCTCGGCACGACCGACGAGGCGTACGAGGGCGATCCTGCGGACGTCGCGGTCACCGAGAAGGACACCGCCCAGATACTCGGGGAGGCCGCGATCTCCGTCCGTGACCAGCAGCTCGACCGGGATCTGATCACCTATGCCTTCGCCGGTCTGCGGGTGCTGCCGGGCGGTCCCGGCGACACCGCGAAGGCCAAGCGGGAGACGGTGGTGACCGAGGGCAAGGGCGGCATGCTGTCCGTCGCGGGTGGCAAGTGGACCACCTTCCGGCACATCGGCCGTACGGTCATGAAGAAGCTGGAGGCGCTGCCGGGCCATCCGCTGGGCGAGGACGTCGAGCCGGTCTCGGCGCTGCCGCGGAAGCTGCCGCTGCCCGGCGTCGCCAATCCCCGTGCGGTGGCGTACCGGCTGCTGGTCGACCGTCCGGCGCCGGGCTCGCGGATGGCCGCCGACACCGCGCGGCACCTGGCCACCCACTACGGTTCGCTGGCCTTCGACATCGCCCGTCTGGCCAACGACGACCCGGAGCTGGCCGAGCGCGTCCACCCCGACGCGCCGGAGATCTGGGCGCAGGTGGTGTGGGCCCGGGACCACGAGTGGGCCGAGACACCGGACGACGTGCTGCGCCGCCGTACGACGCTGACGATCCGCGGACTGGCCACCGACGAGGTGCGGGCCAAGGTCGGTGACCTGCTCGGCAAGAAGCCGGTGTAGGCGCGGTTCCGGCTGTCACGGCGGCGGCTCCGCTCCGGTGGAGCCGCCGCCGTTCGGGTGCCCCCATAATGTGGCTGAGACATCGGATGTCTGAGCGTTCAGGGAGGCCCGTCATGGCAGTCACCGATGAGGCGATCGAGAAGATCAAGGACATGATCGTCTCCGGTGCGCTGCGCCCCGGCGACCGGCTGCCGAAGGAGAGCGAACTCGCCGCCGAGCTGGGGCTGTCCCGCAACTCGCTGCGGGAGGCGGTGCGCGCGTTGTCGCTGATCCGGATCCTGGACGTGCGTCAGGGCGACGGCACCTACGTGACCAGTCTCGACCCCCAGTTGCTGCTGGAGGCGATGAGCTTCGTCGTGGACTTCCACCGCGACGACACGGTCCTGGAGTTCCTGGCGGTGCGCCGGATCCTGGAGCCGGCCGCGACGGCGATGGCCGCGTCGCGGATCAGCGAACAGCAACTGGACGCGTTGTCGGCCCAGTTGGACGCGCTGGGTGCCGCGCCCTCGGTGGAGGAACTGGTCGCCGGTGACCTGGAGTTCCACCGCGGGATCGTGCAGGGCTCCGGGAACTCGGTGCTGTGCTCGCTGCTCGACGGCCTGTCCGGGCCGACCACCCGGGCCCGGATCTGGCGGGGCCTCACCCAGGAGGACGCGGTGGGCCGCACCCTGCGCGAGCACCGTGCGATCCTGGCCGCGCTGCGCGACCGGGACGCGGAGGCGGCGCGGTCCTGGGCGACCGTGCACATCGCGAGCGTGGAGCAGTGGCTGCGGTCCTCTCTGTGACCCCGCGGGGGTGCCGCGGGCCGTCCGGTCGCCGCCGGGGCGTCGGCCGCCGGGGCGTATGACCGCTCGCGCGGTTCCCCGCGCCCCCGGGTCTGTCCGCCGGTCCCTCCGCTCGCTCGTGCGGCGGGGGCGGCCGGGTCTGCCGCCACCCGATGACGGCGGGGTGTTCCGGGGCGGCGAACCGGGCAGTGATCCGTTCACTCCCCCGTGCAAGGGGGCTGCGGGCGTCCTTGCCGGACGCCGTAAGGTTGGGACGTACGCGAGGGCACGTCGGAAGGAGGCGCTGGGTGATCGAGCTGGAGGGAGTTCCCGAGCTGATCGACCCAGTCATGGTGGCCGCGTTCGAAGGCTGGAACGATGCCGGCGACGCCGCCTCCACCGCGGTCGCTCACCTGGAGCGGGAGTGGAAGGGCGAGGTGTTCGCGGCGCTGGACGCCGAGGACTACTACGACTTCCAGGTGAACCGGCCCACGGTGTTCATGGAGGACGGCGTACGGAAGATCACGTGGCCGACGACCAGACTGTCGGTGGTCCGGGTGGGCGGCGACAAGCCGCGTGACCTGGTGCTGATCCGCGGTATCGAGCCGTCGATGCGCTGGCGCTCGTTCTGCAACGAGCTGCTGGGGTTCGCGCACGAACTGGGCGTGGAGATGGTGGTCATCCTGGGCGCGCTGCTCGGCGACACGCCGCACACGCGTCCGGTCCCGGTCAGCGGGGGCACGTCCGACCCGGATCTGGCCGGCCGCATGGATCTGGAGGAGACCAAGTACGAGGGTCCGACGGGCATCGTGGGCGTGCTCCAGGAGGCGTGCACGCACGCGGGTGTCCCGGCGGTCAGCCTGTGGGCGGCCGTGCCGCACTACGTGTCGCAGCCGCCCAACCCGAAGGCGACGCTGGCCCTGCTCAACCGCCTGGAGGACCTGCTCGACCTGCGCATTCCGCTGGGCGAGCTGCCGGAGGACGCACGTGCCTGGCAGGTGGGCGTGGACCAGCTGGCGGCCGAGGACAGTGAGGTCGCCGAGTACGTCCAGACGCTGGAGGAGGCGCGGGACACCGCCGAGCTGCCGGAGGCGTCGGGCGAGGCCATCGCCCGGGAGTTCGAGCGCTATCTGCGGCGCCGGGACGTCAACCCGCCCAGCGGGCACGCCACGGCGGACGGCGGGGAGGGCCCGCCGTCGCCTCCGTACCGGCGGCAGGACAATCCGCCGGGCCGGTCCCGGCCGCCCCGGCCGCCGAAGCCGGACGGCTCCGGGAGCCCGGACAACGACGACGAGGACACCTCGGAGGACTGAGCGGGGGCGGTGCGCGGCAGGCGTACCGCCCCCGCCGCGTCAGGCGTCGACGGCGGTCACGGAGTACGGCGTGTCCGGTGCCGGCGGCGTGGTGAACCGGGCGTTGGGCAGGTAGAGCCTGCCCCCGTGGGCGGCGACGGTGGTCGGTACGTCGAAGCCGGGTGCGGTGATGCGCCACCGGAAGGCGCCGCTGCGGCCGTCGGGTGCCAGCCGGAAGACGTCGATCGCGTTCTGCCGGTTCTGTACGACGTACAGGGTGCGGCCGGTGACCAGCAGGCCGTCGCCGTTGGTGAGCGGTGCCGCGTCCCCGAGGTCGACGGTCCCGGTGCGGCCGGTGGCCGTGTCGATCCGGTGCAGCAGGCCGACGCCGCTCTGCACCACGAGCAGCGCGGAGCCGTCCGGGGTGCGGGCGATGCCGTTGGCGTTGACGGCGCCGCCGGGCGTCTGGGCCCAGTCGCCGGCGAGCGGCAGCCGGACGACGCCGTCGGGCCCCGGCAGGGCGCCGTTCGGGCCCAGCGGCAGGGCGTACAGGACGGGCTGGTAGGAGTCGGTGAACCAGGCGGCCCGCTCGGTCAGCACCACGTCGTTGGCGAAGCTCGGGGTGGTGGCGGCGAGGGGGTACGAGGCGAGGGTGGCGCCGCTGCGCACGTCCACCACCCGGGCGCCGGCCTGCCGTCCCGCGATGAACAGCCGTCCGCGGCCGTCGAGTTCGAGGCCGACGGCGGGGGTGCCGGGCCCGGTGGCGATGATCCGGCCCGCGCCCGTGCGCAGGTCGGCGCGGTAGACGGAGCCGTCGGCGAGGGAGCCCAGGTAGGCGTAGGGGCCCGCGCCGATGGCGATGCCCTCCGGCTGCCAGCCGTTCGGCAGCGGGATCGTGGTGGGCCACGGGGCGGCGTCGGCGGGCGCCGCGAGGGCCGCCGCGGCGGCCGTGGCCGCGGCGACGGTGAGCAGCCGGCGGCGGGTCGGGTGTGGTGCGAAGGGGCGGTGTAAGGGTGGCACGGGGTCACCTTCCGCGAGAGGACCGGCAGTTGGCCGGTCCACGGTCAACTGTCGCGTCCACCTCATCACAGCTTCCGCCGCCGTCACAGCCCCGCCGTCACAGCCCCGCCGTCACAGCCCACGGCCGGTGATCGGCAAGGGGTCCACGGCTTCGGGCGGACGGCGGCACAGCCTGACGCGCCCTCACGACGCCGGGCACGGGCGTGCCCCACGCCGAGCCCGGCCGCCCGGCGTGCTCACGGCGCCGCGTGCGCTCGCCACGAGCCGCCGTGCCCGGCGCACCGGCGGTGCCGCACCGAGCGGGCCGGCAGCACGACGCCCGCCGCACCCGACGTCCTCACGCGGCCCGGCGGGCCCGGCGTGGCAGCACCACGCGGGCCGCGCCGGACCTGCTCACACCACCGCGCCCACCACGCCGTGCGTCCTCACAGCGCCACGCCCAGGAGGGCGTCCACGGCGCGTGAGGCGACGCCGGGGGCGCCCGGGTCCGTACCGCCGTGTTCCTGCTGGGCGGCGGCCCAGCGGTCGACGGCGGCCAGCGCGGCCGGGGCGTCGAGGTCGTCCGCGAGCGCGTCGCGGATCTCCTCGACGAGTGCCTCGGCGGCCGGCCCGTCCGGCCGGGACACGGCGGCGCGCCAGCGGCCGAGCCGGGCCACCGCGTCGGCCAGCACCTGGTCGGTCCACTCCCAGTCGGAGCGGTAGTGGTGGGCGAGGAGGGCGAGCCGGATCGCGGCGGGATCGACTCCGTCTCGGCGCAGTCGGGAGACGAAGACGAGGTTGCCCTTGGACTTCGACATCTTCTCGCCGTCGAGGGCGACCATGCCGGCGTGGACGTACGCCTTGGCCATGGGGAACTCGCCGGTCAGCACCTGGGCGTGCGAGGCGCCCATCTCGTGGTGCGGGAAGGCGAGGTCGGAGCCGCCGCCCTGGACGTCGAAGCCCATGCCGAGGTGGTCCAGGGCGATGGCGACGCACTCGATGTGCCAGCCGGGGCGTCCGTGGCCCAGCGAGCCGCCGTCCCAGCTGGGCTCGCCGTCGCGGGCGGCCAGCCACAGCATCGGGTCGAGTGGGTTCTTCTTGCCTGGGCGGTCCGGGTCGCCGCCGCGTTCGGCGGACAGCAGCCGCATGGCGGCGGCGTCGAGGCGGGAGACGCTGCCGAAGTGCGGGTCGGACTCCACGGAGAAGTAGATGTCGCCTTCGAGGTCGTAGGCGGCGCCCAGGTCCCGCAGGCGTTCGACGAGCGGCACGATGCCGGGTATGGCCTCGACGGCGCCGATGTAGTGCTTCGGGGGCAGCATCCGCAGGGCGGTCATGTCCTCGCGGAACAGGGTCGTCTCCTGCTCGGCGAGGGCGACCCAGTCGACACCGTCCCGCTGTGCGCGCTCCAGCAGCGGGTCGTCGACGTCGGTGACGTTCTGGACGTAGTGCACCTGCCGCTTCGTGTCGAGCCACACGCGTTGGACGAGGTCGAACGCGTTGTAGGTCGCCGCGTGCCCCATGTGGGTCGCGTCGTACGGGGTGATCCCGCAGACGTAGATACGGGCGACGGGACCGGGGACCAGGGTGACCGGACCGCCGGTCGCGGTGTCGTGGAGCCTCAGGTCGCGGCCCTGACCGGGCAGGGCGGGGACTTCGGAAGCGGGCCAGGCATGCATGTACATGAGACTAACCGGCGGCAGGTTCGGTGTACGAACCGGACCAGGCCGGATGGCCGGAAAGGCGATCTTGCGTCTGGTCGGCCGATGTGCTTCACCGTCGGCGACGTGTCGGCGCGGCGGGCCGCTACACGGGCGGCCAGGGGATGGCCGGCCACTCGCCGCTCGGCTCCGGGTGCTTTCCGGAGACCAGCAGCGCGTCGACACGCGCGCGTGTGGCCGCCAGTTCCGCCGTGGTGATCAGCCGGGTCAGCCGGCCGCCGAGCGCGCCGTCGTCGTCCAGGGCGTCCCGCAGACCCCCGAGGACCTCGACGGCCTCGGCGGTGAGCGGTTCGCCCGCCCACCCCCACAGGAGCGTCCGCAGCTTGTTCTCGGCGTTGAAGGTGACCCCGTGGTCGATGCCGTAGAGCCGGCCGTCGGTGGTCGGCAGCAGATGGCCGCCCTTGCGGTCGGCGTTGTTGATCACCGCGTCGAGGACGGCGAGGCGGCGCAGCCGTTCGTCGTCGGCGTGCACGAGCAGCGCCGTGCGGTCCTCGTCGACCTGGGCGAAGCCGATCGCCTTCCAGCCCGCCTCCGGCTCCTCGGTGTCCACCAGGGCGAGCAGTTCGGCGTCGGGGGTCGCCTCGATCCACAGCTGGCACATGCCCTCGCCGTAGGGCCCGTTCCGCAGGACGGTGGGCGGCACGAGGCCCCAGCCGGTCGCCTCGGAAACCTCGTAGGCGGCCACCTCGCGCGCGGCGAGGGTGCCGTCGGGGAAGTCCCACAGGGGGCGCTCACCGGCGACCGGCTTGTAGATGCAGGCGGCCTCCTGGCCGTCGTACGTGATCGTGCAGAACAGCGCGGCGTTGGACGCCTCGCGGATGCGGCCGCGCACCTTCAGCTCGCCGTCGGCGAGCAGTTCGGCGGAGCCGGCGGCGGGGGGCGTCACGCTCCGCGGCGGTATCCGTTCTGGCGCGGACATACGTGTCCTTCCGGATCGAGCGGCAGGCTGCACAGCGGGCACGGCGGCCTTCCGGCGTTGACGACGTCGAGGGCGCGTTTGGCAAAGGCCCTGGCCTGCGCGCCGGTGAGCCGGACCCGCAGCATCGGGGGTCCGTTCTCCTCGTCCTGGAGGAGTCGTTCCTCGGCCTCCGCGAGGTCCTCGTCGGAGTCGGCGTCCAGTTCGACCAGCGCCTGGGCCTCGACGATCATGCGCTGTTCGTCGCCGTCCCAGGCCAGGGCCATGGTGCCGACGCGGAACTCCTCCTCGACGGGGGTGTCCAGCGGGGCGGTGTCCGAGACCTCGGTGGGGGCCACCGCGGGTACCGGGGCGCTGCCGCCGCTACGGCGTACGACCTCGTCGAGCAGCTCGTCCATGCGCTCCGCGAGCGCGGCGACCTGGGTCTTCTCCAGGGCCACGCTGGTCACCCGGGGGCCGGCGGAAGCCTGGAGGAAGAACGTACGGCGCCCGGGCAGTCCGACCGTACCGGCCACGAAGCGGTCCGGGGGGTCGTAGAGGAACACCTGACGGGACACGTCCTGTCTCCATTGAATTCGAGTATGCGTGAAGGTCCATGTGCGCACGCGATGATGTCAACCGCTTCACCCTACTGCGCCCGACGATCACGGTGCGCCCGCACCGCCACCGACCGGAGCGTCTTCCCCCGGGGGTTCCTCGCGGGGTACAAGGGAGGCGAAATCCCCGGTTTCGCCCAGGCGAACGAGAAAGGGCCTGAGCTGTGTGTAGCGGATCACGGTGACGGAGCAGGGGTCGACGGAGATCCGCTGGAAGAGGTCGAGGTGCAGGCCGAGCGCGTCCGCGACGAGCGACTTGATGACGTCGCCGTGCGAGCACATCAGGTAGACGGCGTTCTCGCCGTGGTCGCGCTCCACGCGCGCGTTCCATTCGCGTACGGCTTCGGCGGCGCGGGTCTGCATGGCCCGCATGGACTCCCCGCCGGGGAAGGCGGCGGCCGACGGGTGTGCCTGGACGACGCGCATCAGCGGCTCGTCGTGCAGTTCGGCGAGTTTGCGGCCGGTCCAGTCGCCGTAGTGGCACTCCCCGATCCGCTCGTCGGTGTGCGCGCTCAGGCCGGGCCGGGCGTCCAGCAGCGGCTGGAGCGTCTCCTGGCAGCGTTGCAGGGGGCTGGTGACCACCTCGGCGAGGGGCAGCGCTGCGAGGCGGCCGGGCAGCGCGGCGGCCTGCGCGGCGCCGCGCTCGTCCAGGGCGACACCCGGCGTCCAGCCGGCGAGCACGCCCGCGGTGTTGGCGGTGGAACGTCCGTGCCTTACGAGGATCAGCGTGGGCATGCGGCCCAGGGTAGGCGCCCGCCCGGTGTGCCGGGGCACCGGTGCCGCGAAGTGCGCCGGGGCGGGCACGACGGGAGAATTCCTGCGTGATCGTCGACTGCGCCATCTACCGCGACGGGCACCGCACGGAGAGCCCGCAGGACTTCTCCGATGCCCTGGCCGAGGCCCGCGCGCGGGGTGACAGTTTCCTGTGGATCGGGCTGTACGAGCCGACGGAGCGGGAGTTCGACCTGGTCACGGAGGAGTTCGGGCTGCACCCGCTGGCCGTCGAGGACGCCTTGAAGGCGCATCAGCGGCCCAAGCTCGACGTGTACGAGGACTCGCTGTTCGTGGTCCTCAAGCCGGTGACGTACGAGCCGGAGCACGACACCGTCACCGCCGGGGAGCTGATGGTCTTCCTCGGCGACTCGTTCGTGGTGACCGTACGGCACGGTGCGGCCTCGCCGCTGGCCGGCATCCGGCGTCTGCTGGAGCAGCGGCACGACATGCTGCGGCACGGCCCCACGGGGGTGCTGTACGCGATCACCGACGCGGTCGTCGACCACTATCTGGAGGTGGCGGCCGAGCTGACCGGCGACCTGGAGGAACTGGAGGGGGAGGTGTTCTCGCCGACCGGCGGCTCGGGGTACACGGCGTCGCGGATCTACGGCTTCAAGCGGCAGGTCATGGAGTTCCGCCGGGCCACCGTCCCGCTGTCGATGCCGCTGACCCGGCTCGCGGGGCTGGGTCCGTTCATCGAGTCGGTGCCGTTCGTGCGGGAGCAGTCGCGCCCGTTCTTCCGGGACGTCAACGATCACCTCATGCGCGTGAACGAGTCCGTGGAGGGCCTGGACCGGCTGGTGTCGGACATCCTGTCGGCGCATCTGGCGCAGATGAGCGTCCGGCAGAACGACGACATGCGGAAGATCTCCGCGTGGGCGGCGATGGCCGCGATCCCCACGATGATCGCGGGGATCTACGGCATGAACTTCCAGCACATGCCGGAGCTGCACTGGCTGTGGTCGTATCCCGCGGTGATCGCGGTGATGGGGTTCCTCGAAGTGGTGCTGTACCGGACGTTCAAGCGGCGCGGATGGATGTGACCCGGCACCGCCGCGGGCCGTGCCGTCAGGCGAATTCGGGCGCGGTGCCGGCCGGGCCGCCCAGGGCGTCGCGGCGCTCGGGCATCCGCAGGGACACCATGCGGCGCCAGCCCGCCGCCCGCTCGTAGCCGTAGACGGCGTGGATGCCGGCCGCGAGCAGCGCGGACCTGGTCGTCGACCAGCCGAGGATGCGTCCCATGTGGGCCATGACGGCGAGGCTGACGTCCCGGTAGATCCGGATCTCGGCCAGCGCGCACGTGCGCAGGGCGTGCCGGATGGCGGGGCCGTGGCCGGCCCGGGTGAGGCGCAGCAGTTCCTCGTGGCAGTAGGCGAGGTGGTTGTCCTCGTCGTTCGAGATCATCCTGACCGCGCGGCCGACGTCCGGGTGGTCGCCGAAGTAGGTGCGCAGCATCCTCATCTGCTCGGCGGCGCGCTGCTCGGTGACCCGGCTGTGGGCGAGGTAGACGACGATGTCCTGGACCGTGAGCGGCTGCTCGGCCTTCAGTTTCTCGTGGGCGAGTCCGATGCCGTGGCGTTCCAGGAGCATGGTGTAGTCGGTCTCGGGCGGGACCGGGACGGGCCGCAGCCCGCGTTTGTTCATCAGTGCGGTGAAGATGCGCCCGTGTTTGTCCTCGTCGGAGCCGTGCCGGGTGATCTTGGGGGCGAGTGCGCGTTCGCTCTGCGGTACGAGTGCGGCGATCCGCGCGTTCTCCCAGCCGCCCTGTGCCTCGCCGCTGGCCGCGATGGAGCAGAACAGCCGGAAGGACTCGTCGTCGTCGAGGATCTCCTGGAACAGGGTCTTCGCCGAAAGCATCGTGGGCACCTCTCTGCAGGATGCGCGGGTTCCGCGGCAGGCTCCGCCGGGATTCCGTGGTATTCCGCAAAGAACGAGTCAAATGCCGTACAGCGGGCGCTGCAACAGGTGTAGCGGCCAACTGCGCCGAACGGATGAGCGGCGGGTCCCGGCGGGGGCGCGTAACCGCGCGGGCCCGGTCGCGTTGTTACGCGTGACGGCCGTGGCGGGGAGACCCCGAGCCCCCACCACGGCCGCGGACGATTCCCCCGGGGACGGCTCCCTAGCCGAGACCGGCCCGCTCCAGGGCCTCCGTGCCGGCCCGCAGGGAGGCGAGCCGCTCGTCGAGCGTGAAGCCCGCCGGGGTGAGGGTGAGGGTGGTGACACCGGCCGCGGCATAGGCCCGCATGCGGTCGGCGATGCGGTCGACGGAGCCGAGCAGGGTGGTGCGGTCGATCAGGTCCTGCGGAACGGCGGCCGCGGCGCCCTGCTTGTCGCCGGAGAGGTACTTGTCCTGGATCTCGGCGGCTTCCTTCTCGTAGCCCATGCGCTGGGCGAGCTGGTTGTAGAAGTTCTGCGTGCGGCTGCCCATGCCGCCGACGTACAGGGCCGTGAAGGGGCGGAAGACGTCGGCGAGCCGGGGCACGTCCTGGTCGTCGCCGACGGCGATCGGCAGGGTCGGGCAGACGTCGAACCCGTCGAGCCCCTTGCCCGCCTTCCCGCGCCCGGCGCGCAGGTGGGCGACGGCCGTCTCCTCCAGGTGGTCGGCCGAGGGGAAGATGAGCAGCGCCCCGTCGGCGATCTCCCCGGTCTGCTCCAGGTTCTTCGGCCCGATGGCGGCGATGTAGAGCGGGATGTGCTCGCGCTGCGGGTGCACGGTCAGCTTGATCGGCTTGCCGGGGCCGCCGGGCAGCGGCAGCGTCCAGTGCTCGCCCTCGTACGACAGGCGCTCGCGCGACATGGCCCTGCGTACGATCTCGACGTACTCGCGGGTCCGGGCGAGGGGCTTGTCGAACTTGACCCCGTACCAGCCCTCGGAGACCTGCGGGCCGGAGACGCCGAGCCCGAGCCGGAAACGGCCGCCGGAGAGCGAGTCGAGGGTCGCGGCGGTCATCGCGGTCATCGTCGGCTGGCGGGCCGGGATCTGGAAGATGGCCGAGCCGACGTCGATCCGGTCGGTCTTCGCGGCGACCCAGGCCAGCACGGTGGCCGCGTCCGATCCGTACGCCTCGGCGGCCCAGCACACGGCGTAGCCCAGCCGGTCGGCCTCCTGCGCCACGGCCAGATTGTCCGCGTCCATCCCGGCACCCCAGTACCCGAGGTTGATCCCGAGCTGCATGGCCGATTCCCCTTACCCGTGAGTAACGTCCCTGTTCCGCAGACCCTAGCGCGCCCCGGGCGTGAAAGGCAGGGCAGGCCGCGCGGAGAGATCGATGTCCCACCGGAGCGGAGGGGGACACTCGTCGGTGCCGGGGCGGGCGCCTCGTCGGCGAGCGGGCCGGAGCGCCGGCGCGACGCGGCGCCCCCACCAGGGGCCGGACCTGCCGCGCGACCCGGTCGACGGACCGGGCGGGACGGGGGTCGCGGATGGTCGGGCGGCGGGCGAAATCGGTTGTCCACAGGCGCCCACGGGGCCAGTTCGGGCCAGTAGGGTCGGCGGACATGGAGCAGAGGCATCTCGGCCGTACCGGCCTGCGTGTGTCCCGGATCGGACTCGGCACCCTCACCTGGGGCCGGGACACCGACGAGCATGACGCCGCGGACATGCTGAAGGCGTTCTGGGAGGCGGGCGGGACCCTCATCGACACCGCGGACGTGTACGGCGGGGGCGAGGCGGAGTATCTGCTAGGCCAGCTCATAGAAGGGCTCGTGCCACGTCGGGACCTGATCATCTCGACGAAGGCGGGGAGCGTACCGGACCCGGACCGCCGCTTCGACGGCTCGCGCGGCCACCTGCTCGACGCCCTCGACGCCTCCCTCGCCCGTCTCGGCACGGACTACGTCGACATCTGGCACATCCACGCCTTCGACCCGGACACCCCGCTGGAGGAGACCCTGCAGGCCCTCGACCTGGCTGTCAGCAGCGGCCGGGTGCGCTATGCGGGCGTCTCCAACTTCTGCGGCTGGCAGCTCGCCAAGGCCGCCACCTGGCAGCTGTCGGCACCGAGCAGCCGCACCCGGCTGGCGAGCACGCAGATGGAGTACTCGCTGCTCCAGCGCGGCGTCGAGCGCGAGGTGCTGCCCGCCGCCCTGGACCTGGGCGTCGGGCTGCTGCCGTCCTCGCCGCTCGGCCGCGGCGTCCTGACCGGCAAGTACCGCAACGCGACTCCCCCGGACTCGCGCGGCGCCTCCGAGCACCTGGCGCCGTTCGTCGCGCCGTACCTCGACGACACCGCGAGCCGGATCGTGGACGCCGTGGCGACGGCCGCTGACGGACTCGCGGTGACCCCGCTCCAGGTCGCCCTCGCCTGGGTCCGGGACCGTCCCGGCGTGGCCGCCCCCATCATCGGCGCGCGCAACGCGCAGCAGCTCACGGCGGCTTTGTCAGTGGAGGCCCTTAGTCTTCCTGACGAGATCTGCCGGGCACTCGACGATGTGTCGGCACCTCTGCACCGCTATCCCGATCACGACTGGAGCACGCTGTGAGCACGGACCCGGAGACCACGGAGGAAGCCCGGCCGGGACCGGGGACCTCGGACGCCGCGCCGGACACGGACGGGACGCACGGCGCGGGACCGGACGCGGACGGGACGGGGAACGCGGGGCCCTCGGACGGGACGGGGAGCACGGACGCGGGCGTCGCGTCGGCCGGGGCCGCGGCCGGGAGCGAGGAGCAGGCCGCCGAGGACGCGCCCCAGCGGTCCGAGGCGGCGGCGGAACTCGCCGCCCAGCAGGTCGAGCGGGAGCGGATCGAGCGGCGCAAGGCGGAGAAGAAGGGGCCGATCGAAAGCGGCGGCGGACTCAGCGGCTCCGCGGCCGAGCTGCTCGCGGCCGTACGGGCGGTGGAGGGCGGGGCGCGGCCCGTGCGCGCGGTCCCCGACGAACCGGCGCCCGCTCCGGGACGGCCGGCCGTCCCGGAGCCCGCCGCACGGCCGCAGCCCTCCCCCGCCCCGGCCGCGGCACCGGCCGCCGCGGCGCCGGCGGCGGTCGACGCGGTGCGCGGGGTGCTGGCCGGTGGCGGCGCCCCCGAAAGCCTCGCGTCCCAGGCCGCCGCGACGCTCGGCGAGGACGCGGACGCACGGCTGCGGGCCGATCCCTGGCTGCTGCTGCGGGTCACCGGGGTACGGCCGGAGCAGGCCGACGGGTTCGCGCGGGCGCTGCTCGGGGCCGAGTGCGGTCCCGACGACGAACGGCGGAGCCGGGCGCTGACCGTCTGGCTGCTGGAGCAGGCGGCCCTGTCCGGGCACACCGCGCTGGAACTGTCCGCGCTGACCGCCGCGCTGGCCCAGCGGGGTGTGCCGGATCCTGACGCGGCCGTGCAGGACGCGCTCGACCAGGGCGAGGTCCTTGTCTTCCAGGACGCCCTGGACGAGCCGGGAGCCGCGGCCCCGCCACGGCCGGCGGCACAGCCGGAGGCGGACCCCGAGGACACCGAGGACCCTGAGGACACCGAGGACGTGGACGAGGACGGTGTACAGGAGCGGCCCGTGCGTGTCCTGGCCGGCCTGGAACGGTATGCGCTCGCCGAGGAGAGCCTCGCCGACGGCCTGGCCCGTCTGGTCAACTCCGTACCGAAGCAGGACGGCCCCGCCGAGTCCTGGGAGCGGGCGGCCGGCGCCGTCCGGGGTTCGGCGGGCGAGCTGATCGGGGCGGTCGCCGCACACGGTCTCGTGCTGCACACCGGCGGCCACGCCTCCCTCGTCGACCCGGCGCGCCTGCTGCACGCCGCGTCCGCGCTGGGCCTGCGGGCCTGGGCCGCCGCGCACACGGACGGTGGCCGCGAGGAGTGCGCGGCGCTGGTCGCGGGCTTCGGCCGGCCGGACGGGCCGGCGGAGGCGGCGGGCTGCGGGGTCGCGACCGTGGCGGGGCTGCTGGCGGACGCCGAGGGACCGGGGCGGGACGCGGACGGCGCCCTGGACCTCGACCTGCTGGTCGTGCTCGACGCGCCCCGGCTCGACGTCGAGACCGCCGCCCTGCTGGTGGAGTCGATGCCGGACGGGGCCCGGCTGGTGCTGGCCGGGGATCCCGGCGTGCTGTGGTCGGCCGGGCCCGGGCGGGTCTTCGCCGACCTGCTCACGGCCCGGGCGTGCCCGCAGGTCGCCTCCCGGGTGCCCGACCCCGGGCCGCTCGGCGAACTCGTGTCCGGTATCGGCGTCGGTGAGCTGAGCCAGGTGGAGGCGCCCGGCAAGGAGATCGTGATCGTGCCGGTGCGGGACGCGGGCGAGGCCGTGCACCGGACGGTGCAGTTGGTCGCGGACTCGGTGCCGCGGGCCATCGGCGTCCCGGCCGAGCAGACGGTGGTGATCACGCCGGTCCACGGCGGGGCGGCCGGTACCCGGGCGCTCAACACGGCGCTCAAGGAACGGCTCAACCCGGGCCCCGGCCGCTTCGGCGGCTTCGACCCCGGCGACCGGGTCGCCTACTCCCCCACTCCCGGTCGTACGCTCCCCGGCGAGGTGGTGCGGGCCGACGCCGAGGGACTGCATCTGTCCTGCTCGGGGGCGCCGGTCGTGGTGGCGCGGGAGCAGGTGGAGCGGTCCGTGCGGCACGGGTGGGCGCTGACCGCGCACCAGGCCGCGGGCGGCCGGTGGCCCGCGGTGGTCGTGGTGCTGCCCGGTGATGCCGCGCAGGCGCTCAGCAGGCCGTGGGTGTACACGGCGTTCGGCCGGGCCGAACGCCATCTGTCCGTGGTGCACGGGGTCGAGCAGGCGCTGCCGAGAGCGGTCGCCGAGATCCAGGCCAAGCCCCGGACGACCCGCCTGCCGGCCCTGCTGCGCGCCCAGCTCCCGGCGGAGGGCTGACAGCCGCCCCGGCGTGCGGCGCCCGGCATCGCGGGGCGCGGCGGCGGACACCCCGGTGCCGCACGGGTCTCACGCCCGTGCGGCACCGGGGTGGGCCGGGATCAGCGATCCGCGTCCAGGGGTTCCAGGTCCTCGTCCTCGTCACCGTCCAGGTCGAGTTCGCCTTCAAGGTCGTCGTCGGCCTCGCGTTCGTCGCCG
This sequence comes from Streptomyces sp. NPDC001270, assembly GCF_042896695.1. NCBI lineage: Bacteria > Bacillati > Actinomycetota > Actinomycetes > Kitasatosporales > Streptomycetaceae > Streptomyces > Streptomyces sp. NPDC001270. The sequence continues at coordinate 136,383 of NZ_JBIAXM010000008.1, read as the reverse complement.
GCTTCGTCGTCATCGTCATCGTCGAAGACGGCGCTGACGTCGAAGCGGCAGACCACCCGCTGCGGATCGATCTGTTCGAACGGTGCCTCCAGCCAGTCACCGGGTTCGGCGGGCTCGTCCGCCGCGGTCACCCACAGCGTCGAATCGCCCTCCTCCAGGCCGAACTCCTTGTGCCGGGAGGCGATCTCGTCCGGTTCGAACTCCCCGAAGAGGACTCCGAGCGCCCCGTGCACCGTGCCGGCGGCGTCCGCGCCCGCGCCGTCCTCGTACTCCGCCGCCTCGACCCGCTGGGCCTGCGCCAGCAGCCGCTGCGGCTCCGCCACGGAGTAGTCGCGGCGGATCAGCACGCTCAGGGCGTTCGGCTCCTCGGGCCCCGCGTACGGCGGCAGCGAGTCTTCCGTGCCGGGGATCTCGAAGGGCGTGACCTCGTCGTAGCGGTCGTAGAGCAGCTCGTCGTAGGTCTCGGCGGCCGCCGCGAGCTGGTTGAACGCCTCGTAGACGACCGGATCGTCCTCACCCGACCTGCGTTCGACCGCCGCCAGGTGGCGGTCGAGCGCGGTCTTGACCGCCTCGGCGGCGGCGCGTACCTCGGCAGCGGTGGGCTGCACAGCATCAGACATAGTGCAGACGCTATCCGTACCCGGGCCCAGCCCGCACAATAGATGCGATGCCGGAATACGAATTTGTCGACGTGTACGTCCCGCGCGGGGTGTCCCGCAAGGACGCCACACGTCTCCTGACGGACCATGCCGAGTACGGACACTGGGAGTTGGACCGACTGAGCCTGCTGCGCGACGGCAGCCGCAGGGTGCGGCTGCGCCGGCGGATCATCCGCCAGGTGCGTGCCACGTGGTGAGACAGGCAGCTGAGAGTTGAGACAGGCACATGAACGGAGCGGGCCCCCGGTGCGGGGCCCGCTCCGTTTCACCCCCTGCCCGCGTCTCAGGCCGAGGCCCGCGCCTTGCGGTACAGCACCGCGCCGGCCAGCAGCGCCCCCGCGCTCACCGGGAGCGCGAAGCCGACCGGCAGGTCACTCCCGGTGTTCGCGAGGTGCGCGAGGCTGCCTTGCGGGCGGAGCTGCGAGGTCCCGGTGATCGGCGTGCCGCCACCGGTGGCGGGCGGGGCGCTCGGCGTACTCGGGTGACCGGGTGTGCCAGGTGTCCCGGGGTGACCCGGAGTGCCAGGCGTGTCCGGACGGCCGGGTGTACCGGGCTTGCCGGGTGTCCCGGGGTGGCCCGGCTGACCCGGCTTTCCGGGCGGTGTCGTTTCGTGACCGCCCTCGGGAGGCGTTCCGTGACCGCCGCCCGGCGGCGTCGCGTGGCCGCCCCCCGTGCCACCACCGTTGGCGCAGTGGTTGCCCGTGGCCGCGTTGCCGACTCCGATGACGTCGACGCTGTTGCCGCACACATTGACCGGCACGTCGACCGGCACCTGCACCGTGTTGCCGGAGCCCACGCCCGGCGAGCCCTCGGTGTGTCCGCCCGCGTGCGCGCCTCCCGAGCCGCCGTGGCCGCCCGTCGCACCGCCGCCTCGGTCGGCGCAGGTGTTGCCCATCGCCGGGTTGAGGACCCCGACGACGTTCACGGTGTTGCCGCAGACGTTCACCGGCATGTGCACGGGCACCTGGACGGTGTTGCCGGACAGCACACCGGGTGAGTGCGCGGCGGCGCCGAGCGCTCCCGAGTCCGCGTGGGCGCTGCCGCTCGCGGCGGCGAGCGCACCGGTCGCCGCCGCCATGGTCAGCAGGCTCTTGCGTGTGCCCTGTCGCATGGTTGAAACCCCCCTGTGCTTCTGATCTGTATGGTCAGATCTCTTCGAATCTGTGCTGGGTCGAATTCCCCGCGGAGAAAACCGGTCGGCCCCGGAGCGCATGGCGCGCGCTCCGGGGCCGACGAAGGGACGCCCCTCAGGAAATCGACGTCACTTGTTGACGCAGGTGTTGCCGAAGGTGGGGTTCAGCAGTCCGATCACCGAGATGGTGTTGCCGCAGACGTTCACCGGGACGTGCACGGGCACCTGGATGACGTTGCCGGAGACGACACCCGGGGAGTGCACGGCGGCGCCCTGGGCACCGGAGTCGGCGACGGCCAGGCCCGCGCCGGCCAGAACGAGACCACCAGTGGCAGCCGCAGCGGCGACGACCTTCTTGAGCATTATTCCTCCTTGTTGGCAAAAGCGATCCCAGCTGCGGACCGCATCACGTGTAACGAGGAGGGAGTAATGGAGCTACGAGCTTATCGTCGCATTCACTCGTCCCAGTGGTTTCCGTACGGGTGACTGAATTCGGGACCGGCGCCCGGACCGTCGTTCAGGACGCGTCGATGAACCGGTCGAGCACCCGCACGCCGAACTGGAGCCCGTCCACCGGCACCCGCTCGTCGACGCCGTGGAACATGCCCGCGAAGTCCAGCTCCGGGGGCAGCTTGAGGGGCGCGAAGCCGAAGCCGCGGATGCCCAGGTCGTCGAAGGACTTGGCGTCCGTGCCGCCGGACAGCATGTAGGGGATCGCCTTGGCAGCCGGGTCCTCGGCGACCAGCGCAGACTGCATGGCCGCCACCAGGGGGCCGTCGAAGCCGGTCTCCAGGGCCTTGTCGGAGTGCACGTCCTCGCGCCGCACCTTCGGCCCGAGGATCCGGTCGAGGTCGCCGAGGAACTCCTCCTCGAACCCGGGCAGGAACCGCCCGTCGACGTGCGCGGTGGCCTCGCCCGGAATGACGTTGACCTTGTACCCGGCGTCCAGCTGGGTGGGGTTGGCGGTGTTGCTCAGGGTCGCGCCGATGAGTTTGGCGATGCCGCCGAGCTTGGCGAGCGTCGCCTCCATGTCCTCCGGGTCCAGCTCGGTGCCGAGCGCGTCGCCGAGTTCGTCGAGGAAGGCCCGGGTGGTCTTGGTGACCCGCACCGGAAACCGGTGCCGGCCCACCCGGGCGACCGCCTCGGACAGCTCGGTGATCGCGTTGTCCCGGTGGATCATCGAACCGTGCCCGGCGGTACCGGCCACGGTCAGCTTCATCCAGTGCATGCCCTTCTCGGCCGTCTGGATCAGATACAGGCGGCGCTGCTCGCTCACGGTGAACGAGAACCCGCCGACCTCGCTGATCGCCTCGGTGACGCCGTCGAACAGCGCGGGGTGGTTGTCGACCAGCCAGCGGGCGCCGTAGGTGCCGCCGGCCTCCTCGTCCGCGAGGAAGGCCAGCACGATGTCCCGCGGGGGCCGCCTGCCGCTGCGCAACCGGTCGCGCACGACGGCCAGCGTCATGGCGTCCATGTCCTTCATGTCCACGGCGCCGCGCCCCCAGACGCAGCCGTCCGTGACCTCCCCGGAGAACGGGTGGTGGGTCCAGTCGTCGGCGTTGGCCGGTACGACGTCGAGGTGGCCGTGGATCAGCAGGGCCGGCCGGGACGGGTCCTCGCCCTCGATGCGGGCCACGGTCGAGGCGCGCCCCGGGTGCGACTCGAAGATGCTCGGCTCCAGGCCGACCTCCGCGAGCTTCTCGGCGACGTACTCGGCGGCCTTGCGTTCACCCGGGCCCGAGTGGTCGCCGTAGTTGCTGGTGTCGATCTGGATCAGCTCGCGGCAGAGGTCCACGACCTCGTCCTCGCCGGTGACGCCCCTGGCCGTGTCCGTCTCGCTCACGCTGGTTCCTCCCGCGGTGTCGCTGCTGGTGGTTCCCCCTCATCCTCCCTCGCCCCCGCTCAGGCCCCAAGCCCGGATCCGCCCCGTCACAGGGCGTTCACGCGGCCCCGGCCCCGGGGACAGGGCGTGATCGGCCGATCCCGAAAGCCTGGTAGTGTTTCCCTCGTCGCCGCGGGGGAAACCCGTGCGACGGACACCTTGTCCGGGTGGCGGAATGGCAGACGCGCTAGCTTGAGGTGCTAGTGCCCTTTATCGGGCGTGGGGGTTCAAGTCCCCCCTCGGACACGTGAGATGAGCGAAGGCCGTGACCCTTGGGTCGCGGCCTTCGCTCGTCGCGTGTGGGCCATGTCTCGTTGGACGCCGGGACCGGCAGGTCATCGCGGTACGCCCGGTCCGGCGAGGCGCACGGACAGCCCACCCGAGTGGCCGGACAAGAGGGTGACACCTAGCGTCGTACTAGAATTTACCGCTTGTTCACGCGCTGGAGTCGGACAACCCCAGGCAGACCTGCGGGCCCGCCAGCGCCCCGGAGGGTTCCGGGACCTAGACGCGAGGACCCGATGGCAGCCATACACGAGGGCAGTGCTCTCGGTCTGCTCGACGAAGAGACCGACGACGCGTTCGCGGCGGAGATCCGTGCGCGGATGGCCGAGCGGGCGCGGTTCACCGCGGGCCGCGCGGCGCCGCCGCGCACGCTGGTCGACGTGTTCGACGCGTCGGTGCGCGCGCATCCGGACGAACTCGCCCTGGACGACGGCACCGAGCAGCTCACCTACCGTGCGCTGGCGGCGCGGGTCGAGCGACTGCGGCGGCGGCTAGCGGACGCCGGGGTCGGCCTCGGGGACCGGGTGGGCGTGCGGGTTCCATCGGGCACCAACGACCTGTACGTGGCCGTCCTCGCGGTCCTCGCGGCGGGCGCAGCGTATGTGCCCGTCGACGCCGAGGACCCGGACGAGCGGGCCGCGCTGGTGTTCGGCGAGGCGGAGGTGGGGGCCGTCGTCGGGGCCGGGCACCGGATCACCGCCCACGGCTCCCCCTCGGGTTCCGCCGCCGCACGCCCCGGTGCCGGGCAGGACGCCTGGATCATCTTCACCTCCGGCTCCACCGGCAGGCCCAAGGGCGTCGCCGTGACGCACCGCAGTGCCGCCGCGTTCGTGGACGCCGAGGCGGCCCTGTTCCTCACCGAGGAGCCCATCGGGCCCGGTGACCGGGTGATGGCCGGGCTGTCCGTGGCGTTCGACGCGTCCTGCGAGGAGATGTGGCTGGCCTGGCGGCACGGGGCCTGTCTGGTGCCCGTGCCCCGCTCGCAGGTCAGGAGCGGCGCGGACCTCGGGCCCTGGCTGGTGGAGCAGGAGATCACCGTGGTGTCCACGGTGCCGACGCTGGCCGCGCTGTGGGAGCCCGAGGCCCTGAGCGACGTACGGCTGCTGGTCTTCGGCGGCGAAGCCTGCCCGCCCGAGCTGGCGCAGCGGCTGGTGACGGAGGGCCGCGAGGTGTGGAACACCTACGGGCCTACCGAGGCGACCGTGGTGACCTGTGCGGCGCTGCTGACCGGCGTGGAGCCGGTGCGGATCGGGCTGCCCCTGGACGGCTGGGAACTGGCCGTCGTCGACGAGGCCGGCGAACCGGTGCCGATGGGTGGCAGCGGGCAGTTGGTGATCGGCGGGGTGGGTCTCGCGCGCTACCTCGATCCCGAGAAGGACGCGGAGAAGTACGCGCCGCTGGCGGCGCTGGGCTGGGAGCGGGCGTACCGCAGCGGTGACCTGGTGCGGGCCGACCCGGAGGGGCTGGTCTTCCTCGGGCGGGCCGACGAGCAGATCAAGCTCGGCGGGCGGCGGATCGAACTGGGCGAGGTGGACGCGGCGCTCCAGGCGCTCCCGGGTGTCGCGGGCGCCGCCGCCGCGGTGCGCACCGCCCGGGGCGGCAATCAGCTCCTCGTCGGCTACGTCGTCACCCAGGACGGCTGGGACCAGGCGGCCGCGGTCGAGAAGCTGCGGGCCGCACTGCCCGCCGCGCTGGTCCCGCTGCTCGCGCCGGTCGACGCGCTGCCGACCCGTACCTCCGGCAAGGTCGACCGGAACGCGCTGCCCTGGCCGCTGGAAGGGGTGACGGCCCCGGCGGCGGAGCTGCACGGCGTCGAGGCGTGGCTCGCCGAGCAGTGGACCGAGGTCCTGGGCATCCCGGTGACCGGTGCCGGTGACGACTTCTTCGCGATCGGCGGCAACAGCCTGGCCGCCGCCCAGCTCACCAGCCGGCTGCGCAGCCGCTACCCGGACGTCGCCGTCCTCGACGTCTACCAGCAGCCCGTGCTGCGCAAGCTGGCCCGGCGGCTGGAGGCGTCGGCACGGGAGGAGGCCCCGCGACGGACGGTGGCGCCGGTCCCGGTGCGCGCCCGGGCCCTCCAGACGGTGCTGCTCGTGCCGCTGTTCACGCTGCTCGGGCTGCGCTGGACGGTGGTGCTGGCCGCGGCCGGGAACCTGCTGCCCGGGTACGGGTTCCTGCCGACGGCACCCTGGTGGCTGCTGGCCACCGGTGCCGTGCTGCTGTTCAGCCCGCCGGGGCGGATCGCGCTCGCCGCCGGCGGGGCGCGGCTGCTGCTGCGGGGGCTGCGGCCCGGACGGTATCCGCGCGGCGGCGCCGTCCATCTGCGGTTGTGGACCGCGGAACGGCTGGCCGAGTTCAGCGGGGCGACCGGGCTGACCGGGGCGTGGCTGGAGCGGTACGCGCGGGCGCTGGGCGCCCGGATCGGCGCGGACGTGGACCTGCACTCGCTGCCGCCGGTCACCGGCATGCTCAGGCTGGGCCGCGGGGCGGCCGTGGAGTCCGAGGTCGACCTGTGCGGGTACTGGGTGGACGGGGACCGGCTGGAGGTCGGTGCGGTGCGGGTGGGCGCGCATGCCGTGGTCGGGACCCGGAGCGTGCTGTTCCCGGGTGCCCGGGTGGGCAAGCGGGCCGAGGTGGCGCCGGGCTCGGCCGTCACCGGGCAGGTGCCGACCGGGCAGCGGTGGGCCGGGGCGCCCGCGGTCAAGCTCGGCAAGGCCAAGCGGAACTGGCCCAAGGAGCGTCCGCAGCGCGGCACCTCCTGGCGGGTGATGTACGGCATCACCGGTGTCGGGCTGAGCGCGCTGCCGGTGACCGCGGGGGCGGCGGCGCTGCTCGTGGGCTCGCTGTTCGTGCGGCCCGGTGACGGTCTGGGCGAGGCCCTGCGCGGGGCCGCGCTGGGCCTGGTCCCGGCGACGCTCGCCTTCGGGCTCGCGTACGCCCTGCTGATCGTCGTCGCCGTGCGGCTGCTGAGCCTGGGGCTGCGCGCGGGCACGTATCCGACGCACAGCCGGACCGGCTGGCAGGCGTGGACGGTCACCCAGCTGATGGACCGGTCCCGGCAGACGCTGTTCCCGCTGTACGCCGGGCTGGTCACGCCGGCGTGGCTGCGGTTGCTGGGGATGCGGATCGGCCGGGGTGCCGAGGTGTCGACCGTGCTGGCGCTGCCCAGCCTGACCACGGTGGGCGACGGCGCGTTCCTGGCCGACGACACGCTGACCGCGCCGTACGAGCTGGGCGGCGGCTGGGTGCGGATCGGGCGTGCGCAGATCGGGCGGCGGGCGTTCCTCGGGAACTCGGGGATGACCGCGCCGGGGCGGCGCGTGCCGGACGGCGGGCTCGTCGGGGTGCTGTCGGCGACGCCCAAGAAGGCGAAGAAGGGCAGCTCGTACCTGGGGCTGCCGCCGGTGAAGCTGCCGCGGAGCGCGGAGGCCGGCGACCAGAGCCGTACCTACGACCCGCCGGCCCGGCTGCGCTGGGCGCGCGGTCTCGTGGAGCTGTGCCGGATCGTTCCGGTGCTGTGCTCGGCGGCGCTGGCCGTGCTGACCGCGGCGGCGCTGTGCGCGCTGGGCGGGTGGGCGCCGCTGCTGTCGGGGCTGGTACTGCTCGCGGCGGGGATCGCGGCGGGCGCCGGGGCGATCGTGGCGAAATGGGTGCTGGTGGGGCGGCACCGCCGCGGGGAGCACCCGCTGTGGTGCGGTTTCGTGTGGCGCAACGAGCTGGCCGACACCTTCGTCGAGGTGCTGGCCGTGCCATGGCTGGCCGGTTATGTGCCGGGGACGCCGCTGATGACAGTGTGGCTGCGCGGGCTGGGCGCGCGGGTCGGCCGGGGCGCCTGGGTGGAGAGCTACTGGCTGCCCGAGACGGACCTGGTGACGCTGGCGGACGCGGCCACCGTGAATCGGGGCTGTGTACTGCAGACACACCTCTTCCATGACCGGATCTTGCGGACGGATACTGTGGTCCTCCGTGAGGGCGCCACGCTGGGCCCTGGCGGGATCGTGCTGCCCGGCAGCACGGTCGGGGCCCGTACGACCCTGGGTCCCGCGTCGCTCGTCATGGCCGCGGAGTCCGTCCCGGACGACACCCGCTGGCTCGGAAACCCGATCGAGGCATGGCGTCCCTGAGCGCGGGCCACCCCGAGACGGTCGACGGTGTCCCGGCACTCAGTGGTGGCATGGCGCAGGGAGCGGACGCGGCGGTGGCAGTTCAGCGGATGGCAGGGCAGGACCCGTATTTTCCGGGCAACGGCGATCCCCGGTACCGGGTGCACCGCTACGAGCTGACGCTGGACTACCGGCCCGGCCCCAACCGGCTGTCGGGCACGGCCCGGATCAACGCCATCGCGGGGCTCTCCCCGCTGCCCGAGTTCCAGCTGAACCTGGCGGACTTCAAGATCGGCCGGATCCGGGTGGACGGGCGGCAGCCGCACTACACGCACCGCGGCGGCCGGCTGCGGGTCCGGCCCGCGAAGCCGCTGCGGGCCGGGGCCGCGTTCACGGTGGAGGTGCACTGGTCCGGCAACCCGCGGCCGGTCGCCAGCCCGTGGGGCGGGCTCGGCTGGGAGGAACTGGCCGACGGGGCGCTGGTGGCGAGCCAGCCGGTCGGCGCGCCGTCCTGGTACCCGTGCAACGACCGGCCCGCGGACAAGGCGTCGTACCTGATCTCGGTGACCACGCCGTCCGCGTACGCGGTGGTGGCGGGCGGGCGGCTGCTGACCCGGACCACCAAGGCGTCGACGACGACCTGGGTGTACGAGCAGTCGGCGCCGACCTCCAGTTATCTCGTCGGGCTGACGATCGGCAAGTACCAGACGGTGCTGCTGGGCGACCCGGGGCCGGGCGGTGTCCCGCAGCACGGTCACATCCCGGCGCGTCTGCTGCCCGAGTTCTCCCGGGACTTCGCGCGGCAGCCGGCGATGATGGAGCTGTTCCAGGAGCTGTTCGGGCCGTATCCGTTCGAGGAGTACGCGGTCGCGGTCACCGAGGAGGAGCTGGACGTGCCCGTCGAGGCACAGGGGTTGTCGCTGTTCGGTTCCAACCATGTGGACGGGGCGCGGGGTTCGGAGCGGCTGGTCGCCCACGAGCTGGCGCACCAGTGGTTCGGCAACAGCGTGTCTCTCGCGGACTGGCGGCACATCTGGCTGAACGAGGGGTTCGCCAAGTACGCGGAGTGGCTGTGGTCGGAGCGGTCCGGGGGGCCTTCCGCCGGGCAGTTGGCCACCGCGGCGCACCGGTCGCTGGCCTCGCTGCCGCAGGATCTGCGGCTGGCGGATCCGGGGCGCAAGGCGATGTTCGACGACCGGCTCTACGAGCGGGGTGGGCTGGTGCTGCACGCGGTGCGCTGTGCGCTGGGTGACGACGCGTTCTTCCCGATGCTGCGGAGTTGGGTGCGGCTGCACCGGGGCGGGACGGTGACGACGCGGGCGTTCGCCGAGCACGTCGGGCGGTTCGCGGCGGAGCCGGTGGACGGGTTGTTCGCCGCGTGGGTGCATGGGGCTGCGCTTCCGCCGTTGCCCTTGCCGGGGGCTCGGGCGGTCGGCTGACGTTTCGCTGCCGCTGCGCTGCGCTGCGCTGGGCGGGGTGGGGAGGAAGGGGCGCGGTGGTGATCGTCTGTGGGTGCGTCGTGGCTGGTCGCGCAGTTCCCCGCGCCTCTTCAAGGGGTTGCAGTCACCCGGAGACCAGGCACCCGGGCCGGTGAGCGTGTGCGGGTACGTCGTGGCCGGGCGCGCAGTTCCCCGCGCCCCTGCCGGGCACAATGGGCGGTATGACATCGGGTTCTTCCTGTCCGTGTGGGCTGTCCGGGGCGTATGCGGGGTGCTGTGGGCGGTACCACCGGGGGCCGGGGGCCGCGCCGACCGCTGAGGCGTTGATGCGGTCGCGGTACGCGGCCTTCGTGCGCGGGGACGCGGGGTATCTGCTGCGGACCTGGCACCCGCGGACCCGGCCCGGGCGGCTCGACCTCGACCCGGGGATGCGGTGGACCGGTCTTGAGGTGCTGGAGACGACCGGGGGTTCGGCCTTCCACAGCGCCGGGACGGTGACGTTCCGGGCGTCCTACCGGGGTGGCGCGCTGCACGAGCGCAGCAGGTTCGAGCGGGTGGACGGGGCGTGGGTGTACGTCGACGGGGAGATCGTCGGCTGAGCGGGCGCGGCGCCGGTCAGGGCGCGAGGATGTCCAGTTCCTGGAGCGCGCCCACGGTGATCTCGCGGGTCAGTTCTTCGGCGCGGGCCGCGTCGCCGCCGCGTACCGCCTCGGCCACCTGGACGTGCAGGGTGACGGCGGCCGGGTCCGGGTCCTCGAACATGACCTCGTGGTGGGTGCGGCCGGTGAGGACCTCGGCGACGACGTCGCCGAGCCGGGCGAACATCTCGTTGCCGGAGGCGGTCAGGACGATCCGGTGGAAGGCGACGTCGTGGACCAGGTAGGTCTCCAGCCGGTGGCCGCGTGAGTTGGCCACCATGCCGAGCGCGCACTCGGTGAGTTCGGCGCACTGCTCCGGCGTGGCGTGCCGGGCGGCGAGCCCCGCCGCGACCGGTTCGATCGCCGAGCGCAGCACGGTCAGCGAGCGCAACTGGTGCGGGCGGTCGGTGCCTTCCAGACGCCAGCGGATGACCTGCGGGTCGTAGACGTTCCACTCGGACTTCGGCAGCACGGTGACGCCGACCCGGCGGCGGGACTCGACCAGGTGCATGGATTCCAGGACGCGTACCGCCTCGCGCATCACCGAGCGCGAGACCTCGAAGTGCTGGGCCAGTTCGTCGGTGCGCAGCACACTGCCCGGGGGGTACTGCCCCGCGGTGATCGCGGGGCCGAGGGTGTCCAGTACATGGCCGTGCAGCCCCCGGCCCGGTGTGCTCATGCACTCAGCGTACAGAGTGGATCACCGAGCAAAAAGTCAGACTTATTGGGCCCGGACTCTTGAATTCGTCTTATCTAATGGGGTTCAGTGTGGCTGACGTCAGTTGTCGACGTCGCTTGTCGAGGAAGACAGCGAGGCTGTGATGCGCACCCCCCGCGTCGTCGTGGTGATGGGCGTCGCCGGCACGGGCAAGACCACGATCGGTCGCCTGCTTGCTGCCCGGCTCGGCGTTCCGTATGCCGAGGGCGACGACTTCCATCCGCCCGCCAGCATCGCCAAGATGTCGGCCGGTGTCCCGCTCGACGACGCCGACCGATGGCCGTGGCTCGACGCCATCGGCCGCTGGGCCCACGGGCGGGCCGGTCTGGGCGGGGTGGTGAGCAGCTCGGCGCTGAAGCGGTCGTACCGCGACCGGCTCAGAGCCGCGGCCCCCGGGATCGTGTTCGTGCACCTGACGGGTGACCGCGCGCTCGTCGAGGACCGCATGTCCCACCGGCAGGGTCACTTCATGCCGACCGCACTGCTCGACTCCCAGTTCGCGACGCTCCAGCCGCTGGAGCCGGACGAGACGGGGGTCGCCGTGGACGTCTCCGGCAGCCCGCAGCAGATCACCGAACGGGCCGTCGAGGCGCTGGCCGCACTTCCCGACAGCGCGCGGTAGCGCCCGCAGGGGCACTACCGCCGCTCAGCACGATCCTTCCTGTCCCCCGTCCCCGTCCACCTGGAAGGGAACCCCCCGTGACCAGACTCAGCGTCGAGATGCTGGCAGCGGACACCGTCCCGCCCATCACCTCGGCCGGGCACGCCCAGCTCGGCATAGCCGTCCTGGCGGGCATCGCCGTCATCGTCCTGCTCATCACCCAGTTCAAGCTCCACGCCTTCCTGGCGCTGACCATCGGCTCGCTCGTGCTGGGCGCGTGCGCCGGGGCACCGCTCGACAAGGCGATAACCAGCTTCACCACCGGCCTCGGCAGCACGGTCGCCGGCGTCGGCGTGCTGATCGCCCTCGGTTCGATCCTCGGCAAGCTGCTCGCCGACTCCGGCGGCGCCGACCGGATCGTCGACACCATCCTGGCCCGCGCGGGCGGCCGGACGATGCCGTGGGCGATGGTGCTGATCGCCTCCGTGATCGGCCTGCCGCTGTTCTTCGAGGTCGGCATCGTGCTGCTGATCCCGGTGGTCCTGATGGTCGCGAGGCGCGGCAACCACTCGCTGATGCGCATCGGCATCCCGGCGCTCGCGGGCCTGTCCGTGATGCACGGACTGGTGCCGCCGCACCCCGGCCCGCTGGTCGCGATCGACGCGGTCAAGGCCGATCTGGGGGTCACGCTGGCGCTCGGCGTGCTGGTCGCGATCCCCACCGTGATCATCGCCGGGCCGCTGTTCTCGAAGTTCGCCGCGCGCTGGGTGGACGTGCCGGCCCCCGAGGGGATGATCCCGCAGCGCCCCGCCACGGAGCCGGAGAAGCGGCCCGGCTTCGGCGTGACGCTCGCCACGATCCTGCTGCCGGTGGTCCTGATGCTGGCCAAGGCGCTGGTGGACATCGTGGTGGACGATCCGGCCCGCCTGGTGCAGCGCGTCTTCGACGTGCTGGGCTCGCCGCTGATCGCCCTGCTCCTGGCCGTACTCGTCGGCATCTTCACGCTGGGCCGGCCGGCCGGCTTCTCCAAGGACCGGATCGCCCGGACCGTCGAGACGAGCCTGATGCCGATCGCCGGCATCATGCTGATCGTCGGCGCGGGCGGCGGTTTCAAGCAGACGCTCGTCGACTCCGGTGTCGGCCAGATGATCCTGGACGTCTCCAAGGACTGGTCCGTCCCGGCGTTGCTGCTGGGCTGGCTGATCGCGGTGGCGATCCGGCTGGCGACCGGTTCGGCGACCGTGGCGACCGTCTCCGCGGCCGGTCTGGTCGCTCCGCTGGCCGCGGACATGTCGACCACGCACGCGGCCCTGCTGGTCCTCGCCATCGGCGCCGGCTCGCTCTTCCTGAGCCATGTCAACGATGCCGGGTTCTGGCTGGTGAAGGAGTACTTCGGGCTCGGTGTCGGCCAGACGTTCAAGACCTGGTCGGTGATGGAGTGCATCATCTCGGTGGTGGCCGGCGGCCTGGTCCTCCTGTTGTCCCTCGTGATCTAGGAGCGGTTACGACCATGACGGCTCACCCCCTCTTCGACGTCAGCGGCCGTACCGCCCTGGTCACCGGCTCCAGCCGGGGCATCGGACACGCGCTGGCCCGCGGCCTGGCCGAGGCCGGCTGCACGGTCGTGCTCAACGGACGCGACGGCGCCCGGCTGGCCGAGGCCGCCGCCGCCCTGCCCGCGGACCGGGTGCACACGGCGGTGTTCGACGTGACCGACGGGCCGGCCGTGGCCCGGGGCGTCGCGGACGTCGAGGAGCGGGTGGGCCCGCTCGACATCCTGGTGAACAACGCGGGCATGCAACTGCGCGCCCCCCTCCTCGAATTCACCGACGACGACTGGCACCAGGTCCTTCAGACCAATCTGACCAGCGCGTTCCTGGTCGGCCGGGAGGCCGCGCGGCGGATGACGGCGCGCGGCCACGGAAAGATCGTCAACATCTGCTCGGTGCAGAGCGAGGTGGTGCGCCCCGGCATCGCGCCGTACGCGGCGGCCAAGGGCGCGCTGAAGATGCTCACCAAGGGCATGTGCGCGGACTGGGGGCCGTACGGCGTCCAGGTGAACGGGCTCGGGCCCGGCTACGTCGAGACCGAGCTGACCCGGCCGCTCGTCGAGGACGAGGAGTTCACCGCCTGGGTGCGCCGCCGTACCCCGGCCGGACGCTGGGGCCGTACCGCCGACCTGGTGGGCGGGGTGCTGTTCCTCACCTCTCCGGCTGCGGACTTCGTCAGCGGGCAGGTGCTCTACGTGGACGGCGGCATGACCAGCGTGCTGTGAAGGAGGACAGGGGAATGATCGGTTGTGTGCTCCACGGACGCGGTGACCTGCGCGTCGAGGAGCTGCCGGTGCCGGAGCCCGGTCCCGGGCAGGCGCTGGTCGCCGTCCGCTACGGCGGGGTGTGCGGGTCCGATCTGCACTACTGGCGACACGGCGGCGTCGGTGACTTCCGGCTGCGGGAGCCGCTGGTGCCGGGGCACGAGGTGGTGGGCACGGTGGCCGGGTACGGGGCGGGCGCCTCGGGGCCGGCCCCCGGCACGGCCGTCGCCGTGCATCCGGCGACACCGTGCGGGGCGTGCCCGGAGTGCGCGGCCGGGCGGCGCACGGTGTGCCGGGACGTCCGCTACCTGGGCAGCGCGGCCCGCTTCCCGCACGTCCAGGGTGCCTTCGCGGGCGTGGTGGCCGTGCCGGCCCGGCAGTTGCGGGCCCTGCCCAGCGGTCTGGACGCGCGCCGGGCGGCGCTCGCCGAGCCGCTGTCGGTCGCGTCGCACGCGGTGCGGCGGGCCGGGCCGGTGACCGGGCGGCATGTACTGGTGACCGGTGCCGGGCCGATCGGGTGCCTGGTGGTCGCGGCGGCGCGGGCGGCGGGCGCGGCCCGGGTGACCGTGACCGACCTGCTGCCCGAGGCACTGCGGTACGCCGCCGTGGCGGGCGCGGACACGGTCGTACGGGCCGGTGATCCGGGCGACGCCGGGTGGCCGGACGAGGTCGACGTGGCCGTCGAGGCATCGGGGACGGCGGCCGGGCTCGATACCTGTCTGCGGCTCGTGCGACGCGCCGGGATCGTGGTGCAGCTGGGCATGCTGCCGCCCGGGCAGAGCCCGTTCGCGGGGAACCTGGTGGTGAGCCGGGAGATCGAGCTGCGCGGGTCGTTCCGGTTCGACGCCGAGTTCGACGCGGCGCTGGATCTGCTGGCGGCCGAGCCCGCGCTGGACGGGCTGATCAGCGCGGTCGTTCCGGTGGCCGACGCGGAACGGGCCTTCGCCCTGGCGGCGGATCGCGGTCGCTCGTGCAAGGTACTGCTGGACTTCGGCGGCTGACCGCGGCCGGCGGCTCGTGGCGGCGGGATCCGTCGGCAGCTCGCGACGCCGGCATTCGTCGGCGGCCCGCGACGCCGGCATCCGTCGGCGGCCCGCGACGCCGGCCTCCGCCCACGACTCCCGAAGCTGGGATCCGTCCGGCCGTCCGGCCGGGAGCGGACGCAAAGGCGCGGGTCAGGGCCGCCACAGCGGATGTTCCCGGTCCGCCCAGTCCCGGCTCACGGTGCCCGTGCGCAGACCGCGGCGGGCCTCCGGGTCGGCCAGCGCCATGCCGATGTGGCCGGCGAGGACGACGCCCATGGTGAGGGCGAGCCAGTCGTGCACGAAGGTCGCCGAGGTGCGCCACATCAGCGGGGCGAGGTGGGTGAACCACATCAGCAGGCCCGTGCCGAGCATCACCAGCGTGGCACCGGCGATCCAGGCGGCGTAGACCTTCTGGCCGGCGTTGAACTTGCCCGCCGGGCGCTCTGCGGGCCGCCGGTCGCGGCGCAGCGCGGCGCGGAGCCAGATCCCGTCGTGCGGGCCGAAGCGGTTGAGGAAGCGCAGGTCGGCGCGGAACGCCCGGGAGGCGAGGCCGAGCAGGGCGGGCACCGGCAGGGCCAGGCCCGCGCACTCGTGAACGCGGACGACGAGGGCGCGGCGGCCGACGAGCACGGCGAGCTGGGGGATGTAGAGGCAGGCCGCGGTCAGCACGCACAGGCCCATCAGCGCGGCGGTCGTGCGGTGCACCCAGCGTTCGGCGGGGGTGAAGCGACGCAGCCGGGCGCCGACGGAGGTGGTGGCGGTCTCAGCTCGTAGGCTCATCGGTCCGTCCGTTCGAGCGGCCGACCCAGGCGTCGACGTCGTATCCGAGCTGCTCCCAGTAGCCGGGCCGGACCCGGTCGGTGACGGTGATGCCGGAGAGCCACTTCGCCGACTTGTAGAAGTACATGGGAGCGACGTAGAGGCGGACCGGACCGCCGTGGTCGTGGCCGATGTCCTTGTCCTGCATGCGCAGCGCGACCAGTACGTCGGAGCGGCGGGCCTGGTCCAGGGTGAGGCTCTCGGTGTACGTGCCGTCGAAGCAGGTGAAGCGGATCGCGCGGGCCGTGCCGCGCACACCCGCCGCGTCCAGCAGCCGGGACAGCCGGACCCCCTCGAACGGGGTGCCGGGGACGCGCCAGCCGGTGACGCACTGGACGTCCTTGACCATCCGGGTCTGGGGCAGGGCACGCAGGTCGGCGAGGGTGTAGGTGCGGGGGCGGTCGACGAGTCCGCCGATCGTGAGCCGGTAGTCGGCGGGGCCCTGGTCGGGCACGGAGGCGGCGACCGAGTAGTAGCGGAAGCCGCCGCCGTTGGGCAGCAGGCCGGTCAGTCCCGTGGGGTCCTTGCCGGACACGGCGCCGAGGAGTGCGTCCGTGCCGCGCTGGAGGGCGGGCGCGGCGGCCACGCCGAGGGCGCCGAGGGCGAGGGTGCCGAGCAGGACCCGGCGGCCGACCGGGCGGCCGGCCGCCGCCGGCGCGCCCTCGGCCCGCGCGTCCCGGGCTCTCGCGTCCCCGGCATCCCCGCCCGGCGTGTCCTCAGATGGTTCGAAGTTCACGCATTCATTCGAGCACCGCCGGCGCGGCGGGGCCAGGGAACGGGGCGACGAGTCAGCGTTCCGTAATGACTTCTTACGTGCGCCGCGCCGGGAGGCCACTCACGTGCGCCCTGCCGGGAGCGGCGCTCACGTGCGCCGGGCACGGCCGTACGCGTACGGCTCCGGGAGCGCCTCGTCGGAGGCCGACCGGGCGGCGCCGAGCGCGCGCTCCCGGGCGGCGCGGAAGGCGGTGCACGGATCGCGGTCCGGGTAGCACCACGGCCGCGGGGTGAGGTGCCGGCCGATCCGCTGGAACAGTGCGGCGGCTTCCGCGGCGCGGCCGGCGCAGGACGTGGCGTGGGCGAGGAAGTTCAGGTCGACGTGGCGGCGCGGGTGCTCGTCCTGCTCCCACTCCAGCCACCAGTCGAAGGCGGCCCGCAGCACCTGCTCGGGCCGCGGTCCCGACCAGTGCCCGGAGGCGGCGGGGTCGGCGGGCAGCAGGCCCGCGGCGGCCAGCACCCGGTAGCGCTCGGCGTACGCGACGACGGGCAGGATGGCCAGCGGGGAGTCGGCGGGGGCGCGGGCGGCACTGCGTCCGGCGAAGGCGTACGCCTCGTGGCCCGGGTCGGCGTGCCCGGGGCGGTGCTCGGCGAGGCGGGCCGTCATCAGATGGTGCGCCTGGTGGTGCTCGGGGTGCCGGTGGCACACCTCGGCGAAGGCGTCTGCCGTCTCCTGGTCGGTGCCCAGGTGGCGGGCCAGGTGGAGCAGGCCGAGCCAGGGGGTCGGGTCGGCGGGCGCGAGGACGGCCGCGGCCCGGCAGGCGGCGCGGGCCCTGGCGGGCTCCGCCTTGCCGCGCAGGGTGCGCCGCACCAGGGCCAGGGCGAGCAGCACGGCGGCGTCGGCGGACGCCGGCTCGGCAGCCAGCCAGTCGCGGGCCCAGGCGGAGGTGTAGGACTCCCGGGCGAGGACGCAGATCCGGTGGCCGCGGCGGTCCCAGTCGTCGCCGGTGCGCTGGAGCAGCGCCCGGACGGTCTGCCGCCGGCCCTGGGCCAACGCGGTGCGCGCGGCTATCAGGCCGGCGTCGTCGAAGGCGTCGTCGAAGACCCCGGAGGGCCGCTCGCGGCGCGGATGGAGCACAGACGAGGGTAAGGGCACCGCGAGACTTCCTGGTTGTCGAACGCCATCGACTGATCACTCACAGCAAATCCCCAGCCAGTGGTTTACGTCAAGTTCACAGTTGCCGGTTTGGTGATCAACTACCCAGTGAATACCGGGAGTTGACCTTCACCGGGCGGCTCGGCGACGGGCCGGGCCCGGCGCGCGACGAGCCGTTGTTGTGGTATGCGCCATGGCGCTGCCCTTCCGGGCGGCGGACCATGGCGGTAAGGTCGCGCCTCGGTGGCCGACCGGGCGTCGTGGCTGATTCGACTGACTGGTTCCGGGCACTCCCAGGGGCACGGAGTGCTCCGGAGCGCTACAGTCGGCCACTACGCAGCCCGTGACCCGGCCGGATGATCGAGGTACGCAGCGTGTCGGTTCTGGTTCTGATTCTCGCCGTGAGCGCGGCCTGTTGCGTGGGCTTCGGGTTCGTGCTCCAGCAGAACGCCGCCAAGGACGCACCCCTCAGTGACTTCCTCTCGCCACGGATCCTCCTCGACCTGATGAGAGTGCCGCGCTGGCTCGGCGGCATCGCCCTGATGATGGCCGGAATGATCCTGGGCGCGGTCGCTCTGGGTGACGGTGAGATCTCCTTGGTGGAGCCGCTGCTCGCCACGAACCTGCTGTTCGCCCTCGCGCTCTCCCGGCACCAGACGAAGCAGTCCCTGGGCCGCCAGGGCTGGGCGGGTCTCGCCCTGCTCGCCGGCGGTGTGACCGCGTTCATCGTGGCGGGCCAGCCGCACAGCGGGCACGCGGTCACCGATCCGGTCCGCCACTGGCTGATCATCGGCGCGATGGTGGGGCTGGCCCTGCTGCTGACGACGTACGCCAAACGCTCCCGGCTGAGCAAGGGCCCGGCACTGCTGGCCCTCGCCGCGGGTGTCCTGTACGGGGTGCAGGACGCGCTGACCCGGATCAGCGGGCAGCGGTTCTCCGCGGGCGGCCTGACCGAGGTGTTCACCGGCTGGCAGCCCTACGGCGTGCTCGTGCTGGGCGTCACCGGGCTGATCCTGGTGCAGAGCGCGTTCGAGACCGCGCCGCTGCGCATGTCGCTGCCGGCGCTCACGGCCGCCCAGCCGCTGGCCGGGATCCTGTGCGGGGTGGGCTTCCTCGGCGACCGGCTGCGCACCGACACCGGGGCGCTGGCCTGGGAGGCGGTCGGGCTGGCCGCCGTGGTCGTGGGCATCGTGCTGCTCGGGCTGCACCCCGCGATGCCGCGCGGTACGGCGCAGCCGGAGCCGCGACGCGACCTCCAGCCGCACTGAGCCCCGGCCCGGCCCACGGCGGGACCCGTCGGCCCGGCCTCGGCCGGGTGGGCGGGCAGGAGAGGTGCCCTGCTTGGATGGGGCCATGAGCGCAGCTGACGAAATCCTCGACATCGTCGACGAGCACGACCGGGTCATCGGGCAGTCACCGCGGGGCGAGGCGTATGCGCGCGGGCTGCGCCACCGCTGCGCCTTCGTCCTGGCCCGCGACGCGGCCGGCCGGATCTTCGTGCACCGCCGCACGGCGACCAAGCTGGTCTTCCCCTCCCACTACGACATGTTCGTCGGCGGGGTGGTCGGCGCGGGCGAGTCCTACGACGACGCGGCCCTGCGCGAGGCGGAGGAGGAGTTGGGGGTGACGGGGCTGCCCCGGCCGGCGCGTCTGTTCACCTTCCTGTACGACGACGGCGCGGGGCACAGCTGGTGGTCCGCGGTCTACGAGGTCCGCTGCGACCTTCCGGTCCGGCCCCAGCAGGAGGAGATCGACTGGCACGACTTCCTGACCGAGGACGAGCTGGAGCGGCGGCTCGGGGAGTGGGAGTGGACACCGGACGGTCTGGCCGCGTACCGGCGGCTGCGGGAGCACCGGGGCGAGGGATGACCGCGAACGGCCCGGACGGCACGAGTTCCGCAGACGCAGACGGCGCAGACGGCGCAGACGGTGTGAACGGAGCAGGCGGCGCGGCCGACTCGGGCAGCCCGCCCGGTAGGGTCCTCGGCGTGAGCGAATCCCTGCGCGAATCCCTGCGCAATGTCCGGTTCTGGTTCGCCCCCGACCGGATCCGGGCCGAAGGAGCCACGCCCGACTACCGGTTCTCGCTGGCGAACGAGCGCACCTTCCTGGCCTGGGTGCGCACCGCGCTCGCGCTGATCGGCGGGGGTTTCGCGGTGGACCAGTTCCTGCCGCACCTGCGCTGGGCCTGGCGGGCGGGTCTTGCGCTCGCCCTGCTCGCGGCCGGTGTGCTGTGCGCGGTGCGCGCGGTCAACCACTGGGTGCGCTGCGAGCGGGCCATGCGGCGGGGCGAGGACCTGCCCGCGTCCCGGTTCCCGGCGCTGCTGAGCCTCGTGGTCGCGGTGGTGGCGTTCGCCATGGTGGTCGTCGTGGTCCTCGGGCGGGGCGGATGACCGCCGACCGGGATCCGGGGCTGCAGCCGGAGCGGACCCGGCTGGCCTGGCTGCGTACGACGCTGTCGTACACCGTGGCCACCGTGCTCGCCGCGCGTACCGCCCTGCGCGGCGGGGCGACCCCCGCCGGGATCGTCGTGTGCGTGCTGTGCTGCGGGTTCTGGCTGGGGTTCCTGCGGGTCGCCCACCACCGCGTACGGGTGCTCGCCGCGGCCGACCGGCCCGCGGCGCTCGCCCCGCGGCACGCCGCGGCGGCGGTGCTGTGCGCGGCGGCGACGGCTGCGTGCGCGGTGGCGATAGTCCTCTAGCGGCCTTCCTCCGGCGTGGCGGTGGACCTTCAGGTTTGGTTCATGCTCCCGGTACGGCGGGGTACTCGGGCGCCACGCGCAGCCAGGATGTCGGGATATGTCCCTTATGCGTGGCAGCCTGTCCGTCGTCAGCACCCCGCACCCCGAAGGTGAGCACCATGACCGCCGTTCATCAGGAACACGCCTCCCACGACACGCACAGCCACGGGCCCGACTGCGGGCACACCCAGGTACCGCACGGCGACCACGTCGACTACGCACACGACGGTCATCTGCACCGCGAGCACGCCGGACACTGGGACGAGTGCGAGCCCGCCGGGCACACCGCCCACGAGGGCCACGACCACCAGCACGGCGAGGGCTGCGGGCACGCGCGCGTGCAGCACGGCGACCACGTCGACTACCTGCACGACGGCCACCGGCACGCCGCGCACGCCGGACACTGGGACGACCACTGACCCGGACCCGGACCCGTCCGACGGCCCCCGGCGCGGCGCGCGGGGGCCGTCCGCCCATCGTGGCCCCGGTCACGTTCGCCCCGCGCACTGGACGACATACCGACCGGTCGGCATCATGAGTCGCGTCCTGTTCACCTGTCCGTAGGAGCGACGCATGAGTCCCGACCACCCGCCCGGACTCGATCTCGACCGGCTGCGCGGCCTGCTCGACCGCGAGCGCCCCGGGCTGGTCGACGGCCCCCTGACCGGCCGGCTGATCGAAGGGGGGCGGTCGAATCTCACGTACGCCGTCACGGACGGCACGGGGACCTGGGTGGTGCGGCGGCCACCGCTCGGTCACGTCCTGGCCACCGCGCACGACATGACGCGCGAGCACCGCGTGATCGACGCGCTGCACCCCACGCGCGTGCCGGTGCCGCGCGCGCTGCTGCTGTGCGAGGACCCCGAGGTTCTCGGCGCGCCCTTCTACGTCATGGAGTTCGTCGAGGGCACCCCGTACCGCACCGCCGGGCAACTGGCCCCGCTGGGCCCGGAGCGCACCCGGAGCACGGTGCTCTCCCTGGTCGATACCCTCGTCGAGCTGCACGCCGTGGACCCTGCCGAGGTCGGCCTCGCGGACTTCGGCCGCCCCGAGGGCTTCCTGGACCGGCAGCTGCGCCGCTGGGGCAAGCAACTGGACGCCTCCCGCACCCGGGACCTGGCCGGCGTCGACGAACTGCACGCGGCCCTCGGGCGTTCGCTGCCCGTCTCCCCCGCGGCGACCGTCGTGCACGGCGACTACCGGCTCGACAACGTCCTGATCGGCGCCGACGACCGGATCACGGCGGTCCTCGACTGGGAGATGTCCACGCTCGGCGACCCGCTGACCGATCTGGGCCTGCTGGTGATGTACAGCCTGCCGCTGGGCCTGCCCGGCTCCCCCGTCACCACCACCGCCGAGGCCGCCGGGCACCCCGCGCCGGCCGAGCTGATCGAGCGGTACGCCGCCCGCTCGGGACGCGACGTGTCGGCCGTCTCCTGGTACACGGCGTTCGCCTGGTTCAAGCTCGCCGTGATCCTGGAGGGCATCCACTACCGGTACACGCTGGGCCGGACGGTCGGGCCCGGCTTCGACCGCATCGGGGACCTCGTTCCCGTCTTCATCGACCACGGGCTGACCACCCTCCAGGAAGGCTGACGGCCATGGACTTCGCGTACGACGAGCGCACCGAGGAGCTGCGCGCCCGGCTGCTGGCCTTCATGGACGAGCACGTCCGTCCGGCCGAGGCGGTCGCCCGGGAGCAGCGGGCGGCGCTGGCCTCCCCCTGGGACACGCCGGCCGTGGTCGGTGACCTGAAGGCCGAGGCGCGCCGGCAGGGGCTGTGGAACCTGTTCCTGCCGGACTCCGGGTACGGGGCCGGGCTGACCAATCTTCAGTACGCCCCGCTGGCCGAGATCACCGGCCGCTCCCCGCAGCTCGCGCCCACCGCGCTGAACTGCGCGGCCCCGGACACCGGCAACATGGAGGTGCTGGCGCAGTTCGGCGACGAGCGGCAGCGCAAGCAGTGGCTTGAGCCGCTGCTGGCCGGCGAGATCCGCTCGGCCTTCGCGATGACCGAGCCGGAGGTGGCCTCGTCCGACGCCGCCAACATCACCACCCTCATCGAGCGGGACGGCGAGGACTATGTCGTCACCGGCCGCAAGTGGTACATCTCCGGAGCGATGAACCCGGACTGCCGGATCTTCATCGTGATGGGCAAGACCGACCCCGACGGGGCCGATCCGCGCCGCCGGCAGTCCATGGTCCTCGTCCCCCGGGACACACCGGGGGTCACGGTGCGGCGGGCGATGCAGGTCTTCGGATACGAGGACCACGCCCACGGCGGGCACGCCGAGGTGGTCTTCGACCACGCGCGCGTGCCGGTGTCGAACCTGATCGGCGAGGAGGGCGGCGGCTTCGCCATCGCCCAGGCCCGGCTCGGGCCCGGCCGCATCCACCACTGCATGCGGCTGATCGGCATGGCGGAGCGGGCGATCGAGCTGATGTGCCGGCGGGCCGTGTCCCGTACGGCCTTCGGCAAGGCACTGGCCCAGCAGGGCGTGGTGCACACCTGGATCGCGGACGCCCGGGTGACGGTGGAGCAGTTGCGGCTCCTGGTGCTGAAGACGGCGTGGCTGATGGACACCGTCGGCAACAAGGGCGCGCACACCGAGATCCAGGCCATCAAGATCGCGACGCCCCGGGCGGTGGTCGACATCATCGACCGGGCCATCCAGTTGCACGGCGCCGGCGGTTTCAGCCAGGACTTCCCGCTGGCCGAGCTGTACGCCGCCGCGCGCACGCTGATGATCGCGGACGGCCCGGACGAGGTGCACCAGCGGTCGCTGGCGCGCCGGGAGCTGAAGAAGTACCTGCCGTAGCCGCGCGCCACGGGGCCGGACCCGGTGCGAGCGGGGCCTCTCCCGTGATCGTTCCTGTCGTACGCGGGGCCGGTGCCGCGGCGTCCCGCGGCACCCGCGCCAGTTCGTCGGCAGCGTCGGCGGCGTCGGCGTCGGCGCCGGCGCCGCACCGGTTCAGGGGCGCAGCGCCCGCAGCAGCAGATCTGCCAGGTGGTCGGCGAGCTGCTGGGGGGTGAGCGGGCCGTCGGGCCGGTACCACGTCGAGAGGTGGTGGACCGAGCCGAAGTGGTAGTCCACCACCAGGTCGGCCGGGGTCGCCGTGGTGAAGACGCCGGTCCGCTGCCCCTCCTCGACGAGCGCGCGGAAGCGTTCGTGATAGCGCCGCCGCTCGGCCCGTACCTGCTTGTTCTTCTCGGGGCTGAGGTGGTGCATGGACCGGAAGAAGATCATCGCGTCGTCGAGGTTCTCGATCGTGGTGACGACGACGTCGGCCGCCGCTGCGCGCAGCCGCTCCTCGACCGGTTCGTCGGCGCCCGCGAAGGTGTCGAGCCGGTCCTGCTGCACGCGCAGCACCCGGGCGTAGACCTCGTGCAGCAGGTCGTCCTTGGAGCCGAAGTAGTGGTAGAGCGCGCCCTTGGTGACGCCTGCCGCCTCGACGATCTCCTGTACGGAGGTGCGGTCGTACCCCTGCTCGGCGAACAGCCGAGTGGCGGCGGCGAGGAGCCGCCGCGGGACGGGAGCCCCGTCGCCGTCCGTCGTCCTGGGCACTGCCGCCACCTGCCTTTCCGTGGTGCTTCACTGGCTCTCGCGCGGCCGGGAACGCAGTTCCCGGCGGAGGATTTTCCCACTCGCCGTCTTCGGCAGGTCGGACAGGATCTCCACCTGGCGCGGGTACTTGTACGCCGCCAGTCTCTCCTTGCAGTACGCCGCCAGTGCGGCCGGGTCCGCCGCGGCGCCCGGGCGGAGGCTGATGTACGCCTTGACCGTCTCGCCCCGGTAGCCGTCGGGCACCCCGACGACGGCTGCCTCGCGCACCGCCGGGTGGGTGTAGAGCACGTCCTCGACCTCGCGGGGCCACACCTTGAAGCCGGAGGCGTTGATCATGTCCTTCTTGCGGTCGACGACGTACAGCCAGCCCTGCCGGTCCATGAACCCGATGTCGCCGGTGCGCAGCTCGCCGTCGGGGAAGGTCTCGGCGGTGGCCTCGGGCCGCCGCCAGTAGCCGGGCACCACCTGCGGGCCGCGTACGACGATCTCGCCCGAGTGGCCGAAGGGGACCTCCGCGCCCTCGTCGTCGACGATCCGGACGACGGTGTCGGCGCCGGGCACGCCGACGGCCAGCGTCCCCGATCCGGGGTCGACCGGGGCCTCCAGGTGGGGCGGCACGGTGGCGCAGGGCGCCGTGCACTCGGTCAGTCCGTAGCCGTTGCGGAGGTAGGGGCCGAAGTCCGCGCGGAACTTCTCGACCAGGGCGGGCGGCAGCGGCGCGCCGCCGGAGGAGATCTGCACGAAGGACGCGAAGTGGTCCGGAGCGGCGTCGGGGTGGGCGGCGAGCGCCATGAAGGCGGTGGCCGGGCCGACCGTGTAGTGCGGGCGGTGCTCGGCGAACGCCTCCAGGACGACGCCCGGCTCGAAGCGGTACGTCAGCACCAGCGTGCCCGCGCTGTCCAGGCAGGAGCCGAACTGGCAGACCATGCCGGTGATGTGGAACAGCGGGGCGAGGGCGTGGTACACCGGCGCCGCGGGCAGGCCGAGGCCGGTCCGCTGGCGCTCGGTGTTGTACATGATGTTGCCGTGCGTGTTGGTGGCGCCCTTGGGGGTGCCGCTGGTCCCCGAGGTATAGCTGATCAGCGCTACGTCGGTGGGGCGCGGGGCACGGCCGGCCGGGGCGGCGGCGGGGCGGCGGGCCACGGCCACGAGGTCGTCGGCGTCCGCGGCCCCGGGCAGCCGCTCGAAGTTCAGCACGCGCGGGTCGTGCCGGGTCTGGAAGTCCAGCTCGCCGGTGGTGAGCACGATCCGTACGGACGAGTCGGCGGCCGTGGTCCGCAGATATCCCGCCCAGGCCCGCTCGGCGCAGATCAGCGCGGTCGCCCCGGAGTCCCGCAGGATGTGGGCGACCTCCGCCGACTTGTACATCGGGTTGACGGGGACGACGATCGCGCCCGCCTTCCAGGCGCCGAGCACGGCGAGCACGAAGTGCGGGGAGTTCTGGAGCAGGACGGCCACCCGCGCGCCGGGCGCGAGGCCGCGGCCGGCGAGGTGGGCGGCGACGGCGTCGCTCAGCTCGTCGGTCTCGCGGTAGCTGAGGCGGGCGTCGAAGTAGCGCAGGAAGGTGCGGTCCGGGACCTCGGCGACCACCCGGCGCAGGGCGTGCACGAGCGAGTCGTCGGGGTCGATCGGGGCGCGCTGGGCGGTGCTGAGGAGGGCCAGCCAGGGCCGGGCGGCGTATCCGGAGCCGGTCATCGGTTCGCCTCCCAGGTCCGCTGGAGGTGGTTCATGCCGGCCAGCCAGCGGTCCGGTTCCGTGGCCCGGTGCCGGTAGAAGCCGGCGACCTCCGAGTGCGGCAGGATCAGGAAGCGGTCCTCCTCGATGCCCTTGAACAGCGCGTCCGCTACGTCCTGCGGTTCGATCGCGGTCGGCCGGAGCACCAGGTCGCCCGCGCTGCCGGCGGCGGTCAGCATGCCGGTGCGCACGCCCTGCGGGCAGATCGCGTGGACCTTGAGGCCGCGGTGCCGGTAGGTCAGCGACAGCCACTCGGCGAAGGCGTACGCGCCGTGCTTGGTGACGCTGTAGGGGGCGGCGCCGATCATGGTGAGCAGTCCGGCCGCGGAGACGGTGGAGACGAAGCGGCCGGCGCCGCGCGCCAGCCAGTCGGGCAGCAGCGCGTGGGCCGCGCGTACGTGCGCCATGACGTTGACGTCCCAGGCCCGGGCCCAGACCTCCTCGGGGGCCGCCTCCGAGCCGGCCGAGCCGAGTCCCGCGTTGGCGCAGTAGACGTCGACCCTCCCGTCGAGGGCGTCGCGGGCGGCGGCGACGGTGGCGGCCGCGTCGCCCGGGACGGCGATGCCGCCGATCTCGTCCGCCACCTCTTCGGCGCGCTCCGCGTCCAGGTCGTTGACGACGACCCGGGCGCCCTCGGCGGCGAAGCGGCGGGCGAGTGCCGCGCCGATCCCGGCGCCCGCTCCGGTGACCACGACTGACGCGTCCTGCACGGCTCCCACCATCGGTCTCCTTCGACACGAACCGGCTCCTGGGGTGCCACACTAACCGGTCGGTATGTTTGCGGGAAGGGTCGACCGCGACACCTTGAGGGGCGCGGGGCCGTGTCCGGGGAAGGTTCCGCCGGGGGTCCGGACGGGTCGTCCGGGCCGCCCGCCCGCATCTGTCGGACCACACCAGGACGCGCATATCGTGCACATGCCCAAGTCGCCCATGTCCCCTCGACGGCGGAGGTCGCCCATGCACCTGTCCAGACGGAGTCTCCTCGCGGCGGCGACCACGGCGGCGGCCGGACCCGTCACTCCCGCCGCGACCTCCGCGACCACCACGCCTGCCGCGAACACCACGGACACCACGACCGCCGCCGAACCCCACGGCCGGCTGCGCACCGGTTTCGAACGCCTCGCCGACGACGGCTACGCCCTCCTCGGCGGCCGGCGTGTCGGCATCGTCACCAACCCGACCGGCATCACCCGGGACGCCCGGCACATCGTCGACGTCCTGCACGCCGACCCCCGCGTGTCGCTCACCGCCGTCTTCGGACCCGAGCACGGCTTCCGCGGCACCGCGCAGGCCGGCGGCTCCGAGGGGCGCCAGGACGACCCCGCGACCGGCCTGCCGGTCTACGACACCTACCAGAAGAGCGGCCGGCCGCTCGCCGACGTCTTCACCGCCTCCGGCGTGGACACCGTCGTCTTCGACATCCAGGACGTGGGCGCCCGCTTCTACACGTACATCTGGACCCTGTACGACTGCATGGAGGCGGCGGCGCTCGCGGGCAAGCGGTTCGTGGTGCTGGACCGGCCGAATCCGGTGACCGGGCGGTCAGCGCAGGGGCCGGTGCTGCACCGGGAGTTCGCCACGTTCGTCGGGCGGCAGCCGATCGCCCAGGCGCACGGGATGACGGTCGCGGAGCTGGCGCGGCTGTTCAACGCGGAGTTCCTGGACCACCAGGTGCCGCTGGAGACCGTCCTGATGACCGGCTGGCGGCGCACGGACTTCTACGACGCGGCCGGTCTGCCCTGGGTGCCGCCGAGCCCGAACATGCCGACGCCCGACACGGCGCTGGTGTACTCGGGGACCTGCCTCTTCGAGGGGACGAACCTGTCGGAGGGGCGCGGCACGACCCGGCCCTTCGAACTGCTCGGCGCGGAGGGCATCGACGCGCGGTGGGCCGCCGCGGCCGACGCGCTGGGGCTGCCGGGCGTGCGGTTCCGCGAGGCGTACTTCGCGCCCACCTTCTCCAAGTTCCAGGGCACGACCGTCGGGGGTGTGCAGATCCACGTCCACGACCGGGCCGCGTACGACCCGGTGCGGACCGGGATCGCGCTGCTGGTGACCGCCAAGCAGGTCTGGAGCGGCTTCGCCTGGCGCTCCGACAACTGGATCGACAAGCTCACCGGGTCCGCCCTGGTGCGCACGATGATCGACGCGGGCGCGGGCCCGGACGAGGTGGCCGGCGCCTGGCAGGACGAACTGGCGGCGTTCCGCACGGTGCGCGGACGGTATCTCCACTACCGGTAGCCGGGCGGCTACCGGTGACCGGGCGGCTACCGGTGACCGGACGGCTACCGGTGACCGGACGGCTACCGGTGACCGGGCGGCCGGTGCGCACGCCGGACGCGTGCGCACCGGGCCGTCCGCGTCCGGCGGGACCGGCGGGGGGGGGGGGGCGGCGGGGCCCCCCCCGCGGGGTCGGCCGGACGAGAAAACGGAGGGGTTTTAGTCAACCCCCCCCGGGAGGTGGGGGGGGTGTGGCGGCGGATGG